>NZ_BSSF01000002.1:0-749566 GCF_030268985.1 Microbispora sp. NBRC 16548
GAACGTCGAGGTTCTCTCCAGCGACGGCATGTCGATCGAGATGAGGGACACCGACGAGGACGTCTTCCGCGCGGCGGAGGAGCTCGGCATCGACCTGTCCCGGCGTCCCCACGAGGGCGCGATGACCGTCGACGAGGTCTGATTCAAAAGGGGATTATCTAGTGCTCGACGTCAACTTCTTCGACGAGCTGCGCATCGGCCTCGCGACCGCCGACGACATCAGGCAGTGGTCGCACGGCGAGGTGAAGAAGCCGGAGACCATCAACTACCGGACCCTCAAGCCGGAGAAGGACGGGCTCTTCTGCGAGAAGATCTTCGGTCCGACCCGGGACTGGGAGTGCTACTGCGGCAAGTACAAGCGCGTCCGCTTCAAGGGCATCATCTGTGAGCGCTGTGGCGTCGAGGTCACGCGCGCCAAGGTGCGCCGCGAGCGGATGGGCCACATCGAGCTTGCCGCTCCGGTCACCCACATCTGGTACTTCAAGGGCGTCCCGTCGCGCCTCGGTTACCTGCTCGACCTGGCCCCGAAGGACCTGGAGAAGGTCATCTACTTCGCGGCGTACATGATCACGCATGTCGACACCGAGATGCGTGACCGCGACCTGCCGTCGCTGGAGGCGAAGATCTCCGTCGAGCGGCAGCACATCGAGCAGCGCCGCGACGCCGACATCGAGGCCCGCCAGAAGAAGCTCGAGGCCGACCTGGCCGAGCTGGAGGCCGCCGGCGCCAAGGGCGACGCCCGCCGCAAGGTGCGTGAGGGCGCCGACCGTGAGATGCGCCAGCTCCGCGACCGGGCCCAGCGCGAGCTGGACCGGCTCGAGGAGGTCTGGAGCCGCTTCAAGAACCTCAAGGTCCAGGACCTTGAGGGCGACGAGCTGCTCTACCGCGAGATGCGCGACCGGTTCGGCCGCTACTTCCGCGGCGGCATGGGCGCCCAGGCCATCCAGGAGCGGCTGACCGGCTTCGACCTGGAGGCCGAGGCGGAGAACCTGCGGGAGACCATCCGCAGCGGCAAGGGCCAGAAGAAGGCCCGCGCCCTCAAGCGGCTCAAGGTCGTCGCGGCGTTCCTCAACACCCGCAACTCGCCGAGCGGCATGGTCCTCGACTGCATCCCGGTGATCCCGCCGGACCTGCGGCCGATGGTCCAGCTCGACGGTGGCCGCTTCGCCACCTCGGACCTGAACGACCTGTACCGCCGGGTCATCAACCGGAACAACCGCCTCAAGCGTCTGCTCGACCTCGGCGCGCCCGAGATCATCGTGAACAACGAGAAGCGGATGCTCCAGGAGGCCGTCGACGCCCTGTTCGACAACGGCCGCCGCGGCCGCCCGGTCACGGGCCCCGGCAACCGTCCGCTGAAGTCCCTCAGCGACATGCTGAAGGGTAAGCAGGGTCGTTTCCGGCAGAACCTGCTCGGCAAGCGCGTCGACTACTCCGGCCGTTCGGTCATCGTCGTCGGCCCGCAGCTCAAGCTCCACCAGTGCGGCCTGCCCAAGCAGATGGCGCTGGAGCTGTTCAAGCCGTTCGTGATGAAGCGCCTGGTCGATCTCAACCACGCGCAGAACATCAAGTCCGCCAAGCGGATGGTCGAGCGGTCCAAGCCGGTCGTGTGGGACGTGCTCGAAGAGGTCATCACCGAGCACCCGGTGCTGCTCAACCGCGCGCCCACCCTGCACCGCCTGGGCATCCAGGCCTTCGAGCCGCAGCTCGTCGAGGGCAAGGCCATCCAGATCCACCCGCTCGTCTGCACCGCGTTCAACGCGGACTTCGACGGCGACCAGATGGCGGTGCACCTGCCGCTGTCGGCCGAGGCCCAGGCCGAGGCCCGGATCCTGATGCTGTCCACGAACAACATCCTCAAGCCGGCGGACGGCAAGCCGGTGACGATGCCCACCCAGGACATGGTCATCGGTCTGTACTGGCTGACCACCCAGAAGGAGGGCGGCGTCGGCGAGGGCCGGGTGTTCGCCACGGTGTCGGAGGCTCTCATGGCCTTCGACCGCCACGAGCTGGACATCCAGGCCAAGGTCCACGTGCGGCTCAAGGACGTCCCGCCGCCGCGCGGCTGGGAGGCCCCCGAGGGCTGGGAGTCCGGCGACCCGATCCGGCTGGAGACCACGCTGGGCCGGTGCCTGTTCAACCAGACGCTGCCCGCCAACTACCCCTTCGTGAACTACCAGGTCGGCAAGAAGCAGCTCTCGGCGATCGTCAACGAGCTGGCCGAGCGGTACCCGAAGGTGGAGGTGGCCAACGCGCTCGACTCGCTGAAGGACGCCGGCTTCTACTGGGCGACCCGCGCCGGTGTCACGATCTCCATCGAGGACGTCGTGGCGCCGCCGAACAAGGCCGAGATCATGGAGTCGTACGAGAGGCGGGCCGACAAGGTCCAGCGGGAGTACGACCGCGGTCTGATCACCGACGAGGAGCGCCGTCAGGAGCTCATCGAGATCTGGACCCACGCGACGGCGGACGTCGAGACCGACATGGTCAACGCGTTCCCGGCGACCAACCCGGTCTGGATGATGGTCAACTCCGGCGCCCGCGGTAACCGCATGCAGGTCCGGCAGATCGCCGGCATCCGCGGCCTGGTGTCCAACACCAAGGGTGAGACGATCCCGCGGCCGATCAAGTCCTCCTTCCGTGAGGGCCTGTCGGTGCTGGAGTACTTCATCTCGACCCACGGTCAGCGGAAGGGTCTGGCGGACACCGCCCTCCGGACCGCCGACTCCGGTTACCTGACCCGTCGTCTGGTCGACGTCGCGCAGGACGTCATCGTGCGCGAGATCGACTGCGGCACCGACCGGGCCGTCCCGCTGCACGTCGGCGAGCGCGACTCTCAGGGCAACCTGGTCAAGGCCGAGAACGCCGAGAGCAACGTGCACGGCCGCATCCTGGCCGAGGACGTCGAGGTGGACGGCAAGCTCATCGCGTCCGCGGGCGTCGACATCAACGACGACGTGGTGACGGCGCTGGTGAACGTCGGCATCGAGACGGTCAGGACCCGCAGCACGCTCGTCTGCGAGGCCAAGATCGGTGTCTGCGCGACCTGCTACGGCCGTTCGCTGGCCACCGGCAAGCTCGTGGACGTCGGCGAGGCCGTCGGCATCATCGCGGCCCAGTCGATCGGTGAGCCCGGCACCCAGCTGACCATGCGTACCTTCCACACCGGTGGTGTGGCGGGTGCGGATATCACCCACGGTCTGCCGCGTGTCCAGGAGCTGTTCGAGGCCCGCATCCCCAAGGGTGTGGCCCCGATCAGCGAGGTCGCCGGCCGGGTCCGGATCGACGAGACCGACAAGACGCGCAAGATCGTTGTCACCCCGGACGACGGCTCCGACGAGGTCGCCTACCCGGTGTCGATGCGGTCGCGGCTGCTGGTCTCCGAGGGGCAGCACGTGGACGTCGGCCAGCTCCTGATCGCCGGTGCGCGCAACCCGAACGAGGTCCTGCGCATCCTCGGCCCGCGCGCCGTCCAGCTCCACCTGGTGGACGAGGTGCAGCAGGTCTACCGCTCGCAGGGCGTGTCGATCCACGACAAGCACATCGAGGTCATCGTCCGGCAGATGCTCAAGCGCGTGAACGTGCTGGAGTCCGGCGACACCGAGCTGCTGCCCGGTGAGCTGGTCGAGCGGCCGCGCTTCGAGGCGCTCAACCGTCAGACCGTGGCGGAGGGCGGCCAGCCGGCCTCCGGCCGTCCGGTCCTGATGGGCATCACCAAGGCCTCGCTGGCCACCGAGTCGTGGCTGTCGGCGGCGTCCTTCCAGGAGACGACGCGAGTCCTCACCGACGCGGCGATCCACGCCAAGTCGGACTCGCTGCTCGGCCTCAAGGAGAACGTCATCATCGGTAAGCTCATCCCGGCCGGTACGGGCATGCCCCAGTACCGCAACATCCGGGTGGAGCCGACCGAGGAGGCCAAGGCCGCGATGTACACGGTCGGCGGCTACGACGGCTCGGCTGCGGACTACACCTTCGGCTCCGGCAGCGGCGAGGCCGTCCCGCTGGAGGAGTACGACTTCGGTCAGTACGGCCGTTGACAGGTCGCCGCGGTGAGCGATCGCCGCGGCGGGGACGTACGGAAGCGGCCCGGGGCATCCCGTCCCGGGCCGCTTTCCGTTGTCCGCGTCCGCGTCCGCGCGCGGTGCCGGGCGGGGACGGCGTGGAAACCGTGAGAAGCGGCTCGTGGGGACGGTATGATGGGAGGCCGAGTCCTTCGGCGGTCCTGCTTGGGCCGTCGGCGCAGCGACACGTCGAGACAGCGGGGCACGTCCCTCCGGGGCGTCCTCCTCTGTTTTGACGTGTTGTACGGGGGCGGGTAGGCTTTACCTTCGTGCCCGTCTGTGGGCTCGCATGCGTGCGCTTGAATGCCACTTCTCGACGAGAGGGGTGTGCGGGGGCGCCGCGTGACTCCTCCAGATCGACCGGGTCCGCCCGGGTGTGATGCGACAAGAGCGCGACACGCCCGAGCGCGGGGGTCGAAGGGGATGGAAAACCAGCAGGTCATGACACCGGCAGTACCTGCAAGCCTGTGGGAGGCGGCATCGCCACCTCGATCGGGTTCTACGTATCACCGGCTAGGCACGAAACGGAGACGCGGTGCCCACCATTCAGCAGTTGGTCCGTAAGGGCCGGCAGGACAAGGTCAGCAAGACCAAGACTCCTGCCCTCAAGGGGAGCCCGCAGCGGCGCGGCGTTTGCACCCGCGTTTACACGACGACCCCCAAGAAGCCCAACTCGGCGCTGCGCAAGGTGGCCCGTGTTCGGCTCACCAACGGCATCGAGGTCACGGCTTACATCCCTGGGGTGGGCCACAACCTCCAGGAGCACTCGATGGTGCTCGTGCGTGGTGGTCGTGTGAAGGACCTGCCGGGTGTTCGCTACAAGATCATCCGTGGTTCGCTGGACACCCAGGCCGTCCGCAACCGCAAGCAGGCCCGCAGCCGTTACGGCGCTAAGAAGGAGAAGAGCTGACATGCCGCGCAAGGGTTCCCCTGGCCGCCGCCAGCTGGTCGCTGACCCGGTGCACAACTCGCCGCTGGTCACCGCGCTTATCAACAAGGTTCTCCTGGACGGCAAGCGCTCCCTCGCGCAGTCGATCGTCTACGGCGCCCTCGAGGGCTGCAAGGACAAGACCGGCAACGACCCGGTCGTCACCCTCAAGCGCGCTCTCGACAACGTCCGCCCGACGCTCGAGGTGAAGAGCCGTCGCGTCGGTGGCGCCACCTACCAGGTGCCGGTCGAGGTCAAGGCCTCGCGCAGCACCACGCTGGCGCTGCGGTGGATCGTCCAGTACTCCCGCGCGCGCCGCGAGAAGACCATGACCGAGCGGCTCATGAACGAGCTGCTCGACGCGAGCAACGGCCTCGGCGCCAGCGTCAAGCGGCGCGAGGACACGCACAAGATGGCCGAGTCCAACAAGGCCTTCGCCCACTACCGCTGGTAGTGAGCACCGACGACGAGTTAAGGACGCGAAGAAGTGGCCACCACGACCGCTCTTGACCTGGCCAGGGTCCGCAACATCGGGATCATGGCCCATATCGACGCGGGCAAGACCACGACGACTGAGCGCATCCTGTTCTACACCGGCATCAACTACAAGATCGGTGAAGTCCATGAGGGCGCTGCCACCATGGACTGGATGGAGCAGGAGCAGGAGCGCGGCATCACCATCACCTCCGCCGCGACCACCTGCAGCTGGCTTGATCACACGATCAACATCATCGACACGCCCGGACACGTGGACTTCACCATCGAGGTCGAGCGGTCGCTGCGTGTTCTCGACGGCGCGGTCGCGGTGTTCGATGGCGTCGCCGGCGTGGAGCCGCAGTCGGAGACGGTCTGGCGCCAGGCCGACCGGTACGGCGTGCCCCGCATCTGCTTCGTGAACAAGATGGACCGGGTCGGCGCGGAGTTCCATCGCTGTGTCGACATGATGATCAACCGGCTGGGCTCCACCCCGGCGGTCATCCAGCTTCCCTGGGGCGTCGAGGCCGACTTCAAGGGCGTCATCGACCTGGTGAGGATGAAGGGTCTGCTCTGGAGCGCCGAGGCGGCCAAGGGCGAGATGTACGACACCGTCGACATCCCGGCCGACCACGCCGACGCCGCTCGTGAGTGGCGCGACAAGCTCGTCGAGACCGTCGCCGAGAACGACGACGAGCTCATGGAGCTCTTCCTGGAGGGCGTCGAGCCCACCGAGGAGCAGCTCGTCGCGGCCATCCGCCGGGCGACCATCACCGGCTCGATCAACCCGGTCCTGTGCGGCACCGCGTTCAAGAACAAGGGCGTGCAGCCCCTGCTCGACGCGATCGTCGCCTACCTCCCGGCTCCCACCGACATCCCGGCCTTCAAGGGCCACGCGGTGGGCAACGAGGAGGAGACCATCGAGCGCCACGCGGACCCGAGCGAGCCCTTCGCGGCGCTGGCCTTCAAGATCATGAGTGACCCGCACCTGGGCAAGCTCACCTACATCCGCGTCTACTCCGGAACGCTCGAGGCCGGCACCACTGTGGTGAACTCGGTCAAGGGCAAGAAGGAGCGGATCGGCAAGATCTACCAGATGCACGCGAACAAGCGCGAGGAGCGCCCCACCGCGATCGCTGGTCAGATCGTGGCCGTCATGGGTCTGAAGGACACCACCACGGGTGACACCCTCTCGGACCCGGTCAAGCAGGTCGTCCTCGAGTCGATGACGTTCCCGGCGCCGGTCATCAACGTGGCCATCGAGCCCAAGACCAAGGGCGACCAGGAGAAGCTGTCGACCGCGATCCAGCGGCTGGCCGAGGAGGACCCGTCCTTCCAGGTCCGCCGTGACGAGGAGACCGGCCAGACGGTCATCTGGGGCATGGGTGAGCTCCACCTGGAGATCCTCGTCGACCGGATGCGCCGCGAGTTCAAGGTCGAGGCGAACGTCGGCCGCCCGCAGGTCGCCTACCGGGAGACCATCCGCCGCAAGGTGGCCAAGGTCGAGTACACGCACAAGAAGCAGACCGGTGGTTCCGGCCAGTTCGCGCGCGTGATCATCGACCTGGAGCCGCTGGGCGAGGGCAACGACGGTTACGAGTTCGAGAACAAGGTCACCGGTGGCCGCATCCCGCGGGAGTACATCCCGTCGGTGGACGCGGGCGCGCAGGAGGCGGCCGAGTTCGGCGTGCTCGCCGGCTACCCGATGGTCGGCGTCAAGGTCACGCTTCAGGACGGTGCCTTCCACGAGGTCGACTCGTCGGAAATGGCCTTCAAGATTGCCGGCTCGATGGCCTTCAAGGAGGCCGCGCGCAAGGCAGACGCCGTACTCCTCGAGCCGATGATGGCCGTCGAGGTCACCACGCCCGAGGACTACATGGGAGACGTCATCGGCGACCTGAACGGTCGTCGCGGACAGATCCAGGCAATGGACGAACGGTCCGGCGCCCGTGTGATCAGGGCGCTCGTTCCGCTCTCCGAGATGTTCGGCTACGTGGGCGACCTGCGCAGCCGCACTCAGGGGCGGGCGAGCTACAGCATGCAGTTCGACTCCTACGCGGAGGTGCCCCCGGGCATCGCCAAGGAGATCGTCGCGAAGGCTCGGGGCGAATAGTTCCGCACCACTGTGGCGGGGCGCCGTAGAGATCGTCGCCCCGTAGCCAGAGGGGCTCGGGACGAATTGTTCCGCTCGGTGCACGGCGGGGGAGTGTCTCCGCCGTGCACAGCCTGAGGAAAAGACGCAAGTCAAGTCAGAATCTCTAAGGAGACAGACCAGTGGCCAAGGCCAAGTTCGAGCGGAACAAGCCGCACGTGAACATCGGCACCATTGGGCACATCGACCACGGCAAGACCACTCTGACCGCGGCGATCACCAAGGTGCTTCACGACCGTTTCCCGCAGCTCAACGAGGCGACCCCGTTCGACAAGATCGACAAGGCGCCCGAGGAGAAGGCGCGCGGAATCACCATCTCCATCGCGCACGTCGAGTACCAGACCGAGAAGCGCCACTACGCCCACGTGGACTGCCCCGGTCACGCCGACTACGTGAAGAACATGATCACCGGTGCCGCCCAGATGGACGGCGCGATCCTGGTGGTCGCGGCGACCGACGGCCCGATGCCGCAGACGAAGGAGCACGTCCTCCTGGCCCGCCAGGTCGGCGTCCCCTACATCGTCGTGGCCCTCAACAAGGCCGACATGGTGGACGACGAGGAGATCCTGGAGCTCGTCGAGCTCGAGGTCCGCGAGCTGCTGTCCGCCCAGGAGTTCCCGGGCGACGACCTGCCGGTCGTGCGCGTATCGGCGCTCAAGGCGCTCGAGGGCGACGAGAAGTGGGGCGACTCCATCATCGAGCTCATGAACGCCGTGGACGAGAACGTCCCCGAGCCCGTTCGTGACACCGACAAGCCGTTCCTCATGCCGATCGAGGACGTGTTCTCGATCACCGGTCGTGGCACCGTCGTCACCGGCCGTATCGAGCGCGGTGTCGTCAAGGTCAACGAGACCGTCGACATCATCGGCATCAAGGAGAAGAGCACCACGACGACCGTCACCGGCGTCGAGATGTTCCGCAAGCTCCTCGACGAGGGCCAGGCCGGTGACAACGTCGGTCTGCTCCTGCGCGGCATCAAGCGCGAGGACGTCGAGCGCGGCCAGTGTGTCATCAAGCCGGGCACGACCACCCCGCACACCGAGTTCGAGGCGCAGGTCTACATCCTGTCCAAGGACGAGGGCGGCCGCCACACGCCGTTCTTCAACAACTACCGGCCGCAGTTCTACTTCCGTACCACGGACGTGACCGGTGTCGTGAACCTGCCGGAGGGCACCGAGATGGTCATGCCCGGTGACAACACCGAGATGACCGTCCAGCTCATCCAGCCGATCGCGATGGAGGAAGGCCTCAAGTTCGCGATCCGCGAGGGCGGCCGCACCGTCGGCGCCGGCCGTGTGACGAAGATCATCAAGTAGTAGCACCGCTGGGCGGCGGTCGGGCCCGTGAGGGCCTGACCGCCGCACCACGGAGGGGCCGGAAACGGCCCCCCACGGACGACGAGACCGTGATCTCGCAGTGCTTTCGGCCGCACCTCGACCGAAGCCACTGCCAGATCACGGAGCACCGGACGGGATCCGGAACGTCGGTCGCGTGGAAACGACCTGCGGCACCAGGCCGCGTGAAGCTTTATAGGACGACAGCGAAGGACACCGAGGCCATTATGGCGGGACAGAAGATCCGCATCCGGCTCAAGGCGTATGACCACGAGGTCATCGACAGCTCGGCCAAGAAGATCGTCGAGACGGTGACGCGGACCGGCGCCAAGGTCGCTGGCCCGGTGCCGCTGCCGACCGAGAAGAACGTGTACTGCGTCATCCGGTCGCCGCACAAGTACAAGGACAGCCGCGAGCACTTTGAGATGCGTACGCACAAGCGGCTGATTGACATCATCGACCCGACGCCGAAGACGGTCGACTCGCTCATGCGTCTCGACCTTCCCGCCGGCGTGGACATCTCGATCAAGCTCTAAGGAACGCACTGACATGGCTAAGCAGATCAAGGGCGTCCTGGGCAAGAAGCTCGGCATGACCCAGGTCTTCGATGAGGCGAACCGGGTGATCCCGGTCACCGTCGTCGAGGCCGGTCCGTGCGTGGTGACCCGGGTCCGCACTCCGGAGAACGACGGCTACTCCGCCGTCCAGCTCGGCTACGGACAGATCGACCCGCGCAAGGTGAACAAGCCCCTGGGCGACTACCTGCGCAAGCACGACATCACCCCGCGCCGCTACTTCGCCGAGGTTCGCACCGACGACGCCTCCGAGTACACGGTCGGCCAGGAGCTCCTCGCCGACACCTTCGAAGCCGGGCAGTACATCGACGTCACGGGCAAGAGCAAGGGCAAGGGCTACGCCGGTGTCATGAAGCGCCACAACTTCCGTGGTCTGGGCGCTTCGCACGGTACCCAGCGCAAGCACCGCTCCCCGGGCTCCATCGGTGGCTGCGCCACCCCGGGCCGGGTCTTCAAGGGCGTGCGCATGGCCGGCCGGATGGGCAACGTCCGCACGACGGTCCAGAGCCTCAAGGTGCACGCCGTGGACGCCGAGAAGGGCCTCATCCTGATCAAGGGTGCGATCCCCGGCGCCAACGGCAGCCTGGTCCTCCTCCGCACCGCTGCCAAGAAGGGGGTTGCTGCGAAGTGACCACGACCATTGACGTCCTCGACGCCAGCGGCGCCAAGACGGGGACCGTCGACCTCCCCGAGGAGGTCTTCGGGACCAAGGTCAACGTCCCGCTGATCCACCAGGTGGTCGTCGCCCAGCTCGCCGCGCGCCGGCAGGGCACCCACGCCACCAAGACCCGCGGCAACGTCTCCGGCGGCGGCAAGAAGCCGTACCGGCAGAAGGGCACCGGCCGCGCCCGCCAGGGCTCGACCCGCGCTCCGCAGTTCGCCGGCGGTGGCGTCGTCCACGGCCCGCAGCCGCGCTCGTACGAGCAGCGGACGCCCAAGAAGATGAAGGCGGCCGCCCTCAAGGGCGCGCTGTCCGACCGCGCCGGCGGCGGCCGCGTCCACGTGGTGAGCAGCCTTGTCACGGGTGACACGCCCAAGACCAGGGCCACTCTGGAGGCGCTGCGGAAGATCACGCAGGCCCGCAGCGTGCTCGTCGTGGTCGACGAGAACGACGAGCTCACCTGGCTCAGCCTGCGCAACGCGCCCGAGGTCCACCTGCTGGACGCGGGACAGCTGAACACCTACGACGTGCTGTGCCACGACGACGTGGTCTTCACCCGTGAGGCCTACGACCAGGTCGTGGCCCGGCTGGCGAACAGCGGGAAGGAAGAGGCCTGATGCAGAAGATCGCCGACCCGCGTGACATCATCCTCAAGCCGATCGTCTCTGAGAAGAGCTACGGCCTGATCGATGAGCACAACAAGTACACGTTCCTGGTGCGCAAGGGTGCCAACAAGACGCAGGTGAAGATCGCCGTCGAGCAGATCTTCGGCGTCAAGGTGACCGGCGTGAACACGATCAACCGCCAGGGCAAGCGCAAGCGGACCAAGCACGGCTACGGCCAGCGCCCGACCACCAAGCGTGCGATCGTGAGCCTGGCCGAGGGCGAGCGGATCGACATCTTCGGTCAGATCGGCTAGCACACCTGCCGCAGCGGGGAGAGGGGCCCCTCGCCACAGTGCGAGGGACCGGCCCCGAGGAAGAAAGCACCGGGGGGACCGCCGTGAGGCGGACCCCGACCGGTACGAACCGACGAAGGATGAACGAAAAAGATGGGCATCCGTAAGTACAAGCCGACGACTCCGGGTCGGCGCGGCGCGAGCGTCTCGGACTTCGCCGAGATCACGCGCAGCACGCCGGAGAAGTCGCTGCTTGCCCCACTGCACAGCAAGGGCGGCCGCAACGTCCACGGCCGGGTGACCGCCCGGCACCAGGGAGGCGGGCACAAGCGCGCCTACCGGATCATCGACTTCCGCCGCCACGACAAGGACGGGATCCCGGCCAAGGTCGCGCACATCGAGTACGACCCGAACCGCACCTCCCGCATCGCGCTGCTGCACTACGCCGACGGTGAGAAGCGCTACATCCTCGCCCCGGCCGGCCTCAAGCAGGGGGACCAGGTCGAGAACGGCCCCACGGCCGACATCAAGCCGGGCAACTGCCTGCCGCTGCGCAACATCCCGACCGGTACCTTCATCCACGCGGTGGAGCTGCGTCCCGGTGGCGGCGCCAAGCTCGGCCGCAGCGCCGGCGCGCAGATCCAGCTGCTCGCCAAGGAGGGCATGTACGCCACGCTGCGTATGCCGTCCGGAGAAATGCGTCAGGTCGACGTGCGGTGCCGGGCCTCGGTGGGCCAGGTGGGCAACGCCGAGCAGTCCAACATCAACATCGGCAAGGCCGGCCGCAACCGCTGGAAGGGCAAGCGCCCCACGGTCCGCGGTGTCGCCATGAACCCGGTCGACCACCCGCACGGTGGTGGTGAGGGCAAGACCTCCGGTGGTCGCCACCCGGTGAACCCGAAGGGCAAGCCCGAGGGCCGCACGCGGCAGCCGAACAAGCCGAGCGACCGGCTGATCATCCGTCGTCGGAGCAAGAGGAAGAAGCGGTAGGAGCAGCCGATATGCCACGTAGTCTTAAGAAGGGTCCCTTCGTGGACGACCACCTGCAGAAGAAGGTGGACGCCCAGAACGAGAAGGGCACCAAGAACGTCATCAAGACGTGGTCGCGGCGCTCCATGATCGTGCCCGACATGATCGGCCACACGATCGCCGTGCACGACGGCCGCAAGCACGTTCCGGTGTTCATCACCGACTCGATGATCGGTCACAAGCTCGGTGAGTTCGCCCCCACGCGGACGTTCCGCAGCCACGTCAAGGAAGACCGCCGCAGCCGGCGGTAAGCGCCTTCAAGCCAGCAGTTAGAGGAGAAAGCGATGGAAGCCAGGGCACAGGCGCGGTACGCGCGCCACACGCCCCGGAAGGCCCGCCGTGTGGTGGACCTCATTCGCGGGCTGCCCGCTTCGGAGGCGCAGGCCGTGCTGCAGTTCGCTCCCCAGTCGGCGAGCGAGACCGTCTACAAGGTGCTCTCGAGCGCGATCGCGAACGCGGAGCACAACTTCAAGCTCGACCGTGAGACGCTCTTCGTGAGCCGCGCGTGGGTCGACGAGGGGCCGACCCTCAAGCGTTTCCGCCCGCGCGCCCAGGGTCGTGCCTATCGGATCAACAAGCGGACCAGCCACATCACCGTGATCGTGGAGTCCCGCGAGCCGAAGGGAAGGACCCGCTAGTGGGCCAGAAGGTTAACCCGCACGGGTTCCGCCTCGGCATCACGACCGACTTCAAGAGCCGGTGGTACGCCGACAAGCTGTACAAGTCGTACGTCGCCGAGGACGTGGCGATCCGTCGCATGCTGCAGAAGGGCATGGAGCGGGCCGGCATCTCCAAGGTCGAGATCGAGCGCACGACCGACCGCGTTCAGGTCGACATCCACACCGCCCGGCCGGGCATCGTCATCGGCCGCCGCGGCGCCGAGGCCGACCGCATCCGCGGCGACCTGGAGAAGCTGACCAAGAAGCAGGTCCAGCTGAACATCCTCGAGGTGAAGAACCCCGAGATCGACGCGCAGCTCGTCGCGCAGGGCGTGGCCGAGCAGCTGTCCAGCCGCGTCTCGTTCCGCCGGGCCATGCGCAAGGCCATGCAGTCCGCCATGAAGAGCGGGGCCAAGGGCATCCGTGTCCAGTGCTCCGGCCGTCTGGGCGGCGCCGAGATGTCGCGCTCGGAGTTCTACCGCGAGGGCCGTGTGCCCCTGCACACGCTCCGTGCCGACGTGGACTTCGGCTTCTACGAGGCCCGCACCACCTTCGGCCGCATCGGCGTGAAGGTGTGGATCTACAAGGGCGAGGCCCCGACCAGCCGTTCCGAGCGGGAGGCGGCCGCGGCCGGCGCCCGCGCGGGCCAGCGTCGTGAGCGCGACGACCGTCGCGGTGGCGCGGGCGAGCGTCCGCGTCGCGGCGGCGGCGGCGACCGTCCCCGTCGTGGCGGCGCGGGCCGCGGCGACCGTGCACCCAGGAATGAGGCGGCCGCGCAGGCCGCCCCCGAGACCGGCCCGGCGGAGCAGCCGGGTGCTGAAGGGAGCTGACCATGCTGATCCCGCGCAGGGTCAAGCACCGCAAGCAGCACCGGCCCGACCGCAGCGGCGCCGCCAAGGGCGGCACCCGGGTCGTCTTCGGCGAGTTCGGCATCCAGGCGCTTGAGCACTCCTACGTGACCAACCGCCAGATCGAGGCCGCGCGTATCGCCATGACCCGGCACATCCGCCGTGGCGGCAAGGTGTGGATCAACATCTTCCCGGACCGCCCCCTGACGAAGAAGCCGGCCGAGACCCGCATGGGTTCCGGTAAGGGCTCTCCGGAGTGGTGGATCGCCAATGTCAAGCCCGGCCGTGTCATGTTCGAGCTGTCCGGTGTCGCCGAGCCCGTGGCCCGCGAGGCCATGCGGCGCGCGATGCACAAGCTCCCCATGAAGTGCCGTTTCGTCAAGCGTGAAGTGGGTGAGGCGTGATGGCTAAGGGTCTGACCGCCGCGGAGCTGCGTGTCGAGGACCAGGAGGTGCTGGTCCAGAAGCTGAAGGAAGCCAAGGAGGAGCTGTTCAACCTCCGCTTCCAGTCGGCGACGGGTCAGCTGGAGAGCCACGGGCGGCTGCGCGCCGTCCGCCGCGAGATCGCCCGCATCTACACCGTGATGCGCGAGCGCGAGCTCGGAATCGTCACGGTCGAGAAGGAGCCGAGCGATGTCTGAAGCAACCGAGACCCCGACCACTGAGACGCAGCGGAACTACCGCAAGACCCGTGAGGGCCTGGTCGTCAGCGACAAGATGGACAAGACCGTCGTCGTCGCCGTCGAGGACCGCGTCAAGCACCCGCTGTACGGCAAGGTCATCCGCCGTACGACCAAGTACAAGGCCCACGACGAGCAGAACGCCTGCGGCGTCGGCGACCGCGTCCTCCTGATGGAGACCCGGCCGCTGTCGGCCACCAAGCGGTGGCGGGTCGTCGAGATCCTCGAGAAGGCCAAGTAGCACCACAGACGCGCCTCGTGGGGGGTGGGAGACCGCCCCCCATGATGGTGTCCAAGGGGCGGGGCCGGCCATCGGTCCCGTCCGCCCGCGGCGGCGGTCGTACGGCTGTCGCCGAGGGAAAAAGACCACATCAGGTTCGGCCAGGCTCACCGCGAGGGTGAGAACCGGCACGACACACAGGAGTAGACGTGATCCAGCAGGAGTCGCGGCTCAAGGTCGCCGACAACACGGGTGCCAAGGAGATTCTTTGCATCCGCGTGCTCGGCGGCTCGGGTCGGCGCTACGCGGGAATCGGCGACATCATCGTGGGCACGGTGAAGGACGCCATTCCCGGCGGGGGCGTTAAGAAAGGCGACGTTGTCAAGGCTGTCGTGGTGCGCACCGTGAAGGAGCGCCGCCGCCCCGACGGCTCCTACATCCGCTTCGACGAGAACGCCGCGGTCATCATCAAGGACAGCGGTGACCCCCGGGGCACCCGCATCTTCGGCCCGGTGGGCCGTGAACTGCGCGACAAGAAGTTCATGCGCATCATCTCGCTCGCGCCGGAGGTGCTGTGATGTCGAAGCTGCACGTGAAGAAGGGCGACCTCGTCCAGGTCATCGCCGGCAAGGACAAGGGCGCCAAGGGCCGGATCATCGCCGCCTACCCGCGTGACGAGCGCGTGGTGGTCGAGGGCGTCAACATGATCAAGAAGCACTCCAAGGTCACCAACCAGGGCCCGCGCGGCGCCAAGGAAGGCGGCGTGCAGACCATGGAGGCTCCCATCCACGTGAGCAACGTCAAGAAGCTCAAGGATGACGAGAAGAAGCCCGAGAAGAAGGCCGCCGACAAGGGCGACGCCGAGGCGACGGGTGAGGACAGCTGATGACCGCGACCACTGAGACCGAGCGCATCGTTCCGCGCCTCAAGCAGCGCTACCGCGAGGAGATCATCGCGAAGCTGCGCGAGGAGTTCGGCATCGAGAACATCATGCAGGTGCCCACGATCACCAAGATCAAGGTGAACATGGGTGTCGGCGAGGCCGCTCGCGACTCGAAGCTCATCGAGGGCGCCGTGCGCGACCTGACCGCCATCACGGGCCAGAAGCCGGCCGTCGCCCGCGCCCGCAAGTCCATCGCGCAGTTCAAGCTGCGTGAGGGCATGCCGATCGGCGCGCACGTGACGCTGCGCGGCGACCGCATGTGGGAGTTCCTCGACCGCCTGCTGTCCCTGGCGCTGCCGCGTATCCGTGACTTCCGCGGCCTGTCGCCGAAGCAGTTCGACGGCAACGGCAACTACACCTTCGGCCTCACCGAGCAGGTCATGTTCCACGAGGTCGACCAGGACAAGGTGGACCGGCAGCGGGGCATGGACATCACGGTCGTGACCACCGCGAAGAACGACGAGCAGGGCCGGGCGCTGCTGAAGCTCCTCGGTTTCCCCTTCAAGGAGGCCTGATCATGGCGAAGACGTCGCTGAAGGTCAAGGCAGCGCGCAAGCAGAAGTTCGAGGTCCGGGCGTACACTCGGTGCTCCCGCTGCGGCCGTCCCCGCGCTGTCTACCGCAAGTTCGGGCTGTGCCGCGTGTGCTTCCGTGAGATGGCGCACCGGGGCGAGCTGCCCGGCATCACGAAGTCGAGCTGGTAAGCCCGCCGCGGGCCAGCCGTACATAAGTCATATCAACCGGGCGCTGACCGCAGCGCCCACGACCACACCGAAGGTCCCATCGGGAAACCGCGGTGAGGAAGGCCACCGGCCATGACGATGACCGACCCGATCGCAGACATGCTGACGCGTCTGCGTAACGCGAACTCGGCCTATCACGACACCGTGAGCATGCCTTACTCCAAGATCAAGGCGCACATCGCGGAGATCCTCCAGCAGGAGGGCTACATCCAGGGCTGGAGCGTCGAGGACGCGAAGGTTGGCAAGAACCTCGTGATGGAGCTGAAGTTCGGCCCCAGCCGCGAGCGCTCCATCGCAGGCCTGCGCCGGGTGTCGAAGCCCGGTCTGCGGGTCTATGCAAAGAAGGACAACCTGCCCCGCGTTCTGGGCGGTCTGGGCGTCGCGATCATCTCGACGTCCGGCGGCCTGATGACGGACCGGCAGGCGAGCAAGCGTGGAGTGGGCGGGGAAGTCCTCGCCTACGTCTGGTAACGAGGGGAGGCACTCAGCATGTCGCGAATCGGACGGCTGCCCATCCCCGTACCGGCGGGTGTCGACATCACGATCGACGGCCGGGAAGTCCAGGTCAAGGGGCCCAAGGGCACGCTCACTCACACGGTCGCCGAGCCCATCGAGGTCTCGCGCGGCGAGGACGGCGCCATCGCCGTCACCCGCCCGAACGACGAGAACAAGGTCCGTGCGCTGCACGGCCTGTCCCGCACACTCATCGCCAACATGGTGGCGGGTGTCACGCAGGGCTACACGAAGACGCTCGAGATCGTCGGCGTCGGTTACCGCGTCCAGGCCAAGGGTCCGACGGAGCTGGAGTTCTCGCTGGGCTTCAGCCACCCGGTGATCGTCAAGGCTCCCGAGGGCGTCAGCTTCCGTGTCGAGAGGCCGACCCTGTTCCACGTGGACGGCATCGACAAGCAGAGGGTCGGCGAGGTCGCCGCCAACATCAGGAAGCTGCGCAAGCCTGACCCGTACAAGGGCAAGGGCGTGCGCTACCAGGGCGAGGTTGTCCGCCGCAAGGTCGGAAAGGCTGGTAAGTAGGCATGGCTGGAAAGACTGCGTTCGGCAAGCACACGGCCGCCCGCACGGTCTCCCGGGCCCGCCGGCACCGCCGTGTCCGCAAGAACGTCTTCGGCACGGCCGAGCGTCCGCGCCTGGTCGTCAACCGGTCCACGCGTCACCTGTTCGTGCAGATCGTCGACGACACTCAGGGCCACACGCTGGTGAGCGCGTCCACGATGGACGTCTCGCTGCGCGGCGCCGAGGGTGACAAGACCGAGAAGGCGAAGAAGGTCGGCGAGCTTCTCGCTCAGCGGGCCAAGACCGCCGGGATCACCGCTGTCGTGTTCGACCGCGGTGGCAACCGCTACGCGGGGCGTATCGCCGCTCTCGCGGACAGCGCCCGTGAAGGCGGGCTGGAGTTCTGATGGCTCCGGTCCATGGGTCGCGACCGGCGACCCGTCCCAAGAGCAACGAGAAGAGGAACCACTGATGGCTGCAGCTCCGCGTCGCGGTGCCGGCGGCGGTGGCGAGCGGCGTGACCGTCGTGATGACCGCCGCGGCGGCGCCGCAGACAAGGGCGTCTCGTACATCGAGCGCGTCGTGAAGATCAACCGAGTGGCCAAGGTCGTCCAGGGTGGCCGGCGCTTCAGCTTCACCGCGCTGGTCATCGTCGGCGACGGCAACGGTCTCGTCGGGGTCGGCTACGGCAAGGCCAAGGAGGTGCCCGCGGCGATCGCCAAGGGCGTCGAGGAGGCCAAGAAGCACTTCTTCAAGGTTCCGCGGATCCAGGGCACCATCCCGCACCCGGTGCAGGGCGAGGACGCCGCCGGCGTCGTCCTCCTGCGTCCGGCCTCGCCCGGTACGGGCGTCATCGCGGGTGGCCCGGTTCGCGCGGTCCTGGAGTGCGCCGGGATCCACGACGTGCTGTCCAAGTCGCTCGGCTCGGACAACCCGATCAACATCGTGCACGCCACCGTGGCCGCTCTGAAGGGCCTCAGCCGCCCCGAGGAGATCGCGGCCCGGCGTGGCCTGCCGATCGAGGACGTGGCGCCCAAGGCGATGCTGAAGGCTCGCGCCGAGGGTCTGGCCGAGGCCGCGGCGGCCGCGAAGGCGGTGAGCTGACGGTGGCTCGACTGAAGATCACCCAGACCCGCTCCAAGATCGGTGGTCAGCAGAACCAGCGTGACTCGCTGCGCTCGCTGGGTCTGAAGCGAATCGGCGACGTCGTCGTCAAGGAGGACCGCCCGGAGATCCGGGGCATGGTCGCCAAGGTGTCGCACCTCGTCGAGGTTGAGGAGGTCGACTAGTCATGACCGAGAACGCTCCGCTCAAGATTCACGACCTCCGTCCGGCTCCCGGCGCCAACAAGGCCAAGACCCGCAAGGGCCGCGGCGAGGGCTCCAAGGGCAAGACGGCCGGCCGTGGCACCAAGGGCACCCGGGCCCGTACGGCAGTGATGCCGGGCTTCGAGGGTGGCCAGGTCCCGCTCCAGCGGCGGCTGCCGAAGCTGAAGGGCTTCTCCAACGCCCTGTTCAAGACGACCTACCAGGTCGTCAATCTGGACAGGCTCGGGGAGCTGTTCCCCCAGGGCGGCGACGTCACGCTCGACGCCCTGGTGGCCAAGGGTGCGGTCCGCAAGAACCAGCCCGTGAAGGTGCTGGGCACCGGCGAGATCTCCGTGGCGCTGAACGTGCAGGCGCACGCCTTCTCCGCCAGCGCGAAGGAGAAGATCGCCGCGGCCGGTGGCTCGGTTTCCGAGCTGTAGGCATGACGCTGCACGAGGCGCGGAGGTTCGTTATGAGCCTCCGCGCCCGTAGTGCGTTAGAGTTCGCCTGGCACGGAGCTAAACCCGTGTCCGACCAAGCACTCTGGCAGGAAGACATGTCGATGGACGCCTTGCGGGCCATCACCGACCGTTACCGCGTCACTGGCGCGCAGGAGGGACCGTGCTGACCGCGATTACCCGGGCGTTCCGAACGCCTGACCTGCGCAAGAAGCTGCTCTTCACACTGGGCATCATCGTGCTGTTCCGGCTTGGCTCGGTGCTTCCCACTCCGGGGGTCAACGCCAAGAACGTGGCCCTGTGTCTGGAGCAGGCCCAGGCGGGAGACGCTGCCAACATCTACGGGATGGTGCAGCTCTTCAGCGGCGGCGCCCTGTTGAAACTTTCAGTGTTCGCGCTCGGCATCATGCCGTACATCACCGCGAGCATCATCCTGCAGCTGCTGACGGTGGTGATTCCCCGGCTCGAGGCCCTGAAGAAGGAGGGCCAGGCGGGGACGGCGAAGATCACGCAGTACACCCGTTACCTGACCATCGGGCTGGCGGTGCTGCAGTCGACCGCGTTCGTCGCGCTGGCCCGCAGCGGGCAGCTCTTCCAGAACTGCAACCAGGAGATCCTGCTCAGCCAGGACGTCTTCCCGCTGGTCACCATGGTCATCACGATGACCGCCGGCACCGCCGTGATCATGTGGCTGGGCGAGCTGGTGACCGACCGCGGCGTCGGCAACGGCATGTCGATCCTGATCTTCACTCAGGTCATCGCGGTGTTCCCGTCGGAGCTCGTGAACATCTTCCGGCAGAGCCCGTTCAAGTTCGTCGTCGTGATGGTCGTCGGCGTCGTGATGATCGGCGTCGTCGTGTTCATCGAGCAGGCGCAGCGCCGCATCCCGGTGCAGTACGCCAAGCGGATGGTCGGTCGCCGTATGTACGGCGGCACCTCGACCTACATCCCGCTCAAGGTGAACCAGGCCGGCATCATCCCGGTCATCTTCGCCTCGTCGCTGCTGTACCTGCCGCAGCTTCTGGTCACGCTGTTCGGCAACAGCCAGAAGCCCAACATGGTCGTCGAGTGGCTGGCGCAGAACATGATCAGGGGTGACCACCCGGTCTACATGGCCACGTTCTTCCTGCTGATCGTCTTCTTCACGTACTTCTACGTGTCCATCACTTTCAACCCCCCTGAAGTGGCTGACAACATGAAGAAGTACGGTGGGTTCATCCCGGGCATCCGTCCGGGCCGGCCGACCGCTGAGTATCTGAGCTACGTGCTCAACAGGCTCACGGCCGCAGGCGCTCCGTATCTGGGTGTGATCTCGCTCATCCCGATCATCGCGCTGGCGGTGGCCGGAGCGAGCCAGAACTTCCCGTTCGGAGGGACCAGCATTCTGATCATGGTTGGTGTTGGTCTGGACACGGTCAAGCAGATCGAGAGCCAGCTTCAGCAGCGCAACTACGAGGGCTTCCTGAGATAGTGCGCGTCGTCCTGGTAGGGCCCCCCGGAGCGGGTAAGGGGACGCAGGCCCAGTTCATCGCTTCGCACCTGTCGATCCCGAAAATCTCGACAGGCGACATCTTCCGTGCCAACGTCTCGGGCGGCACGGAGCTCGGCAAGCTCGCCAAGGAGTACATGGACCGTGGCGACCTCGTCCCCGACGAGGTGACCGTGGCCATGGTCCGTGACCGGCTGTCGGAGGACGACGCGCAGGAGGGCTTCCTCCTGGACGGCTTCCCCCGCAACGTGCCCCAGGCCGAGGTCCTCAAGAAGATGCTGGCCGAGTTCGGCACGGGGCTCGACGTGGTCCTCAACCTGGTCGTCGAGGACGACGAGGTCGTGCGCCGCCTGGCGGGTCGCCGTACGTGCCGTTCCTGCGGCAAGGTGTGGCATGTCGTGTTCGACCCGCCCGCCGTGGAGGGCGTCTGCGACGCCTGCGGTGGGGAGCTCTTCCAGCGGGACGACGACCGCGAGGAGACCATCAGGCGGCGCCTGGAGGTCTATCAGGAGCAGACGGCGCCGCTGATCTCGTTCTACGCCGACGAGGGGATCCTGCAGGGGGTCGACGCGACCGGGCCGGTCGAGGAGATCACCCAGCGGGCGATGTCGGCGCTGCGGCGGTTCGCCGACTGATTCATTACCGCAGCCGGGAACGCCACTCCACTCCATGGGGTGGCGTTCAGGCTTATATGGGACAATTTCGGGAGGGGGTGCGTTACGTGTTCAAGAAGAATCGGCACGGAATTCAGATCAAGAGCGCCGAGCAGCTGGAGAAGATGCGTGCGGCCGGCCTGGTCGTCGCCCGGACGCTGGAACTGCTCCGGACGTCGGTCCGGCCCGGGATGACGCCGCTCGACCTCGACGCCATCGCCGAAGATGCCATCAGGGGCGAGGGCGCGATCCCGTCGTTCAAGGGCTACCAGGGCTTCCCCGCCACGATCTGCGCTTCCGTGAACGACGAGGTCGTCCACGGCATCCCCACCGACCGCCGTCCGCTCCGCGAGGGCGACGTCATCTCCATCGACTGCGGCGCGATCCTCGACGGGTGGCACGGCGACTCGGCGATCACCGTCGGGATCGGCGAGGTCGACCCCGCGCTGACCGAGCTCATGCGGGTGACCGAGGAGGCCATGTGGCGCGGCATCGCCGCCCTGCGGGTCGGCGGGCACCTGTCCGACATCGGCCACCAGGTCGAGCAGTACGTGCGCTCTCAGGGCCGCTACGGCATCCCCCAGGAGTACGGGGGGCACGGCATCGGCACCGAGATGCACATGGACCCCTGGGTGGCCAACCACGGCCGGCCGGGGCGCGGCCCCCGTTTCGAGGTCGGCATGTGCTTCGCGATCGAGCCGATGGTGAACCTCGGCACCGACCGCACCAAGGTGCTGGCCGACGACTGGACGGTCGTGACGCTCGACGGCCGCGCCTCCGCCCATTTCGAGCACAGCGTCGCAGTGACGGAGAACGGTCCCCTGGTACTCACGGCGCTCGACGGCGGAACCTCCCGTTTCCCCGGCGTCGGTGCGGAGGCGGGGGAGAGCGCCTCCTGAGCCGGTGCGCCCGTTCCGGCGGCGCGTGAACAATAATGGTCGTATCGCTCGAATGACCGGGAGATGGTGATGGCGGCAGCGCCGGAGATGCGGGCCTCCGACGGCGACCGTGACCGGGTCGCCGCGGCACTGCGCGAGCACGTGGCCGAGGGCAGGCTAACCATTGACGAGTTCAACGAGCGGCTTGAGCAGGTCTACCAGAGCCGTACGTACGGGCAACTGGCCAAGCTCACCTCCGACCTGCCCGAGATCGATCTGCACCGGCTGCCCGCCGCCAGCGAGTCCGTACAACGGCCGCACCCCGCCCGGCGTGACGAGAAGACGCGGGGGAGCCTGAAGGGCGCATGGTCCGCCTGGGCGGCCGCCAGCGCCGTGAGCTGGATGATCTGGCTCCTCACCATGCTCACTTCGGGGCATATGATCCCTCCCTGGCCGATGTGGGTCATGGGTCCCTGGGGCGTCATCCTCCTCATCAACACGATTTCCGGCAGGGGCGGACAGTCGCGGCGCGACACCTGAGCGTTCTTTACCGGAGGGCCGCCGTCGCGGGAGCCGCGGGCGGGTAGGTGCCCGGTGTCGCGACGTACGGCCCCGCTCGGGCCGTGCCCCCGCGGTGATCAGGCCGCACCCACCCGTCCCGGCATTTCGGCGGTGCCGGGCGGGCGGGTGCGGCGGCTTCCCCCGGAATCGGCCCGAGGAACGGCCGGCACCGAATTGGCCGGATGCCCCCGTGGGGGGTACTCTGTGATCTGGTTGTGTCGGGACCCCTGCCGTCGTTTCGCAATTCGGCCCGGGTTGCCGTACACTCCTTTGTCGGTTCACTATGACCTTTGCGCCTAGGCGGCCTTGCTGGTCGCCGCTCTCTGGAAGCGCCCCGAAGGTCGCGGCTGCTTAGTGTTCCGAAGCCTCAGACGATCCGATCAGTGAAACGCGAGGGCCATGGCCAAGAAAGACGGCGCCATCGAGATTGAGGGCACTGTTATTGAGTCGCTCCCGAATGCCATGTTCCGGGTGCAACTCGACAACGGTCACAAGGTCCTGGCCCACATCAGCGGGCGGATGCGGATGCACTACATCAGGATCCTGCCCGACGACCGGGTTGTCGTGGAGTTGAGCCCCTACGACCTGAGTCGTGGGCGGATCGTCTACCGGTACAAGTAGCCCCCCCGTCAGCGGGACGGGCCGTATGCGGAACGAATAAGGACTATGAAGGTCAAGCCGAGCGTCAAGAAGATCTGCGACAAGTGCAAGGTGATTCGCCGGCACGGTCGCGTCATGGTGATCTGCGACAACCTGCGCCACAAGCAGCGCCAGGGCTGAGCCCAGCTCTCAGTACGTCGCCACCGGGCCCCTGCTGAGTCCGTCCCTGCGGCGGGCTCGACCGGCAACGGGCCGGAAAACGAAATCGCGTGACACACCCGCGCAGGCGGCGAAAGCCGTACCACGCGGGAGACCCCCGGTCGGAGGCCGGGGCCCTCGCCCGGGCATGGGAGGGGAAGTGTTGCGCAAGACCTCCGCCACACTGAAGGAGAATGCCCGACCATGGCCCGCCTGGTTGGCGTCGACCTCCCCCGCGACAAGCGGCTGGAGATCGCTCTCACCTACGTTTTCGGAATCGGCCGCACCCGCGCCAAGGAGATCCTTGA
Organism: Microbispora sp. NBRC 16548; assembly: GCF_030268985.1. Lineage (NCBI taxonomy): Bacteria > Bacillati > Actinomycetota > Actinomycetes > Streptosporangiales > Streptosporangiaceae > Microbispora > Microbispora sp. NBRC 16548. The sequence goes on from NZ_BSSF01000002.1 coordinate 23,667, forward strand.
CGCGACCGGTATCAGCCCCGACCTGCGCGTCCACCAGCTTACGGATGCCGAGCTCGTCCCGATGCGTGACTACATCGAGGCGAACTACAAGATCGAGGGTGACCTCCGGCGCGAGATTCAGGCCGACATCCGACGCAAGATCGAGATCGGCTGCTACCAGGGCATCCGGCACCGCAAGGGGCTGCCTGTCCACGGTCAGCGGACGCAGACGAACGCGCGCACCCGCAAGGGTAAGAAGAAGACCGTCGCCGGCAAGAAGAAGCCGGGCAAGAAGTAGTCCTTAGCAGCCACATTTCCAGGAGTTAGCGCTTCAATGCCGCCGAAGAGCCGCCAGGGCGCACCGAAGAAGGTGCGCCGCAAGGAAAAGAAGAACGTCGCTCACGGGCACGCCCACATCAAGAGCACGTTCAACAACACGATCGTTTCGATCACCGACCCGAACGGGAACGTGATCTCCTGGGCCAGCGCCGGCCACGTCGGGTTCAAGGGCTCTCGCAAGTCCACCCCGTTCGCCGCGCAGATGGCTGCCGAGAACGCCGCCCGTCGTGCCATGGAGCACGGCATGCGCAAGGTCGACGTCTTCGTCAAGGGCCCCGGCTCCGGCCGTGAGACCGCGATCCGTTCGCTGCAGGCGACCGGTCTCGAGGTCGGGTCCATCCAGGACGTGACCCCGGTCCCGCACAACGGCTGCCGTCCGCCCAAGCGCCGTCGCGTCTGAGCTCAGGAGAGTAGAAAGAAATGGCTCGTTACACGGGTCCGGACTGCAAGCTCTGCCGCCGTGAGAAGACCAAGCTCTTCCTCAAGGGCAAGAAGTGCGAGTCCGCCAAGTGCCCCATCGAGATCCGCCCGTACCCGCCGGGTGAGCACGGCCGCGGCCGTCCGAAGGAGTCGGAGTACCAGCTCCAGCTTCGTGAGAAGCAGAAGACCCGCCGCATCTACGGCGTCCTCGAGAAGCAGTTCCACAACTACTACGAGGAAGCCAACCGCAAGGCCGGCAAGACGGGTGAGAACCTGCTCCAGATCCTGGAGAGCCGTCTCGACAACGTGGTCTACCGCGCCGGCTTCGCCGAGTCGCGTGACGCGGCCCGCCAGCAGGTGCGCCACGGCCACTTCCTCGTGAACGGCAAGAAGGTCGACATCCCGTCGTATCGCGTGCGCGAGCACGACATCATCGAGGTCCGCGAGAAGTCGCGCAACCTGCTTCCGTACGAGGTGGCCCGCGCGAGCGCCGGCGACAAGACCGTCCCGGCCTGGCTGGGCGTCTCCACCGAGAACATGCGCATCCTCGTGCACCAGCTCCCGGTCCGCCAGCAGATCGACACGCTGGTCCAGGAGCAGCTGATCGTCGAGCTCTACTCCAAGTAGTAGGGCCCGGGCAGTTCATGACGCCGTGCGGCCGGTACACTCCCGGCCGTACGGCATCATGGTTGTAGGCGAGCGGCGTCAAATAGCGGGCGTCGCCGTAACCCAGGGACTCCTCGTCCACCGTGACGGGGCCGTCCCGGATCCAGGAGATCCTGATGCTCATCGCACAGCGCCCGAGCCTCCAGGAGGAGTCGCTCGAGGAGCACCGGTCCAGGTTCATCATCGAGCCGCTCGAGCCGGGCTTCGGTTACACCATCGGCAACTCGGTGCGGCGGACGCTGCTGTCCTCCATCCCGGGGGCGGCGGTCACCAGCATCCGCATCGAGGGCGTGCTCCACGAGTTCTCGACCGTGCCGGGGGTCAAGGAAGACGTCACCGACATCATCCTGAACCTCAAGTCGCTGGTCGTCTCCTCCGAGCACGACGAGCCCGTGGTGATGTACCTGCGCAAGCAGGGCCCGGGTGAGGTCACCGCCGCCGACATCGCGCCTCCGGCCGGTGTCGAGGTGCACAACCCCGACCTGCACATCGCCACGCTGAACGGCAAGGCGAAGCTGGAGATGGAGCTGACCGTCGAGCGCGGCCGCGGCTACGTCTCCGCCGCCCAGAACAAGCAGCCTGGCCAGGAGATCGGCCGGATTCCGATCGACTCGATCTACTCTCCGGTCCTCAAGGTCACCTACAAGGTCGAGGCCACCCGTGTCGAGCAGCGCACGGACTTCGACCGCCTGATCCTCGACGTCGAGACCAAGCCGTCCATGAAGCCCCGCGACGCGGTGGCCTCGGCCGGCAAGACCCTGGTCGAGCTGTTCGGCCTGGCCCGTGAGCTCAACGTCGAGGCCGAGGGCATCGACATCGGCCCGTCGCCGACGGACGCGGCTCTCGCGGCCGACCTGGCGCTGCCGATCGAGGAGCTCAACCTCACCGTCCGTTCGTACAACTGCCTCAAGCGCGAGGGCATCCACACCGTGGGTGAGCTCGTCGCCCGCAGCGAGCAGGACCTGCTGGACATCCGCAACTTCGGCGCCAAGTCGATCGAAGAGGTCAAGCAGAAGCTGCACGAGATGGGCCTGGCTCTCAAGGACTCCCCGCCCGGGTTCGACCCCTCCGCCGTCGCCGGCGGCGGGTACGACGACGAGGACGGCGGGTTCATCGAGACCGAGCAGTACTGATCGCTCGTCTTCCAGCAGCGGCACCACCGTCTCGTGCCGCCCGTCGAGGGCGGCATGAGGCGGCGATGACAAGTCACGACCGGTACGCCGGTCGGCCCGACCCCGGTACCTGACACGGCCGGAGCGGGTTATCCATGAGGAGCATGAAATGCCCAAGCCCACCAAGGGCGCCCGCCTCGGCGGCAGCCCGGCCCACGAGCGGCTGATCCTGGCGAACCTCGCCACCTCGCTGTTCCAGAACGGCCGGATCACCACCACCGAGGCCAAGGCCAGGCGTCTCCGCCCGCTCGCGGAGAAGCTGATCACCAAGGCGAAGAAGGGCGACATCCACAACCGTCGCCAGGTGCTGACGGTCGTCCGCGACAAGGGCGTCGTCCACCACCTCTTCACCGAGATCGCCCCCACGTACGCCGAGCGTCCCGGTGGCTACACCCGGATCACCAAGCTCGGCCCGCGCAAGGGCGACGCCGCTCCGATGGCGGTCATCGAGCTGGTCACCGAGCAGCTGAACCCGGTCAGGGTCTCCCGTACGGCTCCGGCCGCGCCCGCCGCCGAGGCCGCTCCGGCCGAGGTCGAGGAGACGCCGGCCGCGCAGGACGAGGCCGCCGAGACGGCGGAGGCTCCCGAGGCCGCCGCCGAGCCGGTTGAGGGTGACAAGAAGGACGAGGCCTGATCCCAGGCTCTGTGAGCGGGCTCAGTTTCCCTTCCGGGGATGCTGGGCCCGCTCTTCGTTTGTGCACCGTACGAGGCACCGTACGAGGGATGGCGTGGAGCGAGAACTGCGGCTGAGGCTGGACCTGGGTTACGACGGCACGGACTTCTCGGGCTGGGCGCGCCAGCCGGGGCGGCGCACCGTGCAGGGGGAGATCGAGGACGCGCTGGGCCGCATCCTGCGCCTGGACGCCCCGCCGTCGCTCACCGTCGCGGGCCGCACCGACGCCGGTGTCCACGCGAGGGGGCAGGTGGCGCACGTCGACCTCCCGCTCGCCGCGCTGGCCGCCGCCTCGTCCGGGCGTGCCCCCGTCCCCGAGGATCCGGAACAGGCGTGGGGGGAGCGCGGCGCTGAGTGGCTCGCTGCGCTGACGAGGCGGCTGGCCGGGGTGCTACCCCTCGACGTGCGGGTGCACGCCGTCAGCGTCGCGCCCGAGGGCTTCGACGCCCGGTTCTCCGCGCTGTCGCGCCGCTACGGCTACCGCGTCGGCGACGCCCCCGGCGGGGTGGACCCGCTGCGGCGGCGCGAGGTGCTGTGGTACGCCCGGCCGCTGGACGTGGACCTGCTGAACGCGGCGGCCGCCCGCCTGCTGGGCGAGCACGACTTCGCCGCCTTCTGCCGCAGACGCGAGGGCGCGACCACGATCCGTGAGCTGCAGCGGCTCGACTGGGTCAGGGACGAGGACGGGATCCTCCTCGCGACCGTGGTCGCCGACGCCTTCTGTCACTCGATGGTCCGGGCGCTGGTCGGCTCGCTGCTGACCGTGGGGGAGGGCAGGAGGCCCGTCGAGTGGCCCGCCGAGGTGCTGGCGACAGCGGTACGGGACTCGGGTGTGCACGTCGCGCCCGCGCACGGTCTCACGCTTGAGGAGGTGCGCTACCCCGGGCCGGAGGAACTGGCGCGGCGGGCCGCCGCCACCCGGCGCGTGCGCACGCTGAGCACCTGACCCCTGCGCACCTGAGGCTTGCGCACCCGAGCCCGACGCACCTGCTCCGACGCCCCCTGCTTTGATCGCCGGGGCCGAGGTGGCGCGTGGTCCCCGCATGGGAGGCCACGCGCCGGGATCGTCAGCGTGAGGCGCGCTTTTCGATCACCTTCGCCATGTTGTCGCGGAAGGCGCCGCTGATCGGCGCGAGGTTCTTGTCGTTCGCGTCCGGCGTGTGCCCGTCGGCGTAGGTGGCGTAGCTGAACACGATGTAGCGTCCCCACACCATGCCGGCGGCGTACCCGCCGGAGATCGACACCTTGTCCGCTCGGCTCGCCTTGTCGCCGTCGAGGCCGCGGAACCAGACATTCGCGCCGAGATCCTTGGCCTGGTCCACGGCGAGGGCCTCGGTCTTGCCGGGCAGCACGGCGATGCCCGTGGTCACCGCGTACTGGCGCTTGCCGTCCACGTAGGTGGCCCTGAGCACCCTGCGGCACTGCTGCTCGCTGAGGGCCTGCGCGAACGCGCCCGCCGCCGCCTTCCCGCAGTCGTCGGTCACGTCGACCTTGACCCGGCGGTACGTCGTGCCCGCCAGCGTCACCTTCTCGTCCGGGAACGCCTCTCCCGGCTTCAGGGTCTTGGGGTCGGTCTGCTCCGAGTCGAGGATGGCGGAGGAGACCGCGGAAGTCGGCTGCGGCTCGGCTGAGGGGGGCGCCGTGGTGGCCGCCGGCGTACGGGCGGCCTGATTACCGTCAGGCTCGCCCGAGTACGCGAAGTAGGCCGCGGTGCCGATCGCCCCCACGACGACCACCGCACCGGCGGCCATCAGGATCCGCTTGACCTTCCCGCCGGAGGGCGGAGGGCTGGTGGGGCCCAGCGTCGCCGGGAGGTTGCCCTCCGGGGAGGGGGCGGAGGGGTTCGGCCCGAATCCGGGTGGAGGCGTCGGCTTGCCCGCCTTGGCCGGTGTCACCGGCGTGAACGCGAACGGGGTCTCACCGGTCGGCTGCGAGGGCGAACCGGTCGTGGGAGAGGTTGTCGCCATCTGTCCTGAATTGGGGTCGGGAGAGACCGCCCCGATGACGCCGTCGCTCGTGGACGGGCCCGGGGGCGGCGTGTCGGATGACGCCACACCGGGGGGCGCGGCGGATGGCGGGACATCCGAGGGGAACGTCGCGGACGGCGACTGGAACGGGGACTGAGACGCGGTCTGACCCTGTGTCTCGTCCTGTCTCCCCAGCGGTGTCCCGGACGGTGCGCTGTCCTGCGCCTGACCGGGCGCGTTCGGTGTCTGCGTGGGCGCTTGGAACGGCTCCTCGAGCTGCGGCGGGAGCAGCGGCTGCGTCGTCCTGTCGTAGGCCGGGTGCTGCGGTGCGCTGTGCGGAGTGCTCTGTGAGCTGTGCGGGGTGCTCTGTTCGGAGTGCGCGAGGGCCTGGCCGGGTTCGTACGGTGCGCCGGGCACAGGGAACCCCTCGATCGGGGTCACCGAATGGGCCATCTCGGTCCCGAAGCCCTCGGTCGGCCCGGCGTGACCCGGAGCGGCAGGGTACGACGCCGGCGCGTCCGGTGAGGGGATGCTCCCAGCGAGAGCGTCCTGCCCGGAATGCCCGGAAGTGCCCGACGCGGGCTCGCCGGCGGGTGCGCCCGTCTGTCCTGATCCTTCGGCGGGCGAACCACCGTCGGCAGGCACATCGGCGTGATGCGCCGTGTCCGCGGGCATGCCGGTGTGGCCGGGCACAGTGCTGTGGTCGGGTGCTGTGCTGTGGTCGGGTGCAGTGCTGTGGTCGGGTGCTGTGCCGTGCTCGGGCGAAGCGGTGTGGCCGGGTGTGCCGGTGGGAGTGGGCGCGTCGCCGGGCGCGCCGCCTGACTCGTTCGTGCCCGCCCGGTCGCCGGACGGGCCCTCGAGCGCCCGCGCCGAGCCGGGCTCGTCCTGGTAGGCGTTCGTCGGGGGCCAGGAGGTGCCCGCCGGCATCTCCCCCTGCGGGTACGGCTCGCCGGGCAGCCGCGGCGGCCACACGGGCACGTCGCCGGGCTCCCCGGGGCGGACCGCCTCCGGGGACACGGCTCCCTGTGCGTACATCTCCGGCTGGCCGGCCGGGAATTCCGGGCCGGGCTGCGGCACGTACTGGGGGCCGTACTGCGGTGGGGCGGCGGGTGGATACCCCTGGTGGGGCGCCGGCGCCTGGGGCCAGGCCTCTCCGCCGGACGGCTGCCCCGCGGCGGGGGCGGGCCCCCACTCGTGGAACGTCGGCACGCCGGGCGCCGCCTCGCCGGGCTGGGCGGCCCAGGGACCACCGGTGTTCTGCTGATCCGGCCCGTAAGAGGCCGGCGCCGCGGGAGGGCCGCCGGGCTGCGACCAGGCAGGGGGCCCGGCCGGGCCCTGCCACGCCCCGCCGTGAGATCCCTCGTCGTACGGCGAGGGGGACGTGCCGAACGCGCCGGGCGCGGCCGGTTCGCCGCCTGGCGAGGTCGGCCACGGGGCAGGGCCGGAGTCGCCCGTTCCGGCCTGAGCGGGGCCCTGCGGCCACTGCGACTCGTTGCCCGGGTGGGGCCAGGAGGTGACGCCGCCGTGCTGGGGGCCGGGCTGTGCGCCGTGCTGGGGGCCTGTCTGGGGGCCGGGCTGTGCGCCGGGATCGCCGACGGGGGCGGGCCACATGTGCGGGGCTCCCGCTTCCGCGGAGGGCGGCTGCTGCTGCCACGGCTGCGGGGCCGAGCCCGGGGGCGGTGGCGGCTCCCAGGCCGGCGTTCCGGGGCCATGCGGAGGCCACGGCTGCGCTCCCGTGCCGGCCGGCGGCTGCCACGCCGGGTTGGGCCCGTCCGCGGGCGGCTGCCACGCCGGGTTCGCACCCTCGGCCGGCGGCTGCCAGGGGTGCGTTCCGGGGCCGTACGCGGGCTGCTGCGAGCCTGGCGGCGGGGGAGTCTGGGGGTACGCGGGGCCGCCCGCGCTCTGTGCGGGTTGCCAGGGCGGCTGCGCGGGCTGCCAGGAGGGCGCGTCCGGGCCCGGGGGGTGCTCCCAGCGCACGGCGTTCGGGTCGGCCGGAGGCTGCCACGAGTGGACCGCCTGGCCCTCGGGCTGCCACGAGGGCGCGCCCGGGCCCGGGGCGGGCGGGCGCGGATCGGCGTGCTCCGCCGGAGGCTGCCACGGAGGCGTGGCCGGAGCCGGGGGCTGCCACGCGGGCGGGCCGTATCCGGGATGTCCCTGTGCGCCGTGGCCGGGCTGCTGCTGGTCGCCGTGGCCGGTCGGCTGCCACGAGTGGATGCCCTGGCCCTCGGGCTGCGGCCAGGAGGGCGTGCCCGCGCCGTACGCGGGCTGCGGAGGCACGGCGCCGTGACCGGCTCCGGGGCCGGCTCCGTGGCCGGCGCCGGGCTGCGGCTCACCGGGCGCGGGCAGGCCGAGGGCCTCGTCGCCGGGGCGGCGCGGCGCGGGAAGGCCCCCGGCTTCCTCCGATGCTCCGGCATTCCCGGGCACGGCGGCGTCTCCCGCTACGCCGGGGGCGGCGGGCGGAGGGCCGTACGCCGGAACGGCCCTGAACCTGTTCGTGCTCTCCGGGTCGTCATCGGGCCGTTCCGGTGCCCCGAGACCGCCAGGAGGGCCGTACCTCGTCGGGTGGGGCACGGCCGGAAGCCGGTCCGCCGCACCGGCGGCGTCCGGGGCCCAGGCCGTGCCGTCGTCCGCCGGGGGCTGCCCGAACCCGGGCGGCGGGGTCTGGCCGAAGCTCGGAGGTGGCGTCGGAGGTGTCGCCGAGCCCTCGGCGTCCGCCTCGCGGCGGGCCCACGCCGTTTCGTGTTCGTGCTCGGAACCGGAATCCTTGCCACGCATAGCCGGAAGCGTAACGGCGTGGGCGCGATCGGCGTGCCCCTATGGGCGTTTCGGTCCGAGCCGCCCCGGGTCGCCCACCGGCTTTCACCTCAGTGAACGCCCGGCCTCAGCTGGGACCACCGTTCAGCGAACGGGTGTCGAGGGCAGGGAAAACAGTCGCGTCGGTGACGTCCACCGCGGTCTGGTAGAGCCGTTTCAGCTCGTTCTTGGCTGGTTTGTGGCCGTCCTTGAACTGGAACCAGAGCAGCACCGCATAGTGGCCGTGGGTCCAGCCGCCCGCGTACGCCTCGCCGGTGCCGAGGTGCTTGGTGGCCTCGTCCTTGCCCGGCAGCGGCTTGAGGTAGTCCTTGCGCTCGCCGCCGCCTCCGGCGGAGGCGACCTTCTTCGCCGTGGCGGAGGTTTTGAGGTTGGCGACGCCCACGGTGCCGATGACCGTGCCCTTGGAGTCCGCGAAGCTCGCCCGCAGCAGTTGCGTGCATCCGCCCGCCTTGAGCGCCTTGGTGATTTTGTCGCCGGTAACGCCGTCCGCGCACTTTTTCTCCTTACGGAACGCCGTGCGGACGTACGAACGCTTGTTCTTGACGAATTTGCCCTTGGGGAACAGTTCCCGCAGCGACAGCGGGCTTTTGTCGGTCGCCCGTGAGGCGGTGTAGCCGAACTTGCCCGGCGGACCCTCGGAGACGAGCTGTGAGGGGCGGGTGGTGGGCGTCGGGGCGACGACCGGCGGCTTCTCGGTGCGCGCGGCGTACCACAGGCCGGTGAACAGCGCCCCGATCAGGGCCAGCAGGGCGAGGCCGAGAGCCCAGGGGCGACGCCACCAGGGGCCCTTCGCGTCCGGATCCCACACGGGCTCCGGCGGCGGAGGCACCCGCGGCGCCGTCGGCTGCCGCCGCACGTCCCAGTCGCCGCCCGCCTGGCCGCCGGGCGGGGACGCGTACGGGCCCGACGCGAGCTCCTCGACCCGGTGGGGGCTCTCCTGCTCGTACGGCCCGCGTCCGGCGTACGGCTGCTGCTCGGGCTGCTGCGGGTAGGGCTGCTGCGGGTAGGGCTGGTAGGGCGCCTGTTCGCGTTCGTATGGCGATTGCTCGCGGGCGTACGGCGACTGCTCGCGCTGGTACGGCGGCTGCCCCCCGCCGTAGGGCGGCGCGTCGCGACGGCCGGCGAGGGGAGAGTCGTCCCCGCCGGAGTACGGCGGCAGGTCCCGCCTGCGGGGATCGGGGGGATGATGCGGCGGAGGTGGTTGCTGGTCGCCGGGATAACCCATGGCGCTGAGATTAGTCGGCTATTTGGACAGATGAGGAAGCGTCAGGAATACCCGAAGTCCTCGGTCCACCACGGGCCGCCCTCGCCCGTGCTCACGCCGACCCCGGTCGCGACCAGGCGGCAGTCGAGCAGCGTGGCGCGGTCGCTCTGCCCGGCCATCCAGCCGCGTACGACCGCCTCGGCGGTCTGGTAGCCCCTGGCGATCGTCTCGGCCCCGCCGTCGGAGTAGCCCGCCGCGCCCATGCGGTCCCAGGGAGAGGCGCCCCCAGGGGAGCTGTGCCGGAACAGCCTGCTCGACGCCATCTCGTCCGAGTGCGCGCGGGCGGACTCCACGAGGCGGGGATCCACACGCAGGGGCCGGCAGCCGTGCCTGCGGCGTTCGGCGTTGACCAGGCGCACGACCTCGGCCTCCATCGAGGCGGACCGCATCGAGTCGGCGTCGTACGTGTCGTCGCCGCCGTCCGTCCCGGGCGTGATAACGGTGTGCCGCGAGCCGCTGTCGGAGCCGTCGATCAGCGTGGAGGGCGGCCTTTCCTTCCGGGGCCGGCGCTGCGGCACCTGCCGGGGGACGACCGGAGCCACGGTGCGCAGCACGTGGTCGAGGGTGGGCCGGTCGCGCGGCACCGCGCCCGCCGCGCTCACACTCGGCGACGCGGACGGCTCCGACTTGCGCAGATAGACGTCGTCGACCTCGCTCGACCGGGTGCTCATCCTGCCGATCACGACACCGGTGAGCAGGATGGCCACGGCGCACGCCAGCAGACCCATCTGAGTCCCCCGTAAGGGGCCACGGAAGGTGTGTTTTTTGTGAGGGGTCTGCCACATACCGCAGTCAAATATAGAGATCTGCGCCATGGGGAAGAAGAGGCGAATGGGTATGGATTTGATGAACGTTCAAATGAGTCGTTCCAATGCCCCGTGCCCCTCGCCGTTTTGACCAGGCGCCATCGGGTCGGTAGTCTGCTAGTTCGTTGTGTGTGGATCGGTCTGTCCGCAGACCGGTGCACGGCGCGTCCGGCGTCTTCTCCCGTACATGTGGAGACGGAGGTTGTCGCCGTGCCTGCGCAACCTACCGAGAGTTCACATTCCGACAGAAGGCACTGCCGTGCGCACGTTCTCACCGAAGCCCAACGACGTCGAACGTCAGTGGTACGTCATCGACGCGACCGACGTCGTGCTCGGCCGGCTGGCCAGCCAGGTGGCGACCCTGCTCCGCGGGAAGCACAAGCCGATCTTCGCCCCGCATGTCGACACGGGTGACTTCGTCATCGTCATCAACGCCGAGAAGATCGCCCTGAGCGGCAACAAGCTCGAGCAGAAGAAGGCGTACCGCCACTCGGGTTACCCCGGCGGTCTGCGTGCCGTCAGCTACGGCGAGCTCATGGAGAAGCGTCCGGACCGGGCCGTGGAGAAGGCCGTCCGCGGCATGCTTCCCAAGAACGCCCTGGGCCGCAAGATGGCCAAGAAGCTCAAGGTCTACGCCGGCACCGAGCACCCGCACCAGGCCCAGCAGCCGGTGCCCTTCCAGATCACCCAGATCGCCCAGTAATCGCGAGCCAGGAAAGTTAAGAGGAGAACCGTGGCCGAGCCCACCGGTATCGAGACGCTCGTCGAGGGCGAGCCGGAAGACTACACCGCGGAGGAGTTCCCCTCCGAGTACACCACCGAGTCGGCCCCGGCCGGCGAGGGCGCCGTGCGTAAGCCCGTCACCACGGGCAACTCGTACGGCACCGGCCGCCGCAAGGAGGCCATCGCCCGTGTCCGCATCGTGCCGGGCACCGGCAAGTGGACGATCAACGGCCGCTCGCTGGACAGCTACTTCCCGAACAAGGTCCACCAGCAGCTGATCAACGAGCCGTTCGTCGTGCTCGGCGCCGAGGACGCGTTCGACGTCATCGCCCGCATCGACGGCGGTGGCGTGACCGGCCAGGCCGGCGCGCTGCGCATGGGCCTGTCCCGCGCGCTCGCCGTGCTGGACGCCGAGGTCAACCGCCCGCCGCTGAAGAAGGCCGGCTTCCTCACCCGTGACGCCCGCGCCACGGAGCGGAAGAAGTACGGCCTCAAGAAGGCCCGCAAGGCTCCTCAGTACAGCAAGCGTTAATGTCGCAGGAGCCCGTAGGCGCCTCCTCTCGGGGGCGCCTCTTCGGCACCGACGGGGTACGTGGGGTCGCCGGGCGCGACCTCACCGCGGAGCTGGCCATGGACCTGTCCGTGGCCGCCGCGCATGTGCTCGGCGACGCCGGGGCGTTCCATGGCAGTGTCGGGCGGCGCGGCCGCCCGATCGCCGTCGTAGGCCGGGACCCGCGGGCTTCAGGAGAGTTCCTGGAGGCCGCCGTGGTCGCCGGCCTCGCGTCGTCTGGCGTGGACGTCCTGCGGCTCGGCGTGCTGCCCACCCCGGCGGTCGCGTACCTGACCAACGCGCTGGGGGCCGACCTCGGCGTCATGCTCTCCGCGTCGCACAACCCCGCGCCGGACAACGGCATCAAGTTCTTCACCCGCGGCGGCTACAAGCTGCCCGACGCGGTGGAGAACGAGATCGAGCAACGGCTCGGGGAGAAGTGGGACCGTCCGGTCGGTTCGTCGGTCGGCCGGGTCCGCGAGGCGTACGGCGAGGCCGATCGATACGTCTCTCACCTGCTGACCACCCTGCCCCACCGGCTCGACGGGCTGCGGGTCGTCGTCGACTGCGCGCACGGCGCGGCGCACATGGTCGCCCCGGAGGCGCTGCTGCGCGCCGGCGCGGCCGTGGAGACCATCGGCGCCGCCCCGGACGGGTTGAACATCAACGACGGCGTGGGCTCGACCCACCTGGCCGCGCTGCGTAAGGCCGTCCTCGAAGGCGGCGCCGACCTGGGCATCGCCTATGACGGCGACGCCGACCGCTGCCTCGCCGTCACCGGCGCGGGCGAGGAGGTCGACGGCGACCAGATCATGGCGATCCTGGCCCTGTCGATGCACGCCGACGGCCGCCTCGCCAAGGACACGGTCGTCGCGACGGTCATGTCCAACCTGGGGTTCAAGCTCGCCCTGCGGGAGGCCGGCCTGTCCGTGGTGGAGACCGCGGTCGGCGACCGGTACGTCCTGGAGGCGATGCAGGACGGCGGCTACACCCTCGGCGGCGAGCAGTCCGGTCATGTGATCATGCTGGATCACGCCACGACCGGGGACGGCCTGCTCACCTCGCTCCATCTGATGGCCGAGGTGGCCCGCCAGGGCCGCTCCCTCGCCGACCTCGCGTCGGTGATGACGAAGCTGCCGCAGGTGCTCGTCAACGTCCGGGACGTGGCGAAGGCGAAGGCGTCCGCACCCGAACTGCGGGCGGCCGTCGCCGAGGCGGAGGCCGAGCTCGGGGAGACCGGCCGCGTGCTGATCCGCCCGAGCGGCACCGAGCCCATGATCCGGGTCATGGTCGAGGCCGAGTCGCACGACCAGGCCAAGGCCGTGGCGGACCGCCTCGCGGAGGTCGTCCGCGCGGTCTGCGGCTGACGCCCCACGCGTCACCACTCCCAAGGACCCCGCCGGGTGCGTGCCCGGCGGGGTTCCTAATTGGAAGCCCTTCTCAATTGCGTAATATGCGCGTAACACTGATTCATGTCTTATTTGACCGGTGTTCGGTCGGGGGCGTTAAGGGGTCGTGACAAGGAGTCGGACGCGTTGCGCGCGCTCGTGGACCGGGCCCGGGCCGGTGCGGGCGGATGCCTGCTCCTCCTCGGTGGACCTGGTGCGGGCAAGACCGCGCTGCTCGACGTCGCCGCCGCGCACGCGGCCACCGGAACCCCGGACGAGCAGGGGTTCCTCGTGCTCCGTGCCCAGGGCGCCAGAGCCGAGACCCACCTGCCGTACGCCGGGCTGCACGCCCTGCTCCGCCCGATAGCGGACCGGCTGGACGCGGCCGATTCGGCGTCGGCGGCCGCCTCGGCGATGCTCGTCGAGGCGCTGCGGACGGGCACCGGCACGGGTGGCCTGGCGCTGCCCGCCGCGCTGCTGCGGCTCCTGCAGACCGCCGGGCGCCCGGTGCTGGTGTGCGCCGACGACCTCCAGTGGCTCGACGCCCCCAGCCGGGAGGCGATCTGTTTCGTGGCCCGCCGAGCCGTCGCGGCCCCCGTCGCCGTGCTGCTCACCTCCGCGGAGCCCGGGACGGCCCCCGGCGACCTGCCGTCGCTGCCGCTCGACCCGCTCGACGAGCGGGCGTCCCTGCAGGTGCTCGACGACCTGATCCCCGAAGGTGTTCCTGGGGACCTGCGCGCGGCGCTGGTCCGGGCGGCCCGGGGCAACCCGCTCGCGCTGGCCGAACTCGCCGGCTCGCTGACCGACGCGCACCGCAAGGGCTCGGCGCCGCCGCCCGAGACGCCGCCGCGCGGCGGGCGGTTGTGGCGGGCGCACGCCGACCGGCTCCGCGGCCTGCCCGCCGACACCGCCGACCTCGTCCTGCTGGTCGCGGCCGATCCCGGCATCGACGCGGTCACGCTGGTGCGCGCGGCGGAGTCGCGGTCGGGGCTGGCGGCCCTGGAGGCGGCGGAGACCGCGGGCGTCGTCGTCGAGTCGCCGGACGGCGGTTTCGACCTCGCCGACCCGATCCTGCGGCACGTGGCGTACGCCGAGGCGTCCCTCGTCCGGCGGCGGGCCGCCCACCGCCTGCTGGCGAGCCTTCTCGATGGGGAACACCAGCGGCTGCGGCGGGCCTGGCACCGCGCCGCCGCCCTCGACGGTCCCCCCGACAGGCTCGCCGAGGACCTCGTACGCGCGCTCGCGGCGGCGCCGAAGGCGGCGGCCTTCCCCGAGCCGTTCCGCGCCCTCGAACGGGCGGCCGAGCTCACCGGGCAGGGCGAGGCCAAGGCCGCACGGCTGGCCGCCGCCGCCCGGCACGCCTGGCAGGCGGGACAGCCGCAGCGGGCGAGGTCGCTGCTGTCCAGGATCGACACGCTCGCGGCCGGCGCCGAGGTGCGCGGCCGCGCCGAACTGGTCAGGGGCAGTCTGGAGTTGCGCGCGGGCAAGACCGACAGCGCCTGCGACACGCTGCTCGCCGCCGCGGAGCGGCTGCTGCACACCGACCGGGAGCAGGCCGTACGCGCGCTGGTCCGGGCGGGCGAGGCGAGCTACCTGGCGGGGGACAACCGCCGGTTCCTGGCGATCGCACGGCGGGCCGAGACCCTGCGGCGGCCCGACGACGACCACGTCACACGCCTCGCGCTGGAGTATCTCGCCGGCATGGCCGCGACGTTCCGGGGCCGGCACCGCGAGGCGACCGCCTCGCTGCGCCGCGTCGCCACCGAGGTGATGGTGCCGCCCTCGGCCGGCAGCCCCTCGGTGCTCGTGTGGGGCGGCGTCGCGAACCTCCTGCTCGGCAACGGCGCCGACGCGCTCACACTGGCGTCCCGGGCGGTCGAGGTGGCGCGCGCCCACGGCGCGGTCGCCAGCATGCCGCAGATGCTGGAGATCCTGATCCAGGCCCAGCTGTGGAGCGGCCGTTACGACGCGGTCGCGGCCAACGCCATGGACGGCCTGCGCCTGGCACAGGAGACGGGCCGGGCCACCAGCGGCGCCCAGCATCTCGCCTGGCTCGCGTTCACCGCCGCCGTCGCGGGCGACGAGGAGACCTGCGCCCTGCGGGCGGCGCGCGCCGTCGAGCTGGCCGCCGCCCACGGCGTCAGCGTGGCCGAGGCGCTCGGCACGCTGGCCCTGGCCCATCTGGACGTCGCGGCGAACCGCCACGCCGACGCGGTGAACCGCCTGCGTACGGTGGCCCGCACCGGCGACCCCCTCGTCGTACGGGTGATGGCGACGCCGCTGCTCGTCGAGAGCGCCGTACGCACCGGGGACATCGGTCAGGCAGGGGACGCGCTGGTCATGCTGGAGCGCTGGGCCGACAGCACCCGCGACCCCGACCGGCTGGCGCTGGCGGCCCGGTGCCACGCGCTGCTCGCGCCCCCGGCCGAGGCCGCAGAGCGCTTCACACAGGCGCTGGAACTGCACCGCCAGGGGGCGTGCGCGTTCGAGACCGCGCGCACGCGGCTGCTGTACGGCGGCGTGCTCCGGCGGTCGCGCCGCCCCAGTGCGGCTCGCGAGCACCTGCACAGCGCCCTGGAGACGTTCGAGCGGTACGGCGCCCGCCTGTGGAGCGAGCACGCCCGCGCGGAGTTGCGCGCGGCCGGGGAGTCGGTGCGGCCCTCGGGTTCCCGCTCCGAGGCCGGCCGGCTGCTGACGGCGCAGCAGTTCCAGATCGCCACCCTCGTGGCGGAGGGCGCGACGAACCGCGAGGTGGCGGCCCGGCTGTTCATCAGCCCGCGCACGGTGGAGCACCACCTGAGGAACATCTTCGCCAGGCTCGGCGTGCGCTCCCGGGTCGAACTGACCCGCGTCCTGTCTTGAGCCAGGCCACGGCCTGGCACACCGGCTGCCGCGCCTCTTGACAGGGAGACGGCCGTACGCCCGTCTGTGCTGTCACGCGCGGGATGGTTAGGCTTGCTCGACGTGCTGTGGGGCTGGCTGGTGTGGGTCGTGCCGCTCATCGTGACCGTGGCTCTGTACGGCCTGGCTCTGCGGCGGACGGCAGGGGTGGCCGCTGCGGGTGTCGTGGTCGTGTCGGCGCTGACGGCGGGGACGGCGGGCGTCCTCGGGGAGTCACCCAGGTCCGTCACCGGTGTGACACTGCTGGCCGCCGGCCTCGCCGCGGTCACCTGGGCCCTGGGCAGGGCGCGCAGGCGCGGACGGGCGGCACGCCGGGCCGTGGCCGTCTTCCGCGCGGCCGCGCCCGATGTGCCGGGAGTGGCCGCCGAGGCCGAGCGGCACCGGCTCGCCGCCGAACTTCACGACACGGCCGCGCACAGACTTACCGGCATCGTGGTCGGCGCCGCCTCCGCCTTGCACCTCGCCGACCCGGCTCTTGCGGCGGAGGCGGCCCGGTATGCCGCTGAGACCGGCCGCTTGGCCACTCGGGAACTGGAGCGGCTGACCACCAGCGACGCCGGCGCCGGCTCGGCCGATCTCGCCGACGTGGACGCCTTGGTCGCCACGTGGCCGGAGCTGCGTCTCACCTACCTCAGAACAGCCGGGAGCGCCCCGCCCGAGATCGCCGCCGTCGCATGCCGGGTGGTTCGCGAGGCGCTGACCAACGCCCTGCGGTACGCGCCGGGAGGCGACGTGCGGGTGGGCGTCGACCGTGAGCCCGGCCGTCTCGTCGTCACGATCGTCAACGATCTCGGCGAGCCGGCCGTGGACAACGCGGACGTGGCACGTGGACTGGGGGGTGGATACGGGCTTGCCGGTCTCAGAACGGCGGTGGCCGCCTGTGGAGGGTTCCTGTCCGCGGGCCCGGAAGGCCGGGGATGGGCCGTGCGCGCCGACCTCCCGCTCGCCCTTGACGACCGCCCGG
The DNA here is from genome assembly GCF_030268985.1 of Microbispora sp. NBRC 16548. Taxonomy (NCBI): domain Bacteria; kingdom Bacillati; phylum Actinomycetota; class Actinomycetes; order Streptosporangiales; family Streptosporangiaceae; genus Microbispora; species Microbispora sp. NBRC 16548. The sequence goes on from NZ_BSSF01000002.1 coordinate 40,293, forward strand.
CATCAACCTTGTACGAATGGCGTGGCCGGCAGGCGTTCGACGCCGCGCTTGCGATCCTCGCGGTGGCGCTGTCCATCGGCACGAGCCTGTTGACGACCGACACGCCCGAGAGCCTCCCCGGAGAGGCCGCCCTGCTGGTGCCGCTCTTCTTCGCGCACGCCCTGCCGCTCGGCCTGCGCAGGCGGGCGCCGCTTTTCAGCCTGACGGCGGCGTTGTCGGTCTATCCGGTCCTGCTCGCCGCCGGACTCGCCGGCTGGACGAGGCAGCCCGCAGGGGACGTGTTCCTGTGGTGCCTGTGGGTCGAGCTGGCGCTGCTCTACGCGCTGGGCGCGTACGGCCCTCGCGAACGCCGGCGGTGGGGTGCTCTCGCCACGGCGGCTGTGGGGGCGGTAGGCGGGCTTGCTCTGGCGTGCGGGCCGGGGATCGTGGGAAACCGGGCAGCCGCATGGGCGGTGCTGGCCCTGGGGGTCGCCGTCCCGTCGGCGGCGGCCTGGGCGCTCGGCCTGACGATGAGGTCAAGACGTGCGCGGCGCCATGCGGCCGTGGCGCGGGAGCGGGATCTGCTCGGCCGCGAGACGGCGACGGTCGTGCTGGCGGAGCGGAACCGGCTGGCGGCGGGCCTGCGCCGTACGGCCCTGCGACATGCCGGAGCCATCGTGGTCGCGGCGGACGCGGGCCGGCTGGACACTGTGCTGGCCGAGGCCAGGGCCGGGCTGGCCGCGCTCAGGGAGTCGCTCAGCGAACTGCGCGGCCGAAGCGGCGACGACCCGCCCCCGACCATCGCCGGAATCGCCCTGCTCGCCGTGCGGCACCAGGGCACCGTCAGGTACGCCGGAGCCCGCCGCGAAGCGTCCCCCAGCGTGGAGGTCGCCGCGTTCAGAGTGGCCGAGTCGATGCTGCGCGGTTGCACACGGGATGAGCGGGAGATCACCGTGACCTGCCGCGCCGACGGCGTCGCGGTCTCGGGGCCTTCCGCCGCCACGGGCGGGGATCGGCGGGTTCGGGCGCTGGCCGACGCGGCCGGGGGCAGCGTCTCCGGCGCCGGGGACGGGATGGTGAGGGTGTGGCTTCCGGAGGTGCTCCCTTGATCAGGGTGACGGTCGCCGACGACCAGGCGGTGGTGCGGGCGGGCATCGCGGCGGTCCTGGACGCCGAACCCGATCTGAGCGTCGTGGGCCAGGCCGCGGATGGGGAGGCCGCCGTGGCGTTGGCCGTGTCGCTGCGGCCCGATGTGGCGCTCATGGACATCCGGATGCCGGGCCTGGACGGGTTGCGGGCGACCGCCCGGATCGGAGCAGAGGCGCCGGGCACGCGGGTGGTGGTGCTGACGACGTTCGGCCTCGACGAGTACGTGTTCTCGGCGCTGAGGGCCGGCGCCGGCGGATTCCTGCTCAAGGATGCCGAGCCGGAGCGGGTCGCCGACGCGGTCCGGGTGGTCGCCTCCGGAGACGCCCTCCTCGATCCGGGGGTCACCCGACGCCTCATCGATCGGTTCGCGTCCGAGCCGGAACCTCGTGACGCCGCCGTCCTCGGGACGCTCACCCGGCGCGAGACCGAGGTGCTGACGCATGTCGCCCGCGGTCTCACCAACGCCGAGATCGGCGAGGTTCTCCGGATCAGCCCCTCGACCGTCAAGGATCACGTCGCCGTGATCCTCGCCAAGCTCGGCGTCCGCGACCGCCTCCAGGCGACCATCGCGGCATACGAGACCGGCCTGATCCGCCCGGGCAGGCGCTGACCCCCGCCGTACGGCGGGGGTGACGACGGTTCCGCGGGAGGAGGTCGACGGGGGTTCGGCTTCCTAGCGTGGCTCGCATGAGATCCAATCTGTTGTCCGGCGGCGCGTTGTCGCTCGCCGGGGTGATCGCGGCAGCCGTGGCCGGGACGGCGGCCTTCGCCGGGACGGCCGCCGCCGTCCCGGCCGTGATGGTGTTCTCCGCGGCCGGCGTCGTTGCGGCGGCGGCGACCGCCTGGGTGTTCGGGCGGGCCGCGACAAGGCGGCTCGGCTGCCCGCGGGCGCTGTGGCCGTACGTCGCCGGCGTCGTGCTCGTGACGGCCGGGCCCGCGGCCCTCACGGTGATGCGCTCCTTCCCCGTGCCGCCGACGGCCGCGGCCCCGCCCGGCGTCTCCCACTGGGACCTGCCCACGGGATCCCGCATCGCCTACGTGAAGATCGCCGCGTCCGGTAAGCCGCGCCCGACACCCGTGATCTTCCTGCACGGCGGCCCCGGGACCCCCGGAGAGGGCGTCCCGGAGGCCGGGCAGGAGCTGGCCGCGGCCGGTTTCGACGTTTACGCCTATGACCAGGTCGGCGCCGGCCGCTCCACCCGGCTGGCCGACGTGACCGGCTACACCGTCGCCCGGCACGTCGCCGATCTGGAGGCGATCCGCCGCGCGATACACGCCGAGAAGGTCATCCTCGTGGGCAGGTCATGGGGCGGGACCCTCTCGGCGGCGTACATGGCCGCCCATCCCAGCCACGTCGCCAAAGCCGTGCTCACCTCACCGGGCGCGATCTGGGAACCGGCCTTTCCCGACGGGACGGGCGGTCCCTGGGACCGTCTCCCCCCGGCCCAGGCCGAACGCGCCGACGAGCTGACCTCCGATCCCCGGTTCCTCCTCCAAGCGCTCCTGCTCCAGGTCAACCCGGCTGCCGCGCACGCACTCGTGCCCGACGCCGAGGCCGACGCGTACTTCCGCGAACTGCTGATCACGGCCAAGGACGCCACCGGATGCCCCGGAAGCGCGCCCGCCCCCGTCCACGACAATCCGCCCGGCTTCTACGCCAATCAGATGACGTCCGCCGACGCCACCACCGTCCCCGACCCGCGTCCGAAGCTGCGGACCGTTCATGTGCCCACGCTCATCGTGCGCGGCGAGTGCGACTACCTGAAATGGGCGGTCACCTACGAGTACCGGCGTACGCTTCCCGAGTCGACCCTCGTCTACGTGCGCGGCGCGGGGCACTCGATCGCGAACGGCCAACCTGACCTCTACCGCGACCTGCTCATGACGTTCCTTCTCGACCGCCCGCTGCCCCTCCCGCCGGTCACGTCGGCGGACGAACCCGCCTGACCCGCCTGACCCGCCTGACTCAGGAGAGGACCTCGATCTCGCACCGCGCGCCGCCGCCCTTGGCGATCCGCGCAGCGCCGGTGACCAGTGGACACGAGAGCGCCGGTGTGGGGCGAGGCGCTGAACGGGCGCGAGTTCCGCTCATGGAAGGACGCCTGCGGGGCCGTGGACGCTTCGGCGCAGGCGGGCGGCGTCCTGGCTTGGAGGTGCGCCGAACTGGCGGCGGTATTCCCGGCTGAACTGTGACGGGTTGTCATAGCCGACGCGGTGGCCGACTCCGGTGACGTCTCCCGGGTGGGTGGCGAGCAGCAGCCGGGCCTCCTGCAGACGGATCGGCTTCTGGAACTGGATAGGGCTCATCGCGGTCACCGCATGGAAGTTGCGGTAGAAGGCGGAGACGCTCATGCCGGACAGCCTCGCCAGATCCTCGACGCGGAAGGGCCGCGCGTAGTGCTCGCGGATCCAGCGCACGGCCCGGGAGATGTGGCTGAGGCCGCTGTCGGCGAGGCCGAGTTGGCGAACGGTCGCGCCCTGCTCGCCGGTGATCAGGCGCCACAGGATCTCGCGCTTGACCAGCGGGGCCAGCACGGCCCGGTCGCGGGGCTCGTCGAGCAGGCGCAGCAGCCGGACCACCGCGTCGAGTAGCGGAGCCGGAGCGTCGCTGACGGCGATCCCCGGCGCCGCGCCTCCGCCGGTGGGGGGAGCGTCTCCGGGCCCGGCCCGCAGCAGCAACTCGGCGACGGCGGACGGTTCCAGGGTGAGACCGAAGCCCAGCGCCGGCCGCTCGGGGTCCGCCTGGGTGAACTGCCCGGCGCCGTACTCGAAGATCCGGTCGCCCAGTGCGAGGCGTTTGGCGCCCTGGGCGATGACCGCCAGCACGGTGCCGGACATCGAGGGCGCCGGCGGATCCGACCGATCGACCTTCGAGATGAGGACGCCGTCGATGGCGGTGGTCCCGTCGGGACGGCTTCGCCGCCACCCTGACCGCCAGACCCGGAATGGGCGACCGGCTGATCGACGTGCTGCTGACCGGGCTGGACGAGGGCAGCCCCGGCGCGAGCGAGCACTGCGTCGTCTACCTGGTCTCCCGTTCCGCGTCCGACCCGGACGTCGTCCACGTCATCGAGGGCTGGACCAGCGAGGAGGACCACCACCGGATCTTCGCCGGCGAGGCCGCCCAGGCCATCGTGGCGCGGATCGGCGGACTGCTGGCTAAGGAGTCCGAATACGCCGATTACGTCCCGGTGCTCGGCAAGGCCGCCTTCTGACCCCGCCGATCGCTCAGCCGGCCTCGCCCCGCCCTACCGTCCGTCCTGCACCACCCCATGAAAGGCAGCGACCATGACCCCGGCACGACCCGGCCTGGACCCCGAACTGCGCGAGCTGCTGGCCGGCATGCCCCTCATGTCCCAGCTCACCCCGGAAGTACTCGCGCAACTGCGCCGGCTCCCGTCGGCACCCGTCGACGCCCTCCTCGCCCACCGGCAGGCCGGCCGGCGCGAGGTCACCGTGCCCGCCGCGGACGGCACCCCGATCCCCCTGTCGATCTTCAGCCCCCACAACGCCACCGCTGCGCCCTGTGTCTACTGGATGCACGGGGGTGGAATGGTCATGGGCGACCGCTTCTCGCAGATCGACATCCCGCTGGAGTGGCTCGACCGGTTCGGCGCGGTCGTGGTCTCCGTTGAGTATCGGCTCGCACCGGAGGCGACCGGCACCGCCCTGGTGGACGACTGCTACCAGGGGCTGCTCTGGACCGCCGGGCACTCCGCCGAACTGGGCATCGATCCGGCCCGGATCGTCGTCGCGGGCGCGAGCGCGGGCGGCGGCCTCGCCGCCGGCGTCACCCTGCTGGCCCGCGACCGCGGCACCCCGCCGATCGCCGCGCAGATGCTGATCTGCCCCATGCTCGACCACCGCAACACCAGCACGTCGAGCCGCCAGTTCTCCGGCGGGCCCGGCGTCTGGACCCGCGAGATGAACGAGTTCGGATGGCGCTCCGTCCTCGGTGACCTCACCGGCGACGAGGTGCCCCCGTACGTCTCGCCCGCGCTGGCGGACGACCTGTCGGGCCTGCCGGCCACCTACATCGACACCGGCTCCGCCGAGGTCTTCCGCGACGAGGACGCCGATTACGCCACCCGCATCTGGGCGGCCGGCGGTCAGGCCGAACTCCACATCTGGGCGGGCGGCTTCCACGGATTCGACGCCCTGTATCCGCAGGCGCGGATCTCGGCCACGGCCCGGCGGACACGCACGGAGTGGCTCGCCCGGGTCCTGTCCCCGGACCCCGCCGCATAGCGCCGCCGGCTCACCGCAGAGCTAGTCGTCGCCGGTCAGGGAGAGGGAGCGCAGGCGCTGGCCGGTCCAGACGACGGCGCCGATCGTGACGATGACCATCGCCGGTACGGCGAAGCCGAGCGTCACCTCGGTGGAGAAGAAGGGCGAGGAGGAGACCTGGTCGGCGAGCGACTGGGCCCACTGCTGGATGGAGAACTTCCGCGCGCCGGGCACGTAGCCGCCGACCACGCCCTCCCACACGAGGGCGTAGATCACGCCGACCGCGACCGCGTGGCGGGTGAGCACGCCCAGCAGCAGGAACACCGCGGCGTACGCGATGCCGCCGAACAGCGCCCCGAGGGTGAAACCGGTCGCGACGCCCGACTCCGAGCCGGTCAGGAGGTAGGCGGCGGCGAAGGTCGAGACGGCCGCGAGCACCGCGACGAGGGAGGCCGCGACCACGAACTTCGTCACCGCGATCACCGGTCGCGAGATCGGCTTGGCCAGCAGGTGGATGATCGTGCCGTCCTCGATCTCCGGCGCGATCACGCCCGTCCCGGCGATCAGCCCGAGCAGCGGCAGCATCGTGCCGATCGCGAAGCTCTTCATCAGAAGGACGGCCGTCTGCTCGTCCTGGCCGTTGACCAGCCTGAGCAGCGCGGCGAGCGCGACCAGCGCCACCGGCAGCAGAATCAGCAGCCAGATCCGCTTGCGCCCGAGCATGGCCCGGTAGGTGATGTCCGCCACCACCGTGTTCATCGAGAACTCCCGGAAATGAGGTAGGAGAAGACGCTTTCCAGGTCCTCGTCGGTGGGGGAGACCTGCCACAGGTGTACGGCGAGGTCGCGCGCCATCCGCGGCAGCAGCGCGGTGAAGCGCGCGTAGTCGGTCACCTGGACCTCGACGCCCTGCTCGGTCAGCGAGACCGCGCTGGAGGAGGGGTCGCCGATGAGCGCGGCGGCCAGGCGCCGGTCGTCGCTCGACCTGACCCGGAACAGATGGGGCCGGTCGGCCATGCGGCGCCGGATCTCGCGGTAGTCGCCCGACGCGGCGTGCCGCCCCGCGACCAGGACCTCGATGTGGTGGGCCACCCGCTCGACCTCTTCGAGGATGTGCGAGCTGAACAGGATCGTCCGGCCCTCCTCGCCCATGCGGCGCACGAGGTCCATGAGGTGGAGCCGCTGCCGGGGGTCCATGCCGTTGAACGGCTCGTCCAGGAGCAGCACCTGGGGGTCGTGGACGAGGGCCGCCGCGACCTTGACCCGCTGCCGCATGCCCTTGGAGTACGTCTCGACGCGGCGGCCGGAGGCGTCCGTCATCTCCACCAGATCGAGGGCCCGCCGGGCCGCGTCGGCGGGCGAGGGCAGGCCGTGCAGCCGGGCCGACGACAGCACGAACTGCCATCCGGTGAGGAAGCCGTACACGGCCTCCTTCTCGGGGACCAGGCCGATCTGCCGGTAGATCTCGTGGTTGTGCCAGATGCGCCGGCCGTCGAGGGTCGCCGTGCCGTTGGACGGCGCGAGGAACCCGGCCATCATGTGCAGCAGCGTCGACTTGCCCGCGCCGTTCGGCCCGAGCAGGCCGGTGACGCCGGGCCCGATCGTCATCGTGACGTCGTTGACCGCCACGACGTTGCCGTACCAGCGGGACACCTGGGCGAGTTCGAGCACGCCCTGACGGGTGGTCACGGGAGAGCTTGTGGTGGTCACGACGCCGCCTTCCGGTAGCGCAGGAGGACGCCCGTCACGGCCAGGACGACCACGGCCAGCAGGATGAGGCAGGATGCGATGCCGGGCGGAGCCATCTCTGTGTTGACGGGCTCGGTGCCGAACAGGGCCGACTGGGCGTAGTCGACGAGGAAGAACGGGTTGAGGAGCAGGGCCCATCCGGCGACATCGTCGCGTCCCGACGAGATCAGCACGCCGGCGAAGATCCCCGAGACGGCGGCGGTGAACATGTAGAACGCGATCACCGACGCGACGCCGAGACCGCGGCGCGGGGTGAACGACGCGAGGGCGATGCCCACCGAGGACAGCAGCACCGCGTGGAGGACCGCGCCGCCCAGAGCGCCGAGGTAATCGGCGGTGTGCGGGGGCCCGGGCAGGTCCACCAGGAGTTCGCCGACGAACTCGATCGTCAGCGGCACGGCCAGCAGGCCGAACAGCGCGACCGCGAGCGCGGCCAGCTTCGCCAGGACGTAGTCGGTCACGGTCAGCGGGCGGGACAGATACAGCGGCAGCACACGGAAGCGCAGGTCCGGCGCGACCAGGTACGGCGACTGTGCGGCCAGGAAGACCGCGATCACCGCCTGCATGAAGACCGCGTAGTTCGGATAGGGCATGACGAACTGCTTGGCGAGCGCCATCACGCCGATCGACACGACCGTCGGCATCAGCATGATCGCGACTAGCAGCAACGGCATGATCTTGGCGCGGACCGTGCGGCCGAGCCCGAACACGCCGCGCAGGCTCTGCACGCCGAGGGCGAGCGTCGCCCGGCCGCGTCCCAGCCGTACGCCGTCGTAGTGGCGGTATCCGATGTCGTGGATGACCGCGGTCGGCTCTGTCGTCATGCCACCGGCTCCTTGAAGACGTCCTCGATGCGGCCCCGGCGCTGCTCCAGCCGCAGGAGGCTGAGGCCGAGGTCGCAGACGGCGTCGCGTACGGCGTCGTAGGTGCGGCCGGGGTCGTCGGCGGACACCTGGACCGTCAGCAGCCTGCCCTGCGCGGCGACCGTCTCGCCGCCCGCGGTCAGACGCTCGGCGAGCCGCTGCTGCCCTTCCTCGACCTCCACCGCGATGGTCTGCTCGGCCCGGGTGAACTCCCGGATCGCCGAGGAGCGCAGCAGCCGCCCGCCGTCGATGACGATGACGTGGTCGCACACCCGCTCGAGCTCGCCGAGCAGGTGGGAGGTGACCAGCACGCTGATGCCGAACTCGGTGCCGACGCGCCGGATCAGCGCGAGCATGTCGTCGCGGCCCTGCGGGTCGAGCCCGTTGGTGGGCTCGTCGAGGAAGACCAGCTTCGGGTCGTGGACGAGGGCCTGGGCGAGCTTGACCCGCTGCCGCATGCCGGTGGAGTAGCCGCCCATCGGGCGGTAGCGCTCCTCGTCCAGCCCGACGTGACGCAGGGTGTCGGCGGCGCGCTCGCGGGCCGCCGTACGCGGCAGCCCGGACATCTGGGCCATGTGCACCACGAACTCGGTCGCCGATATGTCCGGGGGCAGGCAGTCGTGCTCGGGCATGTAGCCGACCACGCGCCGGATCTCCAGTCCCTGGGTGGCCGTGTCCAAGCCGAGCACCGAGGCACGCCCGGAGGTCGGGGGGAGCAGGCCGAGCAGGATCTTGATCAACGTCGACTTGCCCGCGCCGTTGGCGCCCACCAGGCCGGTCACGCCGGTTCCGGCGGCGACCGTGAGGTCGTCGAGCGCCGTGACGCGGGGGAAGCGCTTGGTCAGCCCCTCGGTCGCGAAGCATGGGGTCGCGCTCGCTGTCATGATCCGACCCTACTGGGCGTGACGTCCGCCGGGCCTCCGTCTGATGGAGGAACCCGCCTACGCCTCAGGTATGCCTCGTCGCGCCCGTCGCCCGACCGCCGCCATACCGGGACCACAGCGCGCGCTGGAGGAACAGCGTCAGCGTGCCGGCGACGACCATCCCGGCGATGTTGACGAGAAGCTGCAGCGCCGAGCCGCCGACCTCGTCCCAGCGCCACAGCGCCAGGGCCACGGCCATGTAGCCTGCCGCGGGGACGGTGGTGACGGAGATGAAGACTCCCACCAGCGCGGAGGACTTGCCCGCCGTGATCGAGAGCACCCCGGCCGCGCCGGCGAGCAGCGCCACGATGAACGACCACCGGTCGGGCGTCACGATGAAGCGCACCTCGTCGTGGTGCCGCAGGCTGTCGGGGGAGATCCAGCCGAGGCCCCGCGAGACGAGGGCACAGGCCAGGGTGACGGCGATCGCGGCCGCGAAGCCCAGGGCGAGCGTGCGGGCCGCGGTGCCGACGAGCGGCCACCGGCGGCGGAGCAGGCCGAACGAGACGGCCGCCACCGCGCCGAACTCCGGCCCGAGGACCATCGCGCCGACGATCAGGATCTGCGAGGGGATGAGGACGCCGATCGCGGCGATCTGCGTGGCGATGGCGAGGAACGCCAGGAACGCCCACGTGATGCGGCTGTCGAGGGCCACACGCTGCTCGAAGTGGTCCCACACGACCGCGTCGTCGCCCTCTCCGGGCGCCCGCTCCTCCGCCTCGGCCGCGCCCCGGGAGATCGACAGCTCGATGTCCTCGGCCGTGATCGAGCCGTCCTGCTCCAGGCCGAGCGCCTTGAGCCGGCCGATGACCGTGTTGGCGGCCTCCCTGGCGACGTCGGCGAGCACGACGTCGCCCTCCGGTTTCCTGGCCGCCTTGGCCAGGAGCACGACGTTCGTGACTCCCGGCGTACGGTCGAACACCTCGACGACCTGGTCGGTCCGCTGGAACGGGGAGATGACCCGCAGATGCAGCACGGCTGCATCCTAGGAGTGTCTGACACGACTTAGGTTCTGCGCAGCCGCACCCGTCTTACGGAGTGGCCGGAGCCCTTGTGCAGGATCAGGCCGGCCCGGTGACGGGTGGGGGCGATGTTCTCCACCAGGTTGCGTTCGTTGATCTCCCGCCAGACGTTCTCGGCGAACGTCGTCGCCTCCTCGTGCGACAGCGCCGCGATGTGGCGGAAGTAGGACTTCGGGTCGGAGAAGGCAGTGCGGCGCAGCTTGTGGAAGCGCTCCACGTACCAGGTGCGGATGTCCTCCATCCGCGCGTCCACGTAGATGGAGAAGTCGAAGTAGTCGTAGACCGCCAGGGCGTCCGGCGGCGCGGGCTGCAGGACGTTGAGCCCCTCGACGATGAGGATGTCCGGCCGGTCCACCGTCTGCGCGGCGCCGGGCACGATGTCGTACTCCAGGTGGCTGTAGACCGGCGCCTCCACCGAGGGACGGCCCGCCTTCACGTCGGCCACGAAGCTCACCAGCGCCCGCCGGTCGTAGCTCTCCGGGAAGCCCTTGCGGTGCATGATCCCGCGCTCTTCGAGCACCTTGTTGGGGTACAGGAAGCTGTCGGTGGTGATCAGGTCGACCCGGGGGTGCTCGGGCCAGCGGGCGAGCAGCGTGTGCAGCAGCCGCGCCGTGGTCGACTTGCCGACCGCGACGCTGCCCGCGATGCCCAGCACGTACGGCGGAGGCGCGTCCTGCTCGCCGAGGAACGCGCCGACGGCCGCGCCGCGCTGCCGCGAACCGGTGAAGTGCAGGTTCAGCAGCCGGGTGAGCGGCAGGTAGATGTCGGTGACCTCGGACAGGTCGATCGGGTCGTGGACGCCGCGCAGTTCCTCCAGCTCCGCCTCGGTGAGCGTGAGCGGTGTGTTCTTGCGCAGGTCACGCCACTGCTCCCGGCTCAGCTCGACGTACGCGTCCCCATCTGCCACGACGGCAAGCGTAGCCATGGCGTTTCCGTGCCCCCACCCGGGGTCGTGCACAGCCTGTGGACAAAAATCGATGGATTACTTCGGTGCGCGGCGGGGAAGGACGTTCACTTCATGTCACTGGTCGCGCCGTACGCTGGCGCTGTGATCGTGGGCATCGGGGTGGACGTGGTCGAGGTGGCGCGCCTGGGCGCGGCCCTGGAGCGCACGCCCGCGCTGCGGAGGCGGCTGTTCACCGATGCCGAGGGCGCGCTGCCGCTGGAGTCGCTGGCCGTGCGGTTCGCCGCGAAGGAGGCGGTGGCCAAGGCCCTCGGGGTTCCGCCGGGCCTGCGGCACCTGGACGCGGAGGTCGTGCGCGGCGGACACGGCCGGCCCGAGCTGAGGATCACGGGCCGGGCGGCCGAGGTGGCCCGTGACCTCGGCGTGCGCAGGTGGCACGTCTCCCTGTCGCACGACGGCGGCATGGCGGTCGCCTACGTCGTCGCCGAGTCCTGAGCGGGAACGCTGGGCGAGGATCCCGGGGAGTCAGCCGTCCCGGCGCGCGTGGTGGTCCACGATGCGGGTGAGCAACTGGGCGAGCTGGTCGCGCTCGGCCGGGCCGAGCGGCGCGAGCACCTCGTCTTCCAGCTCGGTGAGCAGTTCGTCGAGCCGGGCGAAGCGAGCGCGCCCCCGCTCGGTCATCGTGATGACGTTGCGGCGCCGGTCCGCGGGGTCCGGCGCGCGCTCCACCAGGCCCCGATCGGTCAGCTCGTTGATGACGGAGACCAGGTCGCTGCGGTAGATGCCGGTGCGGCGGCTCAGTTCCGCCTGGCTGGCCGGGCCCGACTCCTCCAGCGTCGCGAGCACCGCGTAGTGCCACTTGCGGGCGTCGGCGGCGGCGAGTCCTTCGTTGACGAGGCGGTCGGAGTGCGTCGCCGCCAGTGACAGAAGCCGGGTCGGCAGGCTCCGCAACCGGGCCGCTCCCGTCCTCCCGTCCATGCGGGGGGCCGTGGGAGGGGCCATATCGGGCTCGCTGCTCATGTCCTCATCTTACCGATTGCATTAGTCCGACTAACGATCTAATCTGTTCGTGTTACTAACGTTAGTTGGACGAACGAAATGTGAGGACCTCCCATGCCTTCGATCGACGTGCTCGACTCGGCCATGTACCACGAGGAGACCGGCAGCGGTGCTCCCTTCGTCTTCCTGCACGGCAACCCCGCCTCGTCCCACCTGTGGCGCAAGGTCCTACCCGGGATCCGCGCCGGCGCCCGCCTGCTCGCCCCCGACCTCATCGGCATGGGCCGCTCGGGCAAGCCCGATGTGCCGTACCGATTCGCCGATCACGCCCGTTACCTCGACGCCTGGTTCGACCGGCTTGAGCTGGAGGACGTGGTGCTCGTCGGACACGACTGGGGCGGGGCGCTCGCCTTCGACTGGGCGGCCCGCCACCCCGGTCGGGTCCGCGGCGTCGCCTTCTTCGAGACGATCGTCCGCACGATGTCGTGGAGCGAGCTGGGCGAGGCGCCGCGCGCCCGCGCGCGGGCCATCCGAAGCCTCGAGGGCGAGCCGCTCGTGCTCGACCGGAACTTCATGGTGGAGACCGCCTTCACCGGAGGGGTGCTGACGCCGCTCGGCGAGGAGGACATGCGGCCCTACCTGGAGCCGTACCCCACGCGCGACAGCCGTCGCCCGCTGCTGGAGTGGGCGCGTTCGATGCCGCTCGACGGTGAGCCCGCCGACGTCGCCGAGCGCGTCGGCACGTACGGCGGGTGGCTCGCGAGCAGCCACGACGTTCCCAAACTGCTGCTCACCTTCGACTCTTCGCCGACCCTGCTCATCGGGCCGGAGATGGCCGCCTGGTGCGCGGCGAACATCGCGGGGCTGGAGGTCGAGCACTGCGGACCGGCGGGCCACCACGCGCCGGAGGACCGGCCGGAGGCCATCGCCGCGGCGATCAACGCGTGGACGGAGCGGCACGGGCTGTAGGCCTGGCCGCGGGAAAGACCGCCGTTTGTGCCGCAGCGGCATTTCCCCGCCGATGCCCGGCGTACGGTGATCGCCATCGCCGACCCGGCAGGCTACCGTCGGACGCATGCGGACCGCCTACACCTCCGACCAGATCCGCTCCGCCGAGCTCGCGCTGATGGCGAGGCTCCCCGAGGGGACGCTGATGGACAGGGCCGCCGCCGGGCTCGCCGCGGTCTGCGCGCACCTGCTCACCGGCTCCTGCGGCCGGGTGTACGGCTCCCGCGTGGCGCTGCTGATCGGCAGCGGCGACAACGGCGGCGACGCCCTGTACGCCGGAGCCCGGCTGGCCCGCAGGGGAGCGCGGGTGGAGGCGGTCCTCGCCGGCTCGCGCACCCACGAGGGCGGCCTGGCCGCGTTGCGGGAGGCGGGCGGCCGGGCGCATCCCTACGACGCCGCGGGGGCGCGCGAGCTGCTGGCCGACGCCGACCTCGTCATGGACGGCCTCGTCGGCATCGGGGGCAGCGGGGCGTTGCGGGAGCCGTACGGCACGCTCGCGGAGCTGACCGCCGAGGCCGGCGGCCTGGTCGTCGCGGTCGACGTGCCGAGCGGGGTGGACGCGAGCAGCGGACGGGTCGAGGGACCGGCGGTCCGCGCGCACCTGACGGTGACGTTCGGCGCGTACAAGGCCGGTCTGCTGGTCGATCCCGGCGCCGCCCACGCGGGCGCGGTCGAGCCGGTGGACATCGGCCTCGGGCCCTTCCTGCCGGATCCCGAGGTGGCGGCGCTGACCGCCGACGACGTGGCCGACCTGCTGCCCCGCCCGGGCGCGGAGAGCGACAAGTACCGGCGGGGCGTCGTCGGGATCGCCGCGGGCAGCGACAGGTACACCGGGGCCGCCGTGCTCTCGGTCGGCGGCGCGGTGCGCGCCGGCGCGGGGATGGTCCGCTTCGCGAGTTCCGCCGAGCCGGTGCGGCTGGTCAGGGCCCGCTGGCCGGAGGCCGTCACGACCGTGCTCGACCCGTCGCTGGTGCTGAAGAGCTCGCTGGACGAGGTCGGCCGGGTGCAGGCGTGGGTGCTCGGCCCCGGGCTCGGGACGGGCCCGGAGGCGCACGCGGTGGCCCGCGCGGTGCTGTCCACCGGGGTGCCCGTGCTGGTGGACGCCGACGGGCTGACGCTGGTCGCCAAGGACCGCACGCTGCTGCGCCGGGCCGCTCCCACCGTGCTCACGCCGCACGCGGGGGAGCTGTCGCGGCTGCTCGGCGTGCCGCGCGAGCGCATCGAGGCCGGGCGGCTCGAACACGTGCGCAGGGCCGCCGCGGAGCTGGGGGCGACGGTGCTGCTCAAGGGCTCGACCACGCTCGTCGCGGAGGAGCACAGGCCGGTGCGGGTCAACACCACGGGGACGCCCTGGCTGGCGACGGGCGGCACGGGCGACGTCCTGTCGGGCATCGCGGGCGCCCTGCTCGCCGCCGGGCTGACGGGCTACGACGCGGCCTCGTGCGCGGCGTACGTCCACGGGCTGGCGGCGCGGACGGCCGCCGGAGGCGGGGTCGCGGGAGGCGGACAGGCCCCGATCGCCGCCCTCGACGTCGCCCAGGCGCTGCCCGAGGCCCTGCGTACGCTCTGACGTGCGGTGTCAGGATGGGCGCATCCACCCGGGTCCACCTGACACACTGGAAAAATGAGCTTCTCAACGGTGCGCTCCGCCACCCCGGCCGAGGCACGCGTGGACCTGTCCGCCATCACGCACAACGTGCGGCTGCTCGCCGAGTCGGCCGCCGGTGCCGAGATGATGGCCGTCGTCAAGGCCGACGCGTACGGTCACGGCGCGGCGCCGGTGGCGAAGGCGTGCCTGGAGGCGGGCGCGAGCCGGCTCGGGACGGCCTTCGTCCGCGAGGCGCTGGCGCTGCGCGAGGCGGGCGTCACCGCGCCGGTCATGTCGTGGCTCATCACACCCGGCGAGCCGCTGGACGCCGCGCTGCTCGCGGACGTCGAGCTGTCGGCCGGGGCGACGTGGGTCGTGGACGACATCGTCGAGGCCGCCCGGCGCACCGGGCGCACCGCCCGCGTGCACCTGAAGGCCGACACCGGCAACTCCCGCGGCGGCGCGACGGCGGCGGACTGGCCGTCGCTGGTCGAGCACGCGCTCGCCGCGCGGGCGAGCGGGGCCATCGAGATCGCCGGGCTGTGGTCGCACTTCGCCTGCGCGGACATCCCGGGCCATCCCTCGATCGAGAGCCAGCTCGCGACGTTCGAGGAGGCGCTCGCCGTCGCCGACAAGGCGGGCGTGCCGAGCGACGCGATCCGTCACTTCGCCAACTCGGCCGCGACCGTCACGCTGCCGCGGGCAAGGTACGACATGGTCCGCACGGGCATCGCGGTCTACGGCCTGAGCCCGATCCCCGAGCTGGGTGACTTCGGGCTGCGCCCCGCCATGACGCTGACGGCCAGGCTCGCGCAGGTCAAGCGGGCCGCCCCGGGCTCGGGCGTGTCGTACGGGCACCTGTACGTCACGGAGCGTGAGACGACGCTTGGCCTCGTCCCTCTCGGGTATGCGGACGGCATCCTGCGAAACGCGACCAACCGGGCGGAGGTGCTGGCGGCGGGCCGGCGGCGGCGGATCGCCGGGCGGGTGTGCATGGACCAGTTCGTCATCGACCTCGGTGACGATCCGGCGGAATCGGGGGACGAGGTGATCCTTTTCGGCCCCGGGGACGACGGCGAGCCGACCTGTCAGGAATGGGCGGATTCCCTGGGCACGATTACCCATGAGATCGTGACGAGGATCGGATCCCGCGTGCCTCGTGTCCATACGGATGGACGCTGAGCCGCGGCTGCGAGGAGGGCAGGCATGAGCACACGTCGCAAGGTCGGGATCGCCGGAGCGGTCTTCGGCGCGGCGTCGGCGGGAGTGGCGGCGGCCACGCTCGCCAAGAGGTACGCCGTCGGCCGCATCCGCCTGCGGCCGGACCTGGAGGCGAGTGAGCCCCTCGGCGAGCTGCACGGACGTTCGGTGACGCTCACGACCTCGGACGGCGTGAAGATCCATGCCGAGATCGACGGAGTGGAGGACGCGCCGCTGACCGTGGTGCTGTGCCACGGCTACTGCCTGTCCTCGGACTCCTGGCACTACCAGCGGCGCGACCTGCGCGACTCCTACCGGCTGGTGCTGTGGGATCAGCGCTGCCACGGCCAGTCCGCCCGCGCGCTGTCCAGCGACTGCACGATCGAGCGCCTCGGCGAGGACCTCGCGCTGGTGCTGGAGGAGCTCGTCCCGGGGCCGTGCGTGGTGGTGGGTCACTCCATGGGCGGCATGACGATCATGGCGCTGGCGGAGCGGCGGCCCGAGCTGTTCGGCGACAAGATCCGGGGCGTGTCGCTGATCGCGACCTCGGCGGGCAAGCTCGCCGAGATCACCCTCGGCCTGCCCGCCCTGGTCTCCAAGCTCGTCAACGTCGCGGTGCCGTCGGCCGTCTCGATCATGCGCAGGAGCGGCGCGCTGGTCGACCGGGGCCGCGAGGCCGGCACCGACCTGTCGTTCCTGGCGCTGCGTCACCTCGCGTTCGGCGATTCCAAGAACGTCAGCCCCACCGTCGTGGACTTCGTCGAGTCCATGATCAGGGCGACCCCCTCCGAGGTGATCGCCGACTTCTATCCGGCGCTGATGACGCACGACAAGCTCACCGCGCTCGACGTGCTCAACAAGGTGCCCACCGCGATAATCGTGGGGGAACGCGACTGGCTGACGCCGCTCGACCACAGCAGGGCGATCGCGGCGGCCGCGCCGACCGCGCAGCTCACCACGGTGCCGGAGACATCGCATCTCGTGCAGCTCGAACGTCCCGACGCCGTGAACGAGGCGCTGCGCGAGCTGCTGAAGCGTGCTGAGAGGGGGAGCACGTGACCACGGCCGAGTTCCGGGCCACGACCGCCGAGGAGACGCGGGCGCTGGGCGCGCGGCTGGCCGCTCTGCTCGCTCCCGGAGACCTGGTCGTGCTGAGCGGGCCGCTGGGCGCGGGGAAGACGACGCTGGTGCAGGGCATCGCGGAGGGCCTGAAGGTGCGCGGGCCGATCACGTCCCCGACGTTCGTGATCGCCCGGGTCCACCCGTCCCTGTCCGGCGGGCCCGCGCTCGTGCACGCGGACGCCTACCGGCTGGGCGGCACGCTGGAGGTGGACGATCTCGACCTCGACGCTTCGCTGGAGGAGTCGGTGACCGTGGTCGAGTGGGGCGAGGGCCTGGTGGAGGGCCTGTCCGACGACCGCCTGGAGGTCCACGTCGAGCGGGGCGCCGAGGGTGAGGAGCGCCGCGTACGGGTGACGGGTGCGGGCCCGCGCTGGTCGGGGCTCTCCCTCGCCTGAGCGCCCGCCGCCCGGAGCCGCCCGGAGCCGCCCGGAGGCGCATAAAAGGTCGCAACCCGGACTCTGACGTGGGAGAAGGACCTGCGGGGACAAGCCGGGCGCCGTTCGTACGCGATCCAGACCGGTCCGCCGCACAGTCCTTGACGCCTGTCCGCGCTTCTGTGGATCATCGAGACGAAGGAAGATCCTCGGCCATGAGTCGGTAAGGATTTTCTGGGTAAGGGACCGGCGTGGAAGAGGTGTGCCGTTGAGCAGGATCACGCAGGTCGCCGTCGGGGGAGCCTTACTGTTCGGCGCGCTGGGCTGCACCGCGTCGGCCGAGACGGTCTCCGCCGACCCCACGATGACGCTGACCCCGGCCCTGCCGACACCGCTCGTCTCGGTCTCGCGGCCGGACGTGCGGGTGGAGCTCGATCCGAAGCGGATCGTCGGCGGGTCGACCAAGAGCATCCACATCACCGCCAGGTGCCCGCTGCCCCAGGGCGGCACGGAATATCGGGCGACCGCCCGATCCGACGCCTTCACCGGGCTCGTCACGCTGGTGGCCCCGGCGCCGCCGTCGGCCACCCCGACCGCGACCGTGCCGATGGTGCGCGGCAGCGCGACCATCAGGGCCGGGGCCAAGGCGGGCGGCTACCGCGTGCAGGTGCGCTGTGAGGCCACCAACGACATCGGCAGCGCGTCGTTCAGGATCGTCGCGCCGGAGCCCGACCACACCGAGGACCACACGAGGATTCCCACCCGGGCGCCGCACGCGGGCGGCGGCGGCACGGCGGCAGGGGGTCCCGAAGACGAGTCCGGCCTGCCGACGGGTGTCACCGTCGTCGTGCTGCTGGCCGCGCTCGGCGTCGGCGTCGGCGTGGCCCGCAGGCGCTCCGGAGCCTGACCTTGGCGCTGTCCACCCGGGGGGTGATCATCGCCGGGGTGGTCACCGGGCTCGTGTTCGCCGCGGTCGCCGGCGGCAAGGGGATGACGGACCAGCCCGCCGCCAGGTCCTCCGTCGTCCCCAAGCGGATCGACATCCCGGCGCTGCACCTCAAGGCTCCTCTGATGAAGCTCGGCCTGTCCGACGAGGGCGACGTCGAACTGCCGCCGTTCGACAAGCCGTCCACCGCGGGCTGGTACACGGGCAGCGCCGTGCCTGGCGACCCCGGCGCCTCCGTGATCATCGGTCACGTGGACACCAAGACCGCTCCCGCGGTCTTCTACCGGCTGCGCGACCTGCGCGAGGGAGCGGTCGTGAAAGTGGTGCGCAGCGACGGCAAGACCGCCTCCTACCGGGTCGACTCGGTGGAGCGCGTGCCGAAGGACGACTTCCCCGCCGAGCGCGTCTACACCGAGGACGGCCTGCGCCTGATCACCTGCGGCGGGAACTTCGACTGGTCGCGGCACGAGTACCGCGACAACGTCATCGTCTACGCCTCTCTGATCCGCGCCGCCTGACGCCGTCGGCGGCCGCGCGGGCCGAGCCCGTCGCGGCGACGGTGACCGAGCGGCCGCAACCGGCCCCGGGCGTGGTCGTCCGCCTCCACACAGCGACTACGCTTGACCTTCGTGCTTGTCTTGGCCTTCGACACCGCCACTCCCGCCGTCACCGCCGCGCTGCACGACGGCGAGCGCGTGGTGGCAGAGTCGACGACGATCGACGCGCGGCGGCACGGAGAGCTCCTCGCACCCGCCGTCGAGCATGTCCTGCGGGAGTCCGGCGCGACGCTCAAGGACGTCACCGCCATCGTCGCCGGGACCGGCCCCGGGCCGTACACCGGTCTGCGGGTCGGCCTGATGACGGCGACGGCGCTGGCCATGACCGCCGGTGTGCCGGCGTTCGGGGTGTGCACGCTCGACGCCCTCGCGTACGCCGCGCGGGAGAGCGGGCCGTTCCTCGTCGCGACCGACGCGCGGCGCAAGGAGGTCTTCTGGGCGCGGTACGGCGACCCGCGCACGCGGCTCGACGGGCCGCGCGTGGACCGGCCGCACGACCTGCCCGGGGAACTGCCCGTGATCGGCGCGGGCGGCGCCATGTACGCCGACGTCATCGGCGCCGACCGGGTGCGCGGTCCCGAGCTTCCCTCGGCCGGCGCGCTCGCGGCCCTGGCGGCCGAGCACCTCGCGACGCTGAGCGAGGAGGAGGCGGCGGAGCTCGCCCGGGTGCCCGAGGGACGCGTGGACTCGGTCGAGAAGGCGCGGGAGCTGGCCGTGCTCGGCCCGCCGCGGCCCATCTACCTGCGGCGTCCCGACGCGCAGGTGCCCGGGGCGCCGAAGCGGGTGACGGCGTGATCCGCCGCGGGGGCACGTCGTGAGGCAGGCCGAGGTCGTGCTGCGCCAGATGACCCACGAGGATCTGCCCGTCGTGATGGACATCGAGCGGACCACGTTCCCCATGGACGCCTGGAGCGAGGCCATGCTGCGCGGCGAGCTGGCCGACCAGCCGCGCACCCGGCACTACGTCGTCGCCGAGGTGGGCGACCGCGTCGTGGGGTACGCCGGCCTGGCGGCGGCGGGTGACCAGGCAGACGTCCAGACGATCGCGGTCCTCGCCGATCACCGGCGCGCCGGCGTCGGGACCGCGCTGATGGACGCGCTGCTCGCCGAGGCCGTACGGCGCGGCGCGGTCTCGGTGTTCCTGGAGGTGCGCGCCGACAACCCGCCCGCGCAGGCGATGTACGAGCGGTTCGGCTTCCGGCGGCTGGGCCTGCGACGGCGCTACTACGACGACGGCACCGACGCCATCACCATGGTGAAGGACCTCGGGCCACGACACGGAGACATGGGGGGCGGGGCATGAGCAGGCGTGACGAGCCGATCGTGCTGGGGATCGAGACGTCCTGCGACGAGACGGGCGTGGGCATCGTCCGCGGCCACACGCTGCTGGCCAACACCGTCGCCTCCAGCATGGACGAGCACGCCCGCTTCGGCGGCGTGGTGCCGGAGGTGGCCTCGCGGGCCCACCTTGAGGCGATGACGCCCACGGTCGAAGGCGCGCTGGCCGCCGCCGGGCTGCGCTTCTCCGACATCGACGCGGTCGCCGTCACCGCGGGTCCCGGTCTCGCGGGTGCGCTGCTCGTCGGAGTGGCCGCCGCCAAGGCGTACGCGCTGGGGCTCGGCGTCCCGCTCTACGGGGTCAACCACCTCGCCGCGCACGTCGCCGTGGACCAGCTGGAGCACGGCCCGCTGCCCAAGCCCTCGATCGCGCTGCTGGTGTCGGGAGGGCACTCCTCGCTGCTCCTGGTGCCCGACGTGGCGCGGGACGTGATCTCGCTCGGGTCCACGGTGGACGACGCGGCCGGGGAGGCGTTCGACAAGGTGGCCCGGGTGCTCGGGCTGCCGTTCCCCGGCGGGCCGCACATCGACCGGGCCGCCCGCGAGGGCTCGGGCACGGCGGTGGCGTTCCCACGCGGCAAGTACGACGACGGCACCCTCGACTTCTCCTTCTCGGGCCTGAAGACGGCCGTGGCGCGGTGGGTCGAGGCCCGCGAGGCGGCGGGCGAGGCGGTGCCCGTGGCCGACGTCGCCGCGTCGTTCCAGGAGGCGGTCGTGGACGTGCTCACCCGCAAGGCCCTGCAGGCGTGCGCCCGCTACGACGTGAAGGACCTGTTGATCGGGGGCGGCGTGGCCGCCAACTCCCGGCTGCGGGCCATGGCCCAGGAGCGCTGCGACGCGGCCGGGGTGCGCCTGCGGGTGCCGCGGCCCGGACTGTGCACCGACAACGGCGCGATGGTGGCGGCGCTCGGCGCGGACCTGGTGGCGGCGGGCGTGCACCCCTCCACCCTGGAGATCCCGGCCGACTCGTCGCTTCCGATCACCGTCGTCAACGTCTGATCGCGAACCGGGCGGCGGGGGCGGTTCTCAGTCGGCGTGGCCGCGGGCGGGGCGCAGGAGGACCTCGGCGAGCGCCAGCATGGTCTCCTCCAGCGCGGCGAGCCGCCGGGCCACGTCGCCCCGGGCCGGTTCCATGGCGCGGGTGACCGCGTCCGAGACGGTCTCGGCGATCTGCTCACGGTCCGGCCTGCTGCGCACCGCGTCCGCGAGGGGCACGACGGCCCCCGCCGCCAAGGTGAGGTCGGCGTTCATGCCCGCGATGGTGGTGCTCATCTCGTCCACGCCGGCGGCGACGTCGCCGACGCCGGCGCCCAGCGCGGTCACCCTGGCGTCCATGCCCTCGACCCCGCTCTCCACCGCCTCAATCCGGCCCCCGACCGAGTCCAGCCGTTCGACGACGACGGCCTCCAGCCGCTCGGTGCGCTCGGTGAGCGCGGTGAGGGCCTTGTCGATCCGGGTGAATCGCCCGGCGGCGGCCTCCATGCTCCCCTGGAACTTGCCGAGCCGGTGCGCGACGTCCGCCATCCGGTCGGCGAGGCCCTGGGTGCGGCCGCCGACGTCGTCCACGTGGTCGCGCAGCAGCTCCATGTGCTGGGCCAGCCCCTCCGCCCAGGCGGGCGGCCTGACCGTCATGTCGTCGAGCCGCTGGGTGATCACCTCGAGTGTCACGCCGAGGCCGCCCAGCTCGCGCTCGCGCACCTCGCGCAGGAGCCACTCCATGCCCTCCAGCCGCTGGCGGATCTCGTCGAGCACGGCGCCCTGCGTCCGCTGCTCGTAGACGTGGTCCTGGGCCGCCCGGGCGAGCAGTTCGCGCATCCGGTCGGAGATGGCGGTCTGGCTGCCCGCCTGGAGGAGGTTGTGGCTGGAATGCTCCACCGAGAATGCTCCTTCACTCGCCGAAACATCGGTTCGGCCCGGTCTCGCGCAGATGAACGAACAGGCGGACGCCCGACGGCCAACTTTAGGCCCTGACCCGCGGCCATCAGGCGTGGAATGAGAAAGGCGGTAATTGCCGGTGAATTGTTCCGGTTTTATCCGTTCGTGCTGGTCACAGGCTGGCAGAGCAGGGCGAACGGCCGTTCCTCGATGCGGGTGAGCACGATCACGACGGAATTGTCGCCGGAAAGCCGCAGATCCTTGCGCAGCCGTTCGACGTCGACGGCGGACCCGCGCTTCTTGATGGTGACCACGCCGACGCGCCGTTCGCGCAGCACCGCTCTCAGCCGTTTGAGCGAGAACGGCATGACGTCGGTCACCTCGTAGCAGGGCGCCCATTCCGTGCGTACGAGACGGTCGCTCGTGATGTAGGCGATCCGCGGATCGACGAGGCGGCCCGACACGAGGGCGGCGACCTCGGCGACCAGATGGGCCCGCACCGCGGCGCCGTCGGGCTCATAGAGGTAGCGGCTCACCGGCCCGGTCTCCGCCTCCGCCCCGGACGCCGTGAGCGTGGCCCCGGACGGCAGCAGGGTGGCGCGCCGGCCGCCCGGCCCCATCCCGGTCCAGATCGCCGCCTCCTTCACCTCGCCCCGGTACGACACCCACTCGGCCTCGGCGCCCTCCGGGATGAACTCGTACGGGATGCCGGGAGCCACCTTCAGGCAGGCCGCCGGGGCGCGGGCCACCAGGTCGAGCACGACCGGCCACGTGGGGGAGTACGCCATCGGGTCGAAGGTCCGGCCCCTCGCTCCCCTTCTGGCGGGGTCGGCGAACAGCAGGCCGTATCCGCCGGGGTCGGCCAGCGCGGCGTCGCCCGTGCGGACGTCGGCCAGGCAGGACAGGCCGAGCGCCGCCGCGTTGGCACGGGCGATCTCCACGGTCAGCGGGTCGAGGTCCACGGCGTCCACCGGGCAGCCCGCCCTCGCCAGCGCGAGCAGGTCCCCGCCGATCCCGCAGCAGACGTCCAGCACGGCAGGGCCGAGCTCTCCGGCGGCTCGGATTCTGGCAGCGCGGTGTGCGGCGACCTCGGGGCGCGTGGCCTGCTCCAGCCCGTGGGGGGTGAAGTACATGACGGCGGCGTCGGGGCCGAACTTGGCCTCGGCCCGCCGTCGCAGCGACGCCTGCGTGAGCGCCGCCGCCGCCAGGTCCGCCGGGTGGCTCCGGCGCAGCGCGCTCGCGGCGGCCACGGGATCGGCGCCGTCGGCGAGTATCTTCACGGCCTCGTCCAGGGCCCCGCGCCCGGTGGGCGTGAGCAGCGTGCGGAAGGCGTCCAGGTCCACGCCCGCGACGCTACCGCCTGCCCGGCGGTCAGCAGGAGCCGACGTCGCCGAGCGAGGTGAGCAGCTTGCAGAGCAGGCCGGACAGCCGCTCCCGGTCCTCGTCGGTGAGGCCGGCCAGCAGCCGCTCCTCGTTGGCCACGTGACCCGCCAGCAGGGCGTCGACCACGGCCCGGCCTTCGCCGGTGAGGGTGATCAGGACCATGCGGCGGTTGGACGGCGAGACCTCCCGGTGCACCAGGCCCTTGACGACGAGGCGGTCCACCCGGTTGGTGAGCGCCGCGGAGCTGACCATCGCGGCCGTGGCGAGATCGCTCATGCAGAGCCGGTGATCGGGGTTGGACCGGAAGAGGGTCGCGAGCACGTCGAACTCCCACGGTTCGAGGTCGTGCCCGCTGAAGTACTCCTTGATGCCCTTCTCCAGCAGGCGGGACGCGCGGGAGATCCGCCCGGCCACTCCCATCGCCGAGCAGTCCACGTCCGGGCGCACCCGGGCCCACTGGCCGAGGATCTGGTCGACGGCGTCGTTGCCGGCGGTGTCGTCGTCGGCGGTGTCGTTCGTGAGGGTGTCGTTCATCGCGCGCGCGGTCCGGGTCCTCCTCGCCGCTCCTCCTCCACCCGTCATCGTATCCGACACTTCGACGTTGAAATGTAAGCCGGAGGTGCGATACCTTCTTCGTCGAACAGTAAAACATCGAAGTGTTTGAGGTGAAAGAGATGAAGGTCCTGGTGCTCGGGGCGACGGGGTACATCGGTTCGGCGCTGGCGGAGCGCCTCGCCGAACGCGGCCACGAGGTGGTCGCGCTCGTCCGGCCGAAGGCCCGCGACGCCGCCGTGCCGGGTGAGGTGCGCCACGGCGACGTCCACGAGCCCGAGACGCTCCGCGAGGCGGTCACGCCGGACATCGACGTCGTCGTGCACGCCGCCAACCCCGTCGGTGACGAGGCGGTGGACGTCGCGGCGATCGAGGCGCTCGCCGGCGGCGGCGCGCGGCTCGTCTACATCAGCGGCGTCTGGGTGCTCGGCACCACCACCGAGGCGGCGGGCGAGGACACGCCGGTGAACCCCATCCCCGCCTCCCGCTACCGTCCGCGGCTGGAAGGGCTCGTGCTGGACGCGGGCGGCGTCGTCGTCAGGCCCGGCATCGTGTACGGCCGGGGCGCCGGCATCCCCACGCTGCTCGCCTCCCCCGGGGGAGAGGGCGGCCGGTACGTCCACGCGGGCGGCCCGGTGCCGACCTGGGCGACCGTGCACGTCGACGACCTGGCGGACCTGCTCGTGGCCTCGATCGAGAAGGCCGAGCCGGGGAGCCTTTTCCACGCGATCGCCGAGGAGGCGGTGAGCGTCGCCGACGTGGCGGCGGCCGCGGGCCGTACGGGGAAGGCCGTGCCGTGGCCGATCGGCGAGGCGAGCGAGGTGCTCGGCCGCCCGTTCGCCGAGGGCCTGGCCCTGAGCCAGGTGGTGAGCGGCGACCTCGCCAGGAAGGTCCTCGGCTGGCAGCCGAGCCGCCCCGGCATCGTCGACGACGTCCGCTCCGGTTCGTACGCCTCCCGCGCCTGACCGTCGGGCATGCGCAGGATCACGCGAACGGGCGCCGACGCCGGCGCGGCGGACGGCTGAACGGGCGATCTCGGGCGCGTTGCCGCCGGATGCGTCTGACCTGCGATGCCGGTTCGTGTTGACTGTCACGCGCCACTTGCATACTGTTTCGTGTTGGCACTCTCCCAGTGAGAGTGCCAACAGCGACGAGACAGGTCTGACACCCGCGACGGCAGGCCGCTGGTCGCCTCTTCAGCTCATTCATCGCAATCTGAAGGGGAGGTCCGATCGTGACGACCGCCACCAAGGTTCCCGTTAAGCCGCTCGGCGACCGCATCGTGGTCCAGCCGCTTGAGGCCGAGCAGACCACCGCCTCCGGCCTGGTCATCCCGGACACCGCCAAGGAGAAGCCGCAGGAGGGCCGTGTCCTCGCTGTGGGCCCGGGCAACTGGGACGAGGACGGCGAGAAGCGCATTCCGCTCGACGTCAAGGAGGGCGACGTCGTCCTCTACAGCAAGTACGGCGGCACCGAGGTCAAGTACGGCGGCGAGGAGTACCTGGTGCTCTCGGCCCGCGACGTGCTCGCCATCATCGAGAAGTAGTAGGCCGCGCCGGCTTGCGGAGCCCCGGGACCACGTGCCCGGGGCTCCGCGCGCTCACAAGGAGACCTGAATGCCGAAGATCCTGGAGTTCGAAGAGGACGCGCGGCGCGCTCTCGAGCGTGGTGTCAACGCTCTCGCCGACGCCGTCAAGGTGACGCTCGGCCCCCGTGGCCGCAACGTCGTCATCGACAAGAAGTTCGGTGCCCCGACGATCACGAACGACGGTGTGACCATCGCTCGCGAGGTCGAGCTGGACAAGCCGTACGAGAACCTGGGCGCCCAGCTCGCCAAGGAAGTGGCGACCAAGACCAACGACATCGCGGGTGACGGCACCACCACCGCGACCGTCCTGGCCCAGGCCATGGTCCGCGAGGGCCTGCGCAACGTGGCCGCCGGCGCGCAGCCGCTCGGGCTCAAGCGCGGCATCGACAAGGCCGCGCAGGCCGTCAGCGAGCGGCTGCTCGGCAGCGCCCGCCACGTCGAGGACAAGAAGGAGATCGCCAACGTCGCGACGATCTCCGCGCAGGACGCGAAGATCGGCGGCCTGATCGCCGAGGCGTTCGACAAGGTGGGCAAGGACGGTGTCATCACCGTCGAGGAGTCCAACGCGATGGGCCTGGAGCTGGAGTTCACCGAGGGCCTCCAGTTCGACAAGGGCTACCTGTCGCACTACATGGTGACCGACTCCGAGCGCATGGAGGCGGTCCTCGAGGACCCCTACATCCTCATCACCCAGGGCAAGATCTCCTCCATCGCGGACTTCCTGCCGCTGCTGGAGAAGATCGCCCAGAGCAAGCGCCAGCTGCTGGTCATCGCCGAGGACGTCGAGGGTGAGGCCCTGGCCGTCCTGGTGACCAACAAGATCCGCGGCACCTTCACCTCCGTCGCCGTCAAGGCGCCCGGCTTCGGCGACCGCCGCAAGGCCATGCTGCAGGACATCGCCATCCTCACCGGCGGCCAGGTCGTCAGCGAGGAGGTCGGCCTCAAGCTGGAGCACGTCGGCCTCGAGGTGCTCGGCACGGCCCGCCGCGTCGTGGTCAACAAGGACACCACCACGGTCGTGGACGGCGCCGGCGACGCCCAGGCGATCGAGGACCGCGTCCGCGAGATCAAGGTGGCGATCGAGCAGTCCGACTCCGACTGGGACCGTGAGAAGCTCCAGGAGCGTCTCGCGAAGCTGGCCGGCGGTGTGTGCGTGCTGCGTGTCGGCGCCGCCACCGAGGTGGAGCTGAAGGAGAAGAAGCACCGCCTCGAGGACGCGATCTCCGCGACCCGCGCCGCGATCGAGGAGGGCATCGTCTCCGGCGGTGGCTCCGCGCTCGTGCACGTGGCCAAGGAGCTCGACGACCTGGGCCTGACCGGCGACGAGGCCACCGGTGTCTCGATCGTCCGCAAGGCGCTGATCGAGCCCGCCCGCTGGATCGCCGTGAACGCGGGCATGGAGGGCTACGTCGTCACCACCAAGATCGCCGCGATGAACGCCGGTGAGGGCCTCAACGCCGCCACCGGCGAGTACGGCGACCTGGTGGGCCAGGGCGTCATCGACCCCGTCAAGGTGACCCGCTCGGCCGTGCAGAACGCCGCGTCCATCGCCGGCATGCTGCTCACCACCGAGGCCCTCGTCGTGGACAAGCCCGAGGAGGAGGCTCCGGCCGCCAACGGCGGCCACGGCCACGGCCACGGTCACGGCCACTGATTCCCGCGCCTTCCGCGCATCGCGCCCCGCGCCCGCCCGCAAGGGCGGACCGCGGGGCGCACCGCTTTTTCGCCCCTTGCACGTTCTGCGCATGGGACGGGCCGTCGGGGGCGAAGCCGGCTCCCGGGCAATGCGAACGACCGGCATGCTTCTTATTCCCTGTCAAGGCCGTCAGGCGTATATCCCTCGTTTTGGGCATTCCGGTTGGAATGTTCCAACGATCGAGTGATCAGTTGATTACGGACCGTTATCGACGCGTCAATGTGACCAATCCGTAGCCGTTAACCATGACGACATGAACGATCGCGGCGGGCATCATGCCTAACGTGACCGAGGGATGCGTCGCCGACGCCGCAACTGGGGTAAGGCTTGCGACGAGATCGGATGAGCCCGACCTCAGGGAACTGACCAGCCTTGCCGTAAAGGGAGATCGCACCGCGATCGAATCACTGCTGGGACACCTGCGCCCGATGGTGGTCCGCTACTGCAGGGCTCGACTGGGCAGGGTGTCCGGTCAGTACCACATCGCCGACGACGTGGCCCAGGAGGTGTGCATCGCGGTGCTGTCGGCACTGCCGCGCTACCGCGACATGGGCCGCCCGTTCGCCTCGTTCGTCTTCGGCATCGCCTCCCACAAGGTGGCCGACGCCCTCCGCAGTTCGGTCCGCTCGGCCGTGCCCACGCAGGACCTGCCGGACGGGCCCGACGAGGGCCCCGGGCCGGAGGAGACGGTGGTGCGGTACATCGAGGCGCAGCACGCCCGCGACCTGCTCGCCCGGCTCCCGGACACCCAGCGCGAGCTCCTCATTCTGCGGGTGGTCTCGGGCCTGTCCGCCGAGGAGACGGGTAATGTACTCGGCATGTCACCAGGTGCCGTCCGGGTCGCGCAGCATCGTGCGCTCGCCAGGCTCCGGCAGCTGGCCGAGCTGGAGTCGATTGCGTGACCACGAAACGTCGTCGTACGGCTCGCCACCTCGGGTCGTACGGCGATGCCGACGTGGAGGGCGAAGTAACGCGGACGGACGCCGTCCTCGACGCGCTCGCCCGCCGCGAGCCGGTCGGCGGCACGGACGCCGCCATCCGGCTGCTCGGCGCGCTCGTCGCCGACGTGGACGGTCAGTGGCTCTCCTCCGTGTCGATCACGCCGTCCACGTAGCCCCGGGCGTACTCCCAGCTGACGTAGTCGGCCGGATCGGGCTGGTAGGCCGGCTCGTGGACCTGAGGCCGGCCGTTGTCGATCATCTGGCGCAGGTTGCCGCGCAGCAGGTCCCAGTCGAAGTAGTGCTGTTCGCCGCACTCCGGGCAGTCGAGGACCAGCCCGAGCACGCCCTGGGGTTCGAGCAGGGAACGGAAGACCTCCACGTCGGCGAGATCGGTCAGCGCCTCGTCGCGTTCCGCGAGCGTCAGCGGCTCCACGTCGTCGGGCGCTCCAAGCTCCGACGCGGGGTCGTTGGGGTCATCCGCGAACGGGTCGCGGGGGACGTCTTCCAGCACGCATCCCACCTTATGACCACGGCCCCCTCCACGAGCGAAAGTGCGCCTCATCTGCTCGTCGGGCCGTGCCCCGCGACGCGGGCGTCACAGCCAGCCGCGGCGGGCCGCCTCCACCCCGGCGTGGAAGCGGGACTGGGCCCCCAGCTCCGACATCGCCTCGGCGAACCTGGCCCGCACGGTGCGTACGGAGACCCCGAGGTGGCGGGCGATGGCGTCGTCGGACAGGCCGTGCGCGGCCAGCCGCAGCACCTGCAGCGCGTTGTTGTGCGGGGAGATCGGCGCGGCCCGGGCCCACAGCGCCTCGAACAGCGCCCGCAGCGCCCCCACCGCCACCGGGGCGTGGACCAGGTAGCAGTTGTAGGAGTGCTCGGGCAGCGGGACGCCCCACTCGGCGGGCAGCCCGGCGGTGCCGTCGCCGAGCGCGAAGAACCAGCTCGGCACCGCGTCGAGGGCGCGTAGTCCCGCGCCCGCCGCCGAGAACCGCGCGCACACCTCCCGCATGGCGGGTGCGGACACGGCGTCGAGCGCGACGACCATCCGCGGGCGCAGGATGCCGTCCGCGGCGGCCTGGATCCACTGGCCGCCGTACCCGTCCGCCAGCCTGGCCATGGTGCGGCGATCCGGCACGGCCATGACCAGCTCGGCGGGGGGCGCCTGCAGCGCGAGGCCGATCACGCTCTCGCAGAGCTCGTCCGCGCCGCTCACGGGCTCGACCGAGAACCGCCCGCTGCGCCAGTCGAGGCCCGCGTCGTAGTGGTGGGTCAGGCGTCCCGCCGCCGCGAGCACCTCGTCGATCTGGCGCGTCTCCCGGGCCATGCGGTCCAGCCTCTCGGCCACCAGCCGTCCGATCGCCGCGGCCGGGTGGCGGGCGAGGAACTCCTCCCGCCGCCGGTTCACCGCGCCGAGCCGTACGAGCCCGTTCAGGGCGTTGAGCACGTCCGCGGCGGGCCGGTCGACCGCCTCGGCGAGTTCGGTCAGCGTGGCGCGGTGCAGCCGCAGCATGGCCGTGTAGAGGGCCGCCTGGTCGGGGGAGAGGCCGAGGCTTTCGAACGGGTCGGCCGGGGAGGCGGCGTTGCGCGTCGTACTCATGCTCGCTCCGTCGGTGGTCACACTGGTCGCACGGCGCCGATGGCACCGCACCGGTCGCGCCGCGCTGATCGCATTGGGCGCACTCGATCCACTGGCTCGCCGGTCCCTGGGAGAAAACGTTTCCCGGCGTCCGGTGCGCCGACTTCCGCCCCATCCCCGCCTCGCTTCGGGTCGCGAGAATAGCTCGGATTTTCCGCGCTGTCCGTCCCGTTCACACATTTGGCAGGGTTGAGCGTGGCGGCTTTTGTATGGATGTGAGGGTTCGGCATTTGTTTCGGGCGTAGTTTCGAGAGACAGGAAATGCATCTTTGTGCAGTTGCACGTTACGCCATTGCGCGTGGACGCTGCGTGACGCATTCTTGACCCAGCGTTAGCCGGGAACGCCCCGTCTGCCGGGCGCGGAGGGGGGCTCGACGGGCGTGGCGGGCGCGACGCGGGGAAGTGGGGGGACCGGAAGCCGGTCCCCCCACTTTTTGTGCCCTCCCCCTTGACAGGTCGGCCGGATGCGGTTTGGGGCGCCCACTAGACTGACCTCGGGTCTGGCGAGGGACCCACGCGCGAGGACCCACAGCGCAGGAGGGGTGCAGCAGATGGCCAAGTTCACCGAACCGGGACTCACGTTCGACGACGTGCTACTCGTTCCCGCATATTCGGACCTGCAGCCGGGGGAGGCCGACACGACGACCCGGCTGTCCCGCACCATCACGCTGCGCATCCCGCTGGTGTCGGCCGCGATGGACACGGTCACCGAGGCGCGCATGGCGGTCGCGATGGCCCGGCAGGGCGGCATCGGCATCCTGCACCGCAACCTCTCGATCGAGGAGCAGGCGCAGCAGGTCGACCTGGTCAAGCGGTCGGAGGCGGGGATGGTGACCAACCCCGTCACCTGCTCTCCCGAGGACACCCTCGCCGACGTCGAGCGGCTGTGCGCGACCTACCGGATCTCCGGGGTCCCGGTCACCGACGCGGACGGCGTGCTCGTGGGCATCGTCACCAACCGCGACATGCGGTTCGAGAGCGACCAGAGCAGGGCCGTGCGCGACGTCATGACCCCGATGCCGCTGGTGACGGCGCCGGTGGGCGTCGACCGCGACGAGGCGTTCCGGCTGCTGCGGCAGAACAAGGTCGAGAAGCTCCCGCTCGTGGACGAGGCCGGTCGCCTGCAGGGCCTCATCACGGTCAAGGACTTCACCAAGAGCGAGCAGTACCCGCTCGCGACCAAGGACGCCGACGGACGCCTGATGGTCGGCGCGGCGGTCGGCGTCGCGGGCGACGCCGAGGAGCGCGCCATGACGCTGATCGAGGCGGGCGCGGACGTCATCATCGTCGACGTCGCGCACGGGCACTCGCGCGGCCTGTGCGACATGATCGCCAAGATCAAGGCCAACGGCCGGGTGGACGTCATCGGCGGCAACGTCGCCACCCGCGCGGGCGCGCAGGCGCTGGTCGACGCGGGCGCCGACGCGGTCAAGGTGGGCGTCGGACCCGGCTCGATCTGCACCACCCGGGTCGTCGCGGGCGTGGGCGCCCCGCAGCTCACCGCCATCTACGAGGCCGCGCTGGCGTGTGGCCCGGCCGGTATCCCGGTCATCGGCGACGGCGGCCTGCAGTACTCGGGCGACATCGCCAAGGCGCTGGCCGCCGGGGCCGACACGGTCATGCTCGGCTCGCTGCTGGCCGGCTGCGAGGAGTCGCCCGGCGAGCTGATCTTCATCAACGGCAAGCAGTTCAAGTCGTACCGGGGCATGGGATCGCTGGGCGCGGTGCGCAACCGCGAGCGCGGCGGCGCGTCGTTCAGCAAGGACAGGTACGCGCAGGCCGGGGTGTCCGGGGAGGACAAGTACATCCCCGAGGGCATCGAGGGCCAGGTGCCCTACCGCGGCCCGGTCGCGGCGGTGGCCCACCAGCTGGTCGGCGGCCTGCGGCAGGGCATGTGGTACACCGGCTCCCGGACGATCGAGGAGCTGCACGAGAAGGCGCAGCTCATGCCGATCACCGCGGCCGGGCTCAAGGAGAGCCACCCGCATGACATCCAGATGACGGTCGAGGCTCCGAACTACCACGGGCGCTAGGTCGTACCGGAAGAGACGGAAAGAACAGGCGATATGACACAGGTGGAGATCGGGCGCGGCAAGAGCGGGCGGCGTGCCTACGCGCTGGACGAGATCGGCATCGTGCCCTCCCGGCGCACCCGCGACCCGGAGGAGGTGTCGATCTCCTGGCAGATCGACGCCTACCGGTTCGACTCTCCGCTCGTGGCGAGCCCGATGGACAGCGTCGTGTCACCGCAGACGGCCATCGAGATCGGGCGCCTCGGCGGCCTCGGCGTGCTCGACCTCGAAGGGCTGTGGACCCGCTACGAGGACCCGGCGCCGCTCCTGGAGGAGGTCGCCACCCTCGACCGGGCCGCCGCGACCGC
Organism: Microbispora sp. NBRC 16548; assembly: GCF_030268985.1. Classification (NCBI taxonomy): domain Bacteria; kingdom Bacillati; phylum Actinomycetota; class Actinomycetes; order Streptosporangiales; family Streptosporangiaceae; genus Microbispora; species Microbispora sp. NBRC 16548. The sequence goes on from NZ_BSSF01000002.1 coordinate 72,294, forward strand.
GCGGCTGCAGGAGATCTACACCGCGCCGATCAAGGACGAGCTGATCGGCCGGCGCATCGAGGAGATCCGCGCGGCCGGTGTCACGACCGCCGTACGGCTGTCGCCGCAGCGCACCGTGCAGCACCACAAGGCCGTGATCGACGCGGGCGTGGACATCTTCGTGATCCGCGGCACCACGGTCTCCGCCGAGCACGTCTCCGGCCGGGCCGAGCCGCTCAACCTCAAGCAGTTCATCTACGAGCTCGACGTCCCGGTGATCGTGGGCGGTTGTGCGACGTACACGGCGGCGCTGCACCTCATGCGGACCGGCGCGGCCGGCGTGCTGGTCGGTTTCGGCGGCGGCGCCTCGCACACCACCCGCAACGTGCTGGGCGTGGTCGTGCCGATGGCCACCGCGATCTCCGACGTGGCCGCGGCCCGCCGCGACTACATGGACGAGTCGGGCGGCCGCTACGTCCACGTCATCGCCGACGGCGGCATGGGCGGCTCCGGCGACATCGCCAAGGCGATCGCCTGCGGCGCCGACGCCGTCATGGTGGGCTCGCCGCTGGCGCGGGCCACCGAGGCCCCCGGCCGCGGATTCCACTGGGGATCGGAGGCCCACCACCCCGAGCTGCCGCGCGGCAAGCGGGTCGAGTTCGGCACGATCGGCACGCTGCGGGAGATCCTGCACGGCCCGTCGTCGCTGGCCGACGGCTCGATGAACCTGCTCGGCGCGCTGCGCCGCACGATGGCCACCGCGGGCTACTCCGACCTCAAGGAGTTCCAGCGCGTCGAGGTGGTCGTCGCCCCGCCGCAGCGCTGAGCCACTGCCAGGGAAGGCCGGGCCCGGCGGGCCCGGCCTTCGGCTTTCCTGAGATCGGTCAGGGGTGGCGGACCCAGGCGCCGCGCTTCATCACGCCGCCGACGCGCAGGTCGTCGTCGAGCACCACGAGATCGGCGTACTTGCCGACCGTGATCGAGCCGATCTCGCCGTCCAGTCCGAGGACGCGGGCAGGGGTGAGCGAGGCCATCAGCGCGGCGTCCACCAGTGAGCGCCCGACCTCCCGTACGGTTCGGCGGAAGGCCACGTCCATCGTGAGCGTGCTGCCGGCGATCGAGCCTCCTCCGGGGGTGTCGGAGGCGAGGCGGGCCACCCCGTCCACGACGTCGACGCTCATCGGGCCGAGCGGGTAACGCCCGTCGCCCATGCCCGCCGCCGCCATCGCGTCGGTGATCAGCGCCGTACGGCCCGCGCCCGCGGCGTGCATGGCCAGGCGCAGCATCGCCGGGTGGACGTGGACGCCGTCGTTGATCAGCTCGACGGTCACCCGCTCGTCCTGGAGCAGGGCGGCGATCGGTCCGGGTGCGCGGTGGCCGAGCGGCGGCATCGCGTTGTAGAGGTGGGTGGCCACCGTCGCGCCGGCGTCGATCCCCTCGATCGTCTGCTCGTAGGTCGCGTCGCTGTGGCCGAGCGCGGCGACGACGCCCTCGGCGGCGGCGTCCCTGATCACGTCGAGCGCGTTCGGCAGCTCGGGCGCGATCGTCAGCATCCGGACGTTGCCCCGCCCGGCCTTGACCAGCGCCCGGAACTCCGCCACGTCGGGCTCGCGCAGCAGCGTGGGCTCGTGCGCGCCGCAGCGCGACCTGGCGATGTAGGGCCCCTCGAAGTGGATGCCGGCGAGCAGGCCCTGCTCGCACAGGTCGGCGAGCACCGAGGCGGCCCGCGCGAGCGTGTCGGGCGCGGCGGTGACCAGGCTGGCCACGAGGGTGGTCGAGCCCCGGCTCAGATGAAGGGCCGCAGCCGCGGCGGCGGTCTCCGGATCGCCGTCGGGGAAGCTCCCGCCGGCGCCGCCGTGGCTGTGGATATCGACGAAGCCGGGGACGACGGTGCGCCCGCCCAGGCCGAGCCCGTCGCGCGGGGCCTGCCCGCGCCCGATGTGGGTGATCCTGCCGTCCTCGATGGTGAGCCAGCCGTCGTGGACGCCGTCGGGAGTGACGACGCGGGCATCGGAGAGAGTCACGCTCATGCCGCCATCCTCCCGCGTCCGGCGCGTGTCCGCCGCTCCGGGTCCGGCGGCTCCCGCCGTACGCGGGTGTGCGCCGATGGGACGGTCATCGCAGCAGAAAGCGCCCATTGGATCGATAAGTCCTCAATGGACGTGAATAACGGTCGAAAAGCTATAGCACCCTCATGAGGAGAACCGGAAAGAGCACGTCACGCACCCAGGGGGACGGCATGTCGCGGCACTCCCGCGCACGTCAAGGGGCATCGATCGGGGAAACCCGGATCATTCCCCCGAGAAACCCTGTACATGACAGGTAAGTCAGAGGTAAGAACTAACGGTGGTTAATCCGCGTGCGAACTATGGGGTGGACGCCCCCGGCGTGCTGGCCGGACTGACCCTGGGCGGCATCGCCGAGCTGGCACTCGCCGCCGTGCTCTTCGGGATCGGCTGGCCGATCCCGGCCGTCGTGCTCCTCGTGGGCGGGATCGTGCTGGTCGTGGGCGCGGCGCTGTTCGCGCACACCACCCTTCGCGGCAAGTTCGAGGTCTGGGACGCCGAACTCGACCGGCTCGGGTTGAAGGGGGGCGAGCAGGTCCTCGACCTGGGCTGCGGCCGCGGCCTGGTGCTGCTCAAGGCCGCGGCGCGGCTGTCGTCCGGCAGGGCCACCGGCATCGACCTGTGGTCGGCCAAGGACCAGTCGGGCAACAGCCAGGACGCCACCATGGCCAACGCGCGTGCGGAGGGGGTCGCCGACAGGGTCGACCTGGTCACCGGCGACATGCGCGACCTCCCGTTCGACGACGCCACGTTCGACCTGGTCGTCTCCAGCCTCGCGATCCACAACATCCCCCAGGAGGAGGGCCGCGCGGAGGCGGTGCGCGAGGCCTTCCGCGTGCTCAAACCGGGCGGCCTGCTGCGGATCGCCGACTTCCGCAACGCCCGCCGATACGCCGAGGTGCTCACGGAGTGCGGCGCCGCCGACGTCGAGGTCTACGACCTCGGCTGGAGGTTCTGGTACGGCGGGCCGCACGCCCGTACGTCGATGGTCGCCTGCAGGCGTCCCTGAGATCAGGGGCCGGCAGGCGACAGCCCGTCCAGCCAGCCGCGTACGGCGGCGAAGAAGTCCCCGGTGTTGCGGTGCAGGTTGAGCGCGTGCCCTGCCCCGGCGAGCACGAAGGTCTCCAGCCGGGCCTCGGCCGGATAGAACCAGCTCTCCCAGGTCTTGACGGCGGCGGCGTCGGTGCACTGCAGGTATGGCCCGTTGCAGAACAGGTCGTCGTGCTGCCCCACCGCGACGAGGACCGGGACGCGGACGGCGCCGGAGATCGCGGGATCGCCTGCCTCCGCGAGCGTCGCCTGCTCGCCGCTCGTCATCGTCGCCTTGGTCAGCTCCAGGACCGCGGGCATCGCCGGCGAGGCGTCCGCCGTGTCGAGGAACAGCCCGGCCCTGCTGCCCTGCTGGGTCGTCAGATATCCCGACGGCGGACGCCTCGGCCCGAGGACCGGGTCGTCCGCGGCGGGCACGATGGCCTGGTTGAGCGCGTCCAGCTTGGGCCCGACCGAGTGGACGAAGCCGCTCGCCACCACCGCGTCGAGGTCGCCGTGCCGGGCCGCGTCGGTCACCAGGACGCTGGAGCCGAACGAGTGGCCCACGCCTACCACCCGGCCGTAGGCGTGGCCGTCGACCTTCCCCGCCCGCAGCAGGCCCACCACCTCGTGAATCGCCTCGACCTCCGTGCTCAGCGTGACGTCCTGCGCGGGCGGGCGGTCGCTGAGGCCGCTGCCCGGCCGGTCGAGGGCGAGCACGGCGTATCCGGCGTCGGTCATGTAGCGGACGTACGGGGGGGTGTGCGCGTCGGCCGGGGTGAGCCAGTACGCCTGGTCGAAGGTGGCGCCGGCGAGCAGCAGTTGCAGGGCGGCCGGGGCCTGTCCGGACGGGCGGCACAGCGTCCCCCGGAGCGTCGTCTTCTGGGCGGCCAGGGTGACCGGCACGGACACCAGACGGCATCCGGCGGCCGAGGCCGCGGCGGGCCGCGCGGGCAGGCCGGTGAGGAGCAGCAGCACCGCCCCTGCCAGCAGGGCGCGCACGATCACGTTCTTGGTCATCACAACCCCTAGAGGCTCGGGAGCACCTTGTCCAGGAACCGTTCGAGACTCGCCACGGCGACCTGCCCGGGCACGGCGCCGAAGTCCATCTGCCACAGGAACCCGTCGACGCCCAGCACCTCGGCGATCTCCTCGACGCGCTCGGCGACGGTGGCGGGGGCGCCGACGACGGCGCTGCCCATGGTCCGGAACGTCGCGGGGTCGAGCGCCCGGATGGCCCGGCTCATGCCCGTGTAGCCGGTGTAGTCGGCCGACGCGGCCGACAACCAGGACTCGGTGGCCGACGCCCATACATCGAGGTAGGCCCGCAGCAGCGGGTCGGCGGTCCGCCACGCCTCCTCGTCGCTGTCACCGACGTACAGGGGGAGGCTCGCCACCACCTGGGGGGAGCCCGGGTGCCCCGCCTCGGCGTACGCCTCGCGGTAGACGGCGATGTGATCGCTCATCTCGGCGAGCGGCGTGAGCGCGGGAGTGACGAGCAGGTTGTGGCCGCTCTCGCCGATCCAGGCGAAGCTGGAGCGGGAGCGCACCGCCGCGACCCACACCGGCGGGTGGGGGCGTTGCACCGGCCGGGGCAGGATCGTCACGTTCTCGAACCGGAAGAACGGCGTGTCCACGCTGACCCGTTCCTCGGTCCACAGCCGCAGCACGGTCTCCACCGTCGCGGTGAAGCGCTCCCTGCTGCCGTCCATCGGCACCTGGAACACCTCGAACTCCTGGGGCAGGTAGGCGCGGGCGAAGCCGACGTCGAGCCGTCCCCCGCTGATCGCGTCGACCATCGCCGCCTCGGAGGCGAGCCGTACGGGGTGGTGGAAGACCGGCAGCACGCAGCCGGTCATCAGCCGGATCCGCGTGGTGGCCGCGGCCACCGCGGACAGGAACGCCAGCGGGCTCGGGCAGTAGCCGCCGTAGGCGCCGAGGTAGTGCTCGGTCATCTTCACGTGGCTCATGCCGCCCTGGTCGGCGAGGCGGCTCAGCAGCAGCACGTCGCGGAAGTAGTCGTCGGGCGCCTTGGTCGCGGGCGCGCAGTCGGGCAGCAGGGACAGGCCGTGGAACATGTGCGGTCCTTTCTCCAAGTCAGGTCACGGCGATCGGTCAGGCCACGGCGAACAGGAAGAAGGTGACGTGCGCCACCACGAGGGGGATCAGCACCGGGAAGTGCCAGAACAGGACGCTGTGCGTGACGCCCATCACGATCGCGCCGACCACCGGGAACATCGCGGCGCGCCAGGAGGACATCAGGAAGACCTGCATGACGGTGAAGAGCAGGCAGGAGATCCCGATCGCGAGGACCGGCCCGGCCTCGCGCAGCCACGACAGCACCAGCCCGCGGAAGACGACCTCCTCGCTGCCGACCTGCGTGGCGGTGAGCGCCAGCGCGAGGGGGAGGGAGACCACCTCCATCGTCTTGAGGTGGTGCCTGATCCAGCCGCCGCGCGACAGGCCGAGCCACTGCCGCATGCGCTCCCCGCTCTCCACCGCGCCGTCCATGGTGCCACCGGCGGTCGCGGGCGCGGTCCGCGCGCCCCTCATCTCGCCCCGCGCCCCGCTTCGCGCCCCGCCCCGCGCCCCGCCCGCCACGGAACCGACGCGGCGCCGGCCCGCCGCCTGCACGCCCTCGATGAGCACGCGGCACAGCAGCGACCCGAGCGCCACCTCTCCGACGCCGATCGCCGCGCCGAGCGCGATGAGGCCGGGCCGGTCGAAGCCGGCGGCGAACCGGGTGAGGTCGATCCCGGTGACGAGGACGAGGACGGCGACGACGAGCACGTGGCTCGCGCCGGCCGCCGCCAGTTCGAGGACGCTGCCACGCTCGCTGGCGTCCCAGCGGCGGCCGAACGGCAGCAGGTGGGCGGCCCGGCGGCACAGCGCGAACAGCGCGCTCTTGGCGTACTTGTAGTACAGGACGACGAACACCGTCAGAACGAGCGCCTTCAGCGGCCAGGGCAGGTCGTTCATGCGGGCGCCCCCCACATGCCCCGGGCCGGGGTCCGCCGTGCCACCGGCTCGCTTCGCCGGTAGCGCCAGACCCACACGTTGAACACGACGTGGGCGACGACCGCCGCCAGCACGTTGCCGGTGAGCAGCGTCGCCGCGCACGCCGCCGCCGCGAGCGGGGTCTTGGCGAGCACCTGAACCCAGCCGAAGAAGACGTGGGAGCAGGCGAACACCGCCGCGGCCAGGACCAGCGCGCCGGCCTCGAGCCGTACGTCGGGGAGCAGCAGGGCGAGCCGGGTCAGCAGGCCGCGGAAGACCAGTTCCTCCCCGACGGCCACGGCGACCAGCAGTTCGAGCCGGACCCGCAGGTCGCCGCCCGTCGGCGCGTAGTCGTTGCGGGCGCGCACCAGGCCGGTGCGGCGGCGCTCGGACACCCGGGTCCCCGACGCGGCGAACCCCGCCGGGCGCGCCGCCGTCATCCGCTGCGGCGCCGGCCGGGCCGGAGCGGAGCGTGCCGTACGCCAGGCCGCGGTGATCGCCAGGTCGACCCGGACGATCAGCAGGCCGAGCACCGCCCCGAGCACGGCGCCCGCCGGCAGCCCCCACCATCCGGCCGGGTGCCCGGGCACCGGCAGCAGCGCCGAGCCGGGGCCGAGCAGCATCGCCCCCGCGGCCACCAGCGCGCCCATGAGCAGCACATGCACGCCGAGGAGCGGCAGCCGCCGTACCCATGCCCACCGGGTGTGCAGGTGGGCCGCGAGCGTCAGGCACGACAGGGACAGCAGGGCCAGCGCGGTCAGCGCATACGCCCTGGTGTCGGTGAGAGGGGCGTCAGGGATAGGGGTGGGGGTCATGGCGGCGGAATCCTCCGTACGCGGCGAACCGCGCGTGCGCCGCGGGCGGGGCGCTGGGCAGCGGCAGGGTCACGAGGTCGGGGCACCAGAAGCGGGCGACGACGAACCCGAGGTCGGCGACGTCCACGGTGGTGAAGTCGGCCGCGTAGAGGCGCTTGCCGGTGGCGTGGAAGGCCCGCACGAGGTCGCGCGCACGGGCCCCGGCCGGCCGTTCGTCGTCGGGCGGCAGGTCGTCGGCCGACGCGTCGTCGCAGTCGCCGAACCTCTCCTCGACCACCCGCGCCCCCTCGGGGGTGGCGGCGAGGGAGACGTTGGATTCGAGGTCGAAGATGTCCTCCCGCACGGCGGAGCCCTGCTCGAACCGCTGCTGCAGCGCGGACCAGACCGCCAGGCCCCGGACACCCGCCGCCTCGAGCAGCGCCCGGTACATGGCCCGTTCGAGCACGCCGTCGATGCCGAGACCGACGGCCACGGCGGGCAGGCGGCCGTCCGCGCTGCGGATCAGGCAGGCGACGGTGAACCCGGGCAGGTCGGCGCTGGGGAGCAGGTGGAACTCCGGCTGGTCGCCCCGCACGTCGAAGGAGCCGCCGATGACCCGTTGCAGCGCTGCGGTCCTGGCCCCCGGCCGGACCCGCGTCGACCGGCTGCCGCCGTACCAGTGGCTGAGCGCCGCGTCGATCTGCACCATCTCCTCAAGAGCGTTGAGCGCGGCGCGGTCGGGGTCGGTGTGCGCGGCGGTGCCGGTGGACACCGCGGGCGCGAGCCAGGGCTCGCCCCTCGTGTCCTGGACGACGTAGCCGACGAGCAGCAACTGGGCCGGGACCCAGCAGTCGCGGCCGTCGTCCAGCCGGGTGGCCCGCACCCAGCCGAGCACGTCGCCGTCCCGCCGGGGCCGGAACGGGAATCCGGGACGGCCGTACTGCTCCACGCCGTACGGCTCGGCGGGACCGGCGTCCCAGTGCTCTCCTGCCGCGGTCAGCTCCTCGGCCGTCGCGTAGCGGATCGGGAACCGCCCGCTCACCGGGGCGATGTAGCCGCCGTACCGCTCCACCACCTCGCCGAGCGTCCTGATGTGCGACTCGAAGGGGCGCAGGCCGTAGCCGCCGATGTGGTAGGCGCCGAGCTTCGGCGCGGGCAGGCCGCGCAGCACGTGCACGCCGGTGAGCTCGCCTCCCGCCACCATCAGCCGCGGGCCGCCCCGCTGCCGCTGCAGGAAGCCCATGGACGGCATCAGGCCGCACAGCGGGGAGTGCATCCGGGCCCGCAGCCGCGCGGTGAACTGGTCGGGGGCCTCCACGACACGCGGGGCCATCACGTCACGCGGCGCCATCACGTCACGCGGGGCCATCGCGTCAGGCGGGGCCGTCACCGATGGGGTCGTCACGTCAGGCATCGATCCACCGCCGCACGTCGAAGTACAGCTCGGTCGCCTCCCGCTCGGGCACCGGCCCGCAGGCCCGGCAGCCGGGCAGCCGCAGCACCTCGGAGTACGCGATCTCCATCGTCGGCACGTAGATGCCCAGGACCTTGCCGAGCGTGGTGGTGGTCCCGGTCAGCGCCAGGTTGAGCGCCTCCAGCCCGACGTGCCCGGCGACCAGAGCGCGCAGCGCGTCGAGGGTGGGCGGCTCGCCGGCCCGTATCGACCGCCGGACGAGGGCGTCCTTGTACCGCTGGTAGGCGGCCGACTCCCGCAGGTTCATCAGCACCCGGGTCTCGAAGCAGGCGAAGCAGGCCGAGGCCGGCGGGGAGAACGCGGGGCCGATCAGCAGCATCGGGCCGTCGACGGCCGCCTGGATCCACGGCGTGCGCAGCGCCAGCGCGATCCGGTTGAGCACGCTGAGGCGCAGCGGGTGCGGCTCCTCGGCGACGTGGACCAGCACCTTGCCGCGCCACGGCTCGAACCGCTCGGTGAACCGCTCGAAGGTCAGCCCGTCCTCCAGCGCGACCGGATCGGCCTCCAGCAGGGCGCGGTGCAGCGGGTCGTCCTCGCCCGCCACCTCCACGCCGCCCGGCAGGCTGCCGTCCAGCACCCGGGCCGTCGCCGCCGCAAGCGCGTAGCCACCCAGGACGACCACCGGCGGGACGGGAGCCTCCGTGGTGTAGGCGCCGGTGCTCTCCAGATAGCTGTCCAGCGCGGTCTCCGGCGCCCGTGCGATCACGCCGAGCTGGTCGAGATGGTCCACGAGGGCCTCGACCTCGGCCCGGGTCACCCCGTTGGCCTTCGCCACGTCGGCCCTGCTGGCGGTGCCGTCGAGGCCGCGGAGCAGGCCGTACAGCCGGCCGGTCCTGGCATGGTCGGTCAGGGTGTAGGAGCGCACGTTCCAGACGCCGTGGCGCAGTTCGACGGTGTCGGCGTCGTGGGCCACGATGCTGAAGGACGGTTTGATCCTGACGTTCTTGCTCTGGTGCATCGGCGGTGTCATTCGGGGACATTCCTCTCTCAGGGTCCGTGCCGTCAGCCCAGCAACGCGGCCGTCCGGGGGAGCTCGGGCGACCCGTGCCCCCCGCCCGCCGCGATCCCCGCGAACTGCAGGTCGATGAAGGCGTCCGCGATCTGGTCGCGGCGCAGCCGCACGCCGTCGGCGTCGGAGCGCACCTCGGCCACCCGTTCCAGGAAGCCGAGCAGGTGACGGCAGGGCCCGAGCGCCAGTACCTCGTCCAGATCGGTTCCCGTGCGCTCCCGCCACAGGTCGCGCGAGGCGCCCTCGAAGGTGGTCAGCGACTGGTAGAGCAGCCGGGCCGCGATGGCAGGCGAGGCGGCGGGGTAGCGCTCGTCGAAGTGCAGCGGGTCCCGGTTGTAGGCGGACAGGAAGCCGCGCCGGTGCGCGAGGTACTCCCCGCCGATCAGCGAGGTGGCGCCGGAGCCGAAGCCGGCCCAGTCCATGCGAAGCTGGAAGTAGGCCAGGTCGCTGAGGCAGCGCCGGTGACCGAAGTGACTCATCGCGTACTCGGGGAACCCGGCGTCCACGAGCAGCGCGGCGGCCCGCCCGTAGGCCGCCTTCTGCTCGGAACGCAGGATCTCCGTGGTGCCCCGGGTCACCTGCCGGCGCAGCACCGTGCCGTGCGCGGGCCGGTACGGGTAGAGGGCGACGTGGGTGACCGGCAGGTCGAGGGCGGCCCGTACGGAGTCGGCGGCCTCCTCCACGCTCTCGCCCGGCAGCCCGCAGATCAGGTCGATCGAGCGGTCGTCGAAGCCCGCCTCGGCCGCCAGTTCGACGGCGCGCCGCGCCTGGGCCGCGTCGTGGCTGCGGCCCAGTGTGCGCAGCCGCCGTTCGTCGAAGGACTGGACACCGCTGCTCCAGCGCCGGAAGCCCACGTCGCGGAACGCCGCCAGCTTCTCCGGGGTGAGGCTCTCCGGACTGCACTCGATGGTCGCCTCGTCCATCCCGCCGGACAGGTCGAACACCTCGTGCAGCGCGGCCCCGATCCGCGCGATCTCGTGCTCGGCCAGGATGCTCGCCGTGCCGCCGCCCCAGTACATGATGGCGGGGCGGTAGCCGCGGCCGGTCAGGTCCGCCCCGCGTTCCCTGATCTCCCGGCAGATCGCGTCGATGTACGCCCGCCTGGGCGTGTCGGCGGGGCGCAGCAGCAGCTCGGCGGTGGGGATCTCGGTGACCCAGTCGCAGAAGTGGCACTTCGAGCTGCAGAACGGGATGTGCACGTAGATCAGCAGCGGCCGGGCGTCGCTCATCCCGGCCATCCGACGAAGATCGTGTGCGCGACGAAGGACAGCACGCCGTCCAGCCCGAGCGCCTCGTTGGTCAGGTCGTCGACGTAGCTGGAGCAGTCGGTGGTGCCCAGGCCGAACCCGGTCGCGGTGAGGTGCATGTTCTGCGCGATGCCGCCGCACTCGTGCAGGACGAAGCGCATGCCCCGCGGGCCGTACTTGCGCATGGACCGCCAGGGCCGGGCGACGAGGAGGACGACCGCGGCCGCGCTCTCGACGGAGATGATCCCGCCGGGAATCGCGAACGAGTCGCGCAGCCGGTCCGCGGTCGCCCGGTCCCCGGTGCGGACGAGCACGTCCTCGACCGGGCTGTAGCGATAGGTGCCGACGGGCAGCTCCGGCACGTCGAGCGCGGCGAGGTGGATCTCCACGGGATAGAGGCCGCCGCCGCTCGGCACCGCGCGGAACCGATAGGTGGCGGTGCCGCCGCGCATCAGCTCGCCGTCGGCCTCCCCGGTGATCCCGCCGCCGAACCGGATCATCGTGCCGAGCTCGGCGAGGGCCACGGGGTCACCGGTGTACCTGCGCACGCTCCGCCGCCGGGCGACGGCCTCGTCCAGCGCGATCGGCACCTCCAGCGGTGCGGGCAGCTCGACGACGTCCGCCTCGGGCGCCGACTCGTGGTCGATCACCGACAGCGCGGTCGCCATCACGTCCCCGAAGTAGTCCGCGCCCGAGAGCTGGGCCTCCCGGTCCCAGGGCGCGAACCGGCTGGCGACGATGAAGTCCTCGGCGGGCCGGGGGAAGCGCGCCTCGCCGAGGTTGTCGTAGCGGGCCTGGTGCGTGCGCAGGCCGACCGTCTGCAGGTCCGGGCTGAGCAGCCGGTAGGCGCTGACCCCTGCGCTCGCCTCGGCCAGTTGGGGATCGGTGTGCTCCACGCTCACTCCTGGAAGATCTCGCTGGGCGGGGGGACCTTCCGGTTCAGGGCGATCGACTGGTCGACGAGCTGCTCGGCGGTGACCGGAGTGGCGTACTCGCCCAGCCGGAAGGTCGCGTGCGCCCACTCGCTGAACTCCACGAGCCCGAACCTGTTGCCGTCGGCGTCGGTCACGCTGGCGCCCCGCCCCATGGAGTCGCCGGCGTCCCCCCGGTAGAACGGGCTGTCCCGGAACTGCTCCTGGAACTCCGGCTTGATCTGCTTGGGCAGCGGCAGGTCGTACGGGCCCGCCGTCACCTCGCCGCCGGCCTCCGCGATGGTCTTGAGCACGGCGTCGAGGTCGGCCACGTGGAAATAGACCGTTATCGCCTCGCCGGGAAACCTGCGCTTGTCGACCGTGAGCAGGATGCCGTCGCTGGACACCGGGGCGTGATAGGAGATCTCGTACGAGAGGGATCGTGCGAGCGGCATTCCGAGCAGCGCCTGGTAGAACTCCACACCGCGCGCCACGTCGTCCACCGGAACGTTGATGAGAACGGGCTTGGGAATGGCGGAAACGTCTATTTCCCGCTTTGCTTCCATGGCTGTCACCGCGTTTTCCTCGGGATTTCTCCGTGAATTCTCCGTGAATTTCGGGAGGGCGGGGCCCGGGGCGTGAGCCGCCGGGCCCCGCTTGTCGCTACGGACGCGCGATCGTGCCGCAGGAGCTGGACGTGCAGCCAGCGCAGCAGGACGAGGCGCCCGGGACGACGACGCCGAACCCGGCGCCGGTCAAACCGGCGCCGAGCGGCTGAGCGGTCATGCTCCGGTGGTCGACCGTGGCGGTGCTCTCGAGCTTCATGCCGTAGTTCACCCCCTCTCGGCATGACGGAGACCCGGGAGATCGAAGACGCGGATTCATGCGAGCCCGGGCGCCGCGCTCCGATCCAGCAAAAGGTCCTTTTCTCCGGATCGGACTCACCGATCATCACACGCGAGAATGCGGTGTCAATGATGAGAATCCGCGCGGGACGATGGTGACAAAACTCACCAGAAAACAGTGCGGAAAAAGTTCTCCCGGAATACGCGCCGGCGTCGTAGCGTGCGTCAGTGGACTTCGCCCCGACGAACCCGTTTTCGGGAGGCCGCGACAGCGATGACGCCTGAAACCCGGCACGTGAGCATCAGGGACGTGACCTTCAGCTACGGAGCGGTGCGGGCGCTGGCCGGCGTGACCCTGGGGATATCCGCCGGAGAGGTCGTCGCGCTGCTGGGACCGAACGGTGCGGGCAAGAGCACGCTCACCCACGTCATGCTGGGGCTGCTGACCCCGGGGACCGGCCGGGCCGACCTGTTCGGCATGCGCCCGCAGGACGCCGTCGCGCGCGGGCTGGTGGGGGCGATGCTGCAGGACACCGGGTTGATGCGCCATGTGACCGTCCGCGAGGTCGTCGGCCTCGTCGCGGCGCAGTACGGCAGGGCCGCTCTGACCGGGGAGATCCTGCGCGAGGCCGGGCTGGCGGACCTGGGGACGCGCCGGGTGAGCAGGCTCTCCGGCGGTCAGCGTCAGCGGGTCAAGTTCGCCCTGGCCATCGCCGGAGACCCGCGGCTGCTCTTCCTCGACGAGCCCACCGCCGCGCTCGACGTGGCGGCCCGCCACGCGTTCTGGGAGGACATCCTGGAACGGGCCGGGCGCGGCCGGACGATCGTCTTCGCCACGCACTACATGGAGGAGGCGGAGGCGTACGCGAACCGGATCGTCGTGCTGCAGGGCGGGCAGATCGTGGCCGACGGCCCGGCCAGGCAGATCATGTCCCGGGTGAGCGACGTCACCCTGCGGTTCACCGATCCGGAGGCGCGGGAGGAGGAGCTCGCCCGGCTGCCGGGGGTGCTGCGGGTGAAGGGCGACCCGGGGGACCGCTGGGAGCTGGTCACCTCCGACCAGGACGCCACACTCGACGCCCTGTACGGCGCCTCACGGCGAGGGGTGCGGGATCTGGAGATCATCCGGGGCTCCCTCGAGGACGTCCTCATGGCCCTGGCGAAGGAGACGGGACTGCCATGACCCACTACATCAGGCTCGACGTGGTCAGCATGGTCCGCAGCGGCTACTTCCTGGTCTTCTCCGTGCTGTTCTCGGCCGGCTTCTACGTCATGTTCACGAAGCTCTTCACCGTGTCGGGCTGGACCTCCGCACCGGGGTTCGCGGCGACCTACATGATCGCCCTGGCGGTCTCCGGCGCGTTCTACGCCGCGCTGACCGGCGGCGGAATCCGGCTGGGCGAGGAACGCGGCAGCGGGTGGGCCCGTCAGCTCACGCTCACCCCGCTGTCCCCACGGCGGTACGTGCTGGGCAAGCTCGTGGGCGCCTGGTTGCTCGTGCTTCCCGCCCTCGCGGCGATCTTCATCCTGGGCGCCCTGCTCAACCAGGTGCGGATGCCGCCGGACCGCTGGGCGCTGGTGCTCGCCGCCTCCTGGGGCGGCAGCGTCTGCTTCGCGGTGTTCGGGGTGGCGATCGGGCTGCTGGTCGCCGGAGAGGCGACCCAGTTCGCCTGCCTCGGCGTCTTCTTCCCGATGGCGATCCTGGGCGGGCTGTGGTTCCCCACGTCGGCGTTCCCGCAGACGGTCAGGCAGGTCAGCGACTACCTGCCCACCAGTGCGCTCTATCACCTGGCGATCACCGCGGAGCGGGGATCCGGAGAGGTTGCCACGCCGCTGCTGGTGCTGGCCTGCTGGACCGCGCTGGCGCTCGTGGTGGCCCTGGCCCGGCTGCGCCCCGAGGCCCTCAGCCCTGCCGGCTGACTCAGAGCCAGTCGTTGGCGGCGGCGATGCGTACGGCCTCGTGGCGGTTGCGCGCGCCGGTCTTGTGGATGGCCCGGGTGATGTAGTTCCGCACGGTGCCGGTGCTGAGGCGCATGGCCCTCGCGATGTCGGCGACCGTGAGGACGTCCTGGGCGTGGCGGAGCACCGCGACCTCCTGCGGAGTGAGCGGGCACGGTTTGGCCAGGGCGATGCGGGCGGCGAGGCGGTCGTCGATGACGAGCTCGCCGACCGCCACCCGCCTGATAGCGGCGACCAGCCGGGCGGTGGAGGTGTCCTTGACGAGGTAGCCGCAGGCGCCCGCGGCGAGCGCGGCGCGCAGGGCGCCCGGCTCGCGGAACGCCGAGAGGATCAGGCACCTGGTGGCGGGAGAGCGTCTGCGCAGCCCCGCGACCACCTCCACGCCGTTCGGGACGTCCTCCTGGCCGGCCGCGCCGTCCGACGGCAGGTGCAGGTCGACCAGCGCGATGTGCGGGCGCGTCTCGGCGGCCAGCGTCAGCGCCTCCTCGACCCCGCCCGCCGCGCCGACCACCCGCAATCCCGCGTACGCCGAGAGCAGGAGCCCCAGGGCCTCCCTGACGAGGTCCTGGTCCTCGGCGATCAGCACGTCCAGTGGCGGTTCAGTCATGCGGGCGTCCCCCTTCGACGAATCTCGCTGTCACGCGTACGCCGCCCTCCCTGGACCGCGAGACGACCAGTTCCGCACCGGCCTGCTCCAGCCGTTCCCGCAGTCCGGTGAGGCCCGCGCCCGGCACCAGGGGCTCCTTCGGCCGTCCGTCGTCCTCGACCGTCAGCCGGCCGGCGCCGAAGATCACCCGGCACGTCCGGGCGCCGCTGTGCTTGGCGACGTTGGTGACGGCTTCGCGCAGGAACCAGGCGAACGGCGCCCTCTGGTGCGCCCTCACCGGACGGCCGAAGACGGCGAGGTCGATCCCCGCCCAGCCCAGGAGCTCCCTGGCCTCCTCCAGCTCCGTCACGATGTCCGGGGAGCGCATCTCCTCGACCACCGCCAGAGTGTTGTTCAGAGCGGTGCGCGCCAGCGCCGCGATGCGGCGCAGCTCCTCGCCCGTCGAGGTCTCGGGGTCGTGCTGCGCCGCGACCTCGGCCCGCATGATGAGGGCGACCAGGTCGCGGCCGACCAGATCGTGCAGGTCCCGGGACAGCCTGCGGCGCTCGCGCTCGCCGGCCAGCCGCTCGGACGCCTTCTGGGTCTCCCAGCGGGTGATGGCGAACTCGATGACCTGGTGGATGCCGCTCAACGTCACGGCGAAGACCGCGAGCTGGGTCACCAGGATGGCGAGCCGCATCGGGGCGAGCCCCCGCAGGAGCCCGGCGCACACCATGACGAGAACGAAGCCGCCGGCGGACACCAGCCCGAGCCAGGGGCCCTGAGTGATGACGAGGCAGGTGAGGACATAGAACGGCAGATAATAAATCCAGCTCTCCGGCAGAACCGCCAGGAGGGCGAGTCCGCTGACGACCACGCCCAATAGCGCCCAGGGCGTGTGGAGCCGTTCCGAACGCGGTATCGAGCGGCACACCACCCGGGTGTAGGAAGCCATGAAGACGGCGAGCCCGCACCCCGCGACCGCGCACTTCCACGGCCCGGGCCGGTCCCGCAGAAATTCGGGCGGCAACGTGAGCACGAGCAACAGAAATGCGATCGTGAACAGGCGTATGCCCCGGTAGAGGGCAGCCGAGGGCGCGGCGCCGGTTCGGGAGCGCTCCGCCGCCGTACGCCGGTCGCCGTCTCGCTCACGATGCCCGGTGGAGAAAGCCACCGGATTTCCCTGGAATTTCTTCCCGCGTTCACGTGGCTCCGACCTCGACAACACCCGCCACCACCCGTCACGCGTCGCCACTGCTTGGTGAAGGCGATTCGGCACTTCTCGCCGAGCGCTATTACCGCTTTCGCCGCGCGCGCTGACCCGGACCCCGCGACACGAGTTGATTACATGTCGGAAAGCGTGTCAACCGGCCGTTTTCGCGCAATCACCCGCGTGCCGGACCCACCTGCTGTGATCACACACCGTCCCGGTGCGGGCACGCACCGTGTGGCGGCGCGCGCCTCGCCGCCGTACGGCGAGGGGCTGCCCCGGAGTGTTCACCGACTATTACGGAGATCCTTGGGAAAGGCGACGGAAAAGATGGATTCGCGGGTAACTACTCACGGGTAGATTTACTCGGAAGAGGCGAAAGCGGTACAGAAGGAGCCATATGACGGCGAGGATGGGGACGGCGAAACTCGGCCCGGAAGAACGTACCGCCGCCCTGGCGCGGATGGAGGCGCAGGAACTCGACGTGGTCGTGATCGGCGGCGGCGTGGTCGGCGCCGGCGTCGCGCTCGACGCCGCGACCCGCGGGCTCTCGGTGGGCCTGGTCGAGGCGCGCGACTTCGCCTCCGGCACGTCGTCCCGGTCGTCCAAGCTGATCCACGGCGGGCTGCGTTATCTGGAGCAGCTCAACTTCGACCTCGTCAGGGAGGCCCTGCGGGAGCGGTCGCTGCTGCTCAAGCGGATCGCGCCGCACCTGGTCAGGCCGGTGCCGTTCCTGTTCCCGCTCACGCACGCGGGCTGGGAGCGGCCGTACATCGGGGCGGGGCTCGCGCTCTACGACACGCTCGGGCTGTCCTTCGGCCTCGCCCGGGGCGTGCCGGGGCACCGCCACCTGACCCGCCGCCAGGCGCTGCGGGTCGTCCCCTCGCTGCGCAGGTCGGCCTTCACCGGCGCCGTGCAGTACTGGGACGCCCAGGTCGACGACGCCCGCTTCGTGATGACCACGCTGCGCACCGCCGCGACGTACGGCGCGCACGTCGCCTCCCGGGTGCAGGCGGTCGGCTTCCTGCGCGAGGGGGAGCGGGTCACCGGGGTGCGCGTGTGCGACCTGGAGACCGGCGCCGAGCTGGACGTGCGGGCCCGCCAGGTCGTCAACGCGACCGGCGTGTGGACCGACGACATCCAGCAGCTCGTCGGCGGCCGGGGGCAGATCCACGTGCGGGCGTCAAAGGGCATCCACCTCGTGGTGCCGCGCGACCGCATCCACTCGCTCAGCGGGCTCATCATGCGCACCGAGAAGTCGGTGCTGTTCGTCATCCCCTGGGGTCGGCACTGGATCATCGGGACCACCGACACCCGCTGGAACCTCGACAAGGCCCACCCCGCGGCCTCGCGGGCGGACATCGACTACCTGCTCGACCGGGTCAACTCGGTGCTCTCGGTGCCGCTGACCAGGGACGACGTCGAGGGCGTGTACGCCGGGCTGCGGCCGCTGCTGGCCGGGGAGTCAGAGGAGACCTCCAAACTCTCGCGCGAGCACGTCGTCACCCACCCCGTGCCGGGGCTGGTCATGGTGGCCGGCGGGAAGTTCACGACGTATCGGGTCATGGCGGCCGACGCCGTGGACGCGGTCGCGCACGGCCTCGACCAGCGCGTGCCGCCGTCCTGCACCGACCAGGTGCCGCTCGCCGGCGCGGAGGGCTACCAGGCCCTGTGGAACTCCCGCCACCGCATGGCGCGCTCCTCCGGGCTGCACGTGGCGAGGATCGAGCACCTGCTGGAGCGGTACGGCTCGCTGATCGACGAGGTGCTGGCGCTCATCGAGAAGGACCCCTCGCTCGGCCGGCCTCTCGACGGCGCGGACGACTACCTGCGCGCGGAGATCGTGTACGCGGCGACGCACGAGGGCGCCGGGCACCTCAACGACACGCTGACGCGGCGCACCCGCATCTCGATCGAGACCTTCCACCGGGGCACTGCGGTCGCCCAGGAGGCCGCCGAGCTCATGGCCGGCCCGCTCGGCTGGGACGCCGATCAGGTCAAGCGCGAGGTCGAGTACTACACCAAGCGGGTCGAGGCGGAGCGGGCCTCCCAGGAGCAGGACACCGACCAGGAGGCCGACGCCATCCGCCTCGGCGCGCCGGAGATCGTCCCCGTCGCGCCCCCGCGTGACCTCGCGAAGGCGCCGGGGAACATCAGCTGAAAGGGATCCACGCACGGTCGGCCAGCGTGGAGGCGTCGCTGACCTTGAGGCCGGTGTCGGAGACGGTCCACAGGTCGTCGCCGATGACGAGGGAACGGCGGATGCCCTGGTCGGCGGGGGCGAAGTCGCTCTTCGCCGACGGCCGCGGGTGGGTCACGACGCCCAGCTTGGTGATCTCGCGGTCGCCGACGCGCAGCGCGAGCGCCGCGCTGCCCGCGATCCCGCCCTCGGCCCAGTTCTGGAGCGGGAGCACGGCCAGCCCGGTGGCGGGCCAGTAGAGGAAGGCGTGCGGGTCCCACTCGGCCTCCGAGCCGGACTCCTTCTGGTGGAACCGCGACAGCACCGCGGGCGCGGCGGGGTCGCCGACGTCGAACAGCGAGATCTGCGTGCCGAGCGCGCGGCCCGCCTCGCTCGCCTCCTGGCCGATGCCGATGAGCCGCCCCTCGCCCGCCGGGTGGAGATAGGCGGAGAAACCGGTGATCTTCAGCTCGCCGGTGACCTTCGGCGCGGCCGGATCCCGCAGGTCCAGCGTGTAAAGGGGGTCGGTCTGGCGGAACGTCACCACGTAGCCGAGGCCGTCCATGAACCGCACCGAGTAGATCCGTTCGCCCTTGCCGAGGCCCGTGACCGAGCCGGTCTGGGCGAGCGTGCCGGCGTCGAGCACATAGACGCCGCTCTCACTCGTGCCCGGGCTCGCGTCGAACACCTCGGCGCCGCTGGTCGTCGCCACCCGCAGGTGACCGTCGTACTCCGACAGGGAGTACTGGTTCAGCAGCCGTCCCGGCACAGAGCCCGACGTGACGTAGCGCGGGGCGCCGGGGGCGGAGACGTCGAAGCGGTGCACCTCCGTGCGCTCGGGCGGCACCGCCGGGGTGGCCGTGGGCGCGGCGGCCGACGAGTCGGGCACCGGCACCACGTCGATCGGGCGAGCCGCCCACCAGCGGGGATTGCTGGTGACGTAGAGGCTGCCCGCCGTTCCGTACACGGTGTCGCCGTCGGCCGCGACCGCGATCGGCGTGAGCGAGCCGAACGGCGTGGCGGCGGCCAGGTCGATCGTGTGGATCGTCAGCATCGAGGTGCCGGTGAACTGGTCGGGGTGGCTGACCTGGTCGCAGCCGACCCGCTCGGTGCGGCTCGCGCCGCCGGACTCGACGTCGTACGACGGCAGCCACGCGTCGGCGGGGGCGGACAGCACGGCCTTACGGTTGCCTTCGAGCAGCTCCTTCTCCGATTCGTCCTGCTTCGGCGTCGGGAAGGCGATCTCCGGCTGGGACCGGACGACGAGCCGCACCGTGGAGCCGACCTGCCGGGCGTCGATGTGCTGCCCGTGCACGGTCATCGCGCCGAGGACGCGCGGCTCGCCGGACAGGTCCACGAGCACGTACCTCGGGCCGCTCGGACCCGGCAGGCGCTTGGCCATCGCCCCGAACGGGACGATCCCGCCGCCCTGGAACAGCACGAGCGCGCGGTCGCCGTGGACCAGCAGGTCGGCCTGAGCCCACGACTGGTCCTCGGCGACGAGCCGCAGCGTCCCGGTGACCTTCCGGGTCTTCGCGTCCACGACGCGGAGCACGCCCCTGGTGACCGTGATCACCCGGTCGCCGTCGGTCTTGACCAGGTCGGGCTCGTCCACGCCCGCCTCGTGCGTGTTCGTGGTCGAGTACGACTGCTGCTCGGGCGTCGCCTGCTTGGCTGTGGCGACGTCGGAGCGGGCCGCGTAGAGCATGGCGTCCCCGAAGCCCCATGGGGTCACGTTCCGCGCGGCCGCCTGCCGCAGCCCCTCCGTCATCTCGTCGCAGCCGGCGTAGGCGACGAGCCGCACCTTGCCAGTCAGATCGGTGCCGGTCAGGTCCGTGTGAGGGGGCGGGAAGTCCTGTGCCGTACGGCCACCCGCGCAGCCCGTGGCCCCCGTGGCCAGCAGCGCGGCGAGAATGCCCGCCGTACGAATCGATGTCCTCATGCCCCCAAGACGGATCACCTCCCGTCCCGGTTCGACGGCCGCGGCCGATTGGGGCTCCGGCATTACTTACCGGTAGCCACGAGCGGGGCTCCGGAATATTCTTCCGCCATGGGTGCCATGAATCGGACGCTCGACGCGGCCATGGTCGACCGGATCCTCACGCACGTCTCCTCCGAGGGCAAGACGAGGGAGATCGTCGCGCCGTTCACCGGCGAGGTCCTGGCCGAGGTCCCGATCTCCACCCCCGCGGACGTCCGCGCGGCGTACGCCAGGGCGAGGGCGGCGCAGGAGGCCTGGGCGGCGCTGCCGGTCCGGGAACGGATCACGCCCTTCCTGCGGCTCCACGACGCGATGCTCGACCGCCGCCAGGAGCTGCTCGACATCGTGCAGTGGGAGACCGGCAAGGCGCGGCGCCACGCGTACGAGGAAGTGGCGGACGTGGCGGGCTGCACGCTGTACTACGCGCGGCGGGCGCCCGTGCTGCTGGAGCCGCAGCGCAGGCAGGGCATCTTCCCGATCGCCACCCGTACGGCCGAGCTGCGCCACCCCAAGGGCGTGGTCGCGGTGATCAGCCCATGGAACTACCCGCTGGCCCTCGGCGTCACCGACGTGGTCCCCGCGCTGATCGCGGGCAACGCGGTCGTGCACAAGCCGGACACCCAGACCCCGCTGTCCACGCTGTGGACGATCGACCTGCTGGCCGAGCTGGGCATGCCGCGCGACATCTGGCAGGTCGTGCTCGGCGATCCGGAGGACGTCGGCGACCCGCTGATCGACGGCGCCGACTACGTCGCGTTCACCGGCTCGACGCGCGGCGGGCGCAAAATCGCCGAGGAGGCGGCCAAGCGGCTCATCGGCTGCTCCCTCGAGCTCGGCGGCAAGAACCCGATGATCGTGCTCGACGACGCCGACCTCGACGTGGCCGCCCAGGGCGCGATCCGGGCCTGCTTCACCAACGCGGGCCAGCTGTGCATCTCGATCGAGCGCCTCTACGTGCACGAGGCGATCGCCGGCGCCTTCCGCGACAAGTTCGTCCGGGCGGTGGAGAACATGAGGATCGGCCCCGGTCTCGACTGGGACGTGCAGATGGGCTCGCTCACGTCCCAGAGGCAGCTCGACGGGGTCTCTGCGCACGTAGAGGACGCCGTCGCCAAGGGCGCCACGGTGCTGACGGGCGGTAGGGCCCGCCCCGACCTCGGCCCGTTCTTCTACGAGCCGACCGTCCTCGACGGCGTCGGCGAGGACATGGCCGTCTGCAGGGACGAGACGTTCGGGCCGGTCGTGTCGCTCTACCGCTTCAGAGACGAGGACGAGGCGGTCCACGCGGCCAACGACACCGCGTACGGGCTGAACGCCTCGATCTGGACCAGGGACGTCGCGCGGGGCCGCCGCCTCGCCGCCCTGGTCAAGGCGGGCACCGTCAACATCAACGAGGGGTACGGCTCGGCGTACGCCTCCTACGACGCTCCGATGGGCGGGATGAAGTCGTCCGGGCTCGGCCGCCGCCACGGGACCGAGGGCCTGCTGAAGTACACGGAGGTCCAGACGGTGGCCAGCCAGGCCACGTGGCTGGGCTTCGAGCCGATCCTCGGCATGACCTACGACAAGTACGCCGACACGCTCGCGGGGCTGCTCAAGACGATGAAGCGGCTGCACCTCAAGTAAGAAAGGCGGGGCGTTGGACTACGACGTCGCGGTGATCGGGTCGGGGTTCGGCGGGAGCGTGACCGCGCTGCGGCTCACCGAGAAGGGCTATTCGGTCGGCGTCCTGGAGGCCGGCCGGCGGTTCGACGAGAAGACCCTGCCGAAGACCTCCTGGCGGGCCGGGGACTTCCTGTTCGCGCCCGCGCTCGGCCTGAAGGGCATCCAGCGCATCCACGTCCTGCGGGGCGCCAACGGCGTGATGGTGCTGGCCGGCGCGGGCGTGGGCGGCGGCTCGCTCGTCTACGCCAACACCCTCTACGAGCCGCTCGACCCGTTCTTCCGCGATCCCCAGTGGGCGCACATCACCGACTGGAAGGCCGAGCTCGCGCCCTACTACGACCAGGCCAGGCGGATGCTGGGCGTGGTGGACAACCCCACGGTCACCGCCGCCGACGAGGTGATGAAGAAGGTCGCCGAGCGGATGGGCGTCGGCCACACCTTCCATCTCGCCCCTGTCGGGGTGTTCTTCGGCGAGCCCGGCGTCGAGGTGGACGACCCCTACTTCGGCGGCGCGGGGCCGCGCCGCCGCGGCTGCACCGAGTGCGGCGAGTGCATGACCGGCTGCCGCCACGGCGCCAAGAACATGCTGATCAAGAACTACCTCTACCTGGCCGAGAAGGCCGGGGCGAAGGTCCACCCGGAGACCACCGTGACCGGTGTGCGGCCCATCGAGGGCGGCTACGAGATCACGGTGAGGCGAACAGGACCGTTCGGCCCCACCCGCACGCTGACCGCCGGACAGGTGGTCTTCGCCGCGGGGACGTACGGCACGCAGCACCTGCTCCACCGGCTCAGGGCCACCACACTGCCCCGGATCTCGCCCCGGCTCGGCGCGCTGACCAGGACGAACTCCGAGGCCCTGCTCGGCTTCGAACGCCTCACCACGAAGGGCGCCAAGCTCAACCGCGGCGTGGCGATCACGTCCTCGATCCACCCGGACGCCGAGACGCACATCGAGCCGGTCCGGTACGGCGACGGCTCCAACGCCATGGGACTGCTGCGCACGCTGCTCGTGGACGGGGGCGGGCGGGCGCCGCGCTGGCTGAAGTTCATCGGTGCGGCCCTGCGGCGGCCCCACCTGCTGCCCCGGCTGTTCAACCACCGGAGGTGGTCGGAGCGCACGGTCATCGCCCTCGTCATGCAGGCCAAGGACAACTCGATCACGCTCTCGCTCAAGGGCGGGAAGCTGCGGGCGGGCCCGGGCCACGGCGAGCCGAACCCCACCTGGATCCCCGCCGGGCACGAGGCCGTCCGCCTGGCGGCCGAGGAGATCGGCGGCCTTCCCGGCGGCTCCTGGCTCGATCTGTTCGACATCCCGGCGACGGCGCACTTCCTCGGCGGCTGCGCGATCGGCGACTCGCCCGAGACCGGTGTGATCGACCCCTACCACCGGGTCTACGGCTACGAGGGCCTGCACATCGTGGACGGCTCGGCCGTGTCGGCCAACCTCGGCGTGAACCCCTCGCTCACGATCACGGCCCAGGCCGAGCGCGCGATGGCGCTGTGGCCGAACAAGGGCGAGGCGGACCCGCGCCCCGCCCTCGGCTCCGCGTACATGCGGCTCGGGCCGGTCGCGCCCGTGCGGCCGGTGGTCCCCGCGTCGGCGCCGGGCGCGCTGCGCCTGCCGATCGTGGGCATCACGTCAGGGGGGACGGCAGCGGACGGCAGTGCACCACGTCGAGACGGGACACCGCGCGGGTGAGCGCCACGTAGAGCCTGCCCAGCCCGCGCTCCTCGGCCGCGACGATCTCGGCGGGCTCGGCCAGCACGACGTGGTCGTACTCCAGGCCCTTGCACAGGGTGGCGGGCACCATGGAGATCCGCACGGACGGGTCGGGCGTGGGGCCGTCGGCGACGGCCAGACCGGCGTCCGTGAGCGCGGCGCGCAGGCGGCCGGCCGACGCGTCGGCGGCGATGACGCCGATCGAGCCCTCGTGGCCGAGCGCCTCGACCACCGCCGTCACGACCGCCGGGTCGTCCCCGTGCAGCACCCGCAACCGGCCGTCGCGCCGGAATGACCGGGAAGGCGGCACGTCCACCGCGAGCTCGGCCAGCAGGCGGTTGGCGAGCTCGACGACGGCGGCGGGCGTGCGGAAACCGGTGGTGAGCGCCATGACCGCGGCCGCCGGCTTGCCCAGGTGCGCCATCTGCTCGCCCCAGTCGTGGGCGGCCCACGGGGTCGTGCCCTGCGCCAGGTCGCCGAGCACGGTGAGCGAGCCGTGCTCGCTGCGCCGGGCGACGGCCCTGCACTGCATCGGCGACAGGTCCTGCGCCTCGTCGACGATCACGTGGCCGTATCCCCGCGGGCGCTCGACAAGGCCGGCGAGCTCGTCCAGCAGGATCAGGTCGGCCGTCGTCCAGGAGGCGCTCCGGTAGGTGCGCGGCGGTCTCGCCCAGGTGATCGCCGCCCGCTCGGCCGTCGTGAGCACGCCCTCGGCGGCCTCAGAGCAATCGCTGAGCACCTCGAACAGCACCTCCTCGGGGCGTACGGCCGGCCAGAAGGCGTCCACGGCGGCGGCGACGGCCCGGGTGGTCCTGCGCGTCCACGCCGTGTCGATCGTCCGGCCGCGGGCCTCCGCCCGGCTCCGCACGAGTGACGCCACGCGGGCGATGACGCGCTCGCGGCCCACGCCGTACGGCACCGCCTCGTGCCGGGTCTCCTCGACCACTTGGCGCAGTTCGTCCTGCGAGACCCGCCAGCGAGAGGAGCCGTCGGCCACGGCGAGCGGCTCCGCGGGCTCGCGGACGCGCAGGTGGAGCGCCCTGCGCAGCACCTCGGCCATGCGCACGTCGTGCTTGACCACGGCGGCGTCCGTGCCGTCGATCCCCTTGACCGGGACCCGGGCGAGGAGCGCGTCCAGCGTGGTCTGTTCGACGTCGACCTCGCCCAGGGCCGGCAGCACGGCGGAGATGTAGCCGAGGAAGGCCCGATTCGGGCCGAGCACGAGCACACCGCCGCGCGACAGCCGCCTGCGGTGGGCGTAGAGCAGGTAGGCGGCGCGGTGCAGGCCGACGGCGGTCTTGCCGGTGCCCGGCCCGCCCTGGACGCACAGGGACTCCTCCAGGTCGGCGCGGACCAGGTCGTCCTGCTCCGGCTGGATGGTGGCGACGATGTCGCGCATCGGCCCGACCCGGGGGCGTTCGATCTCGGCCGTCAGGATCCGGCCCGCGCCGCCCAGATCCACGCCGAGGTTGAGGCGCTCGTCCTCGAAGCCGGTCAGCTCCCCGCCCGCCCAGCCGAAGCGCCGCCGTACGGCCACGCCCCGGGGATCCCGGGCCGACGCCTGGTAGAAGGTCCGGGAGACCGGCGCCCTCCAGTCGATCACCAGAGGCTGAGTGCCGCCGTCGGCGGAGACGTGGCGGCGGCCGATGTGGTAGCGCTGCCCCGCGTGCTCGCTCACGTCCGGGCCGAAGTCGAGGCGCCCGAAGAACGGCGGCCCTCCGTCGTCCTCGCCGAGCTCCTTCGCCAGGCTCTTCAAATGGCGGCCCAGCCGCTCGGCGCTGTAGCGGTCGCCCGCCACGGTCTCCCCGATGACCACGTTGTGCCTGGCGCCGTCCAGCATCCGGCGCAGGCCCTCCCTGCAGCGTTCGACGTACGCCTGTTCCTCCTCCAGCGGGGTCATCCGCCGTCTCCTTCCCCCGGTCGCCGTAGGGGCATGGAACAGCAACTCGATTAAAAATGCAACCGGGTTAACTTTTCTTGGCAATGCTGCTAGCCTGTGCGCATGGTCGAGGGGTTGCGGACGCGGAAGAAGGAGCGGACCCGCCGGGCCATATCCGAGGTCGCGATCGCGATGTTCCTGGAACACGGCTTCGACCGGGTGGGCGTGGCCGAGATCGCGGCCGCGGCGGAGGTCTCCAAGCCCACGCTGTTCCGGTATTTCCCCTCCAAGGAGGATCTGGTCCTGCAGCGGATCGCCGACCACAGGGGAGAGGCGGCGGCCGTGGTGCGCGCCCGCCCGGCCGGGCGGACCCCGCTGGACGCGCTGCACGACGCCTTCATGGCCGGGCTGGAGGCCCGCGAGCCGACCACGGGCCTGTGTGACCATCCGGCGGTGCTGGCCTACCACCGCCTCGTGTTCGACACCCCCAGCCTGGCGTCCCGCGTGGCCGAGTACGCCGCGGCGGACACGGAGGCGCTGGCGCAGGCGATGAGCGAGGCGGCGGGTCCCGCGCCCGGCGCTCCCGGGAGCACGTCCCATCCCGTGCCGCGCCTGACGTCGCGCCTGGTGGCCGCGCAGTACGTCGCCGTCCGGCAGATCCTGGCCAGGGACAACTACGCGGCGCTGGCGTCCGGCCGGACGGCGGACGAGGTGTACGGCGAGGCCGTCGCCGCCGCCGGCACCGCCTTCGAACTGCTACGGCACGGCGCGCGGGCGCACGGCCTGTGACCCATCGCCAAGATCGCTGAGGCGGTCTACGCTCGACGGGTGCAGACCGAGGGGCCCAGCGGGACCGCGCTCCACACGGCGGCGGCGCGCGCCGCGCACCTGATCGTCGACGGGGAGCCGGTCGTCTTCCGCGACCCCTTCGCGTACGCCCTGCTGGGCGAGTGCGCCGAGCACTACGTGCGCCCGCACCGCGAGATGGCGGACCACCCCGTCCTCGCCGGGCTGCGCGCGGCCGTGGTCACCCGAGGCCGCTACACCGAGGACCGCCTGGCCGGCGCAGCACGGCGGGGCGTCCGCCAGTACGTGATCCTCGGCGCGGGGCTGGACACCTACGCCTGCAGGTCGGCCTCAGGCCCTGTCGAGGTCTTCGAGGTGGACCACCCGGGCACGCAGTGCTGGAAGCGGGAGGCGATGGCGCGTGCGGGCCTCCCGGCGCCACACCGCCTCACGTACGTCCCCGTGGACATGGAGGCCGGGGAGTGCCCCGTCGACCGGCTCGTCGCGCACGGGTTCGACCTCGCCCGGCCGGCGTTCGTGAGCTGGCTCGGCGTGACCGTCTATCTCACCCGCGAGGCCGTCGCGCGTACGCTGGCCGGGCTCGGCCGCCTCGCCCCCGGCAGTGAGATCGTCGTGGACCACCTGCTGCCCGAGGCCCTGCGCGGCCCGCGTGCCCGGGCGTACGCCGAGGCCCTGATGCCGCTGGTGGCGGGCGGCGGTGAGCCCTGGCTGACGTTCCTGAGCCCGCGGGAGGCGGCGGACCTGCTGGAGGAGCACGGCTTCGAGGTGGTCGAGCAGGTGCCGGAGTGCGACGCCGCCGGCCCCGCCCTCCGGGAGCGTCCGGACGCCCTGGCCGGCAGCGGGATCTCGGTGATCACCCACGCCCGCCGGAGGGCCTGACGAGGTCAGCCCCCGGCGCCGGGTGAGCGCAGGGCCTCGCGGCAGGTGTTGTCCCGGACCACGGCGAGCAGCGAGCAGAGCGTCTCCACCTGTTCCGGCGTCAGGCCGCGCGCCAGTCTCCGGTGGACCTCCTCCTCGATGCGGCGAAGTCTCGGGCGCAGGGCGTCGCCCTTCGGAGTCGTGCTGACGATGCTGAGGCGCCGGTTCGTGGCGCACGGCGAACGGCTCACCAGGCCACTGCGCTCCAGGCGCTGAAGGGTCTTGGTCATCGTGGACATGTCGATGCCCAGCTTCGCCGCCAGCTTGTTCTGGAACTGCGGGCCGTGCGCCCACAGCACGTTGAGCACGCGGTCCTGTCCCGGATAGAGATCGATCTCCGCCAGCAGGGCGCCCAGCAGGACCCGGTGCCCCAGCGAGGCCGTGGCCATCAGGCAGCCCAGCGAGTCCTCGACGTCCACGGGCGGCGCGGGGCGTTCCGAGGCGTCCGCGGGGCATTCCGGGGCGTCCTGGGCCGGCGACTCCACCCTCTCCACCATGGGGACCTCCTTACCCGGTCATCGTACCCTCTGTATATTGGTCGGCCAAGTTTTGGGCCGGCGCCGGCTGCGGCACGCCCGGGCGGGCAGCGTCACCGCGCCGATAGACTGGCGTTACCGCCTCGCTGCCTTCATGGGGGTCCTTTCCAGTGTCTGAGTTCGACACGGTCCTTGTCGTGGACTTCGGCGCGCAGTACGCGCAGCTGATCGCGCGACGGGTGCGTGAGTGCCACGTCTACTCCGAGATCGTCCCGTCGTCGATGCCGGTGTCGGAGATGCTGGCCAGGAAGCCCAAGGCGATCATCCTGTCCGGCGGCCCTTCGTCGGTGTACGCCGAGGGTGCCCCGCCGGTTCCCGACGGCCTGTTCGAGACCGGGGTGCCGACCTTCGGCATCTGCTACGGCTTCCAGGCAATGGCCCGGGCGCTCGGGGGCGAGGTCGCCAGGACCGACTCCGCCGAGTTCGGCGGGACCGCGCTCAAGGTCCTCCAGGAGGGCCTGCTGTTCGCCGGCCTGCCCGTCGCGCAGACCGTCTGGATGTCCCACGGCGACTCCGTGGTCGGCGCCCCCGCCGGGTTCGCCGTCACCGCCGCCACCGCCGCCACCCCCGTCGCCGCGATGGAGGACCCCTCGCGCGGCCTCTACGGCGTGCAGTTCCACCCCGAGGTGCTCCACTCCGAGCACGGCCAGCAGGTGCTCAAGCACTTCCTCGAGGCGGCCGGCTGCCGCCCCTCGTGGACCATGCTCAACATCGTCGAGGACGCCGTGAAGGCCGTGCGCGCCCAGGTGGGCGACGGCCGGGCGATCTGCGCGCTGTCGGGCGGCGTCGACTCCGCCGTCGCCGCCGCGATCGTCCAGCGGGCCATCGGCGACCGGCTGACCTGCGTCTTCGTCGACCACGGGCTGCTGCGCAAGGGCGAGGCCGAGCAGGTCGAGCGCGACTTCGTCGAGGTGACCGGCGTCAAGCTGCGCGTCGTGGACGCCTCCGAGCGCTTCCTCAAGGCGCTGTCGGGCGTCACCGACCCGGAGGAGAAGCGCAAGATCATCGGCCGGGAGTTCATCCGGGTCTTCGAGGACGAGCAGCGCGCGATCCTCGCCGACGGGCCGGTGGACTTCCTCGTGCAGGGCACGCTCTACCCCGACGTGGTCGAGTCCGGCGGCGGCACCGGCACCGCGAACATCAAGTCGCACCACAACGTGGGCGGCCTGCCCGAGGACCTCAAGTTCGAACTGGTCGAGCCGCTGCGCACGCTGTTCAAGGACGAGGTGCGGCGGGCCGGCGAGCAGCTGGGCCTGCCCGCGGCGATGGTCTGGCGCCAGCCGTTCCCCGGGCCCGGCCTCGGCATCCGGATCATCGGCGAGGTCACCCGCGAGCGCCTCGACCTGCTGCGCGAGGCCGACGCCATCGCCCGCGAGGAGCTCACCCGCGCCGGTCTCGACCGCGACATCTGGCAGTGCCCGGTCGTGCTGCTCGCCGACGTCCGCTCGGTCGGCGTGCAGGGTGACGGCCGCACCTACGGCCATCCCGTCGTCCTGCGGCCGGTGACCTCCGAGGACGCCATGACCGCCGACTGGGCGCGGGTGCCGTACGACGTGCTGTCGCGAATCTCCACCCGGATCACCAACGAGGTCCGGGAGGTCAACCGGGTGGTCCTCGACGTGACGAGCAAGCCGCCGGGCACCATCGAGTGGGAGTGACCGCGGATCATTGATCGGGGATCGGTAAGCGGGGATCAATGAGTGGGGATCAATCGGAATGATCCCGGCCGTGCCGGATAGAGTGGCGCGGTGTGATTGCCACTCACCCCGTCACCGATCGGTCAGGTGCGAAGGTCACCCGGCTCGCGTGGCTCGACGCCCTGCGGGGGATCGGCGCGCTGGCGGTGGTCGCCGAGCACGCGCTGCCCTGGCTCATGCCGTCGCTGCGTCCCTACTGGTTCAGCCTCGGCATGTACGGCGTGCTGGTCTTCTTCCTGGTCAGCGGGTACATCATCCCCGCGTCCCTGGAGAAAAGGGGCGACGTCGGAGCGTTCTGGGTCAGCCGGGTGTTCCGGCTTTACCCGCTCTACCTGCTGGTGATCGCCGCCGTGCTCGTCATGGCGTTCTGGGTTCCGGTGCGCCAGGAGGTGCCCCGGCATCCGTCGGCCGTGGCCGCGCACGTGAGCATGCTGCTCGACGTCGTCCACACCGGCGCCCTGGCCGACCCGATGTGGACGCTGTCGTACGAGATGGTGTTCTACCTGCTGGTGACCGCGCTGTTCGTGGGCGGGGCCCACCGGCGCAGCGGGACGCTGGCGATCGCCTTCGGCGTCGTGGCGGTCGCCGCCGGGCTGGTGCTGTCGGCGCCGCTGCTGCCGGGGCCGTGGCCCGCCGTCGCGGCCTGCGTGCTGTTCCTCGCCGGTCTGGCCTGCCTGATCACCGGCCGGTTCCGTACGGTCGCGGCGTACGCGCTGGGCCTGATGGCGCTCGTGCTGCTCGTGTTCGGCAGCTTCGTGCCGTGGTTCGGGGCGGCCATCCTCGCGGTGATGTTCACGGGGACGGCCCTGTACCGCTGGGAGCGGGGCACGGGCGGGCTCGGCCCGGTCGTGGCCGCGGCGGCCCTGGTGGCCGCCGCGCCGGTGTGGTCGATCCAGGCGGGCTGGTGGTGGGTGCAGCCCGACGTGTGGATCACCACCATCGTCCTCGCCGGCGGGACGTTCGCCCTCGGCATGGTGCTGCGCGGGCGGCGCGTCCCCGGCGTGCTGACCTGGCTCGGCCTGATCAGCTACTCGGTCTACCTGGTGCACCACCCGCTGCTCAAGTATCTGAACGCGCTCGCCGGCGACCTTCGGTCGCTCACGCCGACCGGCCAGGCGGCCGTCGCGCTCGGCTATCTCGTGGCGCTGCTCACGCTGAGCTGGCTGACCTATCGCTTCGTGGAGGCGCCGGCCCAGGCGCTGGGCCGCAGGATCACTCGACGGCGGTCGTCGTCTCCATCCCCGACCGGTCGGGATATACCTGTCCCGGGGTGAGCTCCTGGCCCTCGAGCAGGGTGGACACCGTCACGAAGCTGTAGCCCTCCGCGCTCAGCGTCTGGAGCACCTCGGGCATCGATTCGACGGTCTCCTTGATGGTCTCGTGCATCAGCACGACCTCGCCCTCCCCGGCCACATCCAGGGCCCGGTTGGTGAGAAGGTCCACATGCCGGTAATCCTTGATGTAGTCCTTCGTGGCGGTCGTGCCGGGCACCTGGATGAGCCCGAACTTGGCGGTGATCTCCTCCACGCCGCCGTTGCGCAGCCCGCCCGGCGCGCGGAAGAGCTTCGGCGTCTTGCCCGTCGTCTTCTGGATCAGCCGCTGGGTGTCGCCGATCTTCTTGTTGATCTGGGCGTACGTCAGCTGGGTCAGATAGCTGGCGTCCCACGAGTGGTTGCCGATCTCGTGGCCCGACTTGGCGATCTGCTGAGCGAGCTTCGGGTGCTTCTTCACCTCGGTGCCGATGAGGAAGAACGTCGCCTTCGCCTTGTAGGTGGCGAGGGTCTTAAGCAGGGTCTGCAGGTACGGCCCCGGACCGTCGTCGAAGGTCAGGGCGATGCATTTGTGGGTCGCGCAGTACGGTTCATCGGTCCCGCGAGCCTGCGCAGGGGTGGCGGCGGCCGCGGCGAGGGCGCACGCGACGGCCAGAGGGATCAGACGACGTACAGCCATGGGGTACTCCTCGGGGGGATCTATAACGCGGCATCGTAACGTGCTCCGCGTAACTTCCTCCTCTTCAGTCCGGTTTCGTACTGACCACAAACCTTCGTCCACCTGGGACGGGAGCGATTAAACCTTCGGCCAAGGAAGGGACTAAGGCTGCTCCCTCGCGAGTGCGGTTCGCGATGCTGGGCCGGTCGGAAGAGGAACCGGGCAGCGTGAGGAGGGCGGGTGACGCGAACCGCCACCCGGTCGGCGTGGGGGACGTGGATCGGGTTCGAGTCCTGTCCCGCGCTGCTCGGCCGCCTCGTCGAGGGCTTCGCCGGTCCCTGGATCCCGCTGGAGGACGTTCCCGTCCCCGATCTCTCGACAGCTCCGGTGGGCGACGCGGAGGCGAGCCCGGACGCGGCAGGGGAGGCGGTACGGGACGCGGCGCCGGACGGAACCGGCGCGACCGCATGCGTCGTGCTCGCCGCGCGGTCGCCGGCCGACCTGCGCAGGGCGGTACCGCTGCGCGGCCTGCTGCCCACGGCGACGCGGGTGCGCGTCGCCGTCGCCGACGTGCCGCCCTGGGCGGCCCAGCCGCTGCCTGTCGCCGCTCCGGGCGCCTGCTGGCGGCACCTGACCGACATGCGGGTCTCCCGCCGGGGCCGCGGCTGGCATCTGGAGGCCGCCTTCACCGAGCCGGTGCCGGCCGGTGACGTCGTGGCCCACGTCGCGAACGGCCTGTTCGGCGGATGCGCGGCGGCCACTCCTGTTGCGGGACTGGAGGGCGGTGTCACGGCCGACTGGCGGCCCGGCGACCCCAACGTGACGCTGTCGCCGCCCGGCGGGCCGGTGCCGGACCGCCGCGACGCCCCGGGCTGCGACCTGCCGCTGCGCCGGGCGGAGGCGGACGGCCCTGTGATCGCGGTTGCCGGCTCGGTGGTCGCCGGCTCTGACGGCTTGCTGCCGCCGCTGGACGAGGCCGTGGTCAACCCCATCGGATTCCGCCAGCATCCCTCGCAAGGGATGGCGGCGCTCGCCGCGCACCGGGACGGGTTCGTCGTCACCCTCGGCGGGAACATGCTCGTACGGCTTCCGGCCTCTGGACGGGTCACGGACGTGGACGTCGCCCGCCTGCGGGACGTGCGCGGGATCGAGGTGCCCGCGCTCGACCCACAGGCAGGGGAGGGGCGGGCGCGTGAGGTCGCCCGCGTCGTGGCCGCCCTCTCGGCCGCCGGGATCCCGGTGCTCGCCGCGCCAGATCCCGCCCGCGACCGGGTGCTCGGCCCCGCCCTCGCCGCCGCGCTCGCCGCCGTGACCGGGGAGGCGCTCGTGTCCGACCTGCGCCGCGAGGAGCTGAGCATCCGGCTGCGCAGGGCCGCGCTGCGCGAGCACGGAGCCGTCGCCCGCTGGCGGCGTCTGGCCCTGGCCGCCGGCCTGCCGGTGCCGCCGGACCCGAGGGTCTCGATCCTGCTGTGCACGCGCCGCCCGGAGATGGTGCCGTTCGCGGTCGAGCAGATGGAGCGCCAGCGCGGCGTGAGCGCCGAGCTGATCGTGGGGCTCCACGGCTTCACCGCGCGGGAGGCGGCGATCCCCCGCACGCGGCTGCCGGTCACCGTGATCGAGGCTCCCGCCGCGATGCCGTTCGGGGAGGTCCTGAACCGGACGGCGGCCGTCGCCTCCGGCTCGTACCTCGCCAAGGTGGACGACGACGACTGGTACGGGCCCGACCACCTCGCCGACCTCCTGCTCGCCCGGCGCTACAGCGGCGCCGACCTCGTCGGCTCGGCCGCGGAGTTCGTCTACCTGGAGCCGCTCGACGTGACGATCAGGAGGTGCATCGGCACCGAGCGGTTCGCGCCGCTGGTGGCCGGGGGCACGATGCTGGTCACCCGGGCGGCGTTCGAGGCGGCCGGCGGCTTCCGGCCCCTGGCGAGGACCGTGGACGGTCAGTTGCTGCAGGCGGTTGAGGCCGTCGGCGGCCGGATCTACCGCACCCACGGCCTCGGCTACGTGCTGCGCCGCCGCAGCGCGTACGGCCACACCTGGCGCCAGCCCGTGCAGTCGTTCCTCGCGTCCTACCAGGAGCAGTGGCGCGGGCTGGTCTTCAACGAACTGATGGAGGACGGTGCCCGATGGCGGGCGGAGGTGAGGACGTGACGGGGGCTACGCGCATCCCGCTCAACGACTACGGGGTGCTCGGAGAGCCGCCCGCGCCGGGGGAGTGGACCCCCACGCTCACGGTCAGCGTGGTGATCCCCGCATACCGCGCGGAGCGCACGCTGCCGCTGACGCTGGCCAGCCTGGCCCGGCAGACCTACCCGGCCCACCTCATGGAGGTCGTGGTGGTGGACGACGGCGATCGGCCCATGGAGCCGCCGCCCGAGTCGTCGGCCGGGCCGCTGCCGGATCGGCTGCGGGTGGTACGCCCGCGCGGTGGGGCGTGGGGGAGGGCGAGCGCCTGCGCGGCGGGGGCGGAGGCGGCCGAGGGCGAGGTGATCCTCTACCTGGACGCCGACCTCGTGCTGTTCCCCGAGCACGTGGAGGCCCAGATGCGCTGGCACCACCTGGCCGACTACCTGGTCGTGCTCGGGCACCTGCGGTTCGTGCCCGGCCTCGACGAGGTCCCGGCGAGCGAGGTGCTCGCGGCAGTCGAGGCGGGTGCGGTGCCCAAGCTCTTCGCCGAGGAGGACGCCACGCCGCAGTGGACCGAGCGGCGCTGGGACCAGACCGACGACCTGCGGGCGGCCGGTTTCAGCGCGTTCTCCGTCATGGTCGGGGCCACCGCGTCGGTGCCCGCCCGCCTGCTGCGCGCCGCAGGAGGGCTGGACGCCTCGCTGGTCCTCGGCGAGGACACCGAGCTCGGCTACCGGCTGGCCCAGGCGGGGGCCGTGTTCGTGCCCGACCGCCACAGCCGGTGCTGGCACCTCGGCCGGTCCACCGTCATGCGCCGCGAGCCCGACGTGAAGCGGCACAACTGGCCCCACCTCGCCGAGCGCGTCCCGAGCTTCCGCTGGCTGCGCAGGCACCCCCACCGCACCTACCTCGTGCCGTACGTCGAGGTCGTGGTCGAGGTGGGAGACGCGTCGTTCGAGGAGGTCAGGGCGACCGTCGACGCCGTGCTCGCCGGGCGGCTGCCCGACGTGCGGGTGACGGTCGTCGGGCCGTGGGGACGGCTCGGCGGCGGGCGGCGGGACCCGCTCGGCGACCCCTCGCTCGACCTGCGCCTGGTGCTCGCGTGCTACCAGGGCGAGCCGCGCGTGCGGTTCCGCGAGGCCGTGCCGGACGACTGCTTCCCCGTGCCGTTCCGCTTCCACTGCCCGCCCGGCTGGGTGCCGTCGCGCGGCACCATCGGGTCGGTGGTCAAGCACGCCGACCGGCAGCGGCTCGGGATCGTCTCGCTCGCGCTGGACGAGCGCGAGGACGGCCGCGTCGTGCACGCCCGCCTGGAGCGGACCGCCGCGATGAGCCGCGCCCGCCACTGCGCGGGGCCGGGGGACGACCTCGGCGACCTGGTCCACGAGATGTACGGCACGGTGTGGGACGCGGGCGACAAATGGGGGTTCCTGCCCGCCGCGCTCGCCGCGACGACCGCCCCGCCGGTGCCCGGCCGCGCCTGGACGGACGCCCCCGGAGATGCCGGGGCCGCGAGGGCGCTCCGCAGTCCCCGCCACCAGGGCCGGCTGAGCCTCTCCGGGCCCAGGCGGCTGCGCCGCACCGCCCGGCTGCTCCGCAGGCGCCTGCGCGCGCTCGTGCGCCCGGCCTGAGCCGCGCGTGTTTCCCGCTTCGCCGACCCTAAGGACCGCCCGTGCCCCGCCTCAGCGTGATCGTTCCGATCTACGACGTGGAACCGTACGTCGCCGGCTGCCTGGCCTCGGTCGCCGCGCAGACCTGGCAGGACATCGAGGTCGTCATGGTCGACGACGGCTCGCCCGACGGCAGCGCCGAGATCGCCGCCGGCTTCGCGGCACGCGACGGCAGGTTCCGGCTGGTCCGCCAGGCCAACGCGGGGCTCGGGGCGGCGCGCAACACGGGCGTGCGGCACGCGACCGGGGAGCACCTGATGTTCCTCGACGGCGACGACCTGCTGCCGGCGCACGCCCTCGAATGCCTCCTGGCGTCCCTGGAACAGACGGGATCGGACCTCGCCACGGGCAACGTGCTGCGCTTCGACGGGCGCGGCGCCCGCCAGTCGGCCATGCACAGGGCCGTCTTCGCCGACGCCGCCGCGGCCACCCACATCACCCGGGCGCACGCGCTCCTGCGCGACCGGCTGGTCACCAACAAGCTGTGGCGCCGCTCGTTCTGGGACGCCCACGGGTTCGCCTTCCCGGAAGGCGTGCTCTACGAGGACATCGCGGTGGCCCTGCGCGCCCACTTCCTGGCGCGTGCCGTGGACGTGCTGCCGGCGCCGGTCTACCTGTGGCGGCGGCGCGAGGGCGGCGGCCGCTCGATCACGCAGGACAAGACACAGGTCGCGCATCTGAAGGACCGGTTCGCCGCCGTCACCGAGGTCCGCCGCTTCCTCAGCGAGCACAACTTCACCGCGCACATCCACGCCTGGGACCACGCCGTGCTCGACGGCGACCTCACGAACTTCCTCGACGTGCTCGACCAGGCCTCCCCGGCGTTCCGGGAGCGCTTCCTCGACCTCGCCGGACTGTACCTGGAGGACGTGGCGCCGCCCGTGCTCGACGGGCTGCCCGCGCTGCGGCGGCTGCAGTGGCATCTGGTGC
Organism: Microbispora sp. NBRC 16548; assembly: GCF_030268985.1. Classification (NCBI taxonomy): domain Bacteria; kingdom Bacillati; phylum Actinomycetota; class Actinomycetes; order Streptosporangiales; family Streptosporangiaceae; genus Microbispora; species Microbispora sp. NBRC 16548. The sequence continues at coordinate 108,444 of NZ_BSSF01000002.1, forward strand.
GCCTGCGCCGCCTGGCCGACCTGCTGGAGGTCCTGGCCTGGGACCGGGAGGTGAAACCCGACCGGCGGCTCGTCCGCAGGATGGGCGGCCACCACCTGAACGTGCCCCTCGCCCGCTCCGCCGACCGTGAGATCCCCGCCACCGTGACCCGGGCCAGGGACGAACTCGTCCCGCGTCACCGCATCGACGCGGTCCGCTGGGAGAACGGCGTGCTCGTGGTGGAGGGACGCGCGGCGCCGCCGTACCTGCGGCCCACCCGGCGGGTCCACCAGCAGGTCTTCGCCGCCCTCGTCCACGAGCGGACCGGGCGGCGCGTCCGGGTGCCGGCCTCGGTCACCAGGGCCCGGGTGTCCACGAAGTCGAAGGAGCGCGACTGGGGCGGGTTCCGGCTCGCCATCGACCCCGCGACCCTGGCCAGGCCCGGCCGGCTCGGGCGGTGGCACGTCGAGTTGCGCGTGCTCCACCGGGGCGTCCTGCGGCGCGGACGGCTGACCGACCCGCGCGCCGCCGCCTCGACCGTCGAGCAGGCGGGGTATCGCACCGTGGGCCCCGACCACTACGTCGCGCCGCTGCTCGGGGAGACCGGCGCCCTCATGCTGCGGGCCGAGCGGGAGACCGCCCGGGTCGTCACGCGGGAGGTGCGCGACGGCCGCCTGCGCCTGGTGGGCCACGTCGTCAACGACCTCGGCCCGAGCCCGGTGCTCCAGGTCACCCGGCGCCCCGGAGGCGTCCCCCGCGCCTATCCCGTGCATGTCGACCGGCGTACGTTCGAGGCCGTCGTCGACCTGCGGGACCTGCTGCCCGCGTCCCGGACTCCGTGGATCGCCGTGCCGGCGGAGGTCGCCGCGCCCGAGGCGTGGTGGGAGGTGGAGGTGCGGGCCGCCGACGGCACCGTGACGCCCGTGACCGTCGCCGAGGACGTGCCCACCGGCCGGTACGGCCTGGCCGGCCGTGAGATCGTCGTGACCCGCGACCGCACCGGCGGCCTGGTGCTGCGGGACCAGCCCGTCGCGGCGTACGCCGACCTCGCCGAATGGCTGCCCGCGCGCCGAGGGGGAGGCGGCGAGTTGCTCGTCGAGGGCGGCCTCGCGGTGCCGCACGAGATGTCCGCGCTGGTGGTGGCCGCTCTCGACCACGTCGCACCCGGCACCCGCGTGACCCCCCGGCGCGGGGAGTGGCTGCTGCCGATCGAGGGAGCGGGAACCCGCTTCCGGGCGCGGCTGACACCCGAGCAGGTCGGCTCGCCCGCCGGGCCGCTGCCGCTGCCGCGCGGCCGGTACGCCCTGGCGATCCGGGCACGCGCCGCCGGAGGAGAGTGGACGGACCTGCCGCTGGAGTTCGACACGGACGTGCCTGCGGCCCACCAGACGGCTCGCCGTACGTTCGGGATCGTCACATCGGGTCCGGGCCGGGCCGTGCTGACGGTGAGCGGCGACCTGACCGCCGACGAGCGCGGCAAGAAGGCCCAGCGGGTGCTGCGCACGAGGACCTATCCCCAGATGAGGGACAGGCCGCTGCGGGACGCCGTCCTGTTCGACGGCGGCGCGGGCACCCGCTTCGGCGGCAGCCCGAGGGCGGTCTGCGAGGAACTGCGCCGCCGGGGAACCGACCTGCCGCTGCTGTGGAACGTGCGGGACGGCCAGGTCGCCCTGCCCGGCGACGTCGAACCGGTGCGCACGCTGGGACGGGAACACTACGAGGCCCTCGCCCGGTGCCGTTACGTCGTCACCGACGCACCGCTCCCGCCGTGGTTCGAGCGCAGGCCCGGACAGGTGGTCGTGCAGACCTGGCAGCAGCCCGTGTACACGTCGGAGGACGCCGCCGGCGGTTCCGGGGCGGGTCAGTGGACCCATCTCGTGTCCGCGGGCCCGTGGTGGACGCCGCTGCTGCGGCGGACGTTCGGCTTCGAGGGAGAGGTGCTGGAGACCGGCCTGCCCTGCGACGACCTGCTGACCGGACCCGGCGCCCGGGAGCGTGCCGCCGAGGTGCGGCGCCGCCTCGGCCTGCCGGAGCGCGCCCACGTCCTGCTGTACGTCGCGGGGGAGCACGACACGCTCGACGCCGGACGCCTGGCGGCGCGACTGACCGGCGGCCACGTCCTGTTGGTCCGTCACCCGGCGGGGGCCGGGACGGAGGGCGTCCGCCTGCGGGACGTGAGCGGCCATCCGGACCCGCACGAGTTGTACCTCGCCGCCGACGTCCTGATCGCCGGGGACGTGGCGGCGGTGTTCGACTTCGCCGTGACGGGACGCCCGGTGCTCCTGCACGCCGGCCGGCCGCGGGACCTGTGGCTCCTGCCCGAGGCGCCGGGGCCGGTGCTGCACGGTGACGCCGGGGGTGGCGCCGGGGGAGAGGACGAGGTGCTCGACGCGCTCGCGCACCTCGGCGAGGTCGCGGACAAGCACCGGGACGCGTACGCCGCGTTCCTGGCGAGGTATCGCCCGATGGCCGACGGGCAGGCCGCCCGCCGGGTGGTGGACGCCCTGTTCAGCTGACCTCCGCGACGCGTGTCCCGCCGATCAGGTGACGGCGGCGGCCAGCATGGCGAGGCCGATGGCGAGGAAGACGCAACCGGCGACCACCAGTGCCACCGATCCGGCCAGGCCGCGCCCCGACGAGGTGTCCATCCGCGCCTTGCGCGGGTCGTCCGGGTCGTACAGCACGACGACCTGGCGGCCCGTGAGGTTGAAGATCTCGAAGGAGCCGCCCCTGGTCTGGCCGACGGTCTCGATCTCGGCGCCGTCGAGCGTGCGGAAGCGCAGGATCGGAAAGTACTCGTGGGAGTCGGTCCTCCATACCCGGTGGCTGCCGACGACGATCCCCGGCACCCGGTGTGCCGAGGCGAGGAACGCCCGGCCGCTCCGGAACCGGTGAATCCCGCCGACGATGAACGCCACGCCGAACGCCAGGGCGAAAATGCCGAACACCGGTCGCGCCCTCCCCTGTGATGCGGACGGCGGCGTCTCCGGCCGCCCCGGCCCGTTCCCCCTCGCCGGAATCTACCGGGCCCTGCCGAGCCCGGAAAGATCGGTTGACGATCAGGGGTCGAAAACGTCGATCGCGCCCATGGCGATCCTGGCCCGCACGTCCTCCACTGTCATCGACTGTCCCGAGGCGCCGCGCACCAGCACCGGCCAGTGCGCCGCGGCGGCCTCCACCAGTTCGGCCGCCAGCACCTGCGATCCGGGCGTCTCGAACACCTCCAGCAGCACGCAGGTGCAAGGGGCGTCTCCGAGCGTTTCGCGGGTGACCGAGGCGGGTCCGGGCGGGGTGGCCCGCGCGTCGGCCAGCTGAACCCAGACCCGGGCGGGCCCGCGTTCCAGCAGCGCGTCCGCCTCCTCGCCGTGGCCCGCCAGGCCGCCCAGTGACCGGACGAGCCGTTCGACGTGCCGGGGCGTCACATCAGGGGGGAGCGCCATCGTCACGAGGGCGACCCGGCCACGGCGCGCCGCGGCGGGGGACGGGTCGTGCCATGTCGCGGCGTCGAAGAAGCCCGCCCGCCGCTTCGCCAGCCGCCGGTGGAACTGCTCGACGGTGAGGATCTCGCCGCCGAAATCCCTGACGAGCAGCGGCCAGCGATCGGCGGCCGCCAGCACGATCTCGGCCGCCAGCCACTGGCTCCCGGGCTCGCTGGTCATCTCGAGGACCAGGGCGGACCGGGGCGGCAGGTCCAGCGCGGACGCGTACGCGGTCCGGAGATCCTCGTAGCGGAGCAGGTCCGGGTCGAGCCACGCCCAGACGGTCCCCCCTCCGCGTTCGAGGACCACGTCGGAGTACTCGGGCGAGCCTTCGCCGGCCTCGCCGCCCAGCGACTCGACCAGTTCCCGTACGTCGCCGGACGTGACGTCCGCCCCGAGGACGACGATGACGTTCCTCGACATCCGATCTCCTCCCCACCGCTCAGTGGATCTCCCGGCCCAGGGTCTCGGGTCAAGAGGCTGCAAAGCGACCGTAAGGCAATGGGGATGGGCCGGGTGGCGTGCCGCCGCGCGTCGGCATCCTGACGGCGTGACGGTGTCTGCCAGGCTCTCGGTGGTCGTCCCCCTGCACGGCGGGGAGGAACACGCCGAGGAGTGCCTCGAATCCCTGCGCGACCAGACCCTGGACGACATGGAGGTGATCCTCGTCGGCCGTCCGCGGGGCCTTCGCCCGCCCGACAACAGGTTCACGCTCCTCACGCTCGGCGACGGCGGCGACGACCCCGGCACGGCGCGCAACGCGGGGGCGGCGTTCGCCACCGGACGCTACCTCGCCTTCGCCGACCCCGGCTCGGTCGTCCCCGCGGACGCCTACCGCGCGCTGGTCGGCGCCCTCGACCACACCGGGTCCGACCTCGCCTGCGGCCGGATCCGCACCTGGACGCCGTACGCGCCGGACAAGGCGCCCGTCCCGGCGCAGAAGGCCAGGCTGCGCACGCACATCACCCGGCATCAGAAGCTGCTGGACGACCCGCGGGCGGGCGGCACGGTGTTCCGCCGGGAGTTCTGGACCCGGCACGGGTTCGCCTTCCCCGCGGGCCTGGGCGAGGACTTCCCGGTGACGATCCCCGCCCATGTGCTGTCCACTTCGGCCGACGTGCTCGGCGACGTGGTCTGCCTCACGCGCGGGTCCCGGCCGCCGGCCGACCCGCTGCGCCGCCTGGAGGCGATGCTGCAGGTGTCGGACCTGCTCGGACGGCACGCGCCGCAGCTGCGCACGGCCTACGACCAGCGCCTGGCGGAGGGCCCCGACCTCGACGCCGTGCTGGAGGCCGTACGCGACCGGGTTCCCGACCGGCTGGCCGAGGTCCTGGGCCGCCTGGGCCGCCTGGACCCCGGCGCGGTGGAACGGCTGCCGGTCCTCAGGCGGCTCCAGATCCACCTCGCCGCCCACGGCATGACCGGCGAGCTGGCGGAGCTGCGGATGTTCGCCGCGTCGGAGATCAGGCACAGGGGCGTGCTCCGGCGGGGGCTGCGGCCCCGCCGCTGGTATCTCGACTACCCCTTCCGCCGCGACCCCCGGCTCCCGCGCTCGCTGTTCGACGCCACCCGCGACCTGCGGCTCGTCGCCTGCGTGGACGACGTACGCCACGCGGACGACAGGCTCGCCCTGACCGGCCACGCGTACATCGCCCACCTGGACAGCGGGCGCAGCCGGATCGAGCTGTGGCTCCAGCGGGGGGAGGAGCGGATCACCCTGCCGGTGCGGCGCACCCGCAGGCCCGACGTGACCGCCGACTCCCGCCAGTCGGTCGCCTGCCACGACGACTCCGGCTTCGAGACCGTGATCGCCCTCGACACCCTGCCCGCCGGCCGGTGGGCGTTGCACGCGCGGGTCCGGGCGCGGGGCGTGACCCGGGCGGGCCGGGCGATCGGAGCCCCGGGCGAGCGCGTCTTCGACGCCGGGAACCTGCGCGTCTCCCTCACCCGGGACCGTGGGCTGACGCTCGGCCCCCGCGCCGCCGGCGGCCCGCATCCCGATCCCGGCGGCCACGTCAGCACGGTCCGGTGGACGGAGTCCGGCGAGCTGGTCCTGGAGGGGACGGGCCGGTGCCCGGCCGGCCGGATCGTCCTGGAGCGTGGCGCGGAGCGGCACTCCTGGCCGGCCCGACAGGACGAGGAAACGTGGACGGCCGCCGTCGGCAGGACGTCCGAAGGGCTTCCGCTCCGCAGCGGGACCTGGCGGGTGCTCGCCCCGTCACCGGCGGGCGGGGACGCGCGCGTGCGCCTGAGCCCGGCCCTGATCGCCGACCCGCCGCGGCCGCGGGTCACCGGGTTCCACGAGATCTCCGTCCGCACCTCACGCGACGGCGATCTGAGCCTCGCGGTGCGCCCCGCGCTCGGCCCGCACGAGCGTGGGCCGTACGCGACGCGCAGACGGCGGGCGGCGGCGCCGCGACGCACGATCCTGCGGGACGCGGCGGTGTTCGACAGTTACGGCGGCGGGCAGTACTCGTGCAATCCCCGGGCCGTCTCGGAGGAGCTGGCGCGCCGCCACCCGGACGTGGAGATCGTCTGGGTCACCCGGGACGGGCAGTTCACCGTCCCGCCGGGCGTGCGCCTGGTCCTGTACGGCTCGCGCGAGCACGAGGAGGCGCTGCGAACCAGCCGCTTCGTGGTGGCCAACCGGCGCACCCAGCCGGGGTGGTATCGCAAGCCGCGCGGGCAGACGGTCGTGCAGACCTGGCACGGCACGCCGCTCAAGCGCCTGGGGCTCGACCTGGAGGGCATGCCGTACGCGCAGCGGGTGCCGCGCGACGAACTGGCGCGGCAGGTGGCGACCTGGGACCTGCTGCTGTCGCCGAGCCCCTTCGCCACCTCCGCGCTGCGCGGGGCGTTCGGCTACGAGGGGGAGATCCTTGAGTCGGGCTATCCGCGCAACGACGTGCTGTTCGATCCCGCACGCGCCCGCGCGGCCCGGCGGCGGCTTGGCCTGCCGGACGACCGGCGGATCATCCTGTACGCGCCGACGTGGCGGGACGACGACACCACCGGACGGCTCGCGCTGGACCCGGTCAGGGCGGCAGGGGCGCTGGGCGACGACGACGTGCTGCTCGTGCGGGCGCACTACCTGGTGGCGCGGGACATGGCGATCCCGAACGGCGATCGCATCCGCGATGTCTCCAGATTTCCGGACATGGCGGATCTCTTGGCCGCCGCGGACGTGCTGGTCACCGACTACTCGTCGGCGATGTTCGACTTCGCGTGCACCGGCAGGCCCATGGTGTTCTTCACGCACGACCTGGAGCGCTACCGCGACGAGGTGCGCGGCTTCTACTTCGACTTCGAGGCCGAGGCGCCCGGGCCCGTCCTCGGCGGCGCCGACGACGTGCTCGACGTGCTGCGGTATGGCGACCTCGGGCAATCCGCGGCGCGCTACGAGCGGTTCGCCCGCAGATACTGCCCCTGGGACGACGGGCACGCCTCGGCGCGCGTGGTCGCGCGCATGCGGCCATGAGCCGCCCGTCCCGGCACGTCGCCGGCCATTCGCCCCGCCGTACGGCCGAATCGCCGTCGCGACGCATCGCGCCCGCGGCGTGCCCGGCCGAGGTGCCCGAGCGGGCCGCCCGACTGGACCGGCCTTCCATCGTGATCGTCGTGCCTGCCGTTCTCGCGCTGGCCGCCGGGTTGTCGGACCTGGGCGGGCCGCCGCCGTGGCGGGACGAGGCGGCCACCGTCAGCGCGGCCGGCCGCACCCTTCCCCAGCTGGCGCACCTGCTGCAGTCGGTCGACGCGGTGCACGGCCTGTACTACGCGCTGATGCACGTCGTCGCGGGGCTGTCCGGCACCGCCGAGGTCGCGCTGCGGATCCCGTCCGTCGTCGCGGGCGCGCTGGCCGCGGCCGGGACCGGCGCGATCGGCCGCGCGCTCGGCGCCCCCAGGGCGGGCCTGTACGGCGGCGTGCTGCTGGCCCTCATGCCCATCTTCTCCAGGTATGTCCAGGAGGCCCGGCCGTACGCGATGACGGCGGCGGCGGCCGTCGGCGTGACCCTGCTGTTCCTGCGCGTGCTGAGGTCGCCCACGTCGGCGGTCCTGGCGGCGTACGCGGCGGCGCTGACCGTGCTGGCCTACCTCAACCTGTTCGCGTTCCTGGTCGTGGGGGCGCACGGCGTCGCGCTGATCCTGTCGAGGGGACCGCTGCTCCGGTGGGCGTGCGCGGCGACGCCGGCGCTGGCCGCCGTGGCGCCGCTGGCCTGGCTCGGCTCCCGGCAGAGCGCGCAGGTGGGCTGGATACCCCGGCCGGGCGTGACCGATGTCGGCAGGCTGGCCGTTCAGCTGTCCGGCGACCTCGGCGGGGCGACGGGACCCGGAGTGGCCCCCCTGACCTGGGCGCTCGCGCTCTTCGGCCTCGCGTACGCCGCGGTCGTGGGCGTCCGCCGCGCTCGCGCGGCCCGTCGCACAAAGGATCCCGCGGAAAAGCCCGCTGAGACGCCGGCCGAAGAGCGGGCCGAGACGTCCGCCGCGCTCGTGCGGCTGGCGCTGCCGTGGCTGCTCGTGCCCGCGCTGGTGCTGCTGACGGTCTCCTGGGCCGTCCATCCCGTGTACGTGTTCCGCTACGTCTTCTGCTGCGTCCCCGCGGCGGCGCTGCTCGCCGGGGCGGGCCTTGCCGCGCTGCCCCCCGGCCTCGCCGCCGCCGTGCTGGCCGCCTGGCTCGGCCTGTCGGTTCCCGGGCAGTTCGCCACGCGCGGCCCGGACGGCAGGCAGGACGACCCGCGGCCGGTCATGGCGCTGCTGGCGGCCGAGGCGCAGCCGGGCGACGGCGTGCTGTTCGTCCCCGCCAAGGTCAGGAAGTACGAAGCGGTCTACCCGTCGGTCTTCGGCAGGCTCCGCGACGTGGCGCTGGCCCGGTCACCCGAGCAGGACGGCAGCTTCCCGGGCCGCGAGGTGGGCACCCGGGTGCTCGCCGCCCGGCTCGACGGGCTGAGCACGCTCTGGGTCGTCGGCCACACGGGCAAGAACGCGATGCCCGCCCGCAGGCACGCCCTGGTCGCCCGTTCGTTCGCCCCGGCCGGCCGCTGGACCTTCCGCGGCCTGTTCGTGGACAGGTACGTCCTGCGGCACGCTCACCGCTCGAACGGCGCCGGGGTGGGGAAGTAGGCATCCAGGAACCGCGCCAGCAGCGCGTCCTGGTCGACGGTCGTGGGGGCGGTGTCGTTGAGGCAGAACACGTCGTGCCTGCGCCGGGCCAGCATGCGGCGCAGCTTGGCCGGCGTCTTCGGCAGCGACAGGTCCACGTAGGTGTAGTCGACCGTGCCGGGGACCGCCCGGCCACTCAGGTAGCCGTAGTAGTGCGCCAGCGAGGACACCACGGAGATGTCCCGCGACGTGCGGAACCTGCTGCGGGCGGTCGCCGCGAACTCCGCCGCGAAACGCCCCTCCAGCTCGTACATGAGCGACCGGCGCAGCGCGTACGGCACGTGCTTGAGCTTCTGCGTGATCGTGCGGCCGGTCAGGTTCTCCAGGATGCGCCGGTTGTTCATGCCCGCGGCGTGGACCGGGGACTCCTCGGTCTCCGGCACGCCGAAGGGCACGTGGACGGTGCTGGGGAAGAAGCGGGTGATCCCGTTGCCCTCGAAGAACGTCCGGGGAGGCAGCGGCCGCCCCAGGAAGAAGTCGTCGTTGAAATACAGGAAGTGCTCGCTGAGCCCGTCGATGTGGTGAAGCTGCGTCTCGATGGCGTGGGAGTTGAACACCGGCAGCATCGACGGGTCGGTGAAGATCTCCTTGTGGTCGACCACCGCGACCATGGGGTGGGTGGTGTCGAGCCACGACGGCGTCTGTCCGTCGGTGACGATCCAGATCCGGTTGATCCAGGGGGCGTACATCAGCAGGGAGCGCAGCGAGTAACGCAGCTCGTCCCTGCTGGTGAACCGTGCCTCCGTGGTCGCCATCTCGCTCAGCGGGGCGCCGGTGCGCAGCGCCTCGTCGCGCTCGGCCTGGTCGCGGCGTGCCCGCCAGGCCGGGTCGCCGCCGTCCACCCACGTGTAGACGGCGTCGATCGGGAAGTCGATGTCGTCCAGCAGCCGCCGGACGAACTCCGGCCGGGTGCGGTAGGCGCGGGCGCGGCGGGCGGCGCACGCCAGCGGCGTGAACAGCTCCTCGCCGCCGTCCACGGCGGGGCCGTCGGCGGGGACGCGGTCGCAGGCGGGGTTCGGCCTCGGGGCGACCAGTTCGTCGCCCTCCCGGGCCCAGAACTCCAGGTCGCACCCGTTCTCCGGACCGAGCATCAGCGTGCGCGAGGGGCTGGCGAAATACATGGCCAGCCGCACGACCTTGGCGTCGCCGAGCAGCGCCGCCGCCCGCCGCACCGGGCGCATCCGGCCCGCGTCCGCCTGGCGCGCCCGCGCCCCCTGCCTGCCGTACGGCTGCCGCGCGGCGAACAGCGGATGACTGCCGGCCGCGAGCGCGGCGAACGCGCGCGTTCGGTCGTTCTCGGGCACGGCGATCACCGGCGGCCGGTTGGGCAGTGGGCGCACGCAGAAGTACGGCACATTCGCCTCGGTCAGCAGGGCGCACACCACGTCCAGCGTCTCGCGCTGGGCCTGGAGCGGACCCGCGTCCGCCCGGATGAGCGCGGCCCGCGGCGCGGGCTCCCAGGACGGCAGCCGCCCCTGCAGCCGCCGGTACAACGTGACAACGGGCATGGTCTCCCCCTCGAACACGGACTGTAACCGATCGGCGACCGGATTGGCGCAGGGTTTACGTAGATAAGGGAGACGGTCAAGAACCGGCAATGAGATGCCCTGCCTGTTACAGAAGAGCAGGCCACGGCTACCGCTTGTAGTCATTCTTGCCTGCATGGGAGGCTTCACGCTGGACGACATACTCGCGACGCGCAAGCCGAGAGACTCGTGGTGGACCGTCTTCATGGTCGATCCGCTCGCCTGCCGGCTCGCGCTGCTCGTGGCCAATCACACATCGATCACGCCGAACGGGCTGACCCGGCTGTCCATGCTGATCGGCTTCGCCTCGGCGGCCGCCTTCGCGGAGGGCATGCTCGTCGCCGGGGCGGCTCTGTTCTATCTGAGTTTCACGGTCGACTGCATGGACGGAAAGATCGCCAGGCTCAAGGGCACGGGGACGCCCTTCGGCCTGTGGCTCGACTACGTCGGCGATCGGGTGCGGGTGGTCTGCTGCGCCTTCGGGTGGGGGTTCGGGGAGTACACCCGCACGGGCGACACGGACGTGGTGCTCGCCGCCGTGGGCGTCGTCGTGCTCGACCTGTTCCGCTACATCAACGGCCCCCAGCTGAAGCGGGTCAAGGACGCCACCCGCGCGCTGCTCGAGGCGCGGCTGGACGGGCAGTACGTCCTCGCGGAGAGCGTCCTTCGCTCCAGGCCGCGGACCGAGCTGGGGCAGGCCGCCGCGGAGTTCGGCGGGGTCGCCGCCGACGACGGCGCGAGGGTGGTCGACCTGCAGAAGGCGTTCCACGCCCGCTTCCCCTGGTATGACCGGTTCCGCGTCTTCCTGGTGCGGCACCGGGTGCGCACCCACGTGGTGAGCGGCATCGAGTTCCACGCCGCGGTCTTCGTCGTGGGCCCGCTGTTCGGTCCCAAGGCCCTGGCGCCGGTCTCGATCGTGGCCGGCGCGCTGCTGCTGGCGTTCGAGATGAGCCTCGTCTACCGCGTCTGGCTGGCAGCACGCCAGGTGCCCCGCACCGCCGCCGAGAAACAGAAGATCCTTGTCTGACCGGCCGTCCCGGCCGGATCCGCACGCTCGTACGGCGTGACGCCGTAGGACCCGCGTCACGAGCCGCGCCCGGGGGAGGGCGGCGGCCTGGCGTCTGGCAATTTCACCACGGGGGATAGAACTCATGCATTCGGACAGACCTGTCTTCGTCGTCGGCTGCCCGCGCTCCGGCACCACCATGCTGCAGCTCATGCTGCACTCGCACCCGCGCATCGCGGTCCCGCCCGAGACGCGGTTCCTCGTCCCGGCCTACTTCTCCCGCCGGGCGTACGGCGACATGCGGCTGGCCGACAACAGGCGCAGGCTGGCGACCTGGATCGCCGAGGGCCGGACCACGAAGTTCCACGAGCTCGGGCTGAGCCGCCCCGACTTCGTCCAGGCGGCCATGCTCGGCCCGGGCAGCTTCGGCTCGGTCGTCGGCATGGTCTTCAAGTGCTACGCCGAGCGCTTCGGCAAGCCGCGCTGGGGCGACAAGCGGCCCAGCTACTACCGGCATGTCGAGATGCTGATGCGGATGTTCCCCGACGCGCAGTTCGTCCACCTTGTCAGGGACGGCCGCGACTGCGTGGCCTCGCTCAAGCAGATGCCCTGGTACAAGGCGGACGCCGTGCACGCGATGGCCAACTGGGCCGAGGCCGTCGACTTCGGCCGCCGGCACGCGCGCAAGCTGCCGGCCGACAGCTTCTACGAGCTGCGGTACGAGGACCTCACCGCCGACCCGGAGACCGAGCTGAAGAAGCTGTGCGTGTTCATCGGCGAGGACTACGACCCTGCGATGTGCGATCCGCGCCACATGGCCGAGCTGGCCGTGCCCAAGCACAAGGTGTGGCACAGCAACACGCACGAGGAGGTGACCACCGCCCACTCGGGCAAGTGGGCCTCCCGGCTGGAGCCCTGGGAGATCTCGCTGTGCGAGGAGGTGCTCGGCGAGCGGCTCACCGCGTACGGCTACGAGCTGAGCGGCGCGCGCAAGCCCGACCGCGAGCACGTCGTCGCGTTCAAGGCGGCGGCGGCCAAGCGGCGCGCGGCGCGGCTGCGCAAGTACAACCGCGACCGGCTCACCCGGCTGCGCGAGCCCGGTCCGATCGCCGCGCTGCTGACGGAGGGCCAGCGGCGGCTCGCCGGCCTGCCCCAGCAGCGCTCCTACGAACTGCTTCCCCGCTGACATCCCCTCTCGGGCATCTCAGGCGCCAGGCGGGGGGCCGACCGACGACCGCACGATGAGGCGCGAGCGGAGCGTGTGCGTCTCACGGCCGGCCTCGGCCCCCTGCACGATGTCGAGGAGCACCTCGGCCGCCTTCGCGCCGAGCTCGTGCACCGGCTGCGCGATCATCGTCAGCGGCGGATCCATGACCGCCGCCCAGGCGCTGTCGTCGAACCCGATGAGCGCGACGTCGCGCGGATAGGAGAGCCCGGCGGCCCGCAGGGCGCGCAGGGCCCCCGTCACCGCCTCGGTCTCCGTGCAGAACAGCGCGGTGATGCGGTCGGGCAGGCTGAGCATGCGCGCGACCTCCTGGGTCACCCGCTCCTCGACCTTGCGCCCGACCATCACCAACTCGGGGTCGAAGGGGATACGCGCGTCGTCGAGCGCGTCGAGGTAGCCGCGCAGGCGCTCGCCGTCGGTCCACAGGTTGCGGGACGCCGCCGCCAGCAGCTCGCGCCGGGTCGCCGGCGGCTGCGCCATGGGCGGTCCCCACACGAAGCCGATCCGCCGGTGCCCCGCCGCGATCAGCCGCTCGACCGCCTCACGCGCCGCGTCGCGGTTGTCGATGACGACCGCGTCGAGGTCGAGCGCCGGGATGGCCCGGTCGACCAGTACGACGGGGACGCCGCGCGTCAGCGCCTCCTTGACGTGGCCGACCTCCCGGCCGCTGACCGCGGCGGACGCGATGATCATGCCGTCGACGCGCTTGTCGATCAGCACGTTGGTGGCGGCGACCTCCTCGTCGAGGTCCTCGTAGGTGCTCAGCACGATCGTGTCGAAGCCGCGGGCCCGGGACGCGTCGCACACGCCGCGGACCAGTCCGGCGAAGAAGGGGTTGCCGATGTCGGCGACGATCACCCCGATGGTGTGGCTCACACCGGTCGACATGCTGCGGGCGAGGGCGTTGGCGCGGTAGCCGAGCTTCTCGGCCGCGGCGAGCACGCGCTGGCGCAGCTCCGGGCTGACGTGTCCATACCCGCCGAGCGTGCGGGCGGCGGTCGCCCTTCCGACGCCCGCCTCGGCCGCCACCTCGGAGATCGTCACCCGCCCGGCGGCCTGGCTCCGCTCAGCTGGCATGGCTGGCGTTCCTCCCTCTCTCGTCTCAGGGCAGCTTATTGACCGCTCCCCCGCCTGAGGGCGGGGGATTCCTGGCTCACGCTGCCTGACTGCCCGGCGGACGGTCAGGTCTTACGCGATCAACGCCAGCCGGGTTCAGACCAGCCCGGATGAGCATCACGCGGGCGGAGTTCTTGTCCCTTGGGGAGACGGCTCCGCACGTGGTGCAGGTGTAGGTGCGTTCCGACAGCGGCAGTACGTGCTTGGTTCTCGCTCCGCAGTGCCCGCAGTCCATGGTGGTGTGTGCGGGATGCACGAGGCGGATATCCCGCCCGTGCTTGCGTGCCATCTCGATCAGGGCTTGCTTGGTGGCCGAGATCGCGGCGTCCGCTGCCTTGCGGGCCATGGTGGTCTTGGCGAGGAACTTCGGGCGGAAGTCCTCCCACCGCGATCACATCGTGGTCCCTCACGACCTTCTTGGCCCACTTGCGTGCGCCGCCGGGCCTTGATGTCCTTCAAGGCCTTGGCACGCGACTTGGCGAAGTCCCGGATGGTCTGCTGCTGCGGCACCGACGCCCCCGTGCGCAGCCACTCGTGCTCGGTGCGCCACCCGGTCAGCATCTTGTCGAGCTGAGCCGGGCCGCACGTCTGCTTCGCCTGGTGGGCCGCCCGGGATTGGGCGACGCACTCGTTCCACACCCAGCGGCACCGGTCCCACTCGGTCAGCAGCGCGGCAAGCGCGGCCGACGGCACGCGAAGGCGGTAGGTGTGCCGGGCGTGCCCGGCTTGCTCAGCTACCGCTGACGTTGTCACACCATCCTCCGGCGCAGCATCACGAACGGCGATCTCGGCGGTGCCGATGACGGCGATCTCGCGGGCACGGCGAACAGCCTGCGCGATCTCCTGCCTTGGAGTGACATCGTGCCAGCCGTAGAAACCGCCGACGGCGTTATGGACGATGTCACGCGCCAGGCCAGGCGCCTGAGGTTCCCTCGGTCCGTGTTCCCAGCGGCAGCCGTAGCCGTCGCACGGTTGGAGTTCGGACGGCCGGAGGGCCTGCCGTTTTCTCGTATCTGTGGCACCGAACGATCACCTTCCTAGCGTCTTTACCCTCACTGCCCATGAAGTGTGAATGTCTCCTCCTCCGTTCACAGGCAGAGGTATCCTCCGCTCATCTTGTGAGAACGGGCCGTCCGTGGCCGAACGCGCCCTCCACCAGGCATTGCTCGTAGGCCGACCGCGCGCCGTCGTGGAGCGCGCGCTCGACGGCGTCGCGGTCCGGCGACGTGCCGGTGGTCCAGCCGCCGCGCAGCAGCGAGACGGCGAACCCGGCGAGGAAGGCGTCGCCGCAGCCCATCGTGTCGACCATCAGGCCGGGGTCCTCCACCCGGCGCGCGGCGGTCGCGACCGTGACCCTGCCGTCGTGCGCGATCGCTCCCTCCACGCCGCGCGTGGCCAGCGCGAGCCGCGCGCCGCGCCGTACGGCCTCGGCCAGCAGCGCCCGCGTGGCGGCCTCGTCGAGGTGTGAGCACGACAGCAGCACCAGGTCGGCGTGCGGGCAGATCCGGTCGAGGTAGCCGGGGGTGCGGAACTCGTCCTCGCTGGACAGGTCGAAGCTCACCACCGGGCCGAGCCCGGCCAGCTTGGGCAGCTCGGTCTCGCTTCGGGAGTACACGCTGGAGTGCACCAGGTCGAAGGAGGCGGCGTACCGCAGCAGGTCGTCGCCGAGGACGAGCGGCTCCCGCAGCGTGACGCCGCCGCCGTTCCAGCCGAGGAAGACGCGGTCGCCGTCGTCCACGCGCAGGGTGGAGACGCCGCTCTCGCCGGTCCGCACGACGCAGTGGTCGATCGCCACTCCCTGGGCGGCGATCGAGGCACGCAGGAAGTCGCCGAGCTCGTCGTCGCCGAACACGCCCAGGTAGGCCGCCTGGAGGCCGAGGCGGCGGGCGTAGACGGCCACGTTGACGCTGTTGCCGCCCGGGTACTCCACGCCGCGGTCGACGAACCGGTCGACGATGTTGTCGCCGAAGCCGAGGACTCTCAAAGGACTCTCCTGTGGACGGGCCCCCGCGCAGGCACGCGCGAGGGCCCGGAAGGGGGGAACGGCGGGATCAGTAGTCCATGACGCGGTAGTAGCGGCGCAGGTCGAGCGAGTGGTCGCGCACCCGCTCCAGGTGCTTGCTGACGCGGCTCATGACGGTGTCGAGGACGAGCGGCGCGAGCAGGCCGCGGAACTCGGGGCTGATGCCGTCGAGCGGGTAGTCCTTCGTGTCGAAGACCGTGACGTCCTTGGAGATCCGCTTGGCGAAGGCCTCGGCGCGGTCGGTGAGCGCCCTCGCCTCGTCCTCGCCCTGGAAGACGAGCACGCTGGTGTTCTCTTCGAGCAGTTCGAGCGAGCCGTGGAAGAACTCGGCGCTGTGCACCCGCGTGGTGCGCAGCCACTGCATCTCCTCGAGGATGCACATGGAGTAGAGGTAGGTGAACCCCCACAGGTTCCCGCCGCCGATGAGGAAGTAGTAGTCGCTGTCCTTGTGGGCGTCGGCGAACGCCTCGGCGACCGGCTCGGCCTGCTTGGAGACCTCCAGGAGGATCCGCGGGATGTCGTCGAACTCGGCGGCGAACTTCTCGTAGCCGTCGAACTCACCCCGCCGCGACAGCAGCCGGCCCATGAAGAGCAGCATCTGCATGTCGAACGGCCACGTCTTGGGCTCGGTCAGCAGCGCGAGGTCGACGTTCTGGGCGATCGGGGAGTCGGGGTAGCCGGTGAAGCCGACGGTGTAGGCGCGCTTCGACGTGCAGAACTCGATGGCCCGGACGACGTCCTCGGTGGTGCCGGAGACCGAGGTGAAGATGGCCACCGAGCGCTCGCCGAGCGCCTTCTCGTCCGCGGCGACCAGCTCGGCCGCGATCACCGCGCGCACGTCGAGGGTGGACCGCTGACGAGCCAGGCGCTCGTACGGCCACATCTGGGCGTAGGTGCCGCCGGCGCCGACGAGGTAGAGGTTGTCGAATCCCCCGTCCACGAGCCGATCGACCAGTTCCTCGATCTGCGGGCGCAGCGCCACCGCGCTCGCCAGCTGGGAGAGGAATTCCGGCTCGTTGAATCCGAGCATTGTCGCGTCCTTTCAGGATCACCTGCGGACCGGCGGCGCCCCTGCTGCCTGATACCGGTATCACGCGGGGGTCACGCTGGCACAGGTGAACGTACGACGTCAACACCGCGACCTTTCTTCCCATGCACATGCCGCATCTAGCTGCTGTTTCTGGCCTCTTGCGGTCCCGGAGCCGTCGCGCGGGAAAAAATTCTTGGAACTAGGACTGGTACCGGTATCAGATGCTCTGTACAGTCACCCCACACCAGGCGGGTCGTGCCGCGGCGCGTCCCGGCGGATCCCGGTGCCATGGCAACGCGGTGCCCGGCGGATCCCAGGGCCCCGGCACCGGCGGTCCTCCCTCCGCAGACGGACCAGCCCCCAGACAGACCAGAGAGAGAGGAAGCCCATGCGCCCTCGCGCACTGACGACGTTCGCGGCACTCGCCGGGACGTCGGTGCTCGCCCTCGCCGGGTGCACCGGCGGCGGGCAGGCGGAGAAGGCTCCCGCGGCCGACGTGACCGCCGCCCCCGACTACTCGGGCACCCTGAGCATCCTCACCAAGTTCGCCGGAGAGCCGCTGGAGCCGTACTTCGAGGACCTGGCCGCCGAGTACGAGAAGCTCCACCCCGGGGTGAAGATCCAGCTCATCCAGGAGACCGACCAGAGCATCAAGGACAAGACCAAGACGCTGACCGCGTCGAACGCCCTGCCGGACGTCTACTTCACGTGGACCGGCAACTGGGCGGAGAACTTCGTCCGCGGCGGCCGCGCGGCCGACCTGACCAAGGTCGTCGGGCCGGGCACGGAGTGGGGGAAGACCTTCAGCGAGGGGGCGCTGTCGGCCTTCGCCTACGACGGCAAGTACTACGGGATCCCGCTGTACGGCAACGGCAAGTTCATGGGCTACAACAAGGCCGCGTTCGCCAAGGCGGGGGTGAAGGTGCCCGCCACCTTCGAGGACCTGATCGCCGCCTGCGGCCCGCTGCGCAAGGCCGGGTACGAGCCGATCGCGTTCGGCAACAAGGACGGCTGGCCGGCCCTCCACTACCTGCAGCAGATGCTCGCCTACGACGTGCCGTGGGACACCCTGCAGGCCGACCTCAAGCCCGCGACGGCGAAGCTGGACGACCCGGGCTACGTCACCGCGCTGACCCGGTTCAAGACCCTCGTCGACACCTGCACCGACACCAAGAGCGGCACCAACGGCGTGCTGTACAGCTCGGCGCAGGAGAAGTTCGCCGACGGCAAGGCGGCCATGTACTACCAGGAGATCCTGGAGTTCGACAACGAGACCGCCAAGGGCAAGCTCCCCACGGACGACTTCGGCATCTTCCAGTTGCCGGCGCCGCAGGGGGCGAAGGGCGACCCCACGGTGATCGAGGGCGCGCCCGAGGGATACCTGGTGAACGCCGCCTCCCCGCGCATCCCGCTCGCCGTCGACTTCATGAAGTTCGTCACGAGCGTGAAGAACGCCAAGACCCTGTCGTCCCCGCCGTACGGCCAGCCCAGCACGGTCATCGGGGCCGTCACGCCCGAGACCTCCAGCAAGGCGGTCTACGAGGGCGTCGGCCTGGTCAACAAGGCGCCGAAGCTGGCCGCCTGGCTCGACACCGTCACCGTGCCCGACGTCGCCGACGCCTGGCTGTCCGGAGGCGAGGCGCTGATCACCGGCGGCAAGACCCCCGAGCAGGTGCTCGACAGCGTCCGCCAGGCCTCGGCGTCGGCGAAGTAGCCGGAGGAGAGCAGGTGCGCACCATCGGCAAACGGGCGCTCGGGCTCGCGTGGGTCGTTCCCGCCCTCGTGCTGGTCGGGGTGTTCGTCTACTTCCCGCTGGCCGAGAACCTCGGGTTCAGCACGCTCAAGTGGGACATCTACAGCGGCAGCCAGGAGTACGTCGGCTTCGCCAACTACACCAAGCTCGTCGAGGACCCGGTCTTCTGGCGGTCGCTCGGCAACAACGTGCTGTACGCCGTGGTGTCGATCGTGTTCCAGGTGTTCGGCGCGCTCGTGCTGGCCGCGCTCATCGAAGGCGTGCGCAGCGAGCGGTGGCAGCGCCTCCTGCGGGCGGTCTACTTCATCCCCTCCGCGATCTCGCTGACCGTCGCCGGCCTGCTCTTCTACTTCATCTACGAGCCCGACCTCGGCCTGCTCAACCACCTGCTGCAGGCGGTCGGCCTCGGCGGGCTCGGCCACGCGTGGCTGGGCGAGGAGAGCACGGCCATGCCGGCGATCATCGCGATGAGCCAGTGGCAGGGCTTCGGCTACTCCACGCTGCTGTTCGCCGTCGCCATCCAGCGGATCCCGCGCGAGATCTACCAGGCGGCGGCCCTCGACGGCACCGGGCCGGTCCGCCGCTTCTTCCACGTGACCGTCCCCCTGGTGCGAGAGATGACCGGCGTGATGTCGATGGTCACGATCTCGGGGGCGTTCCAGGTGTTCAACGAGGTCATGGTGATGACCAGCGGCGGGCCCGACAACTCGACCCAGGTGCTGGGGACCTGGCTCTACCGCAGCGGCTTCGTCCGCAACGACTTCGGCTACGCCGCCGCGATCGCGACCGTCATCTTCGTGGTCACGCTCGGCATCGCCGTCGCGCAACTGTGGGTCGCGCGCAGGAGAAGGGTGGCGTGGTGAGTCGCATCGGCTTCCTGGGGGCGGTCGCCCGGGTGTTCCTGTGGGCGTTCCTGCTCTGCCTCGCGGCGGTGGTGGTCTATCCGCTGCTGTGGATGGTGCTCAACGGGTTCAAGACCAACGGCGAGATCTTCGGCAACCCCTTCTCGCTGCCCTCCCACTGGAGCTTCGACAGCTACCAGAAGGCCTGGAACCGCGGGGTGAGCAACTACCTCACCACGAGCGTGCTGGTCACCGTGACCTCGACGGTCGCGACCGTGTTCGTCAGCGCGTGGGCGGCGTACGGCCTCACCCGGGTGAACATCCCGTTCTCCAAGCTGACCACCGGGGTCATCCTCGGCGGGCTGATGCTCGCCCCGAGCGTGGCGCTCGTGCCGCTGGTGAAGATGTTCCAGGCCATGGGCCTGTACAACAGCTTCTGGGCGCTGCTCACCCTCTACACGGCCTTCCGGGTGCCTTTCACCACCTTCCTCATCCGGGCGTACATGCTCGACCTGCCGCGGGAGGTGGACGAGGCGGCCGAGATGGACGGCTGCGGCCGGTGGACCGCCTTCTGGCGGATCATCCTGCCCATGTGCAAGCCGATCATCACCTCGACCGTGCTGCTGCACATCCTGTTCGCCTGGAACGAGTACCTGTTCGCGATGGTCTTCACCAGCGGCGCGGGCGTGCAGACCCTTCCCGTCGGCCTGATGAGCCTGATGAGCAAGCACGGCACCGAGTTTCCCGTCGTCTTCGCCGGCATGGCGATCGCGGCCTTCCCGGTCGTGCTGCTGTTCTTCGCCGGGCAGCGTTACATCGTCAAAGGACTCGCGGACGGAGTCGGAAAATGAGTTCCATGCCCCTCATCACCGGATCGAACTTCTCCTATCAGCACCTGCCGTTCGAGCGGTTCCTCGACGACGCCGCCGACCTCGGCCGCGAGGAACTGGAGCTGTGGGGGATCGCCCCCCACTTCCACGTGCCGCAGGTGAGCGACGCCGAGGCCCGCGCCGTACGCCGCCGGGCCGCCTCGCGCGGCCTGCGGGTGCGGTGTCTCACGCCCGAGCAGGTGATGTACCCGGTCAACATCGCCTCGGCCGACACGCGGCTGCGCGCCTCCAGCATCGCGATGTTCCGCCGGGCGGCCGAGCTGTGCGCGGAGCTCGGCGCCGAGTTGCTCCTGCTCACGCCGGGCCGGGGCTACGAGGACGAGCCGGTGGAGGCGGCGTGGCGCAGGTCCGCCGACGCGCTCGCCGAGATCGCCGGGTATGCCGAGGGGTTCGGGGTGACCTGCGTGCTCGAACCGCTCCAGCGGGTGGAGTCGAACCTGCTCAACGACTCGCGGGCGCTCGCCCGGATGCTGGACGAGGTCGGCGCGCCGAACCTCGCCGCCGTGCTCGACACCGTGGGCATGGCGGTCGCGGGGGAGAGCGTGGACGACTACTTCGACGCGCTCGGCGACCGGGTCCGCCACGTGCACCTCATCGACGGCCGCCCGGCCGGGCACCTGGGGTGGGGTGACGGGGAGCTGCCGCTGGCCGGCTATCTCGCCGCCTTCTCCCGCCGCGGTTATGACGGGTTCATGACGTTCGAGCTCTTCGGCGACGGCACGTACGCCTTCGCCCCCCGGCCGGTCGTCGAACGCTGCCTGTCCGCCGTGCAGGCCGCCCTCACGCACCCCTGACGGGCGGGTTGAACCGGGAGTACTCCTCGAACGCCCAGCGCAGCGGGCTCGCGCCGCCGACCTGGAGCACTTGCTCGACGTCGAACGTGACCAGCCGCTGCGCGCCCGGCACGTCGCCCGGGTCCCACTCGACCCGCGCCCTGCCGGTCAGGTGCAGCGCGTCGCCGGTGGTCCAGTCGAGGAAGAGCAGGCCCGCGGCGGGGTTCAGCTCCAGGTTGCCGAGGGTCATGTACATGAGGTTCCCCGCGTAGTCGGGCCAGACGAGCCGCCGGTCGTCCACCACCTCGACGAACCCGGGGTTGCCGCCCCGGTGCGAGACGTCCGAGCCGAGCCCAGGCGCGTGCGTCGCGACGAAGAAGGTGTCGGCGGCCCTGATCCACTCCCGCTGGGCCTCCGACAGGCGGTCCCCGGACCACGACGTCCGCTCACCGGGCTCAAGGTCCTCGGTGATCGTACGCTTCTGCAGATATTTGGGGCAGTTGGAGTACACCTGCTCGGTCCGTACGTTCAGGCGTTCGCCGTCTCTCCGGGCCCGGCCGTTGACCCGCATCCGGCGCCGAGACCACGGCTCGACGGCCAGCATGCCGATGTCGTGTTCGTCGTCGAACACTCCCGCGAGCGGCGCGCCGGGCACCGCGTCCACGAGGATCGTGCGGTCGCCGGCCGGCGTGACGAAGCCCGGCCGGCCGGTGAGCGGCGCGGCCCACACCCGGCCTTCACGGTCCTCCGCGCCGATCACGACCATGCGCTGGGACTCCAGGAACCGCGCCGCGACCTCCGGGATCTCGGCCCGTACGCGGGCCGACCCGTGCTCGGCCAGCCTGACGCCCGTGCGTCGCTGGACCGCGACCTCTCCCGCGTGCCGCATGTCTAGAAGAACCCGCAGGTCGGGGCGTCGGACCGGGGAGCGGGGCGCTCCTCGGCGCCGCTCGGCGCGTAGATCTCCAGCCGGATCCCGTCGGGGTCCTCGAAGAACAGGCCGCCCGAGGAGGCGCCCTCGCGGTGCGGGACGATGCCGCCGTGGTGGATCGTCGCCCCGGTCTCCCGGACGACGGCCTCCGCCCTGCGTACGGCGTCGATGTCCGGCACCTGGAAGGACAGGTGGTGCAGTCCCGGCAGGGCGGCGGCGAACCTGCCTTCGCTCTGCTGCCACAGCGTCAGCACCAGCGTGCCGTCCTGGGCGAGGAACGCGTACCGGCGCGCCTCGTCGGCCGACTCGCCGGCCACATCGAAGCCGAAGACCTTCCGGTAGAAGCCGACCGACCTGTCGAGGTCGGAGACGTTCAGCCCGACGTGCCCCGTGGTGAAGCTCATAGTCTGCCCCCTCATGGCGAGACCTAACGGAGGATTCCGTTAGAAGATGAGAGCAGACTAACGGGATCTAACGGGAAAGTCCATTAGAAGATCAGGTGACCCTTCGCCGGGGGAGTGGCAGCCGTGATCGCGTGAACACCGCGCCGCCGAGCGCGGCCAGCAGCGGAAGCACCACGACGAGCAGGCCGACGAGCGCCCAGGGGATCGCGAACGCGGGCGCGGCGCCCGCCGGCACGATCGTCGTCACTCCGTCGGCGCGCAGGAACGCCACCGGATGGGATACGCCCTGCCGGGCCGCGGCGATGCCCGGAGCGAGGCCGGCGAGCACGCCCGTGACCGAGGCCAGCAGTGCGATCACCAGGGCCTGCCCGGCGACGACCGCGCGTTTCACCCGTGGGGCCGCCCCCACGGCCGACATGGTCTCCAGGTCCGGACGCGCCTCGGCGGCGGCCAGCATGGTGGCGACGAACGTCATTCCCAGCACGAGCACGGCCGCGGCGATGCCCAGCACGATCAGGAGGATCGTGTCGTCGGGAGCCTCCGGCACTTCGAGTCGCACGGTCGCCTTGCCGGTGATCCGCTCCACCTTCGCGGTGATCCGCTCCGCCGTCGCCCTCGGGACGCGGAAGTCCGTGGGATCCACCACGAGCATGGTGGTGAAGATGCCGTACCCGTTCTTCGCGGCCACCTCGGGCGCGACGACCGCCCGGGCCCAGCCCTCCCCGTCGGCCCGCACGCCGGCGGCGGGCAGTGTGAGCGGCACCGAATCGCCCGGCCCGGACGCGGGCGTCAAGTCGATCCTCAGCCGTCCGTCCCGGATCACGGCCGGGTTGAGCACGACGGCCTTCCCCTCGTGGAGCGCCGCCACCGCCCGGGGGTCGTCGCGCCGCAGCACGTAACGGAGCAGGTCGTCGGTCCCGACCAGGAGGCCTCCCGACCGGCTCGCGTCCGACCACTCCACTCTGCTGACGTTGGGGGCGGTGTCCGGCACCGAGGCGTACATCGGGACGCCGGACCTCGACGTGAGCGTCCGCACCTCCACCAGCGGCACGCCGGCGGGCAGTTCCTCGCGTACGGCGGAGCGGACGCGGTCCCAGAGCCCGGGAGTGAGGTCCGGTCCGGCGATCCACAGGGCTCCGGTGGGCGCCTGGGGGTAGTCCTGCACGTACACCGGTTTCTGCGCGAGCCGGCTCTGCCAGGTCACCCCCACCGCCGTGAGCGCCACGACCGCGGTCATCACCGCGGCGACGGCGGGCGCCGTACGGCCCCTGTTGCGTACGGCGTCCCTGGCGGCGAACCGGAGCGGCAGGGGGAGCCGGGCGGCGAGCCGGGCCACGGCCGCGACGAGCGCCGGCGTCAGGGCGACCAGGCCGAGCTGGGTGACCAGGGCCGAGGTAGCGATCCAGCCGAGCTCGTGACCGCCGCTCACGATGGTCGCCGCCGTGCCCGCGACGACGAGCACGATCCCGAGCAGCGGCCGGCCCGCCCGCTCGCGGCCCCGCTCGCGCCTGCCCGACAGCACGGCGACGGGGTCCGTACGGCTCGCCGCGACAGCCGGGGCGAGGGCGGCCAGCAACCCGGCGACGACGCCCAGCACCGCGGCGGTGGCGACCGCCGCCCAGGGGACGGCCAACGGGGGGAGTAGGTAGCCCGCCCGCCGCTCCAGAGCCGGTCTCGCGAGCAAGGCCGCGCCGACGCCGAGCGCCGCGCCGACCACCGAGGCGGCGACGCCGAACAGCAGGCCGTCGGCGAGCGCGATCGTCCGCAGGTGCGCGGGGGAGCCGCCCTGGACGGCGACCAGCGCGAACTCGCGCGACCTGCGCAGCCGGCCCATGGCGAAGGCCGGCCCGGCCAGCAGGACGACCTCCAGCAGCATGATCGCGACCCACGGCGCGGTCTCCACGAGGGAGGACGGGCGCGTCGGTGACTCGTCCGGCGGGATCCCGTCGACGACGGCACGGCTGACGACCACGAGGCCGTGTGCGTTGAGGCGCCGTACGTCCGCCCACGTCACGGGGCGCGGAGAGTCCACCAGCCAGCCGCGCGACATCAGCCCGGGATGGACGGGCCCGAAGGCGGCGTCGGGCAGGCTGCCGGGGAAGGCCACGAGCGTGGGCGGGAACCCCGTCAGGTCGAACAGGGCGACGCCGACGACCCGGAGCGCCCGGCGTTCCTCGCCGACGAGGAGCGTCACACCCGGAGCCGTGTCCGGGCCGAGCCGGTCCACGGACACGACCGCCTCGCCGGGAGCGGCGGGAAGCCTGCCCTCGATCAGCCGGAAGGTGCCCCGGGACGTCGGATCGTTCAGATCGACCTGACGGATCTGCCCCATGTCGTACCCCTGAGGGGTCAGGTAACGGAAATCCGCCTGGGCGAAGGGGACGATCCGGTTGCCGGGACCGAGCAGCGCCGTGATCTCGGCCTGCGTGAACGGCGTCCCCTCGCGTCCGAGCCGCCAGGGACTCCCGTTTCCCCACGCGTCCTGGGTGAGGCCCGTCCACTCGTGGGCGCCGGTCACCAGCGCGTCGGCCTGCCCGAGGGGGTAGTGCTGACGGTCGGGCAGCGGCCCCGGGCCGAAGACGGCACTCAGCACGAAGGAGGCGAGGGCGACGGGAAGCCCGATCATCGCGAGGATCAGCGCGCTGCGCCACTTCGACCGCCGGGCGTTGCGGCGGGAGATCCGTAATGACGCTCTCAGCCCATTCATCGGGCGGTCTCCATCCCGGCGGCCGCCGAGTCGACGATCTGCCCGTCCTTGAGGAAGACGACGCGGTCGGCCCAGGCGGCGTAGCGCGGCTCGTGCGTGACCAGCAGCACGGCGGCACCGGCGTCGGCCCGCTGCCGGAGCGCCTGGATGATCTCGTCGCCCGCCCGGGTGTCGAGGGCGCCGGTCGGCTCGTCCGCCAGGAGCAGCCGCCGCTCCCCGACCAGCGCGCGGGCGATGGCGGCCCGCTGGCGCTGGCCGCCCGACAGGTCGTCGGGGAACCGGTCGCCCATGCCGGCGAGCCCGACCTCCTCCAGCACCGCCAGGGCCTCCCGCCTGGCCTTCGCCGTAGGGACGCCGTCCAGCTCGCGCGGCAGCGCGACGTTCTCTGCGACGGTCAGCGACGGGATGAGGTTGAGGTCCTGGAAGACGTAGCCGGCGCTCCTGCGGCGCAGCTCCGCCAGTCGCTTCGGTGACAGACCCCGCAGTTCGCGGCCTTCGAGCGTCACCGATCCCTCCGTCGGGCGGTCGAGCCCGCCCGCGAGGTTGAGCAGGGTGGACTTGCCGGACCCGGACGGGCCCATGACCGCGACCAGTTCCCCGGCGGCGACGTCCAGGCTGACGCCCCGCAGCGCGTGGACGGCCCCCGCCCCCTCGCCGTGGACGCGTACGACGCCGGTCATGCGGACGACCGGCTCGCCGTCCGGCGCGGGTAACCGGTCCGGAGATCGGGTTTCGGTCACGGATTCTCCTCGGAGGGACGGGCGAGGACGGCCTCGCAGTGGTCGAGCCAGCGCTGCTCCGCCTCGGCATGGAAGATCATCGAGTCGACGACCAGGCGCTGTGCGGCCTCGGACGACGCGTCGAGGCTCCGCAGGGCACGAGTGAGCTCCTGTAGGCCCCGCATCGTCGCGGACCGCTGGGCCCGGATGACCGCCGCCACGTCCACGCCGGGCGTGGTGACCGCCATCGCGAGCTTGATGACGAGCTCGTCGCGGGGCCGGTCGGCCCGGGAGACGGGTTTGGCGAACCACCGGTCGAGCTCGTCGCGGCCTTCGGGGGTGATGGCGTAGCGGACCCGGCCCTGCTCGTCCTGGTCGCCCTGGTCGTCGCGGGACACCAGGCCGTCGCGTTCGAGGCGGGACAGCGTCGTGTAGACCTGTCCGATGTTCAGTGGCCAGGTCGTCGCCGTGGACGCCTCGAACTCGGCCCTGAGCTGATAGCCGTAGCGCGGGCCCCGGCTCAGCAGGGCGAGCAGGCCGTGTCGTACTGACATGAATACTCAGTATGCATACTGAGTATGCCTCTGTCAGCGCTGGGATCGGAAAGGGTGCGAGTGGAGGGGTTCAGGCGTTCTTGTGCTGGCGGTAGTGACGAGCCGCGCGGGCGCGGTTTCCGCAGGCCACGGAGCACCACTCCTGGCGCGGGTGCTCCCTGACGAAATACAGCACACACCGGGGCGCCGGGCAGGCGCGAAGTTGCTCCCGGTGCGGCCCGCCCAGCAGGTCGACAGCGGCGGCCGCGAGGGCCGCCCGCAGGCGGGCGGAGTCGCCGGCGGCCCGCGCGGGCAGGGTCCGGGCGCGGGGCGCCTCGTCCGGCGGCCATTCGAGCAGGGGGGCGACGGGCACCGCCGCCGCGGTGGTGTTCACGAGATCCAGGGAGGGCTCGAAGGCCGGCAGCCGGGCCGCGTCCGCGCCGCTCGCCGGCCCGGGGGACACGGCCCGGGCGAACAGCGCGCGGATCGCCTGTCGCAGCGCCACGACCTCGTCACGCATCTCGGGAGTGGCGACGAACGTGGCGGGGTCGATGTCGAGCTCGGGCGCGTGGTCACCGACCCAGGCGGTAAGGCCGCCGACGTCCTCCAGCGCGTCCACCGGGCCGGACCGGTCCGCGCGGATGGTGCTCACGAATTCCAGGGCCAGCAACGAGGACATCGGTTCAGTCTAACGTGACCGGCCGGGCGTACCCGTGAGACCGGGAGGCTGCCTGGAGGCTTCAGCGGCGGATGGCCTTGGCGAGGATGGCGACGAAGGCCGCGAAGCCCAGCCCCCCGACGAGGACGGGCGCCATGATGACGGCGTCGGGATCGGGCCCGGTCAGGTAGCGGATGCCCATGCCGATGAACAGCAGGCCGCACAGCAGGCACATCCAGTTCGTACGGTGCACCCGGCGCGGGCGCTCGGGTCGCGACTCAGGCCGCACGGCGCACCTCCACGTCGCCGAGCCCGGCCTTGACGTGCAGCTCGATCGTCGGCACGTCGCCCTCGACGGGCGTCTCCGGATCGAGGACGCGGTCGAACCGCACGTCGCTGCCGTCCTCGACCTTGTGGTCGATCTTCACCTCGCCCAGCTTGGCGGAGCCGTGCACCTCCACGCGGGCGGTCGTCGGGACGATCACCGTGAGCTGTCCCATCGACACCGAGGCGTCGAACCTGACCCGGCCGCCCGGCTTGAGCGTCACGTCGCTCAGGTCGAGCTTGCCCTCGCCGATGCCCAGCTCGTAGGCGCCGGGCGACTGGACGGAGCCGACGGGGTGCCAGACGAAGCTGCCGACCTTGCGGGGGATGCCGTTCACCGTCGAACTTCCCACGAGCACGAGGGCCACGATCGTTCCCGCGGCGATCAGCGCCGCGCCCCGGCCGAACCAGGCCGCGACCAGCAGGCCCGCCCCGATCGTGACGAGGACCGCCCCGCCGACGACCGGCAGGCCGACCGAGCCTGAGCCGGTCCGCTGCATGGTGACCATGATCCCTCCAACGATCAGGGCGAGGCAGATGGTGAGGCCGCCGACGAACGACCTGGGACGCTTGGGCTTCACCGGCCGCGCGGGCGGCGGCGTGGGCGGGGCGTAGGGGCTCGGCGGGGGGTAGGGCGACCCGTAGGGCTGGTACGGCTCCCGCCTCGTGAAGGGGCCGTGGGGGGCGAAGGGCTCCCCGGCTCCGTAGCCGTGCCCTCCGGCTCCGTGTCCCCGCATGCCGTGCCGGTGGTCCTGGGCGCCGCTGTCACCGTACGCGCCCGCCCGTGCCTCGCGAGCCAGGTCGGACAGCCGCCGGTAGCCGTCGCCGGCGGGAGGCGCGGAGACGGAGGGCCCAGGCGCTCCGGGAGCCCAGCCGGCCGGCGTCCCGTGGACGTCCGGTCCCACGCTGTTCGGGCCTGCGGCGCTCGGGTCGGTGTACGACGTGCCGGGGGCGGGCTCCGCGGCCAGCCGGTTGACGGGTTCGAAGGGCCGGGTCGGCGGGTCGCCGTCGGCCCGCCCCGCCGGTGCCGCCGTGTCCCCCGCGACGGCCTCCTGGACGAGCGTGTCGTCCACGGCCTTCGGGGCTGCTGCCACCGGGTCCTGGATGACCGTGTCGTGGATCGCGGTGTCGTCCACGGCCGCGGCCTGGACCATCGTGTCCTGGATCGCGGTGTCGTCCGTGACTCTGTCCGCGGCTCTGTCGGGGGTTCTGTCCGTGGCCGGGCCGGGGGCTGCGGTGTCCGCCGCGGGCGCCTGCGCTGCGGCTCCCTGCGGCGCCTGTGCCTGCGGTGCCGGGGTCTCCCGCAGCGGCGTCTCCGCCATCGGCGCTTGCGCCCCGGGGGCGCCGGCCGATCCGTACGGCTCCCTCGCGGGCGGCGGGGTGAAGGGCGCGAACGGCGCGAAGTTCGGGGTGGCCCGGGTCATACCGCGCCGTCCGGTCGCCCGCTCGGGCATCGACTTGGCCATCGTCAGCAGGTCGACGCCGCGCGCGTGGGCGGCCATCAGCACGATGGCCAGCAGCGTGCCGACCACGATCGTGCCGCGGTTGATCCCTCCGGAGGCGACGTTGATGATCAGGCCGAACGCGAAGACCGCGGCCAGCAGTGCGAGCACGGTCTCGGCGTCGAACAGCCGCCGGGTCCACTGCTCCAGATGGCCGGGGCCGCCGCCCGGCTGGCGCATCAGCAGGAACGCCGCGACGTACAACATGACGCCGATGCCGGAGGCGAGGACAAGCACGGCGAAGCCGACCCGGAAGAGCACGGGGTCCATGCCCGTGAACCTGCCGAGGCCCGCGCAGACGCCCGTGATCATGCGCCCGTCCCTCGAGCGGCTCAGCACCTTCTCGGGCTCGGGCGTGCCGGCGGAGTCGGGAGCAGGGGTCGGTGGTGCCTCGGTCATGGTCCCATCCTGGCCTCGCCCGCCGTACCCCTGCCATCGGGGGAACCCCTGACTCGTCCCCGACCCCTCAGGGGTGGCGTCAGGGCATGCCCTGATGCGCTCATCGTCGGTGACGTGTGACGATGCTTCCCGAGATGTCTGAGATGACTAACGCCCCCGCGGCGTACCCCCGGATGGTCCGGCCCGCCTCGGGCCGGGTGGTCGCGGGCGTCGCGCAGGGTGCCGCCGCCCAGCTGCGGCTCGACCCCGTCGTGCTGCGCCTCGCGTTCGTGCTGCTCACCGTCGTCGACGGGCTGGGCGTGGTGGCGTACGCCGCGCTGTGGATGTTCACCCCCAAGGAAGAGGTGAAAGGCCGCGAGCCGGCCCGCGAGTGGGGCCAGCTCGCCGCGTACGGCGTGCTGTGGCTGGCGCTGGCGGGCTTCGCCTGGATGACGGGCGCCTCCAGCGGCGGATTCGGCACGTGGCCGATCGCGGTCGGCGGCATCGGCGCGCTGATCCTGTGGCAGCAGGCCGACCCGGGGCGGCGGCAGCGGTGGATGTCGGGCGCGGTCAAACAGGTCAGCACGACCTGGGTGCGCACCGGCATCGGGGCGCTGCTCGTCGTCGTCGGCGCGATCGGCTTCCTGGCCGCGAGCGGCGAGCTGGCCAAGGCCGGGACCGGGCTCGTGTTCACCGCGGTCGTCGTCGGCGGCATGCTGATGATCGCCGCACCCTGGCTGGCCTCGCTCGTGAAGGAGCTCCAGCGGGAGCGCACCGAGCGCATCAGGCAGGAGGAGCGGGCCGAGGTGGCCGCCCACGTGCACGACTCGGTGCTGCACACGCTGACTCTCATCCAGCGCAACGCCCACGACGCGCGGGAGGTCGCCAGGCTCGCCCGGTCGCAGGAGCGTGAGCTGCGCAACTGGCTCTATCAGCCCAAGCAGGACGCCGACGCCACCCTCGCCGCCGCCGTGCGGCGGGTCGCGGCCGAGGAGGAGGACGCCCACGGCGTGCAGATCGAGGTGGTCTGCGTGGGCGACTGCGAGCTGAACGAGGGCCTGGTGGCCCTGCTGCACGCCGCCCGGCAGGCGATGGTCAACGCGTGCAAATACAGTGGGGCTCCGGTGGTCTCCGTCTACGCCGAGGTCGAGCCCGACGAGGTGACGGTGTTCGTCCGGGACCGGGGCAAGGGCTTCGTGCTCGACGACGTCGCCGGGGACCGGATGGGCATCCGCCAGTCGATCATCGGCAGGATGGAGCGCAACGGGGGAAGCGCCCGGGTCAGGACCGAGCCGGGCGACGGAACCGAGGTCATGCTGACCATGAAGAGGGAGCCTTGACTTCCTCCCCTCCCAGAAAGGAGGGGAGTCCAACCGTCGCCGGCTGGGCTTCCTGCTTCACCGCCGGCCGCCCGCCCGAGAGGACTCTCGTTGAGGTCTTACACCAGCTCCACAGGCGTTTCGCCTCTCCGCCAGCCCGGCGGCGAGGATGTTCTTGGCGGCGTTGACGTCCCGGTCATGGACCGCACCGCAGGCGCATCGCCACTCCCTGACGTGCAGCGGCAGGGAGTGTTGGAGTGTGCCGCACGCCGAGCACAGCTTGGAGGAGGGGAACCACCGGTCCACGACCAGCAGTTCCCGCCCGTACCAGGCGGCCTTGTACTCCAGCATCGCCCGCATCTCCCGCCACGATGCATCGGATATGGCGCGGGCGAGTCTCCTGTTCTTCTGCGCCCTGGCCAGCCTGCGCCGGTCGGCCCGCTCATGGCGCGGGTTGGTGACCTTCTTCCCCGTGGACAGCGTAACCAGAGCGCTGATCCCCGCGTCCACACCGACCGCGTCCCCGTTGGGGGCGAGCGGGCGGATCCTCTCCTCCACCAGGATCGACACGAACCAGCGTCCCGCGCTGTCGCGGGACACGGTCACCGTGGACGGTCGGGCGCCGTCCGGGAGCGGCCTCGACCACACGACGTCCAGCGGGGTGTCCATCTTGGCCAGCGTCAGTTGGCCGTTGCGCCAGCGGAAGCCCGAGCGGGTGTATTCCGCCGATGCCCGGGATCGCTTGCGGGACTTGAACGCAGGGTAGTTGGCCCGCTTGGCGAAGAAGTTCCCGAACGCCGCGTACAGATGGCGCAGCGCCTGCTGCAGCGGCACCGACGACACTTCGGAGAGAAACCGAAGCTCGGGGGTCTTCTTCCACGCGGTGAGAGCGGACGAGGACTCCATGTAGGAGACGCGGCGGCCTTCGGTCCTATGGGCACGGATGTGCTGCTCCAGCGCCTTGTTATAGACCAGGCGGGCGCAGCCGAACGTCCGGGCAAGCTCGTCGGCCTGCTCATGGGTCAGGTAGAAGCGGTACTTGTAGGACCGCTTCACGATCTGCGCCACAGCGTCACACTAAGCGACGGATCGGTCGCGCACTGGCCGGTTGCGGTAGATGGCGGTTTGCCTTTGGGACAATCGTCTGTCCCTGCGCTACTCCGCAGAGCTCTGATTCCTCCCGCCCGCAGGCGGAGTTTCCTCGGAGGTAACTGATGAAGACCGTACGCGTGCTGATCGTCGACGACCACCGGCTGTTCCGGTCCGGCGTGCGGGCCGAGCTGGGACCGTCGATCCAGGTGATCGGCGAGGCCGAGGACGTGGAGTCGGCGGTGACGGCGATCGGCGAGCTGCAGCCCGACGTGGTGCTGCTCGACGTGCACATGCCGGGCGGCGGCGGCCAGGAGGTGCTGCGGCGCGTGCTCGGCTCCGGCTCCCAGGTGCGCTTCCTCGCGCTGTCGGTGTCGGACGCGGCCGAGGACGTGATCGGGGTCATCCGGGGCGGCGCCCGGGGCTACGTGACCAAGACGATCAGCGGCGCGGAGCTGACCGACGCGATCATCCGGGTGTCCGATGGCGACGCGGTGTTCTCGCCGCGGCTGGCCGGGTTCGTCCTCGACGCGTTCGCCTCGACGGAGGCCCCGCCCATCGACCCGGAGCTCGACTCGCTCACCCAGCGGGAGCGTGAGGTGCTGCGGCTGATCGCCCGGGGTTACGCCTATAAGGAGATCGCCAAGGAGCTGTTCATCTCGGTGAAGACCGTCGAGACGCACGTGTCGAGCGTGCTGCGCAAACTGCAGCTGTCCAACCGCCACGAGCTGTCGCGCTGGGCCACCGCCAGACGTCTGGTCTGAACCCGTCTGTGCGGACCCGTCTGGTGCGATCGCCCCTTGACGTGCGACGCTCAGTCAATGGGCCGTGACGTACCCTCCGTCTCCTTCAGCCGGGAGGACCGCCGTCGCTACCGGGACAAGGTGAAGCTGTCGCTGGACGTCCTGGCCGAGATGCTGCGGGAGTCGCGGTTCGGGTTCGACCGGGCCCAGATGGGCCTGGAGATCGAGCTGAACCTGGTCGACTCCCGGGGCGAGCCGGCGATGAAGAACGCCGAGGTCCTGGCCGCCATCGCGGAGCCCGACTGGGCGACGGAGCTGGGCCAGTTCAACGTCGAGATCAACATTCCGCCGCAGGTGCTGTCCGGCGAGGGCAGCCGCCTGCTGGAGGAGTCCGTACGGCTGCGCCTCAACCGGGCGCAGGAGCGGGCGGCACGTGTCGGCGGGCAGCTCATGCTGGTCGGCATCCTGCCGACGCTGCGCGAGAGCGACGTCAGCGAGGGGACGCTGTCGGCCAACCCCCGCTACAAGCTGCTGAACGAGCAGATCTTCGCCGCCCGCGGCGAGGATCTGCACCTCATGATCGAGGGGGTGGAGCGGCTCGACACCTACGCCGACAGCATCACCCCCGAGGCGGCGTGCACGAGCGTGCAGCTCCACCTGCAGGTCAGCCCCGAGACGTTCGCCGACCACTGGAACGCGGCCCAGGTCATCGCCGGTCCGCAGGTCGCGGTCGCGGCCAACTCGCCGTTCCTGTTCGGCAAGGAGCTGTGGCGCGAGACCAGGATCAGCCTGTTCGAGCAGGCCACCGACACCCGGCCCGAGGAGCTGAAGGCTCAGGGCGTGCGGCCGCGCGTCTGGTTCGGGGAGCGGTGGATCACGTCGGTCTTCGACCTGTTCGAGGAGAACGTCCGCTACTTCCCCGCGCTGCTGCCCCTGTGTGACGAGGAGGACCCGAGGCGGGTCCTCGACGAGGGCGGGGTGCCCGAGCTGCACGAGCTGCGCCTGCACAACGGCACCGTCTACCGCTGGAACCGGCCCGTCTACGACGTCTCCGACGGCGTCCCCCACCTGCGGGTGGAGAACCGCGTGCTGCCCGCCGGGCCGACGGTGGCCGACATCGCCGCCAACGCCGCGTTCTACTACGGGCTCATGCGCGTGCTCCCGGCGGCCGAGCGGCCCGTGTGGACGCGCATGTCCTTCGCCGCCGCCGAGGACAACCTCCGCAACGCCGCGCGGCACGGCCTCGACGCCCGCCTCTACTGGCCGGGCCTGGGGGAGGTGCCCGCCGCCGAGCTGATCCTGCGCAGGCTGCTGCCCATGGCCTACCACGGGCTCGACCTGTGGGAGGTCGACCCGGTCCAGCGCGACCGGCTGCTCGGCATCATCGAGCGGCGCTGTGTGACCGGCCGTACGGGGGCGGACTGGCAGGTCAGGACGGCCCGCGCGTTCGGCGGGGACCACGAGGCGCTGCGCCGTATGACGCTCCGCTACCTGCAGCACATGCACACCAACGAGCCCGTCCACACCTGGGGAATGTAAAACTTTCGCGTTCGGCGAGAATCGCAAATCTTTGCCGCCTAAATGGGTATTCGCGTTGAAATGACCCGCCGAACACTGGCCGTGCTGCTGCTCCTGGCGGTCCTCGTCGCGTCCTGTGGCACATTTACCGGCTCCCCGCCCGACCGGGCCCAGCCGGGGGACGCGGCGTCCCGGGGGACGCCGTGCGAGGGCGCCGGCGACGACTTCCCCGGCGACGTCAAGCTGGCCCGGTGCCTCACCGAGTGGTTCTGGTCGCAACGTTTCCAGGAGAACGGCGGGACCTACCGCCCGATCACCCGCTTCGTCGCCTATCAGGGCGCCAACGGCCCCGACTGCGGTGGGCAGGCGGCCGTGCCGGAGAACGCCTTCTACTGTCCGTACGGCCATTTCATCGCCTACGACGCGGCCTGGCTCAAGGCGATGTACGACCAGATGGGCGACGGGGCGGTCTATGTGGTGATTCCGCATGAATTGGGGCACGCCGTGCAGGCCCAGCTCGTCGAGGACTTCCGCTTCAACGTGGAGCGGGAGCTCCAGGCCGACTGCTACGCGGGCGCCGCGCTGAGCGGCCTGATCCGGGTGGGAGTGCTGAACACGGAGCAGGGCGACGAGGAGGAACTGCTCGCCAACCTCCAGGCGGCGGGCGACCCCACCGACATCTGGCTGGCGCCGGACGCCCACGGCACCCCGCGACAGCGCCAGCAGTACTTCGCCCACGGCTACACCGAGGGAATGGGGACCTGCTGAGGCCATCTCCTCACGGCCGGTCGAGCTCGGCGAGCTCGTCGGCGGTGAGCGTGAGCTCGGCAGCCCCGGCGGAGTCGCGGATGGACTCGGGACGGCTGGCGCCGGGGATCGGGACGATCCGCGGGGAGCGGGCCAGGTGCCAGGCCAGGCAGACCCGCTGCGGGCTCACGCCGCGCCGGCGGGCGATCGCGTGGAACGCCGTCCCACCGGCGGGGCCGCCGGAGTCCAGGGCGCTGCGGGAGATGCCGCCGAGGGGGCTCCAGGGCAGGAAGGCGACGCCGAGCGCGGTGCACAGGCGCAGTTCGGGCTCGCTGTCCCGCACGGCGGGGGAGTGGCGGTTCTGGACCGAGGTCAGACGGCCGCCGAGCTCCCGGTCGGCCTCGCGGATCTGCCGGACGTCGACGTTCGAGATCCCGGCCATCCGGATCTTGCCCGCGTCGAGCAGGTCGCGCAGCGCGCCGACCGACTCGGCGAAGGGGACGTCCGGGTCGGGCTTGTGGAGCTGGTAGAGCCCGATGGAATCGACGCCGAGTCGCTCGAGCGACGCCTCGCAGGCCCGCCTGATGTGGCGCGGGTCGCCGTTCACCGTCCATGAGCCGTCTCCGGGGCGGCCGCGGCCGCCCTTGGTGGCGACGAGGACGTCGCCGGCGTCGCCTCCGTAGGAGGCGAGAGCGCGGGCGATCAGCCGTTCGTTGTGGCCGATCTCGCCGGCGTGCCAGTGGTAGGAGTCGGCGGTGTCGATCAGGGTGACGCCCGCGTCGAGGGCGGCGTGGATCGTGGCGATCGCCCTGGCCTCGTCGGGCCGGCCCTCGATGGACAGCGGCATGGCGCCGAGGCCGACGGCGCTGACCGGGACGTCTCCGATCAGGCGGGTGCGCACGTCCGCTCCTCCCCGGCGAGCGCCTCCCGGACGACCGACGGCAGCCAGTCGGCGACGTGCGAGAAGCGGAAGCCGAGAGCCGCGGCGCGCCCGTTGTCCACGGCATAGCCGCGGTCGAAGGAGAACGGCGAGGTGTCCTCGCCGACCGCGTACACGGGTTCACCGATGGCCGCGCACAGTTGCCGTACGTCCAGGGTCCCGTGCGAGGCGGCGTTGACCGGGCCGGTGAAGTCCGCCCGCGCGGCCCAGGCGAGGAACCGCGCGATCTCCCGCTCGTGGATGAACGACGCCGGCCGGGGATCCTCATGCACGATCACCGGAAGGCCGGCCCGGATCCTGCGGACGTAGTGCGCGAGCCTTCCGGTGAAGTCCGCGCCGCCGAGCACGTGCGCGGTCCGGACGCTGACGAAGTCGAACGCCTTGTCACGCGTGAAGACCGCCTCCGCCTGGCGCTTGCCCTCGCCGTAGTTGGCGTCGAGGAACGCCGGGTCGTCCCACGGCCGGTCCGTGCCCACCGGCCAGGCCTCCGGATCGACCACGTGTTCCGCGTGCGGCGGGTCGTCGAGGCCGGCGTACACCTCGACGGTCGAGGTCATGACGTAGCGCCTGGTCCTGCCCGCGAACACCCGCAGCGCGACGGCCGCCTGCACGGGCGTGTAGCAGACCTGGTCGATCACCGCGTCGAAGTGACGGTCGCCCAGGACGCGGCGCAGGGAGTCCTCGTCGTTCCGGTCGGCCCGCAGGTGCGTCACGCCCTCGGGCACCGGAGTCGATCCCCGGTTGACGACCGTGACCGCCGTCCCGGCGTCCCGCAGGTTCTCGATCAGCCGCCTGCCGAAGTATCGGCTCCCGCCGATGATGCACATCTCGCTCACGACCACCAGAGTGTCCACGTATAGTCGTCAGCGGTAGTGGCGATCTTCTTAGCCAGTCGTAAGGAAAACTGTTGATCGACGTGCACCGGCTCGGCGTTCTGCGTGAGGTCGCCCGCCACGGCAGCTTCAACCGCGCGGCCGCCGCCCTGCGGTTCACCCCTTCGGCCGTCTCACAGCAGATCGCCGCACTGGAACGCGGCCTCGGCGTCCCCGTGGTGCAACGCAGCACGCGAGGAGTGGTCCTCACCGAGCCGGGGCGCATGCTCGTCGATGCCGCCGAGGCCATCGCCGCCGAACTGAGCGACGCCCAGGAGCGCATCGACCGGCTCTCCACCGCGCGGGCCGGGTTCACGATCGCGGCGTTCGCCAGCGGGGGCCGCCGCCTCCTGCCGCCGGCGCTCACCCGCTTCGTCGCCGAGCACCCCGAGGCCGAGCTGACGATCCTCGAACGCGAACCGGAGGACAGCCTGCCCCTGGTCCGGGAGGGCCGCGCCGATCTCGCCCTCGCCTACCACTTCGACGGGCCCCCGCCCGTCCGTCCCGGTGACCGCTCCGGCATGAACTGGACCCCGCTGATCGCCGACCCGCTCCGGGTCGTCCTCCCGCGTACGCATCCTCTGGCCGGGCGCGCCCGCCTCCATCTGGCCGAGCTCGCCGCCGAACGCTGGATCCTCGGATGCCTGAAGACCGTGGACCTCCTTCGCCGCTACGCCGAGCTGGCGGGCTTCGAGCTGCGGATCTCGTGCAGCGCCACCGACTACTTCTTCGCGCAGTCCCTGGTCACCGCGGGCGTGGGCGTCGCGCTCATCCCGGAGATCTCGCTCACGCCGGGCCTCGACGTGGTCGCGATCCCCCTTGAGCCGCCCAGCCCGTCCCGTTTCATCGGCATCGCGACCTCCCGTCGCCACCGCGGCCCCGCCCAGCCGTACGTCGACGCGCTGCGCGGGCTCCTGTCGGAGGGGGCGGTCATGAGTGAGGTGGAGGACGGATGAAGCCTGCGACGGTGGCCTGTCTCGGGGTGCTCACGGCCGCGAACGTGCTCAACAACCGGGTCGCCCGGCGGTGGGCGCCGCTGACCTCGGCGGCTGCGACCGGCACGCTGCTGCTGATCGCCCGCGGGGAGGGGCTGACCTGGCGGGAGCTGGGCTTCCGCCGCGCCCGCGCCGGCGCCGTGACCGGGGGCGTGCTCGCCGCCGGCGTCGCGGCCGTCTACGCGGCGGGCGTCGCCCACCCTCGCACCCGCGCGCTGTTCCACGACGAGCGCGCGCTGGCGCTGTCGCGCCGCCGGGTGCTGGAGGAGGCCCTGGTCCAGGTGCCCTTCGGGACCGTGCTGCTGGAGGAGGTGGGCTTCCGCGGCGCGCTGCCCGCCCTGCTCGGCCGCTCGCTCCCGCCGCGTACGGCCGTCGCCGCCTCGGCCGCGCTGTTCGGACTGTGGCACGTGTTGCCCGCCATGGACATGGCCAGGGCCAACCCCGCCCTCGGCCGGCTGACCGCCGGGGAGACCCCGGACGAGGCCGCCGGCCCCGTGAAGACGGCGCGGCTGGAGACGGGACGGCTGGTGGCGGGGACGGTGGCGTCCACCGCGGTCGCCGGGCTCGTGTTCCACGGGCTGCGCCACCGCGCCGGGCTGCTCGCGCCCGCGCTGCTCCACCTGGCGACGAACTCCCTCGGCTACGCCGCCGCCCGGGTGGCCCGCCGCCTGGATCAGCCCTCGCGGGGGTCGGCCAAACCGGTCCGGTAGGCGTACGCGACCGCCTGGGCGCGGTCGCGCACCCGGACCTTGGCGAAGAGGTTGTTGATGTGCGTCTTGACTGTGGCCTCGCTGATGAACAGGCCGGCGGCGATCTCGGCGTTCGACAGGCCGCGCGCGATGAGCCGCAGGACCTCCGCCTCGCGCGGAGTCAGCCCGTCGGGCGGCGTACCGGCGCTGGACGACGGCCCGGCGCCTGGCGACGTCCCGGCGTCCGGGGGCGTCTCCGCTCCCGGCCTCCGGCCCGCCCGGGCCGTCTCGCGGGCGTGGCGCGGAGAGAACCGCGACCGGTGAGCCGGCGCGGCGGCCGGGCCGGGCGTCTCGCCGGGCGGCGCGGTGCCGGTGACGGTGTTCAGAAGGCGGCGCTGCACGCCGGGGTCGAGCTGCGCGTCGCCGTTCATCACCGTGGTCACGGCGCGGGCGATCTCTTCGGCGTCGGCGCTCTTGGTGAGGAAGCCGCGCGCCCCGGCACGCAGCGCGGCGAAGACCGACTCGTCGTCGGTGTACGTCGTGAGCACGACGACCTGGGTGTCCGGGAACTCGGCGCGGATCCTGCGGGTGGCCTCGACCCCGTCCATCCGGGGCATGCGCAGGTCCATGAGCACCACGTCGGGCCGTTCGTCCGCGACCAGGCGGAGCGCGGCCTCGCCGTCGGACGCCGACCCCACCACCTCGATGTCCGGCAGCAGGCCGAGCAGCAGGACGAGCCCGTCGCGCACGACGGCCTGGTCGTCGACCACGAGCACGCGGGCGGTCATGCCGGCACCCGCAGCCGGACCAGGAAACCGTCCTCGGTCTCGCCGGCCTCCAGGGTGCCGCCCAGGAGTTCGGCGCGTTCGCGCATGCCCACGAGACCGTATCCTCCTCCCGGCGTCCCGGGCTCGTCACTCGGGGGGTTGACGACCTCCAGTTCGCACTCCCGGTCGCCGAAGTTCAGCCGTACGGTGGCGGGGGAGCCCGGGGCGTGCCGCCGCACGTTGGTGACGGCCTCCTGGGCGGTGCGGATCATCGCCAGCTCGGTCTCGGGCGGCAGGCGGCGTTCGACCCCGGAGACGACGACGGCGCACTCCTCGCCGGTCGCGTCGCGGAAGTCCTCGGCGAGCGCGTCCAGCGCGGCGGGCAGCGGCTGGGCGTCGTCGCGGAGCGCGGCCACGGCTCTGCGCGCTTCTTCGAGGCCCTGCTTGGCCAGCTCGCGGGCGCGTTCGACCCGGTCGAGGGCCTCCTGCGACCGGTCGGCGCGCAGCAGCAGCCGGGCGCCTTCGAGGTGCACGATCTGCGCCGACAGGGAGTGCGCGAGGATGTCGTGGATCTCCCTGGCGATCCGGGCGCGCTCGGCCAGCACGGCCTCGCCCGCCTGGGCGGCGGTGGCGGCCCTGCGCTGCCTGATGGCGTAGGCGACCGCGAAGACCACGCAGATCGACACGCACAGGCTGAGGTCGCGCTGGTGGGCTTCGGGGGTGATCGGCGGCGGTAGCAGTCCCGTGACGCTCGATCCCAGTCCCGCGAGCGCCAGCAGCAGGAGCGGCAGCGACCGGCTGAGCGGGTGCCGTACGGCAGCGGCCCCGACGCTGAACATGAGCACGGCGACGGCCGGGCCGCTGTCCGAGACCATGTCGAGGGCGATGGTCGCCACGAGGGTGAGCCCGATGAGGACGGCCTCCGCCGGGCCGTCGTTCCAGCGTCCGGGGAGGATCGCCCGCAACCGGATGACGACCATGAGGGTCAGTGTGACGGCGATCGCGGCGGTCAGCGCGGTGACGGCGAGCCGGTCGCCGGTCAGGCCGAACCCCGGCGGGCTGGTCGCCTGCCCGCCGACCAGCAGGGCGATCACGGCAAGCCGCAGGCACGCGCCGGCGATCGCGTTCCTGCGGCGGGATTCCGGGCCGGCCTCGGCATGTCCGTCACGACTGGGCACGCCCCGACGTTAGCGGGCCGTCTGGACACCCGGCACGGGGACGGTGGGCAGGGCGCTCGCCCGCCGGGCGACGACGAGGAACTGGACACCGAGGGTCACCCCGACGAACAGGAGCACGGAGGTCTGCGACGAAGCGAGGCCGAGGAGGGAGGTCAGGGCGATCATCGCGACCCGCACGGCGACGGAGCCCACCCAGGCGATCAGGGTCGCGACGCCGCCCTGCGACCACGCCACGCCGTGCTGGTCGCGCCACACCCGCGTCGTCATGGCCCGCAGCACACCGAGGCCGGCGGCCACGAGGAGTTCCGCGACGAGCACGGCGAGGCTCAGCGCCGTGTGACGGGGGTCGACGAGCCCGCCGCCGCCGAGGCCGGCCAGGACCATCACGGCGGCGATGATCAGGCCCACGGGCCTGGCGACGGGCCTCGGCCTCATCTGCCGGTAGATCACGAAGGCGACGACGGCAAGGGCGAGGGCGACGATCTGCGTGGTTTCCATGCGCACGACGGTAGGAAGACCGGGCGCGCACCGGATCGGCGCGCGGGTGGAGAACCGGGGTGGAGATCAGGCGATCTCCACCCGGGGGTGGAGGACCCGGTTCGCCCGGCTCAGGCGGTGATCACCCGCTGGAACGCCTCCGCGTACGAGCCCTCGGGGAGGCCCGCGGCGGCGGCGTGACCGGAGAGCATGCCCCTGATCATGCCGTCCAGGTCGGGGATGTGCGAGGTCTGGCTCTCGTGCGCGCGCAGCGCGGCGATCTTGCGGTCCACGGTCAGGGTGACGTCGACGTAGTGGTCGGGGGGCATGCCGCCGGTGAGCCACACCTCGCGGACGGTCCAGGCCTCCAGGCCCTCGTCGGCGAGCAGTTCGGGGAAGGCGTAGGGGTTGCGGGCGTCGGGGTAGACGGCGTCGAGGGTGGCGCCGCCGACCGCGCGGTGGTCGGGGTGGCTCGGACTGATCCGCGCGTAGTTGCGCTCGGGGGTCGAGGTGACGACCAGGTCCGGTCGCACCTGGCGGATCACCCGGGCGATGTCCCGCCGCAGGCCGAGCGTCTGCTCGACCGCGCCGTCCCGATAGCCGAGGAAGCGCAGGTCGCTCACGCCCACGCACTTGGCCGCGGCCGTCTGCTCGGTCCGGCGCAGCGCCGCCATGCCGCCGTTGTCCATCGCACGGTCGAACCCGCCCGCGTCGCCATCCGTGACCAGGCAGTACGCCACCTCGGCCCCCGCCTCGGTCAGCCGGGCGACCGTCCCCGCCGCGCCGAAGTCGATGTCGTCGGGGTGTGCGACGACCACCAGCACCTTCTTGATATCCGCCTCGTCCAGCACGAGCAGCCCCTCCTCATGGTCCGGCACATCACCTTAAACGCGACTTGCCGGGCGAGTGGGCTCCGAATGTCGGCGCGCGGCCATAACCTAAGGAGAGTGTCCACCCGAGCCGCCACTCATCCGTTGCTCGACGGCCTCAACCCGCAGCAGCGGGACGCCGTCACCCACCAGGGCAGTCCGCTGCTGATCGTCGCCGGGGCCGGCTCCGGGAAGACCAGGGTGCTGACGCACCGCATCGCCCACCTGCTGGCGGAGCGTGACGTCCAGCCGGGGGAGATCCTCGCGATCACCTTCACCAACAAGGCCGCCCGGGAGATGAAGGAGCGGGTCGACAAGCTCATCGGGCCGCGGTCCAGGGCCATGTGGGTCATGACGTTCCACAGCGCCTGCGTGCGGATCCTGCGGCGCGAGGCGAAGCGGCTGGGTTTCTCCTCCAGCTTCTCGATCTACGACCAGGCCGACTCCCAGCGGCTCATGGCGATGGTGTGCCGTGAGCTCGACCTCGACCCCAAGCGCTACCCGCCGCGGTCCTTCTCGGCCCAGGTCAGCAACTTCAAGAACGAGCTGATCGACTACGAGACGGCGGCCGACCGGGCCTCGACCCATCTGGAGCGGACGCTCGCCGAGGCGTACCGCACCTACCAGCGGCGGCTCACCGAGGCCGGCGCGATGGACTTCGACGACCTGATCATGCTGACGGTCACGCTGTTCCAGCTCTTCCCCGACGTGGCCGAGCACTACCGGCGGCGGTTCCGGCACGTGATGGTCGACGAGTACCAGGACACCAACCACGCGCAGTACATGCTGATCCGTGAGCTGGTCGGGCGGCCCGAGGTGCGCACCGCCGACGGCGACGTGGTGCGGGAGGGCGTCGAGCCCTCCGAGCTGGTGGTCGTCGGCGACGCCGACCAGTCGATCTACGCCTTCCGCGGCGCGACGATCCGCAACATCCTGGAGTTCGAGCGCGACTATCCGGACGCGCGGACGATCCTGCTGGAGCAGAACTACCGCTCCACGCAGACGATCCTGAACGCCGCCAACTCGGTCATCTCTCGCAACGAGGGCCGCAAGCCGAAGAACCTGTGGTCCGACCAGGGCGCGGGCCCGAAGATCATCGGCTATGCGGCCGACAACGAGCACGACGAGGCCATGTTCGTCGCGCAGGAGGTCGACCGGCTCAGCGACGACCACGGCGTCACCCCCGGCGACGTGGCGGTCTTCTACCGCACGAACGCCGCCTCCCGCGTGTTCGAGGAGATCTTCATCCGCACGGGCCTGCCATACAAGGTCGTGGGCGGGGTGCGGTTCTACGAGCGCAAGGAGGTCAAGGACCTGCTCGCCTACCTGCGGGTCCTGGCCAACCCGAGCGACACGGTGTCGCTGCGGCGCATCCTCAACGTGCCCAAGCGCGGCATCGGCGACCGCGCCGAGGCGATGATCGAGGCGTTCGCCAACCGGGAGCGCATCGCCTTCTGGGAGGCGCTGCGCCGGGCCGACGAGGCGCCGGGGGTGGCCACCCGCTCGCTGAACGCGATCCGCGACTTCGTCACGTTGCTCGACGAACTGCGCGCCAAGGAGCTTCCGCTGTCCGACCTCGCGGAGGAGGTGCTGAGCTCCACCGGCTACCGGACGGAGCTGGAGACCTCGGGCGACCCACAGGACGAGAGCCGGCTGGAGAACCTCAACGAGCTGATCTCGGTGGCCGCCGAGTTCGAGGAGGCGAACCCGGAGGGCACGCTCGTCGACTTCCTCGAGCAGGTCTCGCTGGTCGCCGACGCCGACCAGATCCCCGACGGCGACGACAGCGGCGGCGTGGTCACGCTGATGACCCTGCACACCGCCAAGGGCCTGGAGTTCCCCGTGGTGTTCCTCACGGGCATGGAGGACGGCGTCTTCCCCCACATGCGCTCGCTGAGCGACCCGAAGGAGCTGGAGGAGGAGCGCAGGCTGGCGTACGTCGGCATCACCCGGGCCAAGGAACGGCTCTACCTGTCCAGGTCGGCGGTCCGCTCGGCGTGGGGCGCGCCGTCGTTCAACCCCGCCTCGCGCTTCCTGTCCGAGGTGCCGGGCGACCTGGTCGACTGGCGCGGCGACCCGGGCAAGACCGCCTGGTCCGCCGCGACCTCCCGCCCGGCCGCCCGTACGGCTCCCGCGCAGAAGACCGGCGGCCGGCAGATCCCGAACCTGTCGCCGGGCGACCGGGTCACCCACGACACGTTCGGGCTCGGCACCGTGGTGGCGGTGGACGGTCAGGCCGAGAAGACGCGCGTGAAGATCGACTTCGGCAGCGAGGGCGAGAAGACCCTGCTTCTCGCCTACGCCCCGATCGACAAGCTCTGATCGACAAGCTCTGACCGGCCCCACGGCCCCCGGGTGGCGTGTCACCCGGGGGCCGGCCGCCTCATTTCAGCGCCGCGCGGGGGGCTCGGCCGCGCGATGCTCACTCGTGCCTGATCGGCCCCGCCCGGTTCAGTTGTTGGGCAGGATGACGGTGCCCGTCGTGTCCGGCACGTCGCCGTCGAGGTCGGTCAGGTTGGCGACCTTGCTCTTCGGCGGCGCCTTGACCGTGACCTTCCCGCCCCAGCCGGCGAACGTGGTGACGTCGCTGAGGGTGAAGGTGAGGGAGTCGTCCTCGACCTTCATCGTCAGGTCGGCGGTGGCCGAGGCGCGGCGGACGAGCTGGTCGGAGCCGATCCACAGCTTCCAGGACACCACGGTCTTGGCAGGGTTGGAGCCCAGGCCGCCGAAGCTGTCCTTGATGCCCGGACTGACCTTCATGAGCTGGCTCAGCGTGATGGTGCCGCGGTAGAGCGTGGTCTTCGCGCCGTTGACGCTGCCGCCCGGACCCTTGGCCTTGGTGGTCGCGAGGACCGTCTTGAGGCTGCGCCAGTCGGCGGGGTTCACGAACTCGCCCAGGCTCGACGAGGAGCCCGGCCGCTGGCCGGGGAGCCGCAGCCAGGTCTTGCCTTCGGGCAGCAGGCTCGCGTAGACCCCGCCCGAGAGGTAGCCCGTACTGCCGATGACGATCGCGTGGAGGGGCTTCTCCGCGTCCTTCAGGTCCTCGTTCTCCTCCTTCAGCAGGTCGCTGTACTTCATCTTCTGCGTGCTGTCGGAGGCGACGACGCCGGACCGGCCGAAGGCGAGTCCGCCGTTCGAGGTGAATTTGACGGCCGTGATGCCGGCGAGGCTCATCGTGCCCGTGGACACGAATCGCACGCCGTGGCCGGAGACGAACTGCTTGCGCAGCGCCGCCACCGGGTCGGCGGCGGGGGCCTGTGCCTGAGTAGAGGTCTGAGCCTGCGCGGGGGCGGCGACGGCGGGCGCCACGAGGGCGGCCGTCGCGGCGCACGCCAGCGCCATGAGTGCTCGCTTCAAGGTGATTCCTCCCGTAAGTGCCCTCATGATCACGAGGGCAGCCGGGGAATCTTCTCGAACCATGATCACGGGAAAGTCACAATAATCCACATTTCCTGTGAGTCTTCAGCTAGTGGCCCGTTATGCCGGTTGATTATCAATTCGCCACCACAAAACGTTCGATTGCGGGCCAT
Organism: Microbispora sp. NBRC 16548; assembly: GCF_030268985.1. Classification (NCBI taxonomy): domain Bacteria; kingdom Bacillati; phylum Actinomycetota; class Actinomycetes; order Streptosporangiales; family Streptosporangiaceae; genus Microbispora; species Microbispora sp. NBRC 16548. The sequence continues at coordinate 153,132 of NZ_BSSF01000002.1, forward strand.
CGAACTCCTCGCCGTATCGAGAGCCGGGGCTCGTGGACGGTCCGCATGCGCTGCGGTGGGAGCGGCCGGTGGGCGGCTGACGTAGGGCCGTTCGGGGGCCGGGCCCCGGGCGGCGGTTACGCTTCGGGCAGCGGGCACCGTAGGGAGGTCTTCATGGCAGGCAGGATTCGGGTCGTCGTCGCGAAGCCGGGGCTCGACGGGCACGACCGCGGGGTCAAGGTGGTGGCGCGGGCGCTGCGCGACGCGGGCATGGAGGTCATCTACACGGGGCTGCATCAGACCCCGGAGCAGATCGTCCGTACGGCGATCCAGGAGGACGCGGCGGCGATCGGGCTGTCCATCCTGTCCGGCGCGCACATGACGCTGTTCGCCCGGCTCTTCGAGGTCCTGCGCGAGGAGGGCGCCGAGGACATTGTCGTGTTCGGCGGGGGCATCATCCCCGAGGCCGACATCCCCGAACTCGCGAAGATGGGGGTCGCCAGGATTTTCACGCCCGGGTCCACGACGCAGGAGATCGTGGAATGGGTCCGTTCGGCGGTCCCAGCCACCGTTTAGGTATTTTGCCCAACCTTGCCGTACATGAGAGTTGTTGGCAAGGCTCCAGTGGGACCCGACGACGCGCCCACGCTCGTACGGGGACTAGGCTTCATGCGCGGAAACGCCGGGCGGGACGACGGCGCCCGGCCTCGGACATCAAAAGGGACGGACCCTCGTGGACCTGTTCGAACATCAGGCGAAGGAGCTCTTCGCGGAATACGGCATCCCGGTGCCGCGCGGAATCGTCGCGCACACCGTGGAGGAGGCGCGGGCGGCTGCCGAGCAGCTCACCGGTCGCGTTGTCGTCAAGGCCCAGGTCAAGACCGGCGGGCGCGGCAAGGCCGGCGGCGTGAAGGTGGCCGACGACGCCGCCGACGCGCAGGCGAAGGCGACGCAGATCCTCGGCATGGACATCAAGGGCCACACGGTCCACAAGGTCCTGATCGAGGAGGCCAGCCAGATCGCGGAGGAGTACTACTTCTCCTTCCTTCTCGACCGTGCCAACCGCACCTTCCTCGCCATCTGCTCCGCCTCCGGCGGCATGGACATCGAGGAGGTCGCGCACACCGCGCCGGAGAAGGTGGCGAAGGTGCCGGTCAGCCCGCTGACGGGCGTCGACCGCGCCAGGGCTCGCGAGATCGCGGTGGCGGGCGGCCTGCCGCAGCAGGCGCTGGACGGCGCCGCCGAGCTGATCGAGAAGCTCTGGGCCGTCTTCGTCGACGAGGACGCCTCGCTCGTCGAGGTCAACCCGATGATCCTGTCGGCCGACGGCCAGGTGAAGGCGCTCGACGGCAAGGTCACCCTCGACGACAACGCGAACTTCCGCCAGGCGGAGCACGCCGCGTACGTCGACAAGGCCGCGGAGGACCCGCTGGAGGCCCGGGCCAAGGAGAAGCACCTCAACTACGTCAAGCTGGACGGCAACGTCGGCATCATCGGCAACGGCGCGGGCCTGGTCATGTCCACGCTCGACGTCGTGGCGTACGCGGGTGAGGAGTTCCCCGGCCAGCCCAAGCCGGCCAACTTCCTCGACATCGGCGGCGGCGCCTCGGCCGAGGTCATGGCGAACGGCCTGGAGATCATCCTGTCCGACCCGTCGGTGAAGTCGGTCTTCGTGAACGTCTTCGGTGGCATCACCGCCTGCGACGCCGTCGCCAACGGCATCGTCTCGGCCTTCAAGCTCCTGGAGAGCCGGGGCGAGGAAGTGACCCACCCGCTGGTCGTCCGCCTGGACGGCAACAACGCCGCCCTGGGGCGGCAGATCCTGGCCGACGCCGCGCTGCCGCGGGTCGAGCTGGTCGACACCATGGACGAAGCGGCCAAGCGCGCCGCCGAGCTCGCCGCGGTAGGTGCGTAATGGCTATCTGGCTCACCGAGAACAGCAAGATCATCGTGCAGGGCATGACCGGTGGTGAGGGCACCAAGCACACCCGCCGCATGCTCGCCGCCGGTGTCAAGGTCGTGGGCGGCGTGAACGCCCGCAAGGCCGGCATCACGCACGAGGGCCTGCCGGTCTTCGGCACGGTCAAGGAGGCCATGGAGCAGACGGGCGCCGACGTGTCCGTCGTCTTCGTGCCCCCGGCCGGCACCAAGTCCGCCGTCCGCGAGGCCGTCGACGCCGAGATCCCGCTGTGCGTGGTCATCACCGAGGGCGTGCCGGTCCACGACACGACCGAGTTCTGGGCGTACGCCGTCTCCAAGGGCAACAAGACCCGCATCATCGGCCCGAACTGCCCCGGCATCGCCTCGCCGGGCGCCTCCAACGCGGGCATCATCCCGGCCGACATCACCACCAAGGGCCGCGTCGGCCTGGTGTCGAAGTCCGGCACGCTGACCTACCAGCTCATGTACGAGCTGCGTGACATCGGCTTCTCCACCTGCGTCGGCATCGGCGGCGACCCGGTCATCGGCACGACGCACATCGACGCCCTCCAGGCGTTCCAGGAGGACCCGGAGACCGACGCGATCGTGATGATCGGCGAGATCGGCGGCGACGCCGAGGAGCGCGCGGCGGCCTACATCGACGAGCACGTGACCAAGCCGGTCGTCGCCTACGTCGCCGGGTTCACCGCGCCCGAGGGCAAGACCATGGGCCACGCCGGCGCGATCGTGTCCGGCTCCGCCGGCACCGCCCAGGCCAAGAAGGAGGCCCTGGAGAAGGTCGGCGTCCGCGTCGGCCGCACGCCCAGCGAGACCGCCCGCCTGATGCGCGAGATCATGTCCAGCCGCTGATCGCGCGTACATCCGACTGTCGTCCGCGACCTTGCGCTCCTACCGCCGCGGTGGTGCGAGCGCAAGGTCGCGGTCGTTTTCGGGCCCGGCCGGTACGCGTGCCAATGCGTCCGGATTGCGTACTCCTCGGCGTGGCGACGTGGAGGGAGGCGGCGGGGCTGGGATGATGCGGTAGCGTGACGGGCCTTCTCGATCAATTCAGGACCGCTCCCCGCGCCGTGCTCGGCCGCATGGGCGGCGGCGACGACGAGGAGACCCGCCGTCCGCTCCCCGTCTCCGGCATGCTGGCCGCGGTCGGGACGCTCGGCGTCGGCCTCGCCGTGCTCACCACACTCACGCTCATCGGCTGGATGGCCGCGCCCCGGGGGCCGTTCGGCGAGGGCCTGCCCGGCGTCTTCCGCACGGCCTGCCAGCTCTGGCTCGCCGCCCACCACGCCGGTTTCGCGATCCCGGGCGGCCGGGTGGGCCTGCTGCCCATCGGCCTGATGATCCTGCCGGGGGTGCTGCTCTACCGGGCCGGCCTGTGGATGGCGCGGGACGCCGACCTGCGGGTGCGGATGCCGGCCCGGCTACCCAAGGGCACGCCGCGCGACCTCGAGAACGCCCGGCGCCGCGCCCAGCTCGCGCTCATCGCCCAGGCCGGCATCTCGCTGGCCGCGCCGTACGCGCTGCTCGCCGGGGTGATCGCCCTCGTCTCCGGCAACGAGGTCATGCAGCCGTTCCTGGGGGAGGCGTTGATCAGCCACCTGCTGCTGGCCTTCGTCACCGGCTCGGTGGCCACCGCCCGCACGATCGGGCCGTGGCGGTCGATGCTGCGCCTGCTGCCCGAGCGCCCGCGGTCGCTCGTGGTCGGCACGGCCGTCGCGACCTCGCTGATGCTCGTGGCCGGGGCCGTGCTGGTCCTCGGGTCGGTGGTGGTCAACTTCGCCCGGATCCAGCAGATGTCGGAGGTCCTCAGCCCCGGAGTGGTCGGCGGCCTGCTGCTCCTGCTCCTGGAGGTCCTCTACTTCTTCAACGCCGTCATCTGGGGCATGGCGTACATCTCGGGGCCCGGGTTCGCGGTGGGCGCCGGGACGCTGGTCGCTCCCACCGGGGTCAAGCTCAGCGCGGTGCCCATGCTGCCGCTGCTGGGCGCCCTGCCGTCGTCCGGCGCCGCGCCCCCCTGGGTCATGGGCGTGATCGCGGTGCCGTTCGCGGCCGGGGCGGTCGCCGGCGTGGTGACGGCCCGCGTCGCGCCGACCCCGTCGATCGAGGCCGCGCCGCTGTGGGGGTTCGTCTGCGGAATCACCTCCGGCCTCGTCGCGGGAACGCTCGCCGCGCTGGCCGGCGGCCCGCTCGGCGGGGCGGGCCTGGCCGCGGTGGGGCCGTCTCCCTGGGAGGTGGCGCTGTCGGTCACGCTCGAGGTCGGCGTGGCCGCCGGCATCTCGGCCGGCATCGCCAACTGGTGGCTGATCTCCCGGCGGCCGGCCACCCCGCCCGAGCCGGTGCGGAAGGCCGGCGCCGTGATCGCCAAGGCGGCCGGGCGGGTGCGGCCCGCCCGCGGCGCCCACCTGCCCGGCCACTGGCTGGACGCCACCGAGGCGGACACCCAGCCGATCCCGGTCATCAGGGACGACTGGACCGACGAGCACGCCGCGGCGGCGGCGGAGACCTTCGACGACATGGGCGCGCGGCGGGCCGGCGCCATTCCCCCTATAGCCGATATCCCGCGCAAACCGGCCGCGAAGCGTCGTGCCCCGAGCCCCCCGCCGAAGCCGCGCAAGGACATCGTGGACGAGAGCGACGACCGCGGGGGTCACGTCATCTACGTCGATCCCTACGCCTGGGACCGCGACTGAGCCCTCTGAGGCGGCTCGGCGACGGCCGAGGCGAGGCGGTCCCGCAGGTCCGTCAGGCGGGCGATCTCGGCGTCCAGGGCGGCGATCCGGCGTTGCACGACGCCGCTTCCGCCGCTTCCGCTGCCGCCGGAGCAGCCGGGGCTGCCGTACGGCGGGAGCGTGTCGCCCTCCAGCAGGTCCAGGCGGTCGGCGCAGCGGGCGACGTCCTCGAGGGTCAGGCCGAGGGTGAGCAACTGGCGCACCAGGCGGATGCGGGCGATGTCCCGCGGGCCGTACTCCCGCTGGCCTGACGAGGTCCGCGGGGGCGGCAGGAGCAACCCGCGCTGCTCGTACAGGCGCAACGCGCGTGGCGTGGTCCCGGCCGCCGCCGCGGCGTCGCCGATCCGCATGAGACCTCCTGTGCCGTGCTCAGGCTTCTACGACGACCGTTCCCACGTGCCGTCCCTCGAACAACTCACGCAACGCCCGCGGCGCGCGTTCGATGCCCGCGATCCGCGTGTGCGGGAAGACGACGGCGCCCGAGCGGAGCCAGGCGCCGAAACGCTCCGTCCACTCCGCGTGGATCTCGTCGCCGACGCCGGTGAGGCCGCGGAGGGTGATGTTCTTGGCGATGAGCTGGAAGGCGTCCAGCTCCACCGGGGCCGTCGTGCCGCCGGACGCGGCCGACAGCTGCGTGGCCAGGGTGCCGACCACGACGAGGCGGGCATCGGGCCGCGCCGCGGCCACCGCCGCCTGAAGCTGCTCGCCGCCGACGGTGTCGACGACCACGTCGACGCCGTCGGGCGCCGCCTCGGCCAGCCGGCCGCCGATCGGGCTCCCGTCGCGCAGGACCACCGCGTCGTAGCCGAGTTCGGCGGTCATGCGCTCGGCCTTCGCCGGTGAGCCGGTGGTGCCGATCACGCGTGCCGCGCCCAGTTGCCGGGCGACCTGGCCGGCGAGCGACCCGACGCCTCCGGCGCCCCCGGTGACGAGCACCGTCTCGCCCGCACGCAGGCGGGCGATCCGGGTCAGGGCGGCGTACGCGGTGGCGCCAGAAGCCAGGTGCGCGGCCGGATCGGGCAGGGCGTCCCCCAGCGGCGCGGACACGGGGACCACGGCGTACTCACGCCAGCCCTGGAAGTGCGCGACCAGGTCGCCCGGCCGCAGACCGCCGTCATCCGTGCCCTTGACGAAGGGGGCCGTGACGACCTCGCCGACGGCCGGGCCGAACAGCGCGTCCCCGGGACGAAGCGGGGGGAAGGGCGTGCCCGGCACGCCTCCGGCGATCAGCGTGCGCAGCGAAGGGAAGACCTGGAACCAGCGGTTGCGCACCAGGACCTCACCGGCCCCCGGCACGGGCAGCGGGACCTCGGCCACGGTCAGGTGCTCGGGGCCGGGAAGGCCGGACGGAACCTCGGCGAGCCGGATCTCCCGTGCGGCGCGGGGCAGGGTTCGGGGCATGGGGAACTCCTACGGTGTCGGAGGGGAACCGCTCGTGCGGCACAGCCGCACGGCCCCGCGACGCTAACCCCTGACCCGCGCGTCAAAGGCAAGACCTGTGAGCCGTTCGCGACGGCGCGGACGGCTCACATGCGGTCGTGCGGTCAGGCGGGCGCCGGGACGCCCGCGGGCCAGGCCACGCCCATCTTCCGCTCGAACGCCCGCATCAGCTGCTCGGAGCAGTCCTGCTGGGCCGTCACCGTGCCCGCGCCCTTGCGGCACTCGTTGTACGCGGTGAGTTCGTCGGAGAAGTAGAGCTGGAATCCCGTGGTCACGATGCCCAGGACGAACGCGAGCGACGAGAGCACGACGGCTCCGGTCGCCATGCCGATCCCGCGTCGTTCGCGGTTGAGCAGGCGCAGGTCACGGATCGCGATGACGATCGCGAACAGTGACAGCGCCAGCCCGGCCGCCGGCAGCATCAGCGTGAAGACGAGCGCCATGATGGCGAGCACGAGGGCCCTGCGCCCTCCGGTTGCAGGGGTCGGCGTCTGTAGGGGTGTTGTCACGGTCTCCTCGCCTCGCGTTCCGCATAGCCCGTCGTAAGTCGTGATGGCCGGCGCCCGATACGCTTTAGCTGCGTCGAGGGACGGCCCTCCACGCTCGACCACTCTCTAAGGAACCATCTCCCGGCAATCACCTGCAAAACGAAGGCAGCTCACGAAGGAGTTCCGCTCTGTCCGTCCGGCTCGTCGTCCTCGTCTCGGGTTCGGGGACCAACCTGCAAGCGCTGCTGGACGCGGCGGCAGACGACGCGTTCGGCGCGACCGTCGTGGCCGTCGGGGCCGACCGCACCGGCATCGAGGGCCTGGCCCGGGCCGAGCGCGCCGGCGTCCCCACGTTCGTCGAGAGGGTGGGCGATCACCCCACCCGGGAGGAGTGGGACGAGAGGCTGGCCGGGCGCATCGCCGAGCACAAGCCCGACCTGGTGGTCTCCGCCGGGTTCATGAAGATCCTCGGCTCCCGCGTGCTGGGCGCGTTCCCCGTCGTCAACACCCATCCGGCGCTGCTGCCCGCCTTCCCAGGCGCGCACGCCGTGCGCGACGCCCTCGCGTACGGCGTCCGCGTCACCGGTTGCACGGTCCACCTCGTCGACGCCGGCGTGGACACGGGCCCGGTGATCGCCCAGGAGGCGGTGCCCGTACGGGAGGGGGACGACGAGGAGTCGCTGCACGAGCGCATCAAGACGGTCGAGCGACGCCTCCTCGTCGAGACGGTGGGCCGCATGGCCCGCGAGGGCTGGACCCTGACCGGGCGGACCGTGCGCCTGGGGACGGGACGAGTCGCAGGACAGGCCGCAGAAGGCCCGACACCAGGAAGGATCACGAAGTGACCCGCATCGCCATCCGCCGTGCGCTGATCACCGTTTACGACAAGACGGGTCTCGAAGACCTGGCGCGGGGGCTCGAGGCCGCGGGCGTGGAGATCGTGTCGACCGGCGGCACCGCCGCCGCGATCGCCTCCTACGGCGTGCCGGTCACGAAGGTGGAGTCGCTCACCGGATTCCCCGAGTGCCTGGACGGACGGGTCAAGACCCTCCACCCACGGGTCCACGCCGGGCTGCTCGCCGACGGCGCCAACCCCTCCCACGTCAAGCAGCTGGAGGAGCTGGAGATCGAGCCGTTCCAGCTCGCGGTGGTGAACCTGTATCCGTTCGCCGCCACGGTCGCCTCCGGCGCCTCCGACGCCGAGTGCGTCGAGCAGATCGACATCGGCGGGCCCGCGATGATCCGCGCCGCGGCCAAGAACCACGGCACGGTGGCCGTGGTCGTCGACCCCAAGGCATACGGCGAGGTGCTCGCCGCGGTCGCCGAGGGCGGCTTCACGCTGACCGAGCGCAGGAGGCTGGCCGCCACGGCGTACGCGCACACCGCCGCCTACGACGTCGCGGTCGCGTCCTGGTTCGCCAACGTGTACGCGCCCGAGGGCGAGTGGCCGTCCTTCATGGGCGCGGCGTGGAAGCGCAAGACCGCCCTGCGGTACGGCGAGAACCCGCACCAGGGGGCGGCCCTCTACACCGGGGGCAAGGACGGCCTGGCCAACGCCGAGCAGCTCCACGGCAAGGAGATGTCCTACAACAACTACGTGGACGCCGACGCCGCCTGGCGGGCCGCCTGGGACTTCGCCGAGCCGTGCGTGGCCGTCATCAAGCACGCCAACCCCTGCGGGATCGCGGTGGGCGCCGACGTGGTCGAGGCGCACCGCAAGGCGCACGAGTGCGACCCGGTCTCCGCCTACGGCGGAGTGATCGCGGTCAACCGCGAGGTGACCCGCGAGCTGGCCGAGCAGATCGCGCCGATCTTCACGGAGGTGGTGGTCGCGCCGTCGTTCGCGGCGGACGCGCTCGAGGTGCTCAGGGAGAAGAAGAACATCCGCCTGCTCGCCTGCCCGCAGGGGCCGTCGAACGCCGCGGAGTTCCGCCGCATCGACGGCGGCCTGCTCGTGCAGACGGTGGACCGGGTGGACGCGCCGGGCGACGACCCGTCCACGTGGGAGCTCAAGGCCGGAGAGGCGGCCTCGCCCGAGGTGCTGGCCGATCTGGCCTTCGCCTGGCGGGCCTGCCGGTCGGTGAAGTCCAACGCGATCCTGCTCGCGGCCGGCGGCGCGACCGTCGGCGTCGGCATGGGCCAGGTCAACCGGGTGGACTCGGCCCGGCTGGCGGTCTCCCGGGCCGGCGAGCGCGCGGCCGGGTCGGTCGGCGCCTCCGACGCGTACTTCCCGTTCCCCGACGGCCTGCAGGTGCTGGCGGAGGCCGGGGTGAAGGCGATCGTCGAGCCGGGCGGCTCGATCCGCGACGAGCTGGTCATCGAGGCGGCGAAGGAAGCGGGCATCACGCTCTACTTCACCGGCACCCGGCACTTCTTCCACTGATCGCGAAGGCCGACGTACCGCCACGGAGAGGCGGCTGTAGGGATGGATGGGGTGAAAAAGGCACGATCACCCCGATGGGGCGGTTAGCCTGAAGCGCCCCACCCCATCCTCCCCACGGAGTCCCTCCATGCCCCTTGATACGATCATGAGCTCCTTCGCGACGATGAACGGCGTGTGGAACAGCCCCATCGCGCTGCTGCCCGTCGCCGCGCTGGCCGCTTACTTCGGTTGGCGGATCGTGGAGTTCATCCCCTTCACCCGCCGGATCATCGAGCGGCGCGAGGGGGGACAGTAAAGCATCCGGAAGGATCACCCGGAAGGACAGGGAGAGCCATGACCGCGCGGCTTCTGGACGGCAAGGCGACCGCCGCCAAGATCAAGAGTGAGCTGGCGGAGCGGGTGAAGGCCCTGGCCGCCCGGGGTGTCACCCCCGGCCTGGGCACGATCCTCGTCGGCGACGATCCGGGCAGCCAGATCTACGTCGCGGGCAAGCACCGCGACTGCGCGGAGGTCGGCATCACCTCCATCCGCAAGGACCTTCCGGAGAGCGCCGGCCAGGCGGATGTGGAGGCCGCGGTCGACGAGCTGAACGCCGACCCGGCCTGCACGGGCTACATCGTCCAGTTGCCGCTGCCGCGCCACCTGGACACCCAGGCGCTCATCGAGCGCATGGACCCGGCCAAGGACGCCGACGGCCTCCACCCGGTCAACCTGGGCAGGCTCGTCCACATGGTCGACGCCCCGCTGCCGTGCACCCCGCGCGGCATCGTGGTCCTCCTCCAGGAGTACGGCGTGCCGCTCAAGGGCGCCGAGGTCGTCGTGGTCGGCCGGGGCATCACCGTGGGCCGGCCGCTGGGCCTGCTGCTCACCCGCCGCGCGGAGAACGCCACCGTCACGCTCTGTCACACCGGCACCCAGGACCTGGCGTCCCACGTGCGCCGGGCGGACATCGTGGTCGCCGCGGCCGGGGTGCCCCACCTCGTGACCGCCGACATGGTCAAGCCCGGCGCGGCGGTGCTCGACGTGGGCGTCTCCAGGGTCGACGGGAAGCTCACCGGTGACGTGGCCCCCGACGTACGCGAGGTCGCGGGCTTCGTCGCCCCCAACCCCGGCGGGGTGGGGCCGATGACCCGGGCCATGCTGCTGGCCAACGTCGTCGAGGCCGCCGAGCGGCACTGATCCAAGGGCGTCCCGGCGCCCTTCCGCGGCGCCGGGACGTCTCATCCGCGTATCCCCGCCTGATTACGGGACGTACAGATACCAGCGGCCGCGCGACGCTCTCACGTCCTCCCCGCCGGCCTGGGACCTCTCCTCTTCGCGACCTTGTGGGCGAGGGAGTGACGGCCGGGGCGAGGCCGCCGGGGCGATCCGCGGGCGAGGCGCTTGGTTTCCTGTTCGCTCGTGGACCGGGACGGCGTCTGCGCGGGCGCGTGCAGTTGCTGGGCGAGCCAGGGCAGGGCCTGGGGAAGCTCCCTGTTCCAGGTGGCGAAGTTGTGGCCCCCGCTCGGCAGGATCAGCGAGGACGCCCGCATGGGCGCCTTCACGGCCGCCATGAAGTCCGTCGTCGCACGGTAGTCGGACTCGCCCTGACGGCTGCTCGCCACCAGGACGGACACCGGCGGGGCCGGCAGGTTGGCCAGCCGCCACATCAGGTCGTTCTCGTCCCGGAGCCGCCGGTTCCCGCCGAACAGGTCGCCCGTGGTCACGTCCATCGGGGCGTGGAAATACCCGGACAGGGACACCGCGGCCGAGAACGCCTCGGGGTGCCGCATGGTCAGCTTGAGCGCGCAGTAGCCCCCGGTCGACTCGCCGAGAACGCCCCAGCTGGCGGCTCCGGTGCCGACCCGGAACGTCGCGGCCACCGCCCGCGGCACGTCCGAGGTGAAGTACGTCTCGACCTGCGGCCCACCCGGCACGTCCACGCACTCGGTGTCCCGGGGCGGCGCGACCGTCGGGCGCATGAGCACCAGGACGGTCGGGCCGATCTCGTGGGTGAGGATCGAGGTCGCCGTGAGCGTGGGCATGTCGAGCCGGGTGACCAGGTTCTCCGCGTCGCCCGGATAGCCGGTCAGCCCGAGGATCACCGGGAAGCGCCGGCCGGCGTACTTCGTGTCGAAATACTGCGGCGGCAGGTACACGTACGCCGACGAGCTCAGCCCGGTCCTCGCCCCGGCGATCGTCACCTCCTCCAGACGCCCCGCGGGCAGGCCGGCCTTCGGCCTGGTGACCTCGACCGGCCTGCTGCCGAGCACCCGGACGAGGCCCGCCCCGCCGGCCGCCGTACCCGCCGAGCCTGCCGTGATCGCCGGCGCGTCGGCGGCGTTCGTCCCCAGCAGGTCGCCCCACGAGCCGAAGAACCCGAAGTACGCGTTGACCACGACGGCGATCGCGAGCAGCAGCAGGGTCTGGTCCGCGACCAGCACGCCCACCCGCGCGGCGACGGAGCGCCAGGACGGCCCGCTCAGCCGGGGCCACAGCCAGACCGTCGCGACCAGCCCGCCGACGGCGAGCGCGACGAACAGGACCTGCACGTGCGCCGTTGTGAGCTCCAAATCCGGCCTCTCCTAAAGTCCCCCGTGGTGCCGGTTCATGCAAAGGTACTCGCGAGGCGTAAGGGAGCGGTTAAGGATCGCGATCCTTGCTCCCGGAGCGGATATCACCATTTAAGGTCTCGTCCCGTGAGCCGTCGGACACACATTTCCCGGAACGGGATAGCGCGTCCATGGGTGCCCGCAGCGGCAGCGTACGCCGCGCTGTTCATCGGCATCCTGGACATCGTCAAAGGCGTGTTCCCGCGCCTGCGCGGAAGCAGGATCAGCGAGATCGCGAGCGTCCTGCCGGGCAGTGTCACCACGCTCGCCGAGACGGCGTCGTTGCTGGTCGGCATTTTGCTGATCATGCTTGCCCACGCTCTCAGGCGGCGTAAGGCACGGGCCTGGCGCGCGGTCGTGGTGCTGCTGCCGGTGGGCACCGTGCTCGAGGGGCTGCACCGGCACCCGGTCGCCGCGTCGGTGTCGCTGCTCCTGTGCGTGGTGCTGCTGGTCAACAGACGGGAGTTCTACGCCCTGTCCGACCCGCGCTCGCGCTGGCGGGCGCTGTGGAACCTGCTGGTGCTCGGCGCGTTCGACGTCGTGATCGGGTGGATCCTCGTCGCCACGCATCACCGGACGGTCGTCGGCCACCCCGGATTCGGCGATCAGCTGCGGCACGTCGTGCTCGGCCTGGTCGGCCTGGAGGGGCCGGTCGTGTTCACGTCCGAGCGCACCGGCGACCTGGTCTACTTCTCGCTCGCCGGGCTCGGCGCGCTCACCGCCGTCACCACGATCTACCTGGCCCTCCGGCCGGAACGGCCGGTCGCGGCGCTCACCGGGGACGACGAGCGGCGTCTGCGGGCCCTGCTCGACCGGTACGGCCGGCAGGACTCGCTCGGATACTTCGCGCTCCGCCGGGACAAGAGCGTGATCTTCTCGCCCAGCGGCAAGGCCGCCGTGGCCTACCGCGTCGTCGCCGGGGTGATGCTTGCCAGCGGCGACCCGATCGGCGACCCGGAGGCGTGGCCCGGCGCGATCAGGCGGTTCCTGGAGGAGGCCAGGCGGCACGCATGGGTCCCTGCCGTGATCGGATGCGGCGAGACCGGCGGCGAGGTGTGGACCAGAGAGGGCGGCCTCGACGCGCTGGAGATCGGGGACGAGGCCGTCGTGGAGGTGGCCGGTTTCACGCTGGAAGGCCGGGCCATGCGCAACGTGCGCCAGATGGTCAAGCGGGTGGAGCGGCTCGGCTACACCTGCCGGGTGCGGCGGGCGGGAGACCTGAGCGAGGCGGAGCGCGAGCGCATCCGCAACGCGGCCGACTTCTGGAGAGGCACCGAGACCGAGCGCGGCTTCTCGATGGCGCTCGGCCGGTTCGGCGACCCCGCCGACGCCGGCTGCCTGGTGGTCACCGCCCACCGGGCCACGCCCGAGGGCGAGGAGCCGCCGGGCGGGGACATCCGGGCCGTCCTGCATTTCGTGCCCTGGGGAGCCGACGGCATCTCCCTCGACCTCATGCGGCGCGACCGGGAGGCCGACCCCGGGCTCAACGAACTGCTGATCGTACGGGCCCTGCAGGCCGCGCCGGACTTCGGCGTGACCAGAGTGTCGCTGAACTTCGCGATGTTCCGCTCCGCGCTGGCGCGGGGGGAGCGGCTGGGGGCGGGGCCGGTGCTGCGCGCGTGGTGCGGCATCCTCGTCTTCCTGTCCCGCTGGTTCCAGATCGAGTCGTTGTACCGCTTCAACGCCAAGTTCAGGCCGCTGTGGGAGCCGAGGTTCCTGGTCTACCCGACCGCCCGCGATCTGCCGCGCATCGGCGTCTCCGCGCTCCAGGCGGAGGCGTTCCTCACGATGCCGGGCCCGTCGGACTGGGGCAGGCTACTGCGCCGGCGTCTCAGGAAGCCGGTAGAGGTGTTCGGGCCGGCCGGTGGTTCCGTACCTGAGCCCGACGGTCAGCCGTCCGTCGGCGGCGAGGTCGGACAGGTAACGCTGCGCGGTGGCCCGGGAGAGCCCGAGCCGGGCGGCGAGGTCCGCTGAGGTCACCGGCCCCCCGGCGGCGCGCAGGGCGTCGATGACGAGCTGCGCGGTGTGGCTCGACCGGCCCTTCCTGACCGCGGCGTCGACCCGGTCGCCCTCGTGCAGCATGCGGACCGCGCGGTCGATCTCGGCCTGGCTCAGCGACGCGGCGCCGCCCAGCCGCCGGTGGAACCGCTCGTACGCGCGGAGCCGCTCGGCGAGGTCACCCTCGGTGAAGGGCTTCACCAGGTAGTTGACCACCCCACGGCCGAGCGCCTCGCGGACGACCCCAGCCTCGGCGGCGGCGGTCAGCATGATCACATGCCCGCCGAGGTCCGGGACGATCGAGGTTCCGGGCGCGTCCGGCAGGTACTGGTCGAGCAGCACGAGGTGGGGGCGCAGCCGCCCGGCGAGCGCGACGGCCTCGGCGGCGGTGTGGGCGATGCCCGCCACCTCGAACCCCGGCACCCGGCCGACATAGCGCGCGTGGAGGTTGGCGACGCGGAAGTCGTCGTCGACGACGAGAACCCGGATCACGGCACCCCCACGGACCCGGCGGACCGGGCTCCGGACAGGTGAGGCGCGGGCTCGACCGCGCCGGGGATCCGCGCGACGAAGACCGCTCCGCAGTCGGCGCCGGAGGGCCGGGTCAGGGCGAGGTCGCCGCCGTGCCTGCGGGCGACGCGCCGTGCGAGCGCGAGTCCGACACCGTGCGGGCGGGCGTCGTCGGCGCTGGTGGTGAAGTCCTGGTCGAACAGCCGGTCGCAGGCATGTGGCGGGACGCCGTCGCCGCTGTCCACGACGACGAGGTGCAGGATGCCGGCTTCGGCCAGCAGTGACACCTCGACCCAGGCGGGCCTGCGGGCGCCGGAGCGCGCCGCGCTGATCGCGTTGTCCACCAGGTTGCCCAGGACCGTGACCATGTCGAGCGGACAGGCGAGCGGACCGGGCAGGAACGAGTCCTGGCTGAGCCGCAGGTCGACCGCGCACTCGGAGGCCACCGCCGTCTTCGCGGCCAGCAGCCCGCGGACGTACGGGTCGCGCAGCCGCCCGCCGTCGCCGTACTCCGTCGCGAGGGGATCGTCGGCGAGCTCGCGGAGGTAGGCCACGGCCTCGTCGCGATGTTCCAGGCTGAGCAGGCCGGACAGCGTGTGCAGCCGGTTGGTGTACTCGTGGGCCTGCGCGCGCAGCGCGTCCGACAGCGCGCGCACCACGTCGAGCTCGCGGGTCATCTCGTCCAGGTCGGTGCGGTCCCGCAGCGTGACCACGTGGCCGAGGTCATGCTGCCCGCGCCGCACCGGTCCGGCCGTGGCGACCAGCATCCTGTCCTCGGTGGCGAGGAGCACCCCGCGGACCGTGCGGTGCTCGGCCAGGAGCGTGCGTACGCCGGCCGGCAGGCCCGCGTCGCCGACCGCGGTGCCCGAATCCGGCATGCCGCCGAGGAGCCGCGCGGCGGCGTCGTTGCAGATCGTGATCCGTCCGGCCGCGTCCACCGCCAGCACGCCCTCGTCGATGCCGTGCAGTACGGCTTCGCGCTCCCGGAGCAGGTCGGCGAGATCGGAGGGCTCCAGCCCCAGCGTCTGCCGCTTGAGGCGGCGCGCGAGGCCGGCTGAGGCGGCCAGGCCGAGCAGCAGCGCGAGACCGGTGAACCCGGCCGCGCCCCGCAGCAGGTCGCCGACCCTCCTGGACACCTCGCCAGCCGCGATACCCACGCTGACCTGGCCGGCCACCTGCCCGGCGCCGTCCAGCACGGGCACCTTGCCGCGCGCCGACAGGCCGAGCGTGCCGCGCTCGAAGGTGACGACGTCCCGGCCGGCGAGCGCCTCCGGCTCGGTGCTCACCCGGTGCCCGATCCTCGCGGGGTCCGGGTGGGAGTACCTGATGCCCTGGTCGTCGGCCACCACCACGAACAGCACTCCGGTACGGCGGCGTACCTCTTCGGCCCGCCGCTGCACCTGCGGGCCGGGGGAGTGGGCGGCCACCGCGCGTATCACGACGTCGTCGGCGGCGACGGCGCGCGCCACGGCGAGCGCGCGCTGCTCGTACTGGCGCTCAAGTTCCGCGTGCAGCAGGTACGCCACCAGCGCGAAGCCGAAACCGATGATCAGCAGGAGGACCGCGACCTGCACGAGCAGCGCTTGGGTCGCGAAACGAGGGTGCGGACGCGGCCTAGGAGGGTCGGCCCAGGGCATGCCCAGCACGATACCCGCCGGGTCTCGTCACACAAGGGTGAGCAGAAAGCGCAGAACGCGAAGTATGCGCATTACCCGAACAAGTGGCACAAGCCTGGTCGGCCTCTTCACCCCGGCCTACGGTCCCGGAGAGCTTTCGCACAACGGTTTTCCTGAGGAGTGAACTCGTGGCCGAATCACCACCCGCGATCGAGTTGCGGGGTGTGACGAAACGTTTCCGTTCCCGCGACGGCGCGGCCCACACCGCGACCCGCGACATGTCCTTCACCGTACGCCAGGGGGAGTTCGTCAGCGTGGTCGGGCCGACGGGATGCGGCAAGTCCACCAGCCTGTCGATGATCTCGGGGCTGGCCCCGGCCGGCGAGGGCGAGGTCCTGGTCCACGGCCGCCCGGTGACCGGCATACCCGACCGGCTCGGGTACATGTTCCAGCAGGACGCCGTGCTCCCGTGGCGTACGGTCCTCGACAACATCGCCGCGGGCCCGCGGTACCGGGGCGCGCCCAAGCGGGCCGCGCGTGAGCAGGCCGCGGACTGGGTCGCGCGGGTCGGGCTCGCGGGCTTCGAGCGGTACTACCCGCACCAGCTCTCCGGGGGGATGCGCAAGCGGGTCGCGCTCGCCCAGACGCTGATCAACGAGCCGTCGATCCTGCTGATGGACGAGCCGTTCGGCGCGCTCGACGTGCAGACCCGAGAGCACATGCAGGACCTGCTGCTCGAACTGTGGTCCGGCACCGGCGCGGCGGTCGTCTTCGTCACCCACGACCTGACCGAGGCCATCGCCCTCGCCGACACCGTGGTCGTCATGACAGCGGCGCCCGCGACGGCCAAGGACGTCGTCCGCGTCGACCTCGCCCGGCCGCGCCGGGTGGAGGAGATCCGGCTGGAGGAAGCCTTCCTCGACGTCTACCGGCGGGTCTGGGACTCGCTGCGCGAAGAGGTCGAGATCACCCGGGCGAGAGGAGCCCGCCGTGCAGCCTGAGACCGTGGCCGCCGCCCCGCCCGCGGTCGAGGACGCGCAGGCGTCGGCCCCCGCCCGCCGCCGGTTCCCGGCACCGAAGATCACGGTCACCCGGGTCCTGCTCGTGGTGCTGTGGCTGGGCAGCTGGGAGGCCGCCACCGCCGGCTGGCTCGACCCGTTCTACTACTCCCGGCCCAGCGCGATCTGGGGACGGCTCGTCGACTGGTTCACCAAGGGAACGGCGTTCGGTTCGATCTGGGAGCAGATCGGGGTCACGCTGGAGGAGGCCGTCCTCGGATTCGCGGCCGGATCGCTCGCCGGGATCGTGCTGGGCGTGCTCCTCGGCCGGGGCCGGTTCGTCGCCGAGGTGTGCGCCCCGTTCATCAAGGCCGCGAACGCGATCCCGCGCATCGTCCTCGCCTCGCTGTTCGTGATCTGGTTCGGCCTGGGCATGTCGTCCAAGGTCGCCACGGCCGTCGTGCTGGTGTTCTTCGCGGTGTTCTTCAACGCCTTCCAGGGCGCCCGCGAGGTGGACAGGACGCTGGTCGACAACGCCCGCATCCTCGGCGCGAACCCCCGTCAGATCCTCACCTCGATCGTGCTGCCGAGCGCCACGTCGTGGATCCTCGCAAGCCTGCACGTCGCCTTCGGCTTCGCGCTGATCGGGGCGATTGTCGGCGAGTACACCGGCGCGGACAAGGGCCTCGGCCTACTGATCAACCACGCCCAGGGCACGTTCGACGCCGCGGGCATCTACGCCGGAATGATCATCATCACGGTCGTCGCCCTGCTCGCCGAGTGGCTGCTCACCCTTCTCGAACGCCGGCTGCTCGCCTGGCGCCCCCCGTCGTCCTCCTCCGCCGCCGACGCGCAGATCTGATCGGAGCCCCCATGAACGCGTTGCCCCGCCTCGTCACCGTCACCGCCACCGGCCTCGCCCTGGCGCTCTGTCTCACCGGCTGCCGCGACTCGCGCGCCGGCGCGGGGCAGCCGGGCGGAACGCCGACCGTGAAGATCATGGTCGGCGGCATCGACAAGGTCATCTATCTGCCCGCCAAACTCACCGAGCAGCTCGGATACTTCAAGGCCGAGGGACTCGACGTCCAACTGCTGTCCGAACCGTCCGGCGCCCAGGCCGAGAACGTGCTCGTGGCGGGCGATGTGCAGGGCGTCGTCGGGTTCTACGACCACACCATCGACCTGCAGACCAAGGGCAAGTGCATCCAGAGCGTGGTCCAGTTCGCCGATGTGCCCGGCGAGGTCGAACTGGTGGCCGCGGGCAAGGCCGGCGAGATCACCTCGCCCGCCGACTTCAAGGGCAGGCGCCTGGGCATCACCAGCCCGGGCTCCTCGACGGACTTCCTGACCCAGGCCCTGGCCGTAGGGAACGGGGTGCGGGTCGAGGACTTCACCCGGGTGAAGGCCGGAGCCGGCCCCACCTTCATCTCCGCCCTGGACAACGGCGGCATAGACGGCGGCATGACCACCGACCCCACGGCGGCCCGGCTGACCACCACGGGCAAGGCCAAGGTGATCGTCGACATGCGGACGGAGGAAGGGACGAAAGCCGCCCTGGGCGGCCTCTACCCGGCCAGCTCGCTCTACATGGACTGCGCCTGGGTCAAGGCGAACAAGCCCGTCGTACGGAAGCTGGCCGGCGCCTTCGTCAAGACGCTGCGGTTCATCAACGACCACTCGGCCGAGGAGATCGCGGCGAAGATGCCCGCCGAGTACGCCGGGGACGACGCGAAGCTGTACGTCAAGGCCATCGGCGACACCAAGAGCATCTTCACGAAGGACGGGGTCATGCCCGCCGACGGCGCCAGGAACGTGCTGGAGGTGCTCGGCTCCTTCTCGCCCAACGTCAAGGGCAGGAAGGACACGATCGACCTCGGCGCGACCTACACCACGGAGTTCGTCAGCGGCGGGTGAACCCGGGCCTCCCCGGCCTACGCGCAGACGCCGGGGAGGTCGCAGAGCTTGGCGGCCATCGTCCGGGCGTCCTTGATCAGCGGGCGGAACTGGGAGAGTGGAAGGCTCTTGGTCACCAGGCCGGTCCTGACGTAGACCGCCAGCGCGCTCCCCTTCCGGACGATGACGGTGCGGGAGCGGTTCTCGAAGAAGAAGCCGCCGACCCGGAGGGCCTCGTCGCCGACGTCGGTGCTCTTCCACGTGTACGCGTGACGGTTCGGGCCGCGGCCTCCCGTGCCGCACTCGGCCAGGTCGGCGCGTACGGACTTCATCGCCGCCTTCGCGGCCCGCTCCGACGGGTAGAGCACGACCTGCTCGCTCCGGTAGACGGTCTCCGCCACATAGGTGAACGTACGGCTCGCGCTGCGGCCGTCGCGGGCGGTCCTGTGGCCGCACGGGTTCACCTCAAGAGGCTTCTTCAGGCTGTCGGTGAGCTTCAGGTGCTCCCACGGCCTGCGCGGGCCGTCCACCTTGGCCTCGTCCAGCAGGAACCCCTTGGGCAGCGTGGCCGGGGCCGGCGCCTGGCCCGCGCCCGTCACCGCAGCCGTCACGCCCGCCACCGGTGCCGCGACCGCGTGACTCGCGCCCATGCTCGTAGCCGTCACCGTCGCCGCGGCGGCCGCCGCCACGGACGTCAGAACCCTGCGCATCGCACGCTCCCCTGCCGATCGGTTGTCATCCCGTTCGACGGGGCCTTCGCGGATTTTGTTCGGCACGTTGTCCGGCATGCTCCGGCCACGGGCCGTTCGGAACGCTCCACTGGCCGCCGGGGTGGGACGGCTTCCGCCCCCGGCGGCCGGTGTGCCGCTGGTTCAGGACGCTCGGCGGCCCGCGCTGGTGCGAGGCTGCGGTTCCGGCTCGGCCGGTCCGGTCGCCCGCTGCGGCGGCACGACCGGCGTGGGCCGCACCAGGCCGAGGGCGACGACCTCGTTGGCGAGCCGGGTGCGCCGGTTGGTGCCCTCCGGGATGCGGAACTTTTGGTAAAGCCGCAGCAGATGCTGCTTGACCGCCGCCTCGGTCACCACGAGGTCGTCGGCGATCTCCCGGGCCGTCGCGGGCGCCACGAACGCCTCGTCGGACAGCGCGGGACGGCACAGCGAGGTGAGGACGTCGACCTCCCGGCGGGTGAGCTCCGGCGCGGCGGCGCGGCGCAGCTCGACCTCGGGGGCGAGGTCCTCCCGCGGGATCCCGCCGACCCGGGCCCGGGCGGCTCCGAAGGAGACGACGTCGCCGTCGTCCAGCACCCTTCTGGCGATCGGCCTGCCGTTCACCCGTGTGCCGTTGCGGGACAGGCCCAGGTCCACGACGTACAGGTAGGGCCCGCGACGGACGAATTCGGCGTGCAGCCGTGACACGCTCGGATCCGTCAGCCGGATGTCCACGCCTCGGCCGCGGCCGATCGTGGTGACGTCGGGGCGCAGCGGCACCACCTCGCCGCTGTCCTCGATCCGTATGAACGGCCCCTCCACGGCAGTTCCTCCCCAGGTAGCCCGCCGTTACTTTCCCTATAGCTGCGGCTTACCCACCCGTGGCGAGGGGGAATCGCCTTTGCCACGAGCAGAATCAATCCTGAAATTGGTCTGGACCTTTGAGGGGCGCTTTACCTGCTCACGGGTAGACTTCGGGCGGAGATAAGCGGAGGAAACACTTATGGCGGACAAGCCCACCAAAGGCCTCGCCGATGTCGTCGCCGCGTCCACAGCGCTCAGCGACATCGACGGCAAGGCCGGCCGTCTCTTCTACCGGGGATACGACATCCACGACCTGGCCGGCCACGCCACCTTCGAAGAGGTGGCCCACCTGCTCCAGCGCGGCACGCTGCCGACCCGCCGGCAGCTCGCGGACTACGGCGCGGAGCTGGCCGAAGGCCGCACCCTGGGCGCGCTCGTCGAGAGCGACATCTCCGAGATCGCCGGGAAGCAGGGGCCCATGGAGGCGCTGCGCACCCTGGTCTCGCTGGCCGGGGCCGACGACCCGGACAAGGACTCCAACGCCGCCGACGCCAACCGCCGCAAGGCCGCCAGGCTCACGGCGCAGCAGCCGGTCCTCGTCGCCCGCTACCACGCGGCCAGGACGGGAGCGGACATCCCGGCGCCCGATCCCGAGCTGAGCACCGCCGCGAACTTCCTGCTGCAGATCACCGGCCGCCGTCCCGAGCGGCGCGAGGTCGAGATCTTCGACACCTGCCTGGTGCTGCACGCCGACCACACGATGAACGCGTCCACGTTCGCCGCCCGCGTGTGCGCCGCGACGCTGTCCGACATGCACTCGGCGATCGTCGCCGCCGTCGGCACGCTCAAGGGCCCCCTCCACGGTGGGGCGAACGAGCAGGTCATGCGT
Source organism: Microbispora sp. NBRC 16548 (assembly GCF_030268985.1). Taxonomy (NCBI): domain Bacteria; kingdom Bacillati; phylum Actinomycetota; class Actinomycetes; order Streptosporangiales; family Streptosporangiaceae; genus Microbispora; species Microbispora sp. NBRC 16548. Next base: position 174,095 of record NZ_BSSF01000002.1, read on the forward strand.
ACGCTGGAAGCGCTGGACCCACACGGCGTCGCGCAGGCCGTACGGGACAAGCTGGCGGCGGGCGAGAAGATCATGGGATTCGGGCACCGCGTCTACAAGACCGAGGACCCCCGTGCGACGCACCTGCGGCGGATGTCGCAGGAGCTGGCCGAGGCCTCGGGCGACGACACCTACTACCGGATGTCGCGGGAGATGGAGGAGGTCGTCTTCGCGGACAAGCACCTGTACCCGAACGTCGACTTCTACGCGGCGACCGTCTACCACTACCTCGGCATCCCGACGGACCTGTTCACGCCCGTGTTCTCGGTCAGCCGGATGTCCGGATGGACCGCCCACGTGATCGAGCAGCACGCCGACAACCGGCTGATCCGGCCGGACAGCGAGTACATCGGCGAGCGCGACCAGAAGTGGGTGCCCATCGACGAGCGGTGAGGGTGAGGAACGCGCCGAGGACCGCAGTGGCAGGCATGGGAGAAACGTGAGAACGAGCGAGAGCACGGCCTGGGGGCCGTACCTGCTGGTGGTGGCGGGTGCGGCCGCCGGGCTGTGCGTGATCGGCCTGGGTGTGCCGGTGCCCGCGGGCGGTGCGATCATGGGATGTGGCTTTCTCGCCGGATCCCTGGTCCGGGTGACGGTCTCCGAACGGCGGGCGGGCGCGCTCGCGGTGCGCAGCAAACGGATGGACGCGCTCACGCTGGCGGCGTTCGGCGCGGCGCTCGTCATCGGCTCGCTGCTCATGCTGCTGCAGCTGCACGACTCGTAGGGACACGACCTCGTCGCGGACTTACCACAGCCGTCCGATAGCCTCAACGGCCAGTGAGCCTCAAAAAGGACGTGCTGGCCAGTTAATTCAGAAGGGGAACCCCACGCATGCCCAAGATCAAGGTAGCGGGCCCGGTCGTCGAGCTCGACGGCGACGAGATGACCCGGATCATCTGGCAGTTCATCAAGGACCAGCTGATCCTTCCCTACCTCGACGTCGACCTGAAGTACTACGACCTCGGCATTGAGCACCGCGACGCCACCGACGACCAGGTCACGATCGACGCCGCCAACGCCATCAAGCAGTACGGCGTGGGCGTGAAGTGCGCGACGATCACGCCGGACGAGGCCCGCGTCGAGGAGTTCGGCCTGAAGAAGATGTGGAAGTCCCCGAACGGGACGATCCGCAACATCCTCGGCGGTGTCATCTTCCGCGAGCCGATCATCATGTCGAACATCCCGCGGCTCGTGCCCGGCTGGACCAAGCCGATCGTCGTCGGCCGTCACGCCTTCGGCGACCAGTACCGCGCCACCGACCTGAAGATTCCTGGCGAGGGCACGCTGACGCTGACGTTCACGCCGAAGGACGGCAGCGAGCCGATCGAGCTCAACGTCTTCGACTTCCCCGGCTCCGGCGTCGCCCTGGCGATGTACAACCTGGACGAGTCGATCCGCGACTTCGCCCGTGCCTCCATGCGGTACGGCCTCAACCGCGGCTACCCGGTCTACCTGTCCACGAAGAACACGATCCTCAAGGCGTACGACGGCCGGTTCAAGGACATCTTCGCCGAGGTCTACGAGACCGAGTTCAAGGCCGACTTCGAGGCCGCCGGGATCACCTACGAGCACCGCCTGATCGACGACATGGTGGCCGCCTCCCTGAAGTGGGAGGGCGGGTACGTCTGGGCCTGCAAGAACTACGACGGCGACGTCCAGTCGGACACGGTGGCGCAGGGCTTCGGCTCGCTCGGCCTCATGACCAGCGTGCTCATGACCCCCGACGGCCGCACCGTCGAGGCCGAGGCGGCGCACGGCACGGTCACCCGCCACTACCGCCAGCACCAGCAGGGCAAGCCGACCTCCACCAACCCGATCGCCTCGATCTTCGCGTGGACCCGCGGCCTGCAGCACCGCGGCAAGCTCGACAACCAGCCCGAGGTCATCGACTTCGCCGAGAAGCTGGAGCAGGTCTGCGTCGAGACCGTCGAGGGCGGCCAGATGACCAAGGACCTCGCGCTCCTGGTCGGCGGCGACGCCGAGTGGCTGACCACGCAGGACTTCCTCGCGGCGCTCGACGAGAACCTCAAGAAGAAGATGGCGCTGTAACGAAAGCTGTAACGAAAGGGGCCTCTGCCTGCGGTTCCACCGTCAGGCAGAGGCCCGTTCGCCACTCTGGGCCGTCAGGCATCCCGAACGGCCCCGAACACGGCCGCGACGGCTCTCCGGCTCGACGACGTCGAGTGGCGGCTGACCATGTCCGTCACCAAGCGAGAACGTCACGGATCGCCTGTACCACCGCCTCGGGGCGGCGGAACGGCAGCGTGACGTGCCCCGCGTCCTCCACGATGCGGTTCTCACCACGCGGCACGGAGGCGGCGAACTCGTTGTAGAGGCGCGTTTTGCCGTCGTTTTCCGCCAGCGTGGGACCCCGCCGGCGCCCTTCCCGACGAGCTGCGGTCGCGCTCGTACGGTCGGTGACCTGTGCGCAGACCTGGCCGATGTGCCGAGGACCACCGTGTACCGGCATGTCGGGCTGCTGGCCGAGGCGGGCGTGCTCGAAGTGGTCGGCGAGCAACGGGTGCACGGCGCGGTCGAGCGCACCTACCGGCTGCAGCGAGCCCGGACGGTGATCGACCGTGACATGGCCGCGTCGATGTCGCTGGAGGACCATCGCGCGGCGTTCACGACGGGCCTGGGGGTGTTGCTCAGCGAGTTCAACGCCTACCTCGACCGGGAGGGAGCGGACCCGTTCGCCGATTCGGTGGGGTACACCCAGTCCACGTACTGGCTGACACCCGACGAGCTCGCGGACCTGATCAAGCAGGTGCAGGCCGTGATGACGGCCCACCGGGGCAACGGGCCGGCGGCGGGCCGGCGGCCATACTTGCTGAGCCCGATCCTGTTCCCCACCGGCGGCACCGTCACGGAAGGCGACGCATGAGGCCCTGCAGGACGCCGACGCCGGCCGGCCGGAGCGCCGGCGGGTAATGAGCAGAGCCGATGTCCTGAGGGCGAGGTCAACGCGGGTGGGGTCGAGGGCGGATGGCTCGGACTTCCGGGTGATCACACCCCGGGGGCCGTCCCGACGTTTCCGGGTGGCCCATTTAGTCACTTCGAGGTAGGGACCGCTCGCTGCTTTGTCACGGTTTCCTGACGTCACGGCGCGGTATCGAGCCGCGGAACCGTCGCACCGGGGCCGTAAAGTTCTGCTGGCCGGTACTTTGCCGAATCGTGGGGAACGGGATGCCGCAGATCGCGCCGTTGCAACCGGGGGATCCGACCAGGCTCGGTCCCTTCGTGCTGTCCGGCCGTCTCGGTGAGGGCGGGCAGGGCGTGGTCTACTTCGGCCAGGACCAGGCCGGCGGGCGGGCCGCGGTCAAGCTGCTGCACGTCAAGTTCTCCGGGGACGCGACCGCCAGGTCCCGCTTCGCGCGGGAGCTGCGCGCCGCCCAGCGCGTGGCGAGCTTCTGCACCGCCCGGGTCCTGGCGGCCGACCTGGAGGGCGACACGCCGTACATCGCGAGCGAGTTCATCGACGGGCGGTCGCTGCGCGATGCCGTCGAGGAGAACGGGCCGCTGACCGGCTCGGGCCTGGAACGGCTGGCGGTCGGCACGGCCACCGCGCTCACCGCGATCCACCAGGCGGGCATCGTCCACCGCGACTTCAAGCCCGACAACGTGCTGCTGGCCGTGGACGGCCCCCGGGTGGTGGACTTCGGCATCGCCCGCATCCTCGACTCGACCGCCACGATCACCAGCCGGGCGATCGGCACGCCCGCCTACATGGCGCCCGAGCAGATCTCCGGTGGCAGCGTCGGGCCCCCGGCCGACGTGTTCTCCTGGGCCTCCACGATCGCGTACGCCGCGACCGGCGACGTCGTGTTCGGCGGCAAATCGATCGCGGTCGTGCTCAACCGCATCCTCAACCACGACATCGAAACCGGGATGCTGCCCGAGCCGCTCGGCGGAGTGGTCCGGGCGTGCCTGCGCAAGTCGCCGGACGAGCGGCCGACGGCCGACCAGATCCTGCTGCGCCTGCTGGGCCGCGCGGTGTCGGGCGACGCGTCGGCGGTCGTGCTGTCCGAGGGGGCCGCGCACGCGGCCGACCCGGACGCCACGCGCCTCGCGCGCACGGGTCCGGGCCGCGCCCTGTCGACGGGCGCGGGCCCCCGACCGGCGGGCGGCGCGCGGACCGGGGACGGCGCAGGGCCCGGAACCGGCGCGCGGAGCGGCACCGGCGGCCATGCCGGGAACGACGCGCCGACCGGGGCGACCCGATCGGCCCTGTCGTCCTCCAGCCCCACCGACCCCACCCCCCGCGAGGGTGCGGGCCCCGGCGCTCACGGGGCCGTACGGCCCGGCGCGGGGGAATCCGATGCGACGGGGCCCGTGCCCCGGATCGGGTCGGCCGGGACCGCGCCGGACGCGACCGGCCGGGCGCGGCGCCGCCGGAGGGGCCTCGTCGGCGTGCTCGCGGCCGTGCTCGCCGTCGTGGCCGCCGGGGGCGCCGTCATCGCCGCCAAGACCGGCTTCGCGTTCGGCGGCGCGCCCGAGGACGGCGGCGCCGGAGACACCGTGGTCACGCCGCGGCCGAGCCCGACGTACGCCTCCGTCTATGAGAAGGCGCGGCGGACCGGGCGGCTGACGATCGGCGTGCGGTGGGACGTGCCCGGGGTCGGCCTGGAGCAGGCCAGCGGGTTCAGCGGGTTCGACGTGGACGTCGCGACGGCCATCGCTAGGAGCCTCAAGGTTCCCGCGAACGGGATCACCTTCCGCAGGGTCGGCGTCAACGACCGGGTGCGCGCGCTGACCGACCACGCTGTGGACATGGTCGTCGCGACCTACTCCTACGACGACAACCGCGGCGACGCCGTCACCTTCGCCGGGCCGTACTACACGGCCCACGCCGACCTGCTGGTGCTCGCCGGTTCGCGGATCAAGAAGCTGGAGGACCTGGCCGGGCGCCGGATGTGCGCGCCCGCCGGCAGCACCACCGGCCGGCTCGTCGCCGACAAGGTGAACGTCGAGCAGGTCCGGGCGGGCAACTACGCCGAGTGCATGGATCTGCTGACCTACGGCAAAGTCGACGCCGTCCCGGGGGAGGACCTCATCATCGCCGGCTTCGCCGACCGCGTGGCGAGCCTGAAGCTGTCGGTGCTCGGCCTGCGGCTGACCGACCAGCGCTACGCCGTCGGCCTGCCCAGGAAGGACGTGCGCACCTGCCGGGCCGTGGAGGACGCGATCAGCCGCATGTACGGCGACGGCACGATGCGTGACCTGCTGCGCAAGCACTTCGGCAACGTCGCCTTCGATCCCGAGCGGGACGCGCCGCCCAAGCTCGCCTGCCGGTAAGCCCGGCTGCTCATCCCCGGGCCGGCGGTCAGGCCTGGCGCTCGAGCTGGGCCATGGCGTCGTTCGCCCACTCCAGCGTGGTGCGGGTCTGCCGGATGCCGAGGTCCAGGGCGAGGTCGCCGAACTTGACCCCGGACGCCCCCTCCGGGACGGGGAGGGCGTGTTTGGCCGCCCACATCGCCTCCAGCTCGGCCAGCTTCTGTTCCACGTACGCCTTCAGACGTTCCAGCACGTCCAGCGCTTCGCCGGGGTCGAGCAGCGGGAGCAGGAACGCCTGCAGCGCGACCTCGCTGCGCGCAGGACCCGTGGGGTCGTGTCCGATCAGCCAGGCGCGCAGCTCCGCGCGGCCCTCCGACGTGATCGAGTAGATCTTGCGCCCCCGTGCGCCCTCCGCCTCCACCGTGACCAGCCCGTCGGCGGTCATCTTCGCCAGCTCTGGATAGATCTGGCTGTGCCCCGCCTGCCACACGTGGGCCACCGACCTCTCGAACCCTTTGGTCAGGTCGTAGCCGCTCGCCGAGCCGTAGGCCGTCAGCAGACCGAGAAGAGCGATGCGCAGGGACATGCCCCTCACTATACCTCCGGATTGACATGTCAAAGCTTACATGTCACCTTCGACATATGCGATCCAGAAACGGACTCCTCCTGTTCGCCGTGCTCGGCGGCATGTTCCTGGCGATGCTCGACCAGACGATCGTCGGCACCGCGCTGCCGAGGATCACCACCGAGCTGGGCGGCACCGGCCTCTACACCTGGGTGGTGACCGCCTACCTCCTCACCTCGACCGTCACGGTCCCGCTCTACGGCCGGCTCTCCGACGCGTACGGGCGAAAGCCGCTCCTGCTGGTCGGGGTGGTCCTGTTCCTGCTCGGCTCGATCCTCTCCGGGGCGGCGCAGAGCATGGGGCAGCTCATCGCCTTCCGCGGCGTGCAGGGGCTCGGCGCGGGCGCGCTGCTGCCGCTTTCGCTGGCGCTGGTGATCGACCTGTTCCCGCCGGAGCGCAGCGGGCGGGTGCAGGGCGCCCTCGGCGGCGTCATGGCGCTGAGCTACATCGCCGGGCCGTTCCTCGGCGGCCTGTTCACCGACCACGCGAGCTGGCGCTGGGCCTTCTACGTGAACGTCCCGATCGGCGCCGTCCTGGTGGCCATCATCGTGTGGCGGCTGCCGCACCGGCCGGGGCACGGCGGGGCGCGGCCCGACTATCTCGGCATCGCCGTGTTCAGCGCCGCGATCAGCGCCCTGCTCGTCGGACTGACCGAGAAGGGGATCGACGGCCACACCTGGACGAGCGGGCCGGTGATCGGGCCGATCGGCGCGGCGCTGGCGCTGCTCGTGGTGTTCGTCCTCGTCGAGCGGCGGGCCGCGGAGCCGATCGTGCCGCTCCACCTGTTCGCGAACGGCACGTACTCGCTGGTCAACGTCGCGTCGTTCTTCACGGCGTTCTGCATGTACGCCGGGGTGGTCTTCCTGCCGCGCTACTTCCAGGAGGCGCACGGCCTGAGCGCCACCTCCTCGGGGCTGCACATCTACCCGCTGATGCTGGCGATGGTCGTGGGCAGCGCGGTCACCGGCGTCCTCATCTCGCGCACGCGCCGCTACAAGCCGTGGCTGATGATCGCGCCGGTCTTCCTCGTCGCGGGCACGGCGCTGTGCGCGAACCTCGAGGTCGGCACCTCGACCCCGCTGCTCGTCGCCTGGATGGCGCTGATCGGGCTCGGCATGGGGCCCATGCTGTCCGGCCTCACCGTGGCGATCCAGACGTCCGTCCCGCTCCGCTACATCGGCACGGCCAGCGCGAACCTGACGTTCTTCCGGCAGATCGGCGGCTCGGTCGCGCTGGCCGTCGCGGGCACGGCGTACACGTCGGTGGTGACGCGGGAGGCGCCCGTGCACGGTATGCCCGCGGCCCACGCCGCCGCGACCGCGACCGTCATCCCCTGGCTGGGGGTCGTGGGCGCGGTCGTCGCCCTCCTCGCGCTCGCCCTGCTACCCCGTGTCGATCCCCAGGGCGGCGTGCGGCTCGACGGGCCCGCACCGCAGCAGGACCTCGTCGCCGCGTGAGACGGGTGTGAGACGGCACTTCAGCGGCGTTCCGAGCGGCGTGTCGGACGGTGCGCGGGGCCCGTCCGACACGATTGAATTGATCTCAAGCGTTCGGGGGAGCGGCAGTGGGTCGTAGGGTCGTCACGGGTTTGGTCTGTGTGTTCGTCGCCGGAGCGCCGCAACCGGCGCTCGCCTTCTCCGGGGAGGCGCCACCCCGGCCGGCGCCGGTGAAGGAGCCGTTGAAAAATCCGTGGGGCACGGCCGATCTCGCGGTCGGCATCACCGCCTCGCCGAAGGTGGCGCAGCCGGGGCAGCCGTTGACCTACCACGTCACCGTGCACAACAAGGGCCCGGGGGACGCCGTCCTGCCGACGCTGCGGGTCGCGCTGCCGAAGGACTTCCAGATCGTCAACGTGGGCGTGGCGGAGTGCGAGCCCGGCCGGGCGCGCAACCGGGTCGTCTGCCACTCGTCCGACGACGTCCTGCCCGGCGGCTCGGGCGACATGACGATCACGGGGGTGATCGCGCCGGGAGCGCACGGCCCGCTGCGGGCGCGGGCCGACCTGTCCTCCGAGGTGCTCGACCAGGACGAGGCCGACAACACGGCCGAGGCGGTGACCAGGGTCGACGAGGGGGCCGACCTGGCGATGCGGTTCCGCTCCTCGACCAGGTTCATCCGCCCGGGCCACTGGTTCTCCGTCCGGGCGGAGGTGCGCAACCGGGGGCCGCGCGTCGTGCGGGACGCCTACGTGTTCTTCCAGCCGCGCGAGGCCCGGCTGCTGTCCGCCAGGGGTGGGCGCTGCCGGGGGAACCGCCAGTTCGTGGGGTGCTCGCTGCCGCCGATCAGGTCGGGGTCGCGCGGGCTGCTCGAACTCGTGTTCCGGGTGCCGTCCCGGGCCTCGCACGCCGTGGCGACGATGGCCACCGTCTACTCGCGCCGCTACGGCGACCGCCGCCCGGCCAACAACAAGGCGAGCGTACGGGTGGCCCTGCGCCGCGCCTGACCCGGCGGCGCGCCGTCAGCCGGGCCGCCGGTTCACAACCGGGGATGGGTTCAGGCGGGCTTCGTGGAGGCGGTCCAGGCGTCGGCGACCATGTCCCGCAGCGTCGCGTGAACCGGCTTCCAGCCCAGCTCGCGCCGGATCTTCTCCGACGACGCCACCAGCACGGCCGGATCGCCGGGACGGCGCGGCGCGACGGCGGTCGGGATGGGGTGCCCGGTCACCTCACGGCAGACGTCCACGACCTCCTTGACCGAGAAGCCCGTGCCGCTGCCGAGGTTGTAGATCCGGTGCTCGCCGGGCGTGCAGGCGTCCAGGGCGAGCAGGTGCGCGCGGGCGAGGTCGGCGACGTGGACGTAGTCGCGGACACAGGTTCCGTCCGGAGTGGGGTAGTCGGTGCCGAAGACGCTGACCGACTCGCGCTCGCCCAGGGCCACCTTCAGGACGTTGGGGATCAGATGGGTCTCGACCGTGTGCCGCTCGCGGAACTCGCCGTACGCCCCGGCCACGTTGAAGTAGCGCAGGCTGACCGCGCCGAGGCCGTACAGCCCGGCGAAGGCGGTGAGCGCGGTGTCCACGGCGAGCTTGGACGCGCCGTAGGGGTTGCCCGGGCGGGTCGGGTCGGTCTCCAGGATGGGAGTGCGTTCCGGCTCGCCGTAGGTGGCGGCGGTGGAGGAGAACACGATCCGGTTCACCCCGGCCTGCCGCATGGCGTCGAGCAGCGCGAGCGTGCCGCCGAGATTGTGCGACCAGTACAGCCCCGGCTTCTCGACCGACTCGCCCACCAGAGACTTGGCCGCGAAGTGGAGCACGGCGTCGCACCCTTCGGACAGCACGCCGCCGGCCTCGGTGATCGACGCCTGCACGAACGCGGCTCCGGGCGGCACGGCGTCGGCGTGCCCGGTCGACAGGTCGTCGAGCACTGTGACCTCGTGCCCCTCCTCCAGGAGTTGCGCCGCCACGACGCTGCCGATGTACCCGGCTCCACCAGTAACCAGCAGCTTCACTGTTTGCTCCTGTTCAAAAGTGTTGGATTATGTACGTCCCGGGCCTAGCTTACGCGCTTCCCATGAGGAGCGGGTTAAATGCCACCAGTACCGCAATCTCAGCAAGTGGCAGGAGATTGCGACGACCGGCCTGGCCTGCCTGACACCCGAACGGACTGATGACGTGAGCAACGTCGCGGTGACCATCGCCTTGGTCCTGATATTCATCCTGATCGGCGGATTCTTCGCCGCGGCCGAGATGGCGATGGTCTCGCTGCGGGAGAGCCAGATCCGCCGCCTGAGCCGCGACGAGGGACGCCGCGGCGCGCGGGTGCAGAAGCTCGCCCGCGACCCCAACCGGTTCCTGTCGGCCATCCAGGTCGGGGTGACCGTGGCGACCGTGCTGTCGGCCGCGCTCGGCGCCGACGCGCTGGGCCCGCGGTTCGCCCCGGTCCTGGAGCAGTGGGGCCTGCGGCCGAGCGTGGCCGCGACCGTCGCGTTCGTGGCCGTCACGATGGCCATCTCGTACGTGACCCTGGTGCTCGGCGAACTGGCGCCCAAGCGGCTCGGCCGGCAGCGGGCGGAGAACCTGTCGCTCATGACCGCCCCGCTGCTCGACCGGATCGCGACGCTGTCGAGGCCGGTGATCTGGCTGTTGTCCAAGTCGACCAACGGCGTCGTACGGCTGCTCGGCGGCAACCCGTCCGCCGACAGGGCGGCCATGACCACCGAGGAACTGCGCGACATGGTGGTGGGCCACACGGACCTCACCCAGGACGAGCGCGACGTGATCGCCGAGGTGTTCGCGGCGGGCAAGCGGCAGCTCAGGGAGGTCATGCTGCCCCGCACTGAGGTCGAGTTCATGGCGGCGGACACCCCGCTCGCCGAGGCCGCCGTGCTCGCCGCGGCCATGCCGCACTCCCGGTTCCCCGTCTACCGCGACACCTACGACGACGTCATCGGGTTCGTCCACGTGCGGGACCTGCTCGACCCGGTACGCACCGGGCGGCTGGAGCCGATCAGCGAGGTCGTGCCGATCCGCCCGGTCAAGCTCGTGCCGGCGAGCAAGCGGGTCCTGGCCACGCTCGCGGAGATGCGCGACGAGGGCCACCACCTCGCCATCGTGGTGGACGAGTACGGCGGCACCGACGGCATCGTGACACTGGAGGACCTGGTCGAGGAGCTCGTGGGCGACATCCGCGACGAGTACGACGAGAGCGGCGACGCCGTACGCGTGATCGCCGGAGACATGGAGGTCGAGGGACTGGTCAACCTGGACGAGTTCCACACCCAGACGGGCGTGCGGCTGCCCAGCGGGCCGTACGAGACCCTGGGCGGATACGTCATGGCATCCCTCGGCCACCTGCCCCAGCGTGGCGAGGTCGCCGAGGCGCCGGGCGTGAAGCTGACGGTGACGGAGATGGACGGCCGCCGCGTCTCCCGCGTCCGCGTCACCCGCACTCCCCCCGAAGACGCGGCGCCCGCGGCGGCCGGCTGAGCGGCGGGCGTGTGCGGGGGCCGGCCGAGTGCTTTCCCGGCCGGCGCCCAGGAGAGGCGTCCCCGGCGGGGACGGGGCCCGCGCCCCTGGCCGCGTCTGTCGCGGGCAGCCCGCGACTGCTGACAGAATTACCGTATGGCTCTTGCTCGCGTCCTGTCCGGTATCCAGCCCACCGCCGACTCGTTCCACCTGGGCAACTATCTCGGCGCGATCCGTCAGTACGTGGCACTGCAGGACACCCATGAGGCCTTCTTCTTCATCGCGGACCTGCACGCGCTGACCGTCGCGCCCAAGCCCGAAGAGCTGCGCCGGCGCACCAGGATCGCCGCCGCCCAGCTGTTCGGCGCGGGGCTCGATCCGGAGCGCGCCGCGGTCTTCGCGCAGAGCCATGTGCGCGAGCACAGCGAGCTCGCCTGGTATCTGATCTGCCAGACCGGCATGGGCGAGGCCGGGCGGATGACCCAGTTCAAGGACAAGTCCGCGCGGTACGGCGAGAGCTCGGCCAGCGTGGGCCTGTTCACCTACCCCATCCTCCAGGCGGCCGACATCCTGATCTACCAGGCCGACCAGGTGCCGGTGGGGGTGGACCAGAAGCAGCACCTGGAGCTCAGCCGCGACCTCGCGCAGCGCTTCAACAGCCGCTACGGCCAGACCTTCAAGGTGCCGAGCCCGTACATCCTCAAGGAGGTCGAGAAGATCACCGACCTCCAGGACCCGACCGCCAAGATGTCCAAGTCGTCGTCGAGCCCGCAGGGCATCCTCGACGTGCTGGAAGAGCCGAACGCCCTGCGCAAGAAGATCATGCGCGCGGTGACCGACACCGGCAGCGACGTCGTCGCCGACGAGGAGAACAAGCCGGGCGTCACCAACCTGCTGCGGATCCTGTCCGCGCTGACCGGCACGCCGATCCCCGAACTGGAGACGCGGTTCGCCGGGCAGGGCTACGGCACCTTCAAGAAGGAGGTCGCCGAGGCCGTCATCGAGACGTTCTCCCCGATTCGGGAGCGTACGGAGAAGCTGCTGGCCGACGAGGCCGAGCTCGACCGGATGCTGGTCGCGGGCGCCGCACGGGCCCGCAAGGTGGCCCGCGAGACGATGGAGCAGGTCCGCGAGCGCCTCGGCCTGCTGCCCACGCCGCACTCCGACTGAACCGCGTCTGAGACCGCGGCCCCCGCCCCGGGCCGCGGTCGCCGCACGCATCGAGACGCCCTCTCCGGGTACACAATGCCGATGGGGATGGCGATGGTCGACCAGGTCACGCGGCGCGTCGACGAGGTCAGGGCGTGGGGCCGGATGTGGATCGAGCGCGACCGGATCCGCTTTCCCTGGTTCGACCACCTCATCAGGACCTTCCAGCGCTACCAGGTGCAGTCGGGGGACCGGCTGGCGGGCGCCTTCACCTACTTCGCGTTCCTGTCGTTCTTCCCGCTGATCGCGCTGGCGTTCGCGCTGTTCGGGTACGTCGTCACGATCCGTCCGGACGCGCTCGCCACGCTCACCGAGGCGATCAACAGCCAGCTTCCCGGGCTCGCCGGGCAGCTCCACATCGACCAGCTCGCCGGGGCCCGGGCCCGGGCAGGGCTGATCGGCCTGCTCGGACTGCTGTACGCCGGGCTGGGCGCGATGGACGCCCTGCGCGGGGCCCTGCGCACCGTCTGGATGACCTGCGAGCCGCCGCTCAACTACTTCGTCGGCAAGCTCCGCGACCTCGTCGCGCTCGTGCTGATGGGCCTCGCCATGCTGGTCTCGGTGATCGCGAGCGGGTTCGCCACCGGGGCCACGAGCACGGTCGCCGGATGGCTCGGCCTGGGCTCCTCGCCGCTGGCCGGCGTCGGGGTCTGGCTCGCCGGGATCGCCGCGAGCCTCGTCGCCGACCTGCTGCTCTTCCTGGTCATCCTCGGCTGGCTGGCCAAGCCGTCCCAGCCGTTCCTCGTCGTGCTCAAGGGCGCGCTGCTGGGCGCGGTCGGCTTCGGCGTGCTGAAGCAGCTCGCGGCGCTGATCCTGTCCGGCACCCTGCGCAACCCGGTGTACGGCACGTTCGCTGTGGTCGTGGGGCTGCTGCTGTGGATCAACCTGTCGGCCCGGGTGATCCTCTATGCCGCCGCGTGGACGGCGACGGCCACGCTGGGCCCGCCGCCCGAGCCCACCCCGCTTCCGTCGCCCGCGATCACGCCCACGACCGGCCCCGCCTGACCGCGCGCCTTCAACGCGGGCGCAACCCGGCGACGAGCCGCCGCTGCGGCTGCTGCTGGATGGTACGGCCTACGACCTGGCCTTCGACGTCTCACGCCGGCGGATGGAGACCTGGGCCCGCTGGGAGGAGGTCAGCCGCGCCGCCGAGCACGCCATCCCCGCCCCGCCTGCTCGCTAGCCGTCGGCGTCGCCGGGCGTCTTCCGGCGCCGGCGCAGGCCGTACGCGCCGAGGGCGAGGACCACGAGGGCGCCGCCGCCGATCAGCAGGGGGGTGGTCGCGCCCGCACCCTTCGAGGCGGGGTCCTCTCCGCGCGCCTTGGCCGCACCCGCGTCGGCCGCGCCCGGCGTCGTGGAGGGCCGTACGGCCAGGGGAGAGGAGGAGGGCTTGGGATCGGGCGCCGGCGTGACCAACTGGCCCACAGGGGCCGCCTTGCCCCTCGCGGCGAAGCCCCAGTCGAGCAGCTTGGAGACCTCCTCCCAGAAACCGCCGGGGTGATGCATGATCACGACGAGGATCGTGTGGCCGTCACGCCGGGCCGCGCCCACGAAGCTGCCCAGGGCCTTGGACGTCCAGCCGTTCTTGACGCCGAGCATGCCCTTGTAGCTTCCCAGGAGCCGGTTGTGGTTGGCCATCTCGTAGTAGGCGGGCGCGGGGGACTCACTGGCCTCGGAGTCGTCGCGGTGCTTCTTCTTCTTTTTCTTCTTCAGGTAGTCCTTGGGCGCGGGGAACTTGGCGACCTTCGTGCTGATGTATTCGCGGAAGTCCGGGATCGCCAGCCCGGCCCGCGCGATCAGGGCGAGATCGTAGGCCGAGCTGCGCTGGCCCGGGGCGTCCAGGCCGTTCGGCGTCTTGGCCACCGTGTCGTACGCCTGGAGCTTGCGCGCCTCCGCGTTCATGTCGGCGAGCGTCTTCTTCAGGCCGCCGTTCGCCTCGGCGAGCGCGACCGCGGCGTCGTTGGCGGACACCATGAGGAGCGCCCGCATGAGGTCGTCGATCGTGTAGATCGGCTCGGGGACGATGCCGACGGCGCTGCCCTCCACGTTGCACGCCTCGTCGCTCGGCTTGACCTTGCGGTTCTTGTCGAGCTTGGGGATCAGCGTCACGGCCGTCAGCGTCTTGAGCGTGCTTGCGGGCAGGTAGTGCCCGTGCGGGTCCTTGGCCGCGAGCACCGCGCCCGTGTCGGCGTCGGCCACGACGTACGCGCTGGCCTCGGTCTTGGGCGGGGGTTTGATCCCGGCGGGCCGGATGATCCCGTGGCCGGCGAGCCCGTCTCCGCCCACTGTCCCGGTCCCCGTGCGGGTTCCGGTCACGGCCGTGCCGTTCCCCGTGCCGGTCTCCCGCGGCGTCAGGTCCGGCACGGCCCGCGCGCCCGCGGCGGGAGGGGCGCCGAGCAGCGCCGTCGTCAGCACTCCCGCCGTCGTCACGGTCGCGGCGAGAGCCCGCAGGTTCGTCCCCATAGGTCGCTCAGCCTAGCCTTGACTGCCTTCGCATGAAGCGACATATGCCCCATATGCCACAAGGCCACGCAGGTGGCCGCCGATACTGTCAGCATGACGAGACGTGTATCGATCTTTCTCGTGGCACTCGCCGCTTTCATGATCTTCGAATGGATCAACCTCGGCTTCAACCTCGCCGACGGGCATGAGACGTCCTTCTACGTCGTCCACGGCGTACTCATCGCGGTGAACATCCTCCTGGCACTGGCGCTCGGGGCGGTCGGCGTGCGGGGATGGATGAAGGGTAGGGCCTGAGCCTGGAACGACCTTGTCCGCTGTGACCTGAGGGTCCACAGGGACCGAACGTGATGGAGGCAAGCTTTGGCGATCGACTTCAATCCCTCGCGTGGCGCGACCCTCGGCGTGGAGTGGGAGCTTCAGCTCGTCGACCGGCATACGCGTCATCTCCGCCAGGACGCCAAGGAGGTGCTCGCCGCGGTTCCCGACCTCAGTGAGGGGCAGCGGCCCAAGGCCATGCACGAGCTCATGCAGTCGCAGGTCGAGATCGTCACCGACGTCTGCCACACGGTGGCCGAGGCGGTGCAGGACCTGAAGAAGAGCATCGGCCGGCTGACCGAGGCCGTCGAACCGCGCGGCATCGGGCTCGCTTGCACGGGGACCCACGCGATCAGCGACTGGCGTGACGCGGTCTACGCGCCGAGCCAGCGCTACGTGGAGCTGGTCGAGGACCTGCAGTGGCTCGCCTGGCGGATCCAGACGTTCGGCGTGCACGTCCACGTGGGCGTCAAGGAGCGGGACAAGGTCATTCCGATCGTCAACGCCCTCGCGGCGTACCTGCCGCACTTCCTCGCGCTCACCTCCTCCAGCCCCTACTGGGGCGGGCAGGACACCGGGCTTGCGTCGAGCCGGGCCATCGTCTTCGGCTCGCTGCCCACGGCCGGGCCGCCGCACCTGCTGGCCGACTGGGCCGAGTTCGAGGAGTACATGGACACGCTGCTGCGGGCGGGCACGATCCGCAGCATCAAGGAGGTGTGGTGGGACATCCGGCCGCATCCCGACTTCGGCACGATCGAGGTCCGGATGTTCGACGGCATCCCGACGCCGCGCGAGGTGGGCATGGTGGCCGCGCTGTCCCAGTGCCTCGTGCAGCAGTTCGACCAGCAGATCGACCGGGGGTACAAGCTGCCGCATCCGGCGGCCTGGGTGGTGCGCGACAACAAGTGGCGCGCCACGCGCTATGGCCTCGACGCGGACGTCATCACCGACGACCATGGCTCCACGGCGCCGATGCGCGACGTATTGTATGAACTTCAGCGTGAACTCGAACCCGTCGCCGAGCGGCTCGGCTGTGCCGACGAACTGGCGGTCGTGACCGAGGTGCTGGAGCAGGGGAGCTCATCCGAGCGCCAGCGGGCGATCCTCGCCGACGGAGGGACCCTCCAGGACGTGGTCGACGCCACGGTCATCGAGCTCGCCGAGGACAGGTTCGTCACCTCGAACCCCAACCGTGAGATCGGACAATCGGGCACCTGACGGGGTAGGCCTGATATGTCCGGCAACAGTGCCTCAGTTCTGACAACGTGCGGAGGCCGGTGTAAATACTGGGCAATCCGCCGTATCGGAGGGTCGCGGCATGGAAGGATTGTGAATGAAGGGTCGGTGGAGGCGAGACACGCCCGCTCGACCCTTTTGGACTTTTTCGTGACTTTTCATGATCATATGGACGATCCGGCGATCCGTGGCGGGACGGCTCACCGGAGAAGGGAAGACCCGTGGCCACCTCATCGAAGCTCGCAACGCCGGACGCGGCCGTGCCGGGAAGCAACGACCTGGCCGGACAGCTGGCGGAATTCCTTCGCGGGCACAACGATGAGCTGATCGAGTTCCGGCGCGACGTACACGCACACCCGGAGATCGCCTTCAGCGAGCATCGCACGACCGAGAAGATCGCTGAGCGGCTGACGGACGCCGGGCTGACCCCGCACCCGCTGTCGCGCGGCACCGGCCTGTGGGTGGACCTCGGCCGGGACGAGGGCCCCACGGTCGCCCTGCGCGCCGACATCGACGCGCTGCCGATGGAGGACGAGAAGGACGTCCCCTACCGCTCCACGAACCCGAACGCCTGCCACGCCTGCGGCCACGACGTGCACACGGCGATCGTCATCGGCGCGGGGCTGTTCCTGGCGTCGCAGGCCGACGCGGGAGCGCTCCCCGGCCGGGTGCGGCTGATCTTCCAGCCGGCCGAGGAGGTCGCGGGCGGCGCGCTCGAGGTCATGCGCGACGGCGGCATCAACGAGGTCGACCGCATCTTCGCGGTGCACTGCGATCCGCGCCTCGACGTCGGTCACGTCGGCCTGCGGACCGGTCCGATCACCGGGTCCTGCGACAGCCTGCGCATCCGCGTCGCGGGCCCGGGCGGGCACACCGCCCGGCCGCACCTGACCGTCGACCTCGTCTACGCGCTCAGCAAGATCGTCACTGAGCTGCCGGCCGCGCTGTCGCGCCGCGTGGACCCGCGCTCCAGCCTCAGTCTCGTGTGGGGCCAGATCGCCGCGGGCTCCGTGGCCAACGCGATCCCGGACGTCGGGGTCGCCCAGGGCACGGTCAGGTCGCTCGACGAGGATGCCTGGCACCAGGCTCCCGACCTGGTCAAGGCCCTGCTCGACTCGGTGGCCGGCGCGTACGGCGTGGACGCCGAGATCGACTATCGGCGCGGCACGCCGCCGACGGTGAACGAGGCCACCAGCATCCAGATGCTGCACGACGCGGTCACCCAGATCATCGGCGAGGGGGCGGCCGTGCCCACGCCGCAGAGCCTCGGCGGCGAGGACTTCTCCTGGTATCTCGAGTCGGTGCCCGGCGCCCTCGCCCGGCTGGGCACCCGGCCGGTGGGGGCCGTCGACGAGGTCGACATCCACCGGCCGCAGTTCGACGTGGACGAGCGGGCGATCGGGATCGGCGTCAAGGTCCTCGCCGCCACCGCGCTGACCGCGCTGTGGGGCGGCGCCCGCTGAACCGCGTTCACCGAACCGGCCGAGCCCGCTGAGCCGTACGCCGCCGTGCCCGACGTCTCCCCCCTGCGTCCCGAGGACCCCCACCGCCTCGGGAACTACCGCCTCGACGGCCGCCTGGGCGTGGGCGGCCAGGGGGTCGTGTTCCGCGGCGTCGGCGCCTCGGGCGGGCCGGTGGCCGTGAAGCTCCTGCACGCGCGGGTCGACGACGCCTCCGCCCGGCGCGCCTTCGCCCGTGAGATCGAGGCGGTGCGCCGGGTCGCCCCCTTCTGCACCGCCCAGGTCCTCGACGCCGACCTCGACGGCGACCGGCCGTACATCGTGAGCGAGTACGTCGACGGCCCGTCGCTGCGCGAGCACGTGACGACGGCGGGCCCGCGGACGGGCGGCGACCTCGATCGGGTCGCCGTGGGGACGGCCACCGCGCTCGCCGCGATCCACCGGGCAGGGGTCGTCCACCGCGACTTCAAGCCGGGCAACGTGCTCCTCGGCTCGGACGGGCTGCGGGTCGTCGACTTCGGCATCTCCCGGCTCGCCGACGCCACCGCGACGACCGGGAACCCGGTCGGCACCCCGGCGTACATCGCGCCGGAGCAGCTCGAAGGACGACCGGCCGAGCCGGCGGCGGACGTGTTCTGCTGGGCGCTCACGCTCGTCTACGCGGCGAGCGGGCGGCACGCCTACACCGGCGACACGTACGCGGCCGTCATGGCCCGCATCCTGTACGGCACGCCGGACCTCGGGCCGCTCACCGGTCTGCTGAAAGACCTCGTCGTGGCGTGCCTGGCCGCGGAGCCGGCCGATCGGCCGGACGCCGGCCAGGTGCTGAGCGCCCTGCTCGACCGATCCCCGGGACGGCCGGGTCCGGCGGCGCAGGGTCTGCCCGCGCAGGACCCGACCGCACCGGATCTGACCGCACCGGATCTGACAGCACCGGGTCTGACCACACCGGATCCCATCGTTTCCGGATCCACGGCGGGGCGAGCGCGCGTGGTCGCGCTGGTCGCCTCGCTCGCCGTCCTCGTCGCGGTGGGCGTCGCGTGGGTGCTGACGGCCCGCGAACCCGGGCGCCTGGACGGGACGTGGACGGGTGTCGCCCGCTATCCCTCGGCCGGCCGTGTCTTCCCGGTCGAAATCCGCCTGGCCGCCCCGGCGCGGATGAGGTGGGGCGCCGACCTGCACTGCTCCGGCCGTCTCACCCCCGCGAGCGGGCCGGGTGATGTGCTCGTCCTGACCCTCGACCAGGTCAAGGGCGACGCCTGTCATCCCGGAAGCGTCTCGATCACATGGCGGGGTGAGAGCGCGGCCGACTTCGAGGTGACACGCGCGGGGGAACAGGACGCCCGATACTCGGGATCCCTTACCCGCACGAATTAACTCAAATGGGATAAATCTGTCAGAGCCCTTTGTGTGGTGCGTTCTCCCGCGCGCACAGCGGGTATCGCGGACGGTGGTACCACCATTCCGGGTTGGAGGTCCGATTGCGGGCGTTCCGGGCGGCGATGGCGGGCGTCGTCGCCGTCGCCGTGACCGCCGCCGCGGGATGTGGCGGCGAGGTGGAGACGGCGTCTTCGCAGACCGGCTCGCTGCGAGTCGGGCTCGTGTACGACATCGGCGGACGGGGCGACAAGTCGTACAACGACGCCGCGGCCGCCGGAGTCGACGAGGCCAAGCGCAACATGACCGGCCTGCGGGTGCGGGAGGTCGAGGCCGCGCCGGGCGAGCCCGTCGTCCGGAAGGTGGAGCGGGTGCGGGCGCTCGCCGAGGCCGGCTACGACCCGATCATCGCCGTCGGCTACTCGTACGCGCCGGCGCTGGCGCGGATCGCCCCGAAGTTCCCCAAAACGCGGTTCGCGATCGTGGACGAGCCGACGGTGTCCGGTCCCAACATCACGAATTTGCTGTTCGCCTCGGAGCAGGGCTCGTTCCTGATCGGCGCGGCGGCGGCGATGAAGTCCCGCACCGGCGACGTCGGCCTCGTCGGGGGCAACCGGTCGCCGCTGGTCAGGAAGTTCGAGGTCGGCTACGTCCAGGGCGTGAAGCACGTGAACCCGCGGGCACGGATCAGGATCGCCTACCTCGCGGGCCCGCACGACCTGAGCGGCTTCGAGCGGCCGGACAAGGCGCAGAAGGCCGCGCGGTGCATGTACCGGGCCGGGGCCGACGTGGTCTACCAGGTCGCCGGGGCCTCCGGGGCCGGGGTGTTCCGCGCGGCGAGGAACGCCGGGGCGTGGGCCATCGGCGTCGACTACGACCAGGCCAAGAGCGCCGACCCGGCCGTGCGCCACGTGATCCTGACCTCGATGATCAAAAGGATCGACGTCGCGGTCTACGACTACCTCGCCGACGTCGCCGACCACACCGTCAGGAGCGGCCGGGTCGTGTACGACCTGAAGCTCGGGGGCGTCGACTACACCCTCACGGGCGGCCACATCACCGACATCCAGCCGCGCCTGGAGCAGCTCAAGCAGGAGATCATCCACGGCAGGGTCAAGGTTTCCCCAGGCTGACACCCTGGTCACGGTGTGGACTGGGCTCAATAACGGACATGTTGCGGACTGGTGTGCGGGTTTGGTCTATGCAGGTCAAACAACTATCTTCCGTGCAGGGTTGCCGTGCGTTCCTGCGTGCGTGCGACGAGAGTCAGACGGGCGGGGAACGGAAGGGGAGTCACGACCTTGCTCCACAATCGAGTTAGCAGACTGGCCGCCGCCACCGCGGGCGGCGCCTTGCTCATGGCCGCCGCCGCGTGTGGGGGTAGCGACGGCACCACCACGACCGGAGCTTCGGCCGACGCGTCCTCCGCGCCTGCCGCCGCGCAGGTCAAGGTCGGCCTGGCGTACGACATCGGTGGCCGCGGCGACGGTTCCTTCAACGACGCGGCCGCGGCCGGCCTGGACAAGGCCGAGTCGGAGCTCAAGGTCCAGAAGAAGGAGCTGGAGGCCACCCAGGGCGAGACCGACGCCCAGAAGGAGGAGCGGCTGCGCCTGCTCGCCTCCGGGGGTTACAACCCGGTCATCGCGGTGGGCTTCGCCTACTCCGGCTCCGTGGCGAAGGTCGCCAAGGAGTTCCCCGACGTCAAGTTCGCCATCGTGGACGACGACGCGGCCAAGGGCGACAACATCACGAACCTGATGTTCGCCGAGGAGCAGGGGTCGTTCCTCGTCGGGGTCGCGGCGGCGCTGAAGTCCGAGAAGGGCGACGTCGGCTTCGTGGGCGGCGTCGACGTGCCGCTGATCCACAAGTTCGAGGCGGGCTTCAAGGCCGGCGCGAAGGCCGTCAAGCCGGACATCAAGATCCAGAGCAAGTACCTCACCCAGCCCCCGGACTTCGGCGGCTTCGGTGACCCGGCCAAGGGCAAGACGGCCGCGCAGGGCATGTACGACGCCGGTGCGGACGTGGTCTACCAGGCGGCCGGCGGTTCGGGTGCGGGCGTCTTCGAGGCGGCCAAGGCCGCGAACGCGATGGCGATCGGCGTCGACTCCGACCAGGCGGCGCTCCCGGCGTACGCCGACTTCAAGGACGTGATCATTTCCTCGATGATCAAGAAGGTCGACGTGGCGGTCTTCGACTTCCTGAAGAACTACACGACCGGCACGGTCAAGTCGGGCCCGTCGGTCTACGACCTCAAGGCGGGCGGCGTGGACTACTCCACGACCGGCGGCAAGATCGACGACATCAAGTCGAAGATCGACGAGTACAAGCAGAAGATCATCAGCGGCGAGATCACGGTCCCGACGTCCTGACCTGCGTAATCGAGGGGCCCGGAGCCACCCGCCCCGGGCCCTTTGCTCTACTCTCACTATCACTTGACCGTCACCGGGCACTCCGCGAGGAGGAGGCCGACATTACCGCCGCGACCGTTACGGAACCCGCAGTAGAACTCACCGGGATCACCAAGAGGTTCCCGGGAGTCGTCGCCAACAGCGACATCCACCTCCGCGTCGCCAAAGGGCACATCCACGCCCTCGTCGGCGAGAACGGCGCGGGGAAGTCCACGCTGATGAAGATCCTGTACGGGATGCAGCGCCCCGACGAGGGCGAGATCCGCGTCAACGGGTCGCCCGTGGGCTTCCACACCCCCGCCGACGCCATCTCCGCGGGCATCGGCATGGTCCACCAGCACTTCATGCTGGCCGACAACCTGACCGTGCTGGAGAACGTGGTTCTGGGCAGCGAGCCGCGCCGGGGCGGCCTCGCCCTCGACTTCGCCGCCGCGCGTAAGAAGATCAAGGAGATCTCCGACGCGTACGGCCTGGGCGTACGGCCGGACGTGCCGGTCGAGGACCTGGGGGTCGGCGACCGGCAGCGGGTGGAGATCCTGAAGGTGCTCTATCGGGGCGCCCGCATCCTGATCCTGGACGAGCCGACCGCCGTGCTCGTGCCCCACGAGGTGGACGAGCTGTTCGACAACCTGCGCGGCCTGGTCCGCGAGGGGCTGACGATCCTGTTCATCTCCCACAAGCTGGACGAGGTCCTGCGAGTCGCCGACGAGATCACCGTCATCCGGCGCGGGACCACCGTGGCGACCGTGAACCCCAAGGACGTGACCTCCCGCAAGCTCGCGGAGCTCATGGTCGGCAGCGAGCTGCCCAGCCCAGAGACCCGCGAGTCGACCGTCACCGACGTCGTCGCCCTGTCCGTACGCGACCTGACCGTGCGCACCGGTGACGGGCGTCCGGTGGTCGAGAACGTGAGCTTCGACATCCACAAGGGCGAGGTGCTCGGCATCGCGGGCGTCGAGGGCAACGGCCAGGCGGAACTCGTCGAAGCGATCATGGGCATGCGCCCCTGCGAGGCGGGGGCGCTCACGCTCGGCGGCGCCGACATCTCCCACTGGTCGACGCTCAGGCGGCGCGCGGGCGGCATCGGCTACATCCCCGAGGACCGCCACCGGCACGGGCTGCTGCTGGAGTCGCCGCTCTGGGAGAACCGCATCCTCGGCCACCAGACCCGCCGGCCCAACGTCAAGGGCCCGTGGATCGACCGCGCCGGCGCGCGGGCCGACACCCGGCGCATCGTCGAGGAGTACGACGTGCGCACCCCCGGCATCGACGTGGACGCGGCCACGCTGTCCGGCGGCAACCAGCAGAAGCTGATCGTCGGGCGGGAGATGAGCGGCGACCCCGTGCTGCTCATCGCCAGCCACCCCACCCGCGGCGTGGACATCGGCGCCCAGGCGGCCATCTGGGACCACCTGCGCACCGCGCGCGCCGCCGGGCTGGCCGTGCTGCTGATCTCCGCGGACCTCGACGAGCTGATCGGGCTGTCCGACACACTCAAGGTGATCCTGCGCGGCAGGATCGTCGCCGACGTCGATCCCGCGAACGTGACCCCCGAGCAACTGGGCTCGGCGATGACCGGCGCCGGGGAGGAGACGGTATGAACGGGTTCCTCGACCGGGTGCTCGGCCGGGTGCGGCTGGGCGGCTGGCTCGCCGTCGCCGCGCCGGTCATCGCGGTCGTCTTCGCGATCCTGATCACCTCGGTGGTCCTGCTCGTGGCGGGCAAGGCGCCCGTGGAGGCGTTCACCACCCTCGCGGACTACGGCACCCAGCCGCGGTCGATGGCCATGATCCTCAACACGGGGGTCATGTACTACATCTCCGCGCTCGCGGTGGCCGTCGGCTTCCGGATGAACCTCTTCAACATCGGCGTGGACGGTCAGTACCGGCTCGCGGCCGTGGTCGCCGCCGGGCTCGGCGGCGCCGCCGTGGTGCCCGGCGTGCTCAACATCGTCCTCGTGATCGTCGTCGCGGTGGTCGTCGGCGCCCTGTGGGCCGCGATCGCCGGCCTGCTCCGGGTGTACCGGGGCGTGAGCGAGGTCATCTCGACCATCATGCTGAACGCGATCGCCACCGGCCTCGGGTCATGGCTGGTCAGCGAGCACTTCGGCGTGCTGACCGGCAACGATCTCGGCACCAGGCCCATCCCCGACGACGCGCACATGCCGGGCATCCCGCTCATCGCCGGCACGCCGGTGCTGGTCAACGGGTTCATCGTGGTGGCGGTCCTGCTCGGCGTCGCGTACTGGGTCGTGCTCAACCGCACCCGGTTCGGCTTCGAGCTGCGGGCGACCGGCAAGTCCGAGTCCGCGGCGGTGGCCAGCGGTGTCAGCGTGAAGAGGATGATCGTCGTCACGATGGTCATGTCGGGGGCGGTCGCCGGTCTGATCGGCATGCCGGAGCTGCTCGGCGCCTCCTACAAGTACAGCAACAACTTCCCGGCCGGCCTCGGCTTCACGGGCATCGCGATCGCCCTGCTCGGCCGCAACAACCCGGTCGGCATGGCGGTCGGCGCGCTGCTGTGGAGCTTCCTGGACAACTCGTCCAACCAGCTTCAGCTGCTCGACATCTCCAAGGAGATCGTCCAGATCATGCAGGGCGTCGTCGTGCTCTCCGTGATCATCGCGTACGAGCTGGTCCACCGCTATCGGATCGTCGCGGAGCAGCGCAGGGTCAGCCGCGAGCTCGCCGCGCCACAGGAGGCGCCGAAGGCGGAGGCGGCGGCATGACAGGGCCGGACGGAATCGAGGAGACGGCATGACGGCGACGGACCTCCCGGTCGACCGCCCGGTCGAGACGCCGCAGGCGCGGCGCTTCCGGCTGTCGGCGCCGGTGCTCCTGCTCGGCCTGGCCGGGCTCGTGGTGCTGCTGTCGATCGCGCGGCTGGTGACCGGGGCGAACGACATCACCTCGGCGGGCACGGTCAGCGCCGCCCTCGGCCTCGCCGTGCCGATCGGGCTCGCCGGTCTCGGCGGCCTCTGGTCGGAACGGGCCGGCGTGGTCAACATCGGCCTCGAAGGCATGATGGTGCTCGGCACCTGGTTCGGGGCCTGGGGCGCCCTCCAGTTCCACAGCCCCTGGGCGGGCGTGGTCGCCGGCGCCGTCGGCGGGGCGCTGGGCGCGGCGATCCACGCCGTCGCGACCGTGACCTTCGGCGTCGACCACATCATCTCCGGCGTGGCGATCAACATCGTCGGCGTCGGCTTCACCCAGTACCTGTCCCAGCTCGTCTTCGACGGCATGCCGGGCGGCGGGACGAAGAACTCGCCGCCGCTGCCCAAGATGGGCACGGTGAGCCTGGGCTTCCTCGACGACCCGCTGCGGACCGTCGAGGCCAAGCACTGGTTCGTCCTGTCGGACTTCGCGGGCGTGCTGCGGGGCATCACCCAGGGCGTGTCCTGGTTCACGATCCTGGCGATCCTGCTGGTCCCGCTGTCGTTCTACGTCCTGTGGCGCACGCCGTTCGGCCTGCGCCTGAGGGCGTGCGGCGAGCGTCCGGTCGCGGCGGAGTCGCTGGGCGTCAACGTCTACCTGTACAAGTGGGCCGCCGTGATCGTCTCCGGCGTGCTCGCCGGGCTCGGCGGCGCGTTCCTGTCGCTGGTGGCCGCGGGAATCTACCGTGACGGGCAGACGGGCGGACGCGGCTACATCGGCCTCGCCGCCATGATCTTCGGCAACTGGCGTCCCGGCGGGCTCGCCGGTGGCGCGGCGCTGTTCGGCTACACCGACGCGCTCCAGCTCCGGCAGGGCGGCATCTCGGTGCACGCGCTGCTGCTCGTCGTCGCTCTGCTGCTCGTCGCCGTGGCGGTCTACCAGCTCGTGCGGCAGCGGCGCGGGGGCGCGGCACTGATCACCGGGGTGGTGGCGATCGCGGTGTTCGTGGTGTTCGCCGTGACGGACACGGTGCCGGAGCAGTTCACCTCGTTCACCCCCCACCTGACCACGCTGCTGGTGCTGTCGCTGGCCTCACAACGCCTGCGCATGCCGGCGGCCGACGGCGTCCCGTATCGAAGGGGGCAGGCGAAATGAGCATCGACTGGGAGGCGCTGCGGGTCGCGGCCCGCGAGGCCATGACTCACGCGTACGCGCCGTATTCGAAGTTTCCCGTAGGAGCCGCGGCGCTCGTCGACGACGGCCGGGTCGTGACCGGCTGCAACGTGGAGAACGCGTCGTACGGCGTGGGGTTGTGCGCCGAGTGCGGGCTGGTCTCGGCGCTGTACGCGAGCGGCGGCGGCAGGCTGGTGGCCTTCACCTGCGTGGACGGCCACGGCGAGCTGCTGATGCCGTGCGGCCGCTGCCGTCAGCTGCTGTTCGAACACGGCGGCGCCGAGCTGCTGGTGGAGACGCCCGACGGGCCGATGCGGATGGCCGATTTCCTGCCGTTCGCCTTCGGGCCCGACGATCTGTCGCGATAGAGGGGGAAGTGTGGGGTTCGACGCGATCGAGGTCATCACCGTCAAGCGCGACCGGGGTGAGCTGTCGACCGCCCAGATCGACTGGGTGATCGGCGCGCACACGCGGGGCGAGGTGGCCGACGAGCAGATGTCGGCGCTGCTGATGGCGATCCTGCTCAACGGCATGAACCGCAGGGAGATCGCGGACTGGACCCAGGCCATGATCAGGTCGGGGGAGCGGATGGACTGGTCCTCCCTCGACCGGCCCACGGCCGACAAGCACTCCACCGGCGGGGTCGGCGACAAGATCACTTTGCCGCTGGCTCCGCTGGTCGCCGCCTGCGGCGCGTACGTGCCGCAGCTGTCCGGGCGGGGTCTCGGGCACACCGGCGGCACGCTGGACAAGCTGGAGTCGATCCCCGGCTGGCGGGCGTCGCTGTCGAACGACGAGATGCTCGCCGTGATCCGCTCGGCCGGAGCGGTCGTCTGCGCGGCGGGCGCGGGCCTCGCGCCCGCCGACAAGAAGCTCTACGCGCTGCGCGACGTCACCGGCACGGTCGAGTCGATCCCGCTGATCGCCTCCTCGATCATGTCCAAGAAGATCGCCGAGGGCACGGGGTCGCTCGTGCTCGACGTGAAGGCCGGCTCCGGCGCGTTCATGAAGAACGTGGACGACGCCCGGGAGCTGGCGCGGACGATGGTCGAGCTCGGCACCGACGCCGGGGTGCGCACGGTCGCCCTGCTGACCGCGATGGACCGGCCGCTGGGCCTGAAGGTGGGCAACGCGCTGGAGGTCGAGGAGGCCGTCGAGGTGCTCGCCGGTGGCGGCCCCGCCGACGTGGTCGAACTCACCGTACGGCTGGCCAGGGAGATGCTGGAGGCCGCCGCCGTCCCGGGCGCCAGGGACCCCGAGGAGGCGCTGAAGGACGGCTCGGCGATGGACGCCTGGCGGCGAATGATCGTCGCCCAGGGCGGCGACCCGGACGCGCCGCTGCCGACGGCCGCCGAGTCGGCCGTGGTCGTCGCCCCCGCCTCGGGCACGCTGCGCACGCTCGACGCGCTCAAGGTCGGCGTGGCCGCCTGGCGGCTCGGGGCCGGACGGGCCCGCAAGGAGGACCCGGTGTCGGCCGGCGCGGGCATCGTCCTGCACGCCAAGCCCGGTGAGACGGTCCGCGCCGGGGCCCCGCTGATGACCCTGTACGCCGACGAGGCCGCCAGGTTCGACCGGGCCCTCCAGGCTCTGGAGGGCGCGTACGAGATCGGCGAGGACGGCCTCGACCTGCTCCCGCTGGTGATCGACCGCCTCACCGCCTGAGGTCGGGAGGGATCGGCTCAGCGGGTGATCAGCAGCGCGCCCATGCCGACGAACAGGCCGCCGGTGAGCATGTCGAGCCTCTTCCGCAGCCGCCGGTAGCCCCTGGTGATCCACGGGCTGCCGGCCAGGAAGGCGACGGCGGAGAACCAGGCGAACGCCACTGCCAGCATCGCGCCGAGCGTGACCGCCCGCATGGCGAGGTCCGTACGGTGCGGGAGCAGGCTGGCGAACAGGGCGCCGAAGAAGACGAGGGCCTTGGGGTTGGCGAGGTTGGTCAGCAGCCCGGCGCGCCACTCGCGCAGCCTGCCCGGACCGTGCGCGGCGACGACCGGCGCCGCGTCGTCGCCGTCCGGGGACGACTGCTTGCGAGCGGCGCGGATGGTCGCCACGCCGAACGCGACGAGGAACAGCGCGCCGGCGACGCGGGCGGCGATGTAGAGCCACTCGAACCGCTGGACGAGCACGGTGACGCCGAACAGACCGGCGACCGCCCACACGCCGATGCCGGTGACGACGCCCGCGGCCGCGCGTACGCCGCTGCGCCGCGACCCGCCGGCCGAGTGTCTGAGCACGATGAGGAAGTCGGGACCCGGGCTCATCACCACCAGGATCCAGACGCCGAGCAGGGGAAACAACGGCAACCACGACATGGGCGGGTCCTTCCTGGACGGGCTCGGCGGGGAGGCAGGGGAGGCAGCGGAGGCAGGGCTCAGCCGGCCACGGGCGAGGCGATGACGACCGTGACGTCCGCCGGGGCGTCGCCGGTGCGGTAGCGGTGCGGGCGGTCGCCCGCGAAGGCCAGCAGGTCGCCCGGCCCGAGGAGACGCGGGTCGTCGTCCGGGCCGGCCGTGACCTCGCCCGAGGCGACAAACAGGTGCTCGACGGTGCCGGGCGCGTGCGGGATGCCGTCGAGGTCGGTGTGCGGGGGGACGCGCAGCCGCCACAGCTCCAGGCTGTGCCCGCTGCCGATCCGGCGCAGCAGTTCGCGTGTCGGGCCGTCGGCGGCCGCGGGCGTCGAGGGCAGGTGGACGGGACCGGTGTCGGTGTCCCTGGTCAGCAGGTCGGTCAGGGGGATGTGCAGCGCCAGGGCGACGGCTTCCAGCGTCTCGATCGTCGGATTGCCGGTGCCCGCCTCCAGGCCGGACAGCGTCGCCTTGCCGAGACCGGCCCGGCGGGCGAGCTCGGCCGCGCTCATCCCGCGCTGCGCCCGGCGCAGCCGGATCTGGGCGCCGATCGCCGCGGCCGCCCCGCTCATGAAGGCATCTTCAACGGAACCATATGTTCACTATAGCGAACGATACTCCGCGTCGCTCGCCGCGAGGGCGTCGCCGAGGGGCGTGCGGTAGTACAGGACCGACCGCCCGGCCCGGCGGCGCCGTACGAGACCGGCGTCGAGGAGCACCTTGAGGTGGCGGCCCACCGATCCCAGCCCCTGGCCGGTCAGCGCCACGAGATGGGTCGTGCTCTTCGGCGCGGAGAGCAGCACGAGCACCCGCGCCCGCGCCGGGCCGAGCAGCCTGCCGAGCGTCTCGGGCGCCGGCGCCCGGTCCGGCTCGGCCAGCGTTCCCGAGCAGGGGTAGACCAGGGCGTAGTGCCGGCCCGCCGTCCAGGCGGTCCACGCCTGGCGGGGAGTGACCGGGACGAACATCAGCCTCGCCCCGCCGATCTGCCTCGGCGGGTAGTCGTAGGTGTTGATCTGCAACCGGTTGCCGCCGAGCCAGCGCATCCCCTTGCGCATGTCGTTCAGCGCGGCGGCCCAGCCGCCCTGGCTGACATGGCCCACGCGGGCGACGATGTCGGCCTCCATGATCCGCCGACGGCGCGGCCAGTCGGGCAGCACAGTTCGCGTCCACACCCACTCCAGCAGGCCGGCCGCGCGTTCGGGCAGGTCGGGACGGCGCAGCGACTCCGGCAACGGGCCGCGCAGCGCCACCTCGATGTCGGCGTGCGCGGTCTCGGGCGGGGTCGCGCGGACGCGGGCCAGTTCCTCCTCGAAGGCGGGCTCGCCCTCGCCGGTCGGAGCGGGCGTGAGGAAGTCGGCGGTCCAGTTGCGTCCCCGCGCGGCCCTGAGCAGCAGCGCCGTGATCGGGTCGCCGGCCAGGCGGGACCGGTAGGCGGGCAGGTGGGTGTCGAGCCATGCCCGCTCGCCCGGATGCGCGGCCGACGCCCTCTCCAGGGTGAACAGGCAGGCGGTGGCCTCGGCCAGCGGGGAGATCACGAACCGGCTCTCCGCGAGAGTGTCGGCGTTGACCAGCCACCAGCCCATGTTTCGCCTCCCCGCGAAACAATAACGGCGGAGTGCGGCGGTGATCGAGGCTCCCGTCATGCGCACATATCGACAACTGTTTCGCACCCCCGAGTTCACGCCCCTGTTCACCGTCGCGTCCGCGCAGGTGGCGGCTTCGACGGTGAGCGGCCTGGCGCTCGGCACGCTCGTGTACGGGGCGACGGGGTCGCCGCTGCTGTCGGCCCTGAGCATGTTCGGCTCGTCCTTCGCGCAGGTGCTCGGGGCGACGGTGCTGCTGTCGGCCGCCGACCGGCTGCCCCCGCGCGCCGCGATGGCGGCGCTGGCGCTGGTCCACTGCGCCGGCACGGCCGCGCTCGCCGTGCCCGGGCTGCCGCTGTGGGCGGTGTTCGCGGTCGTCCTCGGCATGGGGCTCGCCGCCTCCCTCGGCGGCGGAGTCCGGTTCGGGCTGCTCAACGAGATCCTGCCCAGGGACGGCTACCTGCTCGGCCGCTCGGTGCTCAGCATGTCGGTCGGCGTGCAGCAGATCATCGGCTTCGTCACCGGAGGCGTGCTCGTGACCGCGCTGTCCCCGCGTGGCACCCTGCTCGCGGGGGCGGGGTTGTATCTCGCCGCCGCGGCCGTCGCCCGGTGGGGGCTCACGGCCCGTCCGCCCCGCGCGCAGGGACGGCCCTCGCCCGCGGAGACGTGGCGGATCAACCGCGCGCTCTGGTCGTCCGGGTCGCGCCGCCGCCTCTACCTGGCTCTGTGGGTGCCGAACGGCCTGATCGTCGGCTGCGAGTCGCTGTACGTCGCCTACGACTCCCGGCACGCCGGGCCGCTGTTCGCCTGTGCCGCCGCAGGGATGCTCGCCGGTGACACGCTGATGGGGCGGTTCGTCCCCAGGCGGTGGCGCGAGCGGCTGAGCGCTCCGCTGCGGCTGCTGCTCGCCGTGCCCTACCTGGTCTTCCTCTTCCACCCGTCCCTGCCGGTCGCGGTCGCCGCCGTCGTGCTCGCCTCGGCCGGATATTCGGCCAGCCTCCTGCTCCAGGAACGCCTCATGGCTGTCACCCCGGAGGAGATGAGCGGGCAGGCGCTCGGGCTGCAGTCGTCCGGCGTGCTCACCATGCAGGGGGTCGGCGCGGCGGTCGCGGGGGCAGTGGCCCAGTTCACCTCGGCCGCGGCCGCCATGGGTGTGATGGCGGTGGCCTCCGTCGCGGTCACCCTCGCGCTGGCGCCCGGGCTGCGGGCCGACGAGGCCGCGCAGGCCCGCTCCTGCGCGCCTGCCGGGAGGGCGGCGTGATCGGCCGTACGGGACGGTGTGCCAGGGTGGTCCTGCCGTGCCGGACCGGCCGGACGCGCAGAGGGGAGAGCCATGTCCGATCACCGGGGCATCCGGCATGTCGCGCTCGGCGTCGCCGACCTGGGCCGCTCGCTCGACTTCTACCGTGACCTGCTGGATCTCGCCCCCGCCGAGGGGCCGGCGGGAAGTCCGGGTGTCGCCTGGCTGGCGGCGGGGCCCGTGCTGCTCAAACTGGTCGAGACGGGCGACGGCGATCTCGGCGGCTGGGTGAACGACGACCTCCAGCGCGGCATCCGGCACATCGGCTTCAAGGTCGGCGACGTCGATCTGCGGGCCGAGCGCGTCCGCGACGCCGGGGTGCCCTTCACACTGCCGCCGCTCGACGCGGTCGGCGGCGTGCGCATCGCGTTCTTCCAGGACCCGGACGGCACCCATCTGGAGATCACGGACAACTATCTGCGGTATCACCGGGTCGCCTCGCCGGAACTGGCCGAGCGGGAACGGCTGGCCGCCCTGAGCAGGCCGCGTACGGCGCCGCCGGTCTTCGACCACGTGGCGGTCACGTCCGCCGACCTCGATGTCGCGCTGGCCTTCTACCGGGACACGCTCGGCTACGAGGTCGTCGGCCAGATAACGCAGGACCAGGACCCGCGAGGCTTCCTGATCACATACCTGCTGGCCGGGGACGCGGTCCTGGAGGTGTTCACGTTCACCGCCCCCACGACCGCGAGCCCGTGGACCCCCGACCCGTGGCGGCGGGGGTTCCGGCATGTCGCCATCGCCGCCGAGGACCCGGAGGAGGCGGCCCTGCGGCTGACGGAGGCGGGCGCGAGGGTGGCGCAGAACGATGTGCTGGTGGACGCGGACGGCGTGCCCCTCGTGATCGTCTGACCCCGCCGCCTTCCCGTGGTCAGACGTGGTGCCGGGTGTCGACCGGCAGCGGGAGCAGGGCCTCGACCACGGTTCCGCCGCCGGGCCGGGAGGTGATCGCGCAGGTGCCGCCGAGTTCGGCCGCACGCTCGCGCATGGAGACCGTCCCGACTCCGGCACGTGCCGTCGAGGGCAGCCCGGCGCCGTCGTCGCTGATCCGGACCCGCAACGTGCCGGTCCGTGTCACCTCCACCTCCGCCGCGCCGGCGCGGGCGTGCCTGCGGACGTTGGTGAGCGCCTCCTGGACGATGCGGTAGACGGCCGTCTCCACGGTGGACGGCAGGCCGGCCAGGTCGCGCGGCCTGCGCCGAGTCCCGCAGCGTGATCCTGGCCATGTTGATCGTCATGGCCATGGTGCTCAGCGTCTGTCCGAGGCCGTCGTGCAGGTCGCGGCGGATCCGCCGGCGTTCCTCCTCCCGTGCGGCCAGGACGCGCTCACGCGAGCGCCGCAGATCGGCGGACACCCGCACCGCGTGCGCCGCGTCCGCGGCGTAGGGGGCGAGCGCGGCCAGCACCCGGTCGTGTGCGAGAGCGAACCGGCGCGGTCCCCGCGAGCCGACGAGGAGGCTGCCCACCAGCTCGCCGTGCCAGACGAGCGGGATCCGCCGGGGATCGGCGCCGACGTCGCCGCTCTCCAGACGGCCGGGCAGCCCGTCGGTGACCTCCACGGCCACGCCGGTGACGCCCAGATTGTCGCGGAGTGCGGTGACCACGGACGCCAGCGCCTCGGCCGGTCCCGCCTGGCGCAGCCGGTCGACGAGCCCTTCGGCGAGGAACCGGGGATCGCCCGCGCCGCCGTACGGCGTGCGCTGCGCCCGCCGCCGCAGCGCACGCCACAGGCGGGGGAGGAGACTGCCGGACAGCCCGGCGGCCAGCACGCCCACGAGCCCGGCGGCGCCGGCGCCGACCAGGTCGAGACCGGTGACCGGCGAGGCGGCCGTAGCGGGGACGAGCATGCCGGCAGGTGCGGTCGCGACGGCCGGCGCCGCCAGGTCGATCACTGCTGAGGCCCACATGGCCTGTGCGGGGTGGGGGACGACGAGCTCACGACGGGTACTCCTCGGTGGCCGGCGGACCATCCGCCGCCTACCGAGAACGATGACGGAGCTCTGTCCCGGTCCGCATGAGCCCGCCGTCCCCTTTCGGCATGGCAGTTGTCCCGTCCGGATGGGACACGGCCCGCATGGGGCACCGCGGGGCGGGCGCGTCCTGCCCGCTCACGTGCCGTGGGCGGCGCCCCCGATCAGAGGGGGCGTGGCGCCTCGTCCGGGACGGGCGGCGCGTAACCGGCGTTCACGAGGTGGGGGAACAGGTGCGCGGACAGGACGGCCCGATGGGTGGGGGTCGCCTCCGCGTGCCGTCGCCGGCCCTCCTCGGTGACGTGCACGAACACCCCGCGCCGGTCCGCCTCGCACAGCGCGCGGGCGACCAGTCCCTCGCGTTCCAGGCGGGCGATGAGGCGCGACAGAGCACTCTGGCTCAGGTGGACCTGGTGGGCGAGCTCTTGCACCCGGAACTTGACCGTCCCCGGCTCCGCGCAGGAGAACTGGCCCTCCACGAGGCGCTCCAGCACCTCGAACTCGCTCACGCCGAGCCCGTGCTTGTCGCTCAGCTCCCGCTCCAGCGCGCACGACACTTCCGCGTGCCGGGCGAGCAGTTCGCGCCAGGCCATGACCACGAAGCCGGTGTCGATGTCGTTCATGCGAGACCGCCTTTCTCGGCGCGACCATACCATGCGTGCGCATTAGATGCAAAGGCATTAATTGCTTGTGCATTGAATGCATGTGCATGTAAGTTCCCGTGCCATGACTTCCTCCACTCGGGACGAGCGCTGGGGGGCCCGCCTGTGGGGTGCCCTCACCGTCCTTTGCGCCGTCGTGTTCCTCGACGCCCTTGACGTGTCGATGGTCGGGGTGGCGCTCCCGTCCATCCAGGCCGATCTCGGGATGTCCACCTCATCGCTGCAGTGGGTGGTGAGCGGCTACGTGCTGGGATACGGCGGTCTGCTGCTGCTCGGGGGCCGGACCGCCGACCTGCTCGGCCGCCGCCGGGTGTTCCTGGCCGCCCTGGCCGTCTTCGCCGTCGCCTCGCTGCTCGGCGGGCTGATGAGCGACGGGACGCTGCTGATCGCGGCCCGTTTCGTGAAGGGCGTCAGCGCCGCGTTCACCGCGCCTGCCGCCTTGTCCATCATCACCACGACCTTCGCCGAGGGTCCCGCCCGCAACCGGGCCCTGAGCATCTTCACCGCCTGCGGCGCCAGCGGGTTCTCGCTCGGACTGGTCCTGTCCGGCGTGCTCACCGAGATCGGATGGCGCTGGACGTTCCTCATGCCGGTGCCCGTCGCGATCATCGCTCTGGTGGCCGGGCTGCGGCTGCTCCGGCGGGGCGAGGAGCGCGGCGAGGGCGGCCACGACCTCCTCGGCGCCGCGACCATCACCGCGGCCATGCTGCTCCTGGTCTTCGCCGTGGTGGAGGCGCCCAAGGTGAGCGTGGCGCGCACCGTGCTGTCGCTCGCGGGGGCCGCCGCCCTGATCGGCCTCTTCGTCTGGCTGGAGCGCCGGGTGCGGCACCCGTTGGTCCGGCTCGGCATCCTGCGCTCCGCGCCGCTCGCCCGGGCCAACATCGGCCTGGTCATCCTGTTCGGCTCGTACGTCGGCTTCCAGTTCGTGGCGATGCAGTACTTCCAGAACCTGCTGGGCTGGAGCGCCCTGCAGACCGCCCTCGCGTTCCTGCCGGCGGGGCTGCTGGTCGCGATCAGTTCGACCAAGATGGGCGGGTTCGCCGACCGCTTCGGCACCGCGCGCCTGATCGTGGTGGGCTCGGTGGCGCTGCTCGCGGGGTACGCGGTGTTCCTGCGGGTGGACCTCCACCCAAGCCTGCTCACGATGGTGCTGCCGGGCATGGTCCTGCTGGGCATCGCGTTCGCGCTGTCGTTCCCCTCGCTCAACATCCAGGCGACCGCCGGGGTCGGCGACGAGGAGCAGGGGCTCGCCTCGGGCCTGCTGAACACCTCCGGCCAGGTCGGCGGAGCCGTGGTGCTGGCGATCGTCACCGCCGTCCTGACCTCGGGGGCGGACGGCGGCGACCCGATCGCCCGCTTCCGCGCCGCGATCGTGGTCTCGGCCGGGTTCGCCCTCGTCGGCCTGGCCGTGGCCCTCACCGGGCTCCGGTTCCGGCGGCAGCCGGTCGAGGCACGGGAGGAGCCGGTGCTGGAGGCGGTCTGACCCGTCCGCCGGTTCCCCGCCGTCGTCGGAGGAGGGGCGTCCCGTTCGCCGGGGCGCCCCTTTCCGCCGTCCGCGTGGCCGCCGGAGCCGGCGCGGTGCGCCGGACTTCGAGGCCGCCGCCCGCCTCTGTCGGCTCAGCCGAGCGCCGACATGAACGAGGCGACGAGACGGGACCGGTCGCCGGGGAGCGCCCGCCCCCCGTGGACCATGAACGACGTCGTGGAGGACTGCGGCACGCCGCGCCCGGCGATCCACGAGATCAACTCCTGGCGGCGGTGGTCGAGGTCGATCCTGATCCGGATGTCCGCGTCCCGGGCCAGATCGGTGATGAGGGCGCGGGCGGTCTCGTCGTCCTCCGCGACGACCGGCCCGACGAACAGCCGGTCACCGCTCCGCCAGGCCGCCCCGTAGCCGGTGATCTCGCCGTCCCGCTCGGCGACCCTGACCTGCTCGGCGAAGGCGAACAGGCGGGCCAGCAGGCGCGACCGGTCGGCCCCGAAGACCTCGATGTCGAGGGCGCACAGCGCGGCCAGGTCCCGCCCGGGCTCGGCGAGCCGTGAGGCGCTCCGCCCGGGACCTGACCCGCCGTACGGGTCGTCGCCGGCGTCGAAGCGGCCGACCCGGGCCTCGATCACGCCGACCGTCTCGAAGCCGAGCTTCTCGTACAGGGGCCGGCCGTACTCCGTCGCGTACAGGAACAGGGTCGCGTCGCCGGCCTCCGCGAGGACGTGGTCCAGGAGACGGCGTCCCAGCCCTCGCCCGCCGTAGCGGGAGGCCACCAGCATCATGCCGACCGCGGCCGCCGTCTTGCCGTAGCGGGTGAGGACGACCGTCCCCGCCAGTCCGCCGCCGTCCGGGGCGTCGACGCCGAAGCCCTCGCCGTTCTCCAGCAGGAGCCGCCACTTGCGCTCCTCCCTCGGCCAGGAGCGGTCCTGCGCGAGGTCGAGGCAGTGGGGCAGGTCTGCGAGGCCGAGGCGGCGGACAGGCAGGGCGGACGGGTCTGCGGGCTTCATGGGCACCTTTCCCTCGACGGCCCTCCGACGGTAGCGCCCCCGGCGCCCCGGCCGGTGGCGGAGCGCCGCCGAAGCGTAGTGCGGATATGCGCATATGACGTTATTCCGGATCAACTGACACACTGGGCGGCATGGTCAGGAGGATCGAGGGCCCCACCCGCATCCCGGTGCCGGGCGGCAAGGTCATTGACGAGTACGTCGGCCGCGTCAACAGCGGCGACGAGCAGGTCTCCATCGCGCACATGGTGGCCCCGCCCGACTGGGAGGAGCCCGCGCAGACCCCGGAGTTCGGCGAGTACACGCTCGTGCTCAAGGGGTCGGTCGTCGTGGAGCACGCGGGCGGCACGACCGTGATCGAGGCGGGGCAGGCGTTCGTCAGCGAGCCCGGCGAGAAGATCCGCTACAGCTCCGGGCCGTCCGGCGCGGAGTACGTGGCAGTCTGCCTGCCCGCGTTCTCCCCGGACACCGCCAACCGCGAGGAGTGAGCGCGGCCAGGCTTAGGATTGCCGGAAGAACGACAGCGGCGAGGAGGGTGCATGACCAGGCTGCCCACGCTGGAGGAGATTCGCAGGGCGCCCAAGGTGCTCCTGCACGACCATCTCGACGGTGGGCTGCGGACCGGCACGATCGTCGACCTCGCCCGCGAATGCGGCCACACGCTGCCGACGTACGACCCGGGTGAGCTGGCGATCTGGTTCAGGGAGGCCGCGGACTCCGGTTCGCTGGAGCGCTACCTGGAGACGTTCTCGCACACCGTCGGAGTGATGCAGACCCGCGAGGCGCTGGTCAGGGTGGCCGCGGAGTGCGCCGAGGACCTGGCGGACGACGGCGTGATGTACGCCGAGGTCCGGTATGCCCCGGAACAGCACACCTCCCGGGGCCTGTCGCTCGACCAGGTCGTGGAGGCCGTGCTCGAAGGCTTCCGGCTCGGCTCGGCCGGGCCCGACGGCAGGCCGCGGATCCGGGTGGGCACCCTGCTGACGGCCATGCGCCACCAGGCCCGCTCGATGGAGATCGCCGAGCTCGCCGTACGCTACCGGGACCTCGGCGTGGTCGGCTTCGACATCGCCGGAGCCGAGGCCGGCTACCCGCCCACCCGGCACCTGGACGCGTTCGAGTACCTCCAGCGGGAGAACGCCCACTTCACGATCCACGCGGGGGAGGGCTTCGGGCTGCCGTCGATCTGGCAGGCCATCCAGTGGTGCGGCGCCGACCGGCTCGGCCACGGCGTGCGGATCATCGACGACATCACGGTGTCGGACGACGGCGAGGCCAAGCTCGGCAGGCTGGCGGCGTACGTCCGCGACAAGCGGATCCCGCTGGAGATGTGCCCGACCTCGAACCTGCAGACCGGGGCCGCCCCGTCGATCGCCGAGCATCCGATCGGCCTGCTGCGCCGCCTGTACTTCCGGGTGACGGTCAACACCGACAACCGGCTGATGAGCGGGACGAGCGTGTCGCAGGAGTTCGCCAAGCTGGTCGATGCCTTCGGCTACGACTGGGACGACCTGCAGTGGTTCACGGTCAACGCGATGAAGTCGGCCTTCATCCCGTTCGACGAACGGCTGGCGCTGATCAACGGCGTGATCAAAGCTGGCTACGCGCAGATGAAGTGGCGCGCATGAAGCCGCAGGTCTTCCGGTCGAAGGCGGCCTGGCTCCTCGGCTGGCTCTGGATGCTGTTCGCCGTCTGGAACGTGTGGGACCTGACCGCCCACGGCCACCTGCCCAGCGCGCTGATCGCGGGCGCGGTGCTCGGCGTCATCACGGCGCTGGTCTTCGTGATGGCGCTGCGGCCCGCCGTCGTCGTCGAGGAGGGCGGCGTCCGCGTGCGCAACGTGCTGAGGAACGCCTACGTCCCCTGGAACAGTGTGGACGACGTGTCCGTGACCAACGCCATCGTGATCGAGTCCGGGGACACCACGGTGCGCTGCTGGACGCCCCAGGCGACGGCCCGTGAGCGGGTCAGGGCCGCGGGGCGGGCCGCGAAGGCGGCCAAGTCGGCGAACCGGGCCGAGCGGGCGGCGGCCGAGGCCGTCGGCGCCCGCACCCATGCCGACTGGGTGGCCGACCAGCTCACCGAGATGAGCCGGTCCCGCCGGGAGAGCTCCTCCGGCGAGACCGGCGTCACCTGGTCGCCGTCCGCCCTGGCGGCCGTCGCCGCCGCGGTCGCCCTGGTCGTGGCCGCCTTCGTCGTCTCCTGATCACGTAGGGGGCGTGCACGGTGCCCGCGCGACGCCGGGGCGGTAATCGTTTGCCGAAGGGGTCTGAGTGCGTCTGGCGCGAGTGATCGTCGTCGTTGTGCTCGCCGCGCTCGCGAGCGTCTACGTGGTCGCGGGTGCGCCGATCGCGCTGGCGGTGTTCGGCGTGCAGGTTCTCTACCTGCTCACGCTCAGGAAGTGGTGGCTGCTCGCCGCGCAGGCCGTCCTCGTCTACACGGCGAGCGTCGCCGGCGGCGTCTCCACCGGGATCCTGGGATTCCTGGCCGGTTCGCTGCTGCTGACCCGTGCCCATCGTCATACCGCGCGCGTGCTCGCGCCGCTCGTGGTGGCGAGCGCGGCGCTGATCG
Organism: Microbispora sp. NBRC 16548; assembly: GCF_030268985.1. NCBI lineage: Bacteria > Bacillati > Actinomycetota > Actinomycetes > Streptosporangiales > Streptosporangiaceae > Microbispora > Microbispora sp. NBRC 16548. Next base: position 212,374 of record NZ_BSSF01000002.1, read on the forward strand.
ACGCCGCCCGCGGCGGGGCGACGGCCGACGCGACGATCACCGTGGTGCTGGTCTCACTGGTCGTCTTCGGCCTCACCCGGCTCGTGGAACGCGCGGGCGAGATGCACGCCGCCCGGCTCTCGCTGGCCGCCGCGGCCGTGGCCGCCGAGCGGCTGCGCCTGGCGGCCGAGCTCAACGACGGCCTCGGGCGGAGCCTGGAGGTGATCGTCGAGGGCGGCCGCCGCGCGCTCGCGGAGCCGGACGGCGCGGCCGAGGTGCTGGCCTCGGTGACCGCCACCGCACGTGCGGCACTGACCGACGCCCGCGCCGCCTCAGCGAACTACCGCGCCACCTCCCTCGCTCCCGAGCTGGTCACGGCGCGGGCCATGCTCGACGCCGCGGGAATCGCCGTCGAGGTGCGCGGCGGCCACACCGAGCCGCTCGGTCCCGGCGGGGCGCTGCTGGCGAGCGTGCTGCGCGAGGCCGTCACCGACGTCGTACGGCGGGGCACCGCCCGGCTGTGCGTCATCGAGACGAGCGAGCAGGGAGACGAGCAGGGGGACAGGGTGCGGCTGCGGGTCGTCGACGACGGCCACCGCACCGCCGAGGGCCCCGACTTCGACGGCCTCCGGCTGGAGGAGGCGGGCGGCACCCTCACCACCGGTCTGTCCCCCTCCGGACGCTTCGTGGTGGAGGCGACGCTTCCCCGGGGCCCTTCCGTCGAGGCGGCGCCCGGCGAGACGGGCTCCGGCGACGCCCGCGCTTCCGAACCCCCGGCGGACCGAAGGCGGCGACGGCCCCTGCCGAGGCTCGCCAACGAGGCGTCGTACGCGGTGTCGGTCACGGTGCTCGCGGCCGTCCTCGTGGGCTTCAGCGTCAAGGCGCTGCTCCAGCTCTCCGGCGCTCTCGTGATCCCGGCCGCGGCGTGCCTCGCCGTGATCGTCGTCATGCAGCTCCGCTCCGTCAACGGGCGTCACATGGCGGCGCTCACCGTGATGGCGGTGCTCACGTACGCCCCCATCCCGCTCTTCGGACCCGTCTGGCTCGGAGCGGCGGGCTTCCTCGCCGGGCCGGTCCTGCTCGCGTTCCCATGGCGGGTGGCGTGGCCGATGGCGGCGGCGATCGTGGCGAGCGTCGCCGGGGCCGGGATGCTGTTCGGCCTGCCCGCCCCCGTCCTCGCCAACAGCACGGTCAGCGCGCTCGTCACCGGGCTGGTGGTCTACGCCCTGCTCCGCCTGGCCCAGATCGTGAAGGAGCTCCAGGCCGCGAGGGAGAGCCTGGCCCGCTCCGCGATCGTCGAGGAGCGCCTGCGTGCCGCCCGCGACCTGCACGACCTGCTCGGGCACTCCCTGGCCGCGATCCTTCTCACCTGTGAGCTGGCCCGCCGCCTCAAGTGCCCGCAGGAGCGTATCGAGGAGATCGTCGCCATGGCGGAGGGGGCGCGGGCGGACCTGCGCTCGGTGTCGGGCGAGCAGCGGGAGCTGTCCCTGGCGGCCGAGGTGGAGTCGGCGCGCACGGTGCTGTCGGCCGCCGGGATCCGGGTGACCGTGGAGCCGGTCGAGCCGAACCTGCCCGCCGAGGTCGAGACCGTGCTGGGCACCGTGCTCAGGGAGGCCGTGACGAACGTGCTCAGGCACAGCGAGGCCCGCCACTGCGCGATCACGATGCGCGCCGACGAGAGCGGGCTGCGGCTGCGGGTGCGCAACGACGGGGTGAGCGCGGGAAAGACGCGGCGGGGGTCGTCCGGCATCGGCAACCTGACCACCCGCCTCGCCGCCCTGGACGGGCGGCTGACCTCGCACGTCGACGGCGACCGATTCACGCTGGACGCCTGCGTGCCGCACCGCGCGCCGGTGCCCGCCTAGATCCAGCCGGCCTCGGTGGCGATGCGCACGGCGTCGGTCCGGTTGCGGGCGTTGAGCTTGGTGACGATCACGGTGAGGTAGTTGCGCACGGTGCCCGCGGCCAGGTGGAGCCGCGCGGCGATGTCCGTGGCGTCGGCGCCGGAGGCGGCCAGGCGGAGCACGTCCGCCTCGCGCGGGGTGAGCGGGTTGTCCGCCAGGTCCCAGGCGGTGACCGCGAGCGAGGGGTCGAGCACGCGCTCGCCGGCCGCGATCTTGCGGATGGCGGCCACGAGTTCGTCCGGCGGCGCCGTCTTCAGCACGTATCCGGCCACACCGGCGCCGAGGGCGCGGCGCAGGTGCCCCGGCTTGCCGTACGCGGTCAGCATCAGAGCGCGGCAGGCGGGCAGGCGCGTGCGGAGCTCGGCGGCGGCCGCCAGGCCGTCCAGCCTCCCGGGCATGTCGATGTCGAGGACGGCGACGTCGGGGCGGTGGACCAGCGCGGCGGCCAGGGCGGCCTCTCCGGACTCCACGGTCGCGACGACTTCCAGGTCCTCCTCCAGCCCGAGCAGGGCGGCGAGGGCGCTCCTGATGACGTGCTGGTCCTCGGCAAGGAGTACGCGAATCACGCGCATATGTCTACCAGTGTCCGGATCATGAGGACGTCATGGGCAGGAGGTGAAGCCGTCTCTGGGCCGCATGTCCGCTGGTCGGCAGGCTTGAGCACATGACAGAGGTGCTTCGCCTTGACGCGGTGAGCAAGGTGTATGGAAAGGGACAGGGCGCGGTGGCCGCCCTGCGTGAGGTGTCGGTGAACATCCCGGGCGGGAGCTTCACCGCTGTGATGGGACCGTCGGGTTCGGGCAAGAGCACGTTCCTGCACTGCGCGGCGGGGCTGGACACGCCCTCCTCCGGCTCGGTGTGGCTTGGCGGCACGGAGCTGTCCGGCATGGACGAGACCAGGTTGACGGAGCTGCGCAGGCAGCGGATCGGCTTCGTGTTCCAGGCGTTCAACCTGGTCTCGTCCCTGACCGTGCTGGAGAACATCACGCTGCCGATGCGGCTGGCCGGGGCACGGGTCGACCGGGCGTGGCTTGATGAGATCGTCGGGCGCGTGGGGCTCGCGGGCCGCACCGGGCACCGCCCCGCCCAGCTGTCCGGCGGGCAGCAGCAGCGGGTGGCCATCGCCAGGGCGCTGGTGACCCGGCCGCAGGTGGTCTTCGGCGACGAGCCGACCGGCGCGCTCGACACGATGACGGCCCGTGACGTGCTCCGGCTGCTGCGGGAGGTGGTGGAAAGCCTCGGCCAGACCGTCGTGATGGTCACCCACGACCCGGTGGCCGCCTCCTACGCCGACACCGTCCTGTTCCTCGCCGACGGCCGGATCGTGGACGCGATGGCCGCGCCGAGCTCCGAGAAGGTCGCCGAGCGCATGACGAGGCTGGGGGCGTACGCGGCATGATCACCGGACTCGCACTGAAGACCCTGCGGCACCGCAGGGCGGCGTTCGCGGGGGCGTTCGTGGCGCTGGTGTGCGCCGCCGCGCTGGTCTGCGCGTGCCTGATGCTGCTGGAGACCGGCCTGCGGGGCGGGGTCGCGCCGGAGCGCTACGCGGCGGCGCCGCTGATCGTCGCCGGCGACCAGAACGTCCACGAGACCGTGACCAAGTCCTCCGGGAAGGTCAAGACGAAGGCCAAGCCGCTCTCGGAGCGGGTCTGGATCCCCGCGGCGGCGGCCGCGAGGCTGCGCGGCCTGCCGGGCGTCTCGAAGGTGCTGACCGAGGTGACCTTCCCCGTCAACGGACACGCACTCGGGCACGGGTGGGAGTCGGCGGGGCTCACGCCGTTCGCCGTCGCGCAGGGACGCCCGCCGCGTGAGGACCACGAGGTGGTCGTGGACGCCCGCTCCGGCCTGTCCGTGGGCGCGGCCCTGCACGTGCGGGGCGAGGCGTACCGGGTCGTGGGGGTCACCGCGCAGGCCCTGCCGAGCCAGGACACGGTGTTCTTCACGACGTCCGAGGCCCGCCGGCTGGCCGGACGCCCGGGCCTGGTGACCGCGATCGGCGTGTTCCCCAGGGCGGGGATGCCGGTGGATGTGTCGTCGGTGCTCTCCACAGGAGAGCGCCTCGTGGCCTACACCGGGGACGAGCGCGGCACGGTGGAGTTCCTCGACGCGGAGCAGGCCCGGGTGCGGCTGATCAGCCTCGGTGGCGCGCTGGGCGGCACGTCCCTGCTGGTGGCGATCCTCGTCGTGACCGGCACCGCCGCCCTCGCGGTCCAGCAGCGACGGCGCGAGATCGCCCTCCTCCGCGCGGTCGCCGCCACGCCCGGGCAGGTGCGCAGGCTGCTGGGCGGCGAGTCGCTGCTGGTCGGCCTCGCGGCCGGCGTCATCGGTTCGGCGGCCGGCATCGCCCTCGGGTTCTGGCTGCGCGGCCGGTTCGTCGAGCTGGGCGCCATGCCGGAGAACCTGCGCCTGGTGGTCAGCCCGTTCCCGGCGGCGGCCGCCCTGCTGGCCGCCGTGGCGGCGGCCTGGGCCGCGACCCGCCTCTCGGTCCGCCGGACCGCGCGGATCCGTCCCGTCGAGGCGTTGGGCGAGGCCGCCATGGGCGAGAGCCGCCTGCCCCTCGGCCGGTCGATCGCGGGCGTCCTCTGCGTCGCCGGCGGGATCGTGCTGACGCTGGTGCTGTCGGGACTCGAGACCGAGGCGGCGTCGAGTCCCGTGACGATGCTGACCGCGCTCGTCTGGACGGTGGCCGTCACCCTGCTCGGGCCGGTGCTCGCCCGCGCCGCGACCGCCCTGCTCGGCATCGCGCTGCGTGCCTCCCGCGCCGGATACCTGGCGGCGCGCAACCTGCGGACGGGCCCGGGACGGATGGCCTCCGTGATGGCGCCGCTGACCCTGCTGGTGGCCATGACCTGCACCATCCTGTTCACCCAGACCACGATGGGGCACGCGTCGGCCGCGCAGGCCGCCGCCGGCACCCACGCCGACTACGTGGTGAGCGGCGCGACGGCGGACGCGGTGCGCCGCGTGCCGGGCGTGAAGGCGGTCACCTCGGTGGTGCGCACCTCCGTGCGCATCGGGCTGGACAAGTACGGCGCGCAGGGCGTCGACGGCGGCGAGCGGCCGATCGGGCAGGCCGTGGACCTCGGAGTCGTGTCCGGCTCGCTCGACGGGTTCGGCGCCGGGTCGGCCGCGCTGAGCGAGTCGGCGGCATCCAGGCTCGGGCTGTCGGTCGGCAAGGCGCTCAAGCTCACCCTGGGCGACGGGACCCCGGCGGAGCTGAAGGTCGCGGCGATCTACTCCCGCGGCCTCGGCTTCGGCGACCTGACCCTGCCGTACGCGCTGGTGGCCGGTCATGTCGACGATCCCTCGGGCACCCTGCTCGTCGAGGCCCCCTCGGTCTCGCGTGCGGCCCTGGCCGCCGTGGCACCGCTGGTGTCGCCGGCGGAGGGGACCGGGACGCGGACGCCGAACGCCGAGGTCAACTATGTGGCCATGGGCCTGATCATCGCGTTCAGCGCGATCGCCGTGGTCAACACGCTGGCCATGTCCACCACGGACCGATCGGGGGAGCTGGCCCTGCTCCGCCTGGTCGGCGCGACCCGGCGGCAGGTGCTGCGCATGCTCCGCCTGGAGACCCTGACCGCGCTGATCGTCTCCGTGCTCGCCGGGACCGGCATCGCGCTGATCACTCTGTCTGCCTTCAGCAGGGGGATGACCGGGTCGGCCCTGCCGTACGTCCCCCCGGCCGGCTACGCGCTGGTGATCGCCGCCGTGGCCGCGCTCGCCCTGGTCGCCACCAGCCTCCCCGCGCGTCTCGCCCTGCGCGCCCGCCCGGCCGAGACCATCGGCGCCCGCCAGTGACCGGCCGCCGCACCCCCACACGAATCGAAAGCCGAGAATCATGAACCGCATCGCCTCGATCGGCGCAGCCGCCCTGATCTCCCTCACCGCTACCCCGGTCACGGCTCACGCCGCCACGACCTGGACCTCATGCGGCACCGCCGCCGGGCTGGACCCCCGCCAGGAGTGCACGACGCTTCAGGTCCCTCTCACGTACGGCAAGCCGGGCGGCACGGTCTCCCTGGCCGTCTCCCGGATCCGTACGGCGCGGCCGGGACTGCGCAGGGGCGTGTTGCTGCTCATCCCCGGAGGACCGGGCAGCCCGGGCCTGAGCAGGCCGAGCACGATGGCGAAGCGGCTGCCGAGCGCCGTGCTCGACCGTTACGACCTGGTCGGCTTCGACCCGCGGGGCGTCGGCCAGAGCTCGCCCGTCTCCTGCGGGCTCGCGCACGACGACCTGGCGTCCAGCCGGCTCAAGCCCTACCCCTCGGCCGGCGGTGACATCGGGGAGAACGTCGCGTACGCCCGCAGGTTCGCCGAGGCCTGCGCCCGCAACGGCGGCCCCGTGCTGCGCAGCATCAGCACGCGCAACGAGGCCAGGGACATCGACGCCATCCGCCGGGCCCTCGGGGAGGACCGCCTGTCCTACTGGGGCGTCTCCTACGGCACGTACGCCGGGGCCGTCTACGCCACGATGTTCCCCGGCCGGACCGACCGGGTGATCCTCGACAGCAACGACGATCCCGACCCGCACAAGGTCGCCCGCGGCTGGCTGGCCAACTACTCGGTGGGCGTCGAGGACCGCTTCCCCGACTTCGCGGCCTGGGCCGCCGCCCGTGACGACGAGTACGGCCTGGGGACTGACGCCGCGGCGGTCCGCCGCACCTTCCTGGACCTCGCCGAGCGCCTGGACCGCGCCCCGATTCCGTGGTCCGGCGCCAATCCGCCGCGGCTCGACGGCGCGGTCCTGCGGGAGACCATGCTGAACGCGCTGTACTCCGATACCGGGTTCCCCACCCTGGCCGGGCTCATGCGGGCGGGCCTCGGCTCGGCTCCCCTCCCCGAGCCCTCCACCGCGCCGGACGCGGCGCTGCAGAACGCCGCGGCCTCGGTGGCCGCGACGATCTGCAACGACGTCGAGTGGCCGAGCTCGGCCGACCTGCACCGGCGGCTGGTGGCCCGCGACCGGGCGGCTCACCCGCTCACGGGCGGCATGCCGGTGAACATCGGTCCCTGCGCCTACTGGCCCTACCGGCCGGCGGAGGCGCCGGTGCGGGTCACGTCGCAGGGACCGTCCAACGTGCTGCTCGTGCAGAACCTGCGCGACCCGGCGACGCCGTACAGCGGCGCCCTGCGGATGCGCGAGGCCTTCGGGAGCCGGGCGCGCATGGTCGCCGTCGACTCGGGCGGGCACGGGTCCTACCTGGTCAACGGCAACGCGTGTGGTGACGACACCGTCACCACGTTCCTGGTCACCGGCGATCGGCCGGCCCGGGACACGATCTGCCGGTAGGCACGCTCAAAGGCCGAGGGCGACGCCGAGGTCCTTCTTCAGGTCATCCAGGTCCTGCGCGGCCCGGGCCCGGGCGGGCGCGACGTCGTCGCCCTCGACCGGTACGACCACCTCCAGGTAGCACTTGAGCTTGGGCTCGGTGCCGCTGGGCCGGACGACGACCCGGGCGTCGCCGGACAGGCGGTAGCGCAGGCCCTCGGTGGGCGGCAGCCCCGCCACCCCCTGGGACAGGTCCTCGGCCGACTCCACCGTCCGGCCCGCCAGCTCCATCGGCGGGTGCGTACGCAGGCGCTCGATGGCCTTCGCGATCAGCGACAGGTCATCGACCCGGACGGAGAGCTGGGCGGTCGCGTGCAGGCCGTAGCGGCGGGCCTGGTCGTCCAGCAGGTCGAGCAGCGACCTGCCGTCCCGCTTGGCCGCGGCGGCCATCCCGGCCACGGTGAGGGCGGCCCCCACGCCGTCCTTGTCGTGGACCGGCGGTCCGGAGTCTGATCCCACGCTGTAGCCCAGCGCCTCCTCGTAGCCGAAGACCAGCCCCGGGCCCGTCTTCATGATCCACTTGAAGCCGGTCAGCGTCTCGGCGTGCCGCACGCCGTGACCGGCGGCGATCTTGGCGAGCAGCGACGACGACACGATCGAGGTGGCGACCAGCCGGTCGCCGCCCGAGGTGTGCCGCAGCACGTGCTCGGCCAGCAGGCCGCCCACCTCGTCGCCGGTCAGCATGCGGTAGCCGCCGCCCGGCAGCGGGGTGCCCACCGCGCAGCGGTCCGCGTCCGGGTCGTTGGCGATCACCAGGTCGGCGCGGGTCGCGGCGGCGAGTTCGAGCGCGAGGTCCATGGCGCCCGGTTCCTCCGGGTTGGGGAACGCCACGGTGGGGAAGTCTGGGTCGGGCATCGCCTGCCGGCTCACCGTGACCGGCACCTCGAAGCCCGCCACGCGGAACGCCTCGGAGACGGTCGCGCCGCCGACGCCGTGCAACGGCGTGTACGCGACCGCGATCTCGCGGGCGTCGCCGATCGGGAGCGCGGCCAGGGCCCGCAGGTACGGCACGACGATGTCGTCGTGGTCGAGGGTCTGCCAGTCCTCGCCCAGCGGGAGGGCGTCCACCCGGCCGACCGCGTCGATGGCGGCGGAGATCTCCTGGTCGATCGGCGGCACGATCTGCGCGCCGTCGCCCCAGTAGACCTTGTAGCCGTTGTCCTGGGGAGGGTTGTGCGAGGCGGTGACCATGACGCCCGCGTCCGCGCCCAGGTGGCGCACGGCGAACGCCAGGACAGGGGTGGGCCACTTGCCGGCCATGACCGAGGCGCGCAGGCCCGCCCCGGTCAGCACGCGGGCCGTGTCGGCGGCGAACACGTCGGACTTGTGCCGCCCGTCGTAGCCGACCACCACGTGGCGTCCCGGCCCGAGGACGCGGGCCAGCCCGGCGGCCGCCCGCATCACCGTGACCCGGTTCATCCGGTTCGGCCCGGCTCCCAGCGCGCCGCGCAGGCCCGCCGTGCCGAACTCCAGCTTCGCGCAGAAGCGGTCCTCCAGGGCGGCCGGATCGCCGCGTTCCAGGAGCGCGTCGAGCTCCGCCCGCGTCTCGGGGTCGGGGTCCTGGTCACGCCACTCTTCGGCGAGCCGTACGAGATCGGTCATGGATGCCCCCTACAGCTTGTCGACGACCTGGGCGAGCAGGACGCCCATGCGGGCGGCCGTGGCCCGGCCGACCTCCAGGACCTCCTCGTGGTTGAGCGGCTCGCCCGCCAGGCCCGCGCCGGGGTTGGTGACCAGGGAGATCCCGAGCACCTCCGCCCCGGCCTCCCGGGCGGCGACCGCCTCCAGCACGGTGGACATGCCCACCAGGTCGCCGCCGAGGGTGCGCAGCATGCGGATCTCCGCGGGTGTCTCGTACGTCGGGCCGCGGAAGGCGACGTAGACGCCCTCGGCCAGCGTGGGGTCCACCGCGCGGGCGAGGTCGCGCAGGCGCCTGGAGTACACCTCGGTGAGATCGATGAACGTCGCGCCCGTGATCGGGTTGTCGCCGGTGAGGTTGATGTGGTCGCTGATCAGGACGGGGTCGCCGACCTTCTGGGTCTCCGGCCGCAGCCCGCCCGCCGCGTTGGTCAGCACCACCGTGCGCACCCCGGCCGCGACGGCCGTGCGCACCCCGTGGACCACCGGCTCCACCCCGCGGCCCTCGTACAAATGCGTACGTCCAAGGAAGATCAGGGCGTTGAGCCCGGCGGCCGTGCGCACCGCGCGCACCGTGCCCGCGTGACCGGCGACCGCCGGAGGGGAGAACCCGGGCAGTTTCGTCACCGCGAGCTCGGCGACCGTCTCGCCGATCGCGTCCGCGGCCGGGACCCAGCCCGAGCCCATGACGAGGGCGACGTCGAAGGAAGGGATGCCGGTGAGGTTCCTCAGCGTGGTCGCGGCCTCGGCCGCCAGGTCATATGGGGTCACTTTGCTGAGGGTACAGAAGAGCATGAACCCGGCCGATAAGAGCCGGGCCCGTGTCAGTCGCCGAGCTTCTTACAGGGACGGGTGCGCAGCGAGGTGACGTAGTCGTCGGGCGCGCCCGCCTTCTCGGCGGCTTCGGCCAGGATGCCGATGTAACGCGCCGACGGCAGCCCGCCCTCATAGGAGTTCAGCACGTACGACCAGGCGAGCACGTCGCCCTCCAGCGTCGCGACGCGGAGCCGGAGCTTCCGGTAGAGGCCGAGGTCGGTGCCGATCCAGCGGTCGAGGGATGCCTCGTCCCACTCCGGCACGTCGTACAGGACGACGAATACCTGCTCGTCGGCGTCCTCGACTATCGTGGCGAGAGCGCCCTCCCAGCTGACGTCCTCGCCGCCGAAGGTGAGCCGCCAGCCCGGGAGCCAGCCCGTTCCTCGCATGGGCGAGTGGGGAGCCCACTCCGCCATCTGCTTGGGGTCCATGTTGCTGCCGTAGGCCGCGTAAACAGGCACGGCACACAAGCCTAAACCAAGATCCCGAAAGTTGGACGGGTAGCGCGCACGGGGGTGTGGCGAGAAAAATCCGCGTAGTCAGCCCGTTACGCGCACCTCGCCGGGAATACGAAGCCAGGATGCGGGACAATGGACCATGTGACAAGGATCGTGATCATCGGTGGTGGCCCCGGCGGATACGAGGCGGCTCTGGTCGCCGCGCAACTGGGCGCCCAAGTCACCGTCGTGGAGGAGGAAGGACCCGGCGGGGCGTGCGTGCTCACCGACTGCGTGCCGTCCAAGACCCTGATCGCCTCCTCCGTCCGCAAGCAGGCGCTTCTCGACGCGTCGTCGCTGGGGGTCCGCTTCGACGGCGGCCCTGACCACGACGCCGGCGGCGTCGCCGTGGACATGATCGATGTGAACAAGCGCGTCAAGGAGCTCGCGCTGGCGCAGTCGAACGACATCGCCGCCCGGCTGGCCGCCGAGGGCGTCGAGGTCATCCGCGCCCGGGGCCGTCTGGTCGATCCCCAGGTGGTGCGCGCGGGCGACCGCACGATCCGGGCCGACGTGGTCATCGTGGCGACCGGCGCCCACCCCCGCGTGCTACCCGGGGCGGAGCCCGACGGCGAGCGCATCCTCAGCTGGCGCCAGCTGTACGACCTGGAGGAGCTGCCCGAGCACCTGATCGTGGTCGGCTCCGGCGTCACCGGCGCGGAGTTCGCCGGCGCCTACCGGTCGCTCGGGTCGGAGGTCACGCTGGTCTCCTCGCGCGACCGGATGATGCCCAACGAGGACGCCGACGCGGCCGAGGTGCTGGAGGAGGTCTACCGGCGCCGCGGCATGAACGTCATGGGCCGCTCGCGCGCCGCCTCGGTCAAGCGCACCGAGCACGGCGTCGTCGTGACCCTGGAGGACGGCCGCACCGCCGAGGGCAGCCACTGCCTCATGACCGTCGGCATGGTCCCCAACACGTCCGGGCTCGGGCTGGAGGACAACGGCGTGCGGCTCGACCGCAACGGCTTCATCGAGGTCGACAAGGTGTCGCGGACCTCCGCGCCCGGCGTGTACGCCGCGGGGGACTGCACCGGCGTCCTGATGCTCGCCTCGGTCGCCGCCATGCAGGGCAGGATCGCGGTCTGGCACGCGCTCGGCGAGGCCGTGCAGCCGATCAGGCTGGCCACGGTCGCCGCCAACATCTTCACCGACCCGGAGATCGCCGCCGTGGGCGTGTCGCAGCGGCAGATCGAGGCGGGCGAGATCGAGGCGAACGTCGTCAAGCTGCCGCTGGCCACCAACGCCCGGGCCAAGATGCAGGGCTTCAACGACGGTTTCGTGAAGCTGTTCTGCCGTCCGAACACCGGCATCGTGCTCGGCGGCGTCGTGGTCGCCCCGCGCGCGTCGGAGCTGATCCTGGCCCTGTCGGTGGCCGTGCAGCACCGCCTGACCGTGGACCAGCTCGCGCACACCTTCGCCGTCTACCCGTCGCTGTCGGGCTCGATCACCGAGGCCGCCCGCCGCCTCATGTCCCCGCTGACCGCCGGCGGCATCTGACCCGCCCCCCGCCACGCCGGGTCAGTCCGCGCACGCCGCGCCCACGGGGACGCGGGCTGCGGCCGCGCGTGGGCTCAGCGCGCGCGCCGGCCAGATCATCGCTCCGACCATGCACGTCACCAGGGCGAACGCGAACGGGAAGGCGAACGCGCCGGCCAGCCAGCCGATGACGGAAGGCGCCACGAGTCCCGACATCCAGGTGATCGACGCGACCCCCGCGACGCCCTCGGCGGGTGTCCGGGCGACCTGGCCCGCCGCCGCGAACACCAGGGGCACGACGACGGCGACGCCGGCGCCGAACAACGCGAACCCGGCGATCACCGGTGCGGGGGTGCGGAACGCGACCACCGCCACGCCGCCGAGCACGGCCGTGACGGCCCCCGCGCGCACCGTCGCGACCGGCCCCAGCCTGCGCACCGCGAAGTCTCCGGCGAGCCGCACCGTGACCATGCACGCGGTGAACACGGTGAAGCCCGTCGCGGCGAGGCCCGCGCCCGCCCCGGTCACGTTCGTGAGGTAGATCGCCGCCCACTGGCCGCTGGCCCGCTCCGCGAAGGTGGCGAAGAAGCCGATCAGGCCGATCAGCAGGACGGCCCTCGGCGGCACAGTGAAGCGGGACGGCGGTTTCTCGTCCGGCGCGGGCGTGTCGTCCAGGAGCACACGGCTTCCCACGGCGCCCACGGCGATCAGCGCCGCCGCCATGAGAGTGAGATGCGCACGCGCGTCCAGGCCCGCCTGCGCCGCGGCGGCCCCGATGCCCGCGCCGCACAGGTTGCCGACGCTCCACATGCCGTGCAGGCCGGACATGACCGAGCGGCCCAGCCGCCGTTCGACGAGCACGCCCTGGGCGTTCATGGCCAGGTCGCACATGCCCGCGGCGGCGCCGGACAGGAGGAACACGGGGACCAGCCACAGGGGGCCCGGCGCCAGCACGGGGAGGGCCAGTGAGGCGCACCACAGGGCCAGGAGGGCCCGGGTCGTCGCCCTGGCCCCGAAGCGGTAGGCCAGCCGCGCCGTCATCGGCATCGCGAGGAACGAGCCGATCGGCGGGCAGAGCAGGACGAGCCCGAGAGTGGCCGTGCCCAGGCCGAAGTGGTCCTGGAGCCACGGCATTCGGGTGGCGAGGGTGCCCGCCACCGCTCCGTGTACGGCGAAGACGAGGGCTGTGGCCCGTTGATGTCTGTCTCGCATGGAGATAAATTAACAGGCAGGGTTCCTGATAAAAAGAGGTTTTTCATGAAGACCGCGACACCCCAGCTCGCCCGGGCCATCAACGACCGGCTCGCGCTCGACCTGCTCCTGGAGCGTGGCCCGCTGACCGCGCCGCAACTGCGCGCGCTCACCGGCCTGTCCCGCCCGACCGTGTCGGACCTGATCGAACGCCTCCAGGTCAACGGCCTGATCCAGGTCACGGGGGAGAGCGGCGGCGACCGGCGCGGCCCCAATGCGCGGCTCTACGGGATCGTCGCCGACCGGGCATTCGTGGGCGGGGTGGACGTGCGGCGCGACGTGGTCAACGTCACGGTGGCCGACATCGCCGGCGTCACCATGGGCGAGGCGACGCGGCCGATCGGGGAGAACCTTCCCGCGCTGGTCGCGGAGGCGCTCACCGAGGCGGCCGGCTCACGTCCCCTGCACGCCGTCGTGATCGGTGCGCCCGGCATGGTCGACCCGCAGACCGGAGACCTCGCGGCCGGGAACGCGGAGCCCGCCTGGCGACCCGGGCTCCTCCCGGCCCTGCGCACCCTGGTCGACGCGCCGGTCATCGTGGAGAACGAGGTCAACCTGGCCGCCGTCGCCGAGCACGCCACCGGGGCGGCCGCCGGGCGGGACGACTTCGTCCTGCTGTGGCTGGGCGACGGCGTCGGCGCGGCCGTCGTGCTGGACGGCAGGCTCCGCCGGGGCGCCTCCGGCGGCGCCGGCGAGATCGGCTTCCTCGGCCGGCTCGACATCAAGGTGTGCGACCTGCTGGGCGCGCAGGCCGTACGCGGACTGGACCTCCCGGCCCTGGCGGAGAGGGTCGCGACGGCCGCCTTCACGCTCGTGGCCGTGCTCGACCCCGGCCTCGTCGTCCTCGGCGGCGCCACCAGCCTGGCGGGCGGCGACCCGCTGGCGGCCCTGGTGGCCGAGCGCCTGGCGGAGGTCTCGCCCGTCCCCGTGCACGTACGCGTGAGCGGCATCCCGGACAATCCCGTCCTGAGGGGCGCGGTCTCCACCGCCCTCTCGATCGCTCGCGACGCCGTCTTCGGGCAGGGCCGCCGGTGAGCTCGCCGAGGTCAGCGGTGGCCGCCCGTGGCGGACAGCCGTGACCTGACCTCGTGCAGCGCCTGCCGTCCCCGCGCGACCGCCGTGGCCGCCGCCTGCAGGTCGTAGGGCGTCTGGGCGACGTTCAGCGCCTGCTTGGCCGCCTCGTACGCGTCGAGTGCCGCGCGCCACTCGTGCGTCGGGCCGCTGACCTGGTTGATCTTCATCTCGAAGTCGAGGGCGTCGATCTCCTCGCCGAAGCGGGTCACGTCCTCCTCGGCGGCGTGCCTGGCCACCGCCATCTCGGCCACGAAGCGCTCCTTGCGCCGGTGCGCGACGCCCCACAGGATCAGCGTCAGGCTGAGGCCGAGTCCGGACACGACGACGAGGATGAGCGCGGGCGACGGGCCCTTCGGGCGGACGGCGTTTGCGGGCACGTCCTGCTCCCAGGAGGTCGTCCTGTCCGCGGCCGGTTCGTCTCCGGCGGCGGCGCCGGGCGCGACGGCGTCGTCGGGGAGGTTGACCGGCGTGCCCCGCGCCCCGGTGAGGTCCACGTCGTCGGCCTGGGTGAAAGAGGCCTTGTCGACGTTCGCCCCGTGGAAGTCCGCGCCGTCGAGTTCGGCCTGGGTGAACTCCGCCTCGGACAGGTCGGCGTCCTTCAGCGCGGCGTGCTCCAGATGAGCCTGGCCGAGCTTGGCCTCGCCGAGCTTGGCCCGGGTGAAGTCGGCCTTGCGGCCCTTGATCTGCCCGAGCGTGGCGTCCTTCAGGTCGGCGTCCACGAGACTCGTGTCGGTGAGGTCGGCCTGGGTGAGCACGGCCCGGGTGAGGACCGCGCCGGTCAGGTCGGAATGCGGGAACTCGGCCTGCACGGCCTCCGCGTCGGTGAGGACCGCCCCGCGCAGGTTCGCCCGCTTGGCCTGCATCTGGCCCATGTCGGCCTCGGTGAGATCGGCGCCGCGCAGGTCGGCGTAGTCGAGATGCGCCTGGCCGAGGTCGGCCTCCTTCAGCGATGCCTTGCGCAGGACGGCCCCGGTGAGGTCCTTGCCCGTGAGGTCCACCCCGTCCAGCTTCGCGCCGGTGAGGTCGGCGCACCGCATGACGGGGGGCAGGGCGGCGCTGGTGAGGTCCCTGCCGCGCAGATCCACGCCGCTGCCCGGCTTGCAGGGCGCGGCGGCCGCGTGAGCGGCTGTCGCAGGAAGCGACAGGAACGCGAGCGACAGGAACAGGGCGGCGACGGAGAGGGGGGCGAAGCGACGCACGGGGGGCCTCCTGAGGGGAACATCCCGAGTCTCCCATGCGATCTTTAATCGCACTTGCAATCCGCTGACCGGCCCCGCGACGCCGGCTGTGGTGCACGTGGCCGCAACCCGTGGTCGCGGCCCGCGACATGACGAAGGGGCGGACCCCCGGGTCCGCCCCTCGTCGATGCCGCGCGGAAAGCGCTCAGGCGTTACCAGTCGCCGCCGCCGCCGAAGTCCCCTCCGCCGAAGTCGCCGCCACCCCAGTCGCCGCCTCCGCCGAAGTCACCGCCGCCGCCGCCGAAGTCGCCTCCGCCGCCCCAGTCGCCACCGCCGGACTCCACGCCCGCGGCGTAGCCGGAGTCGTAGCCGGCGCCGTATCCGCCGTGACCCCAGCCGCCGAACGCGTTGCCGAGCATGGTGCCGACGAGCATGCCGGTCAGCAGGTCGCCGCCGCCGAAGCCGCCGTAGTAGCCGTACGCGTAGGGCTGGTAGGCGGGACCGGCGTCCCAGTAGGGCCTGCGGTGGCCGTTCACCATGACCTCGCGCATCTGCGGGTCGAAGCCGCGCTCCACCGCCTCGGCGTCCGCCGCGCAGGCGGGGACGTCGCGCACCGCGCCGCCGGGGGGCGCCCAGCGGACGTTGCGGACCGACGGGCCGTGCTGCGGGTTGAAGAAGCACGGCGGGAGACGCTCGGGCAGCGGCTGGTTGTTCACACGCGCCTTCACGCAGGCCAGCGCGTAGCGGCCGTCCTCCAGCGTCGAGGTCACCGTGCGCAGGTCCTCGGGCCGCTTGATCCCGTCCAGCTCGGTCTTGGCCCGCTCGTAGGAGTCGAGCGCGCGCTGCCAGTCGCCCGTCGTCTCGGCCTGCGGGAGCATCTTGACGTCCACGTCGAGCGCGGTGATCTCCTCACCGAACTTCGTGACGTCCTCCTCGACCGTCTGCTTGACGGCGGCGAGCTCGGCGGCCTCGCGCTCCTCACGCTTGCGCTTGTTGCGACGTCCGATGATCCACAAACCGGCACCTCCCACAACCGCGATGCCCAGGATGCCGACAAGCACACCCGAACCACCGCCACCGCTCTTACTGCCGGAAGTCAGGGGCTCCTTGCGGTTGCCACCCGCGAACTGGTCGATCCGGTGGACGAAGTCCTCCATCACTGCGACCGGGTCGCCCTTGTTGTTGGCGGCGGCCAGGTTGGCGATCTGGCCGGCGGCGCCCCGGGAGTTCCTGCCGAGCGCGCTGGACCCGGCGAACAGGTTCGTGCCGTCGATCACGGCCACGGTCGCCGAGGTCCGGCCCGCCTGGGCGAGCGCGTTGCCGAGCTGCGTGATGTACGCGCCCGCCTGCTGCGACGAGGTGATCGTGCCGTCGGGCAGGGCGACCGCGTAGATCTTCGTGTTCGCGTTCTCGAGCGCGTCACGCACGCCCGACTGCTGGTCGGACGTGAGCGGGGCGCCGCTCTGCACGAACAGCGGGTTGCCGCTCTTCCAGGACGACAGGACCGTGGTCGGGTCCGGGGGAGCCGCCGCCATTGCGGACGGTGCGAGCGCGAGCAGGGTGATGAGCCCGGCGAGCAGCGCCGCCAGGGCGGCCCCCACCCGGCCGAGCGGTGTCTTCATGGTCACGGCTTCAAGCCTCCTTCGCCCTACAGGACGAACGGCAGGGCGCGATGGTTCCTCCACAAAAACCTATCGTTCCGCACCCGGGAGGCGGCATGCGTCCTCCTGCCGATGAACGACGGTGGCGTCGCCCGCCGAACCGTCCGCCGCGATCTCGCATCAAACCCCTCATGGATCGAAGACGTGATCAAGGAGTTGCGTTGCGAGGCGTTGCGACAACGACGGCGCGACCCGTTTCTCTCGGGTGAGGTGGCGGATGCGCGTCTACTTGGGCATCGCCGCCAAGCGGGCCGGTGCGCCGTTGCCTCCCGTGGGGTTCGCCGCGGCCCGGGCCGCGATCGGCCGTGCCTTTCCCGTGCCCGCCGAGACCGTCACCGCGGAGGAGTGGCGGTCCGTCGCGGGCGACGTGGCGCTGCTGTCGTGGTCGAACGAGCCCGGGGACGGCGTCCTGCCTCTCCTGATCAGGGGCGATCGGGTCAGGGGCGATCGGGTCGCCGGTGTCACCGGTCATCTCGCCGACCCTGCCGATGCCGCACGCCTGCCGGCGGCCGGTCGCCTGGGGGAGACCGCGTGCCGTACGGGCGGCTGCTTCTCGGTGTTCCGCGCGGGTGAGGGCGAGCTGACGGCCGCCACGGGGATGACGGCGGCCTGCCCGGTGTTCCACGCGGAGACTCCGGACGTCTACGTCGTCGGAAACCGGGCGCTACTCGTTCACTTGGTCGCCCGCGCCGTGGTGACAGACACGGCCCGTCCGGCCCTCGCCTGGAACCTTCCGGCGCTGCAGTGCATGGTCCGGATGGGCTACTTCCTGTCCGACGAGACCCCGTTCGACGGGGTGCGGGCGCTGCCGCCGGCCACCGAGATCGCCGTCGTGCGGGGGACGGGCGTGACCCACGAGGTCCCGCCGCCCGAGGCGCGGCCCCGGCCCGGCTCCGCCCGCGGCATGCGCGCCCAGGCCGACGAGCTCGCCGCGGCGCTGCTGGCCTCCGTGCGACCGCTGACGGCCGTCACGGAGCCCGTACGGCTGTCGCTCACCGGCGGCAGGGACAGCAGGCTGCTGGCGGCGCTGCTCCACCACGCGGGCATCCCGTTCACCACGGCCACCTCAGGACGCGAGGGCACCCCCGACGTCGTGCTGGCGCGGCGCGTCGCGGCGGCCCTCGGCGTGGAGCACCGGGCGGTCGAGCCGAAGCGTTCGGCGGACGCCGCGCACCTGGTCGTCGCCCACCCCAGGGTCCGCGCGCACAACGTCGTGCACGTCTGCGAGGGCATGCTGTCGGCGTACGAGAACGTGCCGGAGGCGGCGCGCTTCGACCCGAGGCCGCGGATGTCCGGGCACGGCGGGGAGGTGCTGCGGGCGGGGTTCCTCCACAACCAGGAGGACCTCGCCGTCACGGCCATGCGGCGCAGGATCGAGGGGCTGTTCACCAGGAACGCCGACCTGCTGAGCCGGGAGGCCGCGGATCACGCCCGCGATCTGGCGGAGCCGTGGCGGCGGCGCGGGAAGGACGACCCTGCGGGGACGCTCGACCGGCTCTATCTCACCTACCGCGTCGGCCGCTGGCACGCCGCCTCCCGGGCCGCGCTGCTGCGCGGCGGGACGCCGGTGCCGCCGTTCCTCGACAACCTCGTCGTGCGGACCGCGCTGAGCATCGACCCGATGTGGCGGCGTTCCGAGGATGTGGTCCACCGGTGCATCGTGGCCTTCGCGCCCGGGCTGCGGGACGTCCCGATCGAGGGCAGGCCGTGGCGGTTCGCCGCCGAGCCCGCGGGCCGGACGTTGCTGGGCCGTGTCCGGCGTCGCCTGTGGGATGTCCCGTCGCCGGTCGCCGGTGGAGGCGGCCCCAAGCCCTGGAACTGGCGCGTCGACGTACCGGAGGCACTGGCCGCCGAGCTCCGCGCCGGCGTCCTCGCGTGGGACGGGACGGCCGTCACGGACGAGCTGGCGCGAATCGTGGACGAGGCGGCGGTGGCCGGTCTGTTCTCCGGTCTGTCCGCCATGTCCGGGGGGCGGCCGAAGGCGCGGCGGCCCCAGGTGGCGTGGCACCTGTTCACGGTGGCCGTCATGGTGGCCGACGGCTTCTCCGGCTCCGCGCCCCCCGCGGACGCGCCTATGCGGATCGCCGATCCGATGGACGATCACCGGGGCGATGGCCGCGTGCCTTCGAGGGCACGGGCGTGACGCGGGCCTCCACGGCCGGCGTGGAGGCTCAGGCGTCCTTGATCTCACACAGGACGGCCCCGGCGGTGACCGTCTGGCCGACGGCGGCGGCGAGGCCGGTGATCGTGCCGCCCTTGTGGGCGGTCAGCGGCTGCTCCATCTTCATCGCCTCGAGAACGACGATCGTGTCACCGGGCTCGACGGTGTCGCCGTCGGCGACGACGACCTTCACGATCGTGCCCTGCATCGGGCTGACGAGGGAGTCGCCGCTCGCCGCGGCCTTCTTGGCGCCGCCCCCGCCGGACCGCCGGGGCGCCGCCTTCCTGGCCGGGGCGGAGCCGGCCGTTCCCAGGCCCGCGGGCAGGACGACCTCCAGGCGCTTGCCGCCGACCTCGACCGTGATCCGCTCGCGCTCGGCGGGCTCGGCCGCCTCCACGGCCCCCTCGTACGGCGGGATCCCGCCCGCGAACTCGGTCTCGATCCACCGGGTGTGCACGGAGAACGGCTCGCCGGTGAAGGCGGGGTCGTCCACCACGGCCCGGTGGAACGGCAGCACGGTCGGCATGCCGCCGATCTCGAACTCGGCCAGCGCGCGGCGCGACCGCTCCAGCGCCTGCCGGCGGGTCGCGCCGGTGACGATCAGCTTGGCCACGAGCGAGTCGAACGCCTGCGGCACGCTCATCCCGGTCTCGTAGCCGCCGTCAAGCCGCACGCCGGGGCCGGACGGGACGCGCATCGACGTGATCGTCCCCGGCGCGGGCAGGAAGTTGCGGCCCGCGTCCTCGGCGTTGACGCGGAACTCGATGGAGTGGCCGCGCAGCACGGGGTCGTCGTAGCCCAGCGGCTCGCCGTCGGCGACGCGGAACATCTCACGGACCAGGTCGATGCCGGCGACCTCCTCGCTGACCGGGTGCTCGACCTGCAGCCGGGTGTTGACCTCAAGGAAGGAGATCGTGCCGTCCTGGCCGACGAGGAACTCGCAGGTGCCGGCGCCGACGTAGCCCGCCTCGCGCAGGATCGCCTTGGAGGAGGAGTAGAGGAGTTCGAGCTGCTCGTCGGTCAGGAACGGGGCCGGGGCCTCCTCCACCAGCTTCTGGTGCCGGCGCTGGAGTGAGCAGTCGCGGGTGCTGACGACCACGACGTCGCCGTGGGCGTCGGCCAGGCACTGGGTCTCGACGTGACGCGGCCGGTCGAGGTAGCGCTCGACGAAGCACTCCCCGCGCCCGAAGGCGGTGACGGCCTCGCGCACCGCGGACTCGTACAGGTCGGGGATCTCCTCCATGGTGCGGGCCACCTTGAGCCCGCGCCCGCCGCCGCCGAACGCCGCCTTGATCGCGATCGGCAGGCCGTGCTCCGCGGCGAAGGCGACGACCTCGTCCACTCCGGAGACCGGGTCGGGGGTTCCGGCCACGAGCGGGGCGCCCACGCGCTGCGCGATGTGCCGGGCCTGGACCTTGTCGCCCAGCGCGGTGATCGCCGAGGGCGGCGGGCCGATCCAGATCAGGCCGGCGTCGAGCACGGCCTGGGCGAAGCCGGCGTTCTCGGCGAGGAAGCCGTAGCCGGGGTGGACGGCGTCCGCGCCCGTCTTCTTCGCCACCGACAGGATCTTGTCGATGTCGAGGTAGGTCTCGGCCGGGCTCTGCCCGCCGAGCGCGTGCGCCTCGTCGGCCACCCGCACGTGCAGCGCGTCCAGGTCCTGGTCCGCGTAGACCGCGACACTGGACATCCCGGCGTCTCTGCAGGCCCGGGCGATCCGTACGGCGATCTCACCGCGATTGGCGATCAGGACCTTGTGCACCGCGTCCATCCTTCCGTCGGACCCCTGGGTTACGAGCCTTGGTGGATTTTATGCACCTGCCGACGCTGGACGGCGTCCGCCCCCTTACTGAGTGGGACTGCTGTCGCGCCTCGTCCCCACCCCTCCACGTCCTCATCACCGGCATGCCGGGTTTGAACCGGCATGTTTTGAAGCGGCATCACCGGTCGGGTTCGTTAGGCTGATCACTTATGCGGGGACCCGGCCTTCTGGCGACCGTGCTGGCGCTGCTTCTCATGGCACCGCCCGCGCCGCCCGCCCAGGCGCGCGCCGCGCCGGTGCGATGCGCGCCGCGCAAGGGCAGCATGGGGGTGGCCGAGCCGTGGGCGCAGCGCAGGCTCGACCCGAAGCGGTTGTGGCCGCTCACCACGGGTGAGGGGGTCACGGTCGCGGTCATCGACAGCGGGGTGGACCTGACCCACCCCCAGATCCGGGTGGCCAAGGAGGTGGACTACACCGGGACGGGACATCGCGACTGTGTCGGCCACGGCACCGCCGTCGCCGGGATCATCGCCGCCCAGTACGTGAAGGGCGTCCCCTTCATCGGTGTCGCGCCGGGCGTGCGGCTGATCTCGCTGAAGCAGACGAACGAGGAGAACGGCGACCCGGACACGCTGTCCAGGGCCATCGTGGACGCGGCCGACTCCGGCGCCGACGTGATCAACGTGTCGATCGAGGCCCACGACAATCCGAAGCTCAGGCAGGCCGTGGCGTACGCGCTCGGCAAGGACGCGGTGATCGTGGCGGCGGCCGGCAACACGACCGCGGATGACGGCACGCCGGAGGCCTCCTACCCCGCCGCCTACCCGGGGGTGCTCGCCGTGGGGTCGGCCACCCCGGACGGCAGGCGTGCCGACTTCTCCAACACCATCACTCCCGTCTCCGTCCTGGGGCCGGGCCAGGAAATCACCTCCACCTGGCCCGGGCGGTCGTACATGAGCGGGCTCGAAGGCACCAGTTTCGCCGCGCCGTACGTCGCGGGGGTGGCGGCGCTGGTGCGCGCCCGCCATCCGGAGCTGAACCAGGAGCGGGTGCGGTGGCGCATCACCGCCACGGCGGACGGCGGCGTGGGGACGGGCACGGGCGCCGGGATGGTGAACCCGCTGCTCGCCGTCACCGCGATCCTGCCGCTGGAGGCCGTGGACGCTCCCGTGATCGCGCCGCCGGCGCCGGCCCCGCTGCCGCAGAACGCGGTGAGCAGGGCGGCTCCGGTGGACCGGGAGGCGATCGACCTGGCGCTGACGATCGCGGCGGCTGCGCTGTGCGGTGTGGGACTGATCGTGGCCGTGCGGGTGTTCGTGCCGATGGGCAGGCGCAGAAGGTGGCGCCCCGGGCGCGAGGGTTGACTCGTCGGCTTTGAGTAATTGACGGTTAAATGTTTTGGCCTGCCGGAAACAGCTGCTTTGTGTGGTGTCCTCTTGGTTGAATGATCCTGATCAGGTCACTTCCAGAAAGGACTGAGATGCACCCTTTACGGCCGGGTGATCCCGAGCAGATAGGCGAGTACGCCATCCTGGGACGGCTGGACGAGGGGCCCCGCGGCGACGTCTATGTCGGCAAGGAGACCGGCGACGACGCCCCTGTGCGGGTGATCAAGCTCTTGGCCGCCGAGCCGGGTTCGGGGCAGGCCGTCCTCGACCGGCTCACTGTGGCCACGCGTGTGTCCAGCTCATATGTGGCCCGCACGATCACGGCGGGTCTGTTCGGTGATCGACCGTATGTCGTCAGGGAACACGTCGAGGGGCGCAGCCTGGCCGCCGCAGTGGCGGCCGAGGGCCCGCTCTCGGGGGAGGCGCTCGAACGGGTCGCGGTGGGCGTGCTCACCGCGCTGACCGCCGTGCACCTCGCCGACCTCGCGCACGGCTCGCTCACCCCGCACAACGTCATCGTCGCGGACGACGGCGTCAAGCTGACCGACGTCGCCGTCGGGCCCCCGTTGGGCGAGCCGGCGTACCGGGCTCCGGAGCAGATCCGGGGCGAGCGGTACGACGCGTACGCGGACATGTTCGCCTGGGCCGCCACGGTGGTCTTCGCCGCGACCGGGCGTCCGCCGTTCCCGCAGGAGCCGCAGGCGGTGCTGAACGCGCAGCCCGACCTCGGCGGACTCGAGGAGCGGCTGCGCCAGGTCGTGCTGCCCGCGCTGGCCAAGGAGCCGGGGCAGCGGCCGACCGCCTACACCGCGATGCTGCAACTGCTCGGCGGCGGCGGCGCCGCCGGGGCGCAACCGGTGGCGGATCCCGGCGCGACGGTGGCGCTGCCCGCGCAGCCGTCGCAGCCGCCGGTCGGGGGAGTCCCCGTTCCGCCGGTTCCGCAGCAGACGTGGGGTCCCGCGCCCGTGCCCCAGCAGCCGCCCACCCCAACCTGGCAGCCGCCCGCCATGCCGCAGGAGCAGCCCCGGCAGCAGACGTGGGGGCCGCCGACCACCCAGGGCCAGGTCGAGACGGCCAAGCGCAGGCCGTTCCCCGTCGGCCTCGCGGCGGCGGTCGGCGCTGTGGTCCTGCTCTCCGGAGTGGGTCTGTGGGGCGCCGGCCACTACGCCGAGGTCCAGCTGTCGCCGGCCGCCGCGGAGCGCGCCGCGGGCCAGCACGGGACCGGTGGGCGTGTGATCGCGGGCGGCGGAGACGTGGGTGGCGGGACCACGGGAGGCGCGACCGGAGGCGGCGGGCAGGCCCCGACGCCGGCGCCGCAGGTGACGGTGCCGTGGGCGCTGTCGTCCGACGATCCCGACTCGCCGGTGCAGCCGCTGGTGCTGCCGAGCGAGTGGCCGACGGACGCTCCGGTGACGCCGGAGCTCACCTCGGTCCCGACGCCCGGCCCGATCGTGCCGGTGCCGACCCAGCCGGTGGTTCCGCCGCCGGCGCAGCCCACCGGCCGGACGCAGCCGACGGCGCATGTGACGACCACCGCCACGGTCACCGCGATGCCCAGCCCCACGGCGAGCCCGGTGCCGACGGAGCCGTCTCCCGAGCCCCCGCCCACACAGTCTCCGAGCCCGGTGGCCACGGAGACGCAGGAGACGGTGCCGACCTCGGA
The DNA here is from genome assembly GCF_030268985.1 of Microbispora sp. NBRC 16548. NCBI lineage: Bacteria > Bacillati > Actinomycetota > Actinomycetes > Streptosporangiales > Streptosporangiaceae > Microbispora > Microbispora sp. NBRC 16548. The sequence goes on from NZ_BSSF01000002.1 coordinate 236,154, forward strand.
GCCCACGGTGCCCGCCCGGCCGAGCCCCATGGTCTCGCCGGTGCCGACCACCCAGGAGCCGACCACCCAGGCGCCGTCCACACCGGCGCCGTCGCGGACCCCGACGGCTGTGCCGACCCGTACCGCGACGCGGACGGCGACGCCCCGCCCGACGGTCACCAGGACGGCGACGGCCCGCCCGACGGTCACCAGGACGACGACTCCGCCGCAGCCGACCGTCACGCCGAAGCCGACGGTCACGCTGAGGCCCACGGTCACGGCCAAGCCGACGACCGCGGCGCCGAAGCCGACCAGCACCGCCGCTCCGGCGAGGAACCCCTACAGCCCGGCACAGGTCTGCGGGTCGGGCTTCTACGTGCAGCACAGCAGCCCTCTGGCGGCAGGCACCGTCTACCAGCTGTACAACGCGAGCACGGGGGAGAACTGCGTCGTCACCATCAAGACGGCCGACGTCGGCAAGGCGACGCCCGTCTCCGCGACCCTGGAGGTCCAGGGCGGCGGTATGAAGACCGACAGCGGTAACTACGAGTACTACGCCGGCCCGGTGAAGCTGCAGGCCAAGGGCAAGTGCGTCAGGTACTCCGGCCGCGTCGGCTCGGCCGGCGCCAGCTCTGACTGGGGCAACTGCGGCTGACCGATCCACAGGAAGGCCGGACCGCCAGGTCCGGATTCAGGAAGGCCGGGCGGGTATCCGCCCGGCCTTCCGTCTGCGCTCCGCCTGAGATCCAGCCGTCCAGGGCGTCGATGACGACGGTCACGAGACCCGGCACCGCGAGTGGCAAATGCCGGTGCCGGAGGCGGTCATGCCGTCTCATCCGACGCGGAGACAGAAGGGGTGCCCGGCGGGGCTGGCGTAGACACGGGAGCCTGCGGCCGGTGAGACAGCATCATCGCTTTCGGGGCTGAGACGACGGGCCCCGGCAGAGACCGCCAGACGGTCCGCGGCCTCCAGATCGTCGACCGCCAGATCGACGTGCATCTGCTGTGAACGGCCGCCGGGCCACTGCGGTGGAAGATGCTCTGGAGCCAGCTGGATCACGAACGCCGGAAACCCGTCGATCCGGAGAAAATGATGGGTCTGCGTCCGGGTGATGGCGCCGCCCAGCAACTGATGCCAGAAGGCGCTCTCGGGCTCCAGCTCGGCAGCCTCCAAGAGCACCGCACTCAGGGTGAATTTCATGACTTCCTCACTTCGAGATTCGTGGTCGTACGAGGTGGGGGTGAGCCTCGAGGACTGCCGGCGGTGATCGGTCACACCGCCGGGATGATGCCTCCGTCGACCCGGAATTCGGCACCGGTGAGCCATTTCGCGCGCGGTGAAGCGAGGAAGGCGATCATCTCCGCGACGTCCTCGGGCTCGCCCGGCCGCCCCATCGGCACGTTCAGGTGGTCCACAATCTGCTGTTTGACCTTCTCCAGCCCGGTGCCCTGGCTGTCCGCGATTCTCTGCAGGTGCTCCGTCGACCCCTCCGTGACGACGAAACCCGGCAGGACGCACACCACGCGCACGCCGTGCTTGCCCACGTCGGTGGCCAACTCGCGGCTGTAGACGTTGAGCGCCGCCTTCGCTGCCGCGTACGGCGCCTCGGACGGCTGCGGCACCCGGCTGGCAATCGACGAGACATGCACGACCACGCCGGAGCCCCGCTCCACCATCCCCGGCACCAGTACCCGGTCCAGGCGCACCGCGCTGAGCAGATTCATGTCGAGTTCGGAGCGCCAGGATTCGTCGGAACGCCGCAGCGTCGGCACCGCGCCGGTCGTCGCGCCCGCGTTGTTGACCAGCACATCCACCCCGCCGACAGCGTCGATCACTCGTCGGCCGAGTACAGCCACGCCCTGCTCGGTCGCAAGATCCGCGGGGATGAACGTCGCCGGGAAGCCTTCCGGCGGCGCGCTGCGTGAGGCGGTCAGCACCTGTGCGCCGGCATCGGCGAAACGGCGCGCGGTGGCCGCCCCCAGGCCGCGGCTTCCGCCGGTGACCAGCACGCGCAAGCCGCGGAGACCCTCTTCTGGTACTGCCATGACTACTGCTCCTTCAGTAATGTGAACCGGACTCCGGAAACTATACTGAACCAGGTTCACCTTAAGGAGCACCTGTTGCCATCGTCACGACCGCTGCGTGCCGACGCCCGCCGCAACCGGGACGCCCTCCTCGCCGCGGCACGCGATGCATTCCTCGCCGGCGAGGCCGATGCGCACGTCGAGGACATCGCCCGGCGGGCCGGCGTCGCTGTGGGCACGCTGTACCGCCACTTCGAAACGCGTGAGGCCCTCGTCGAGGAGGTCTATCGGCAAGAGGTCGCCGAACTGTGCGCCGCGCCACCGGCACTCCTGGAACAGCACGCCCCGGACGAGGCCCTGCGGCAATTCCTGCTCCTGCTCGTGGAGCATGCTGCGATCGGCAAAGGAATGGCCGCCGCGCTTGCGAGCATCATGGCGACAGACTCGCCGGTCTTCGTCGACGCGCGCGCACAGATGGCCGCCTGTCTCGACCGCTTGCTCGCCGCAGGCTCCGGGGCAGGCACGATCCGTGCCGACGTCGACGGCAGGACTCTCCTGCGCGCTATGGGAGGCGTCTGCAACCTGCGCGCCACGGAAGGCTGGCGTGAGGACGCCGCACGGATAACCGCACTCCTCTTCGACGGCCTGCGATGCCGCGCCGACATCACGAGGGCCTGACATGCTCGGGGTTCCGTGAAGTCGGCGTGGTTCGGCACCAGCCCCGAAGCCTTCAACGATCACCACTCTGGCCCAGGCAAGTAGCGTTGCGACGACTCCTTCCAGGCCAGGGCCGGGCCGCGAGGTCCGCGACATGCTCGACGTCCAGGTCGTGGGCGTGTGGAACGTGCTGCGCGCCGCCCCGCCCATCCTCCGCGAGCAACGCGGCGGCCACATCGTCAACGTGTCCTCGATCCTGGGCCTGACCGCCGTCCCGGGCTGGGCTCTCCACTGCGCGGGCAAGTTCGCACTGGAAGGGCTGAGCGAGGCCCTCGCCGCCGAGGTGGCGGACTTCGGCGTCACGGTCACCATCGTCGAGCCCGGCTACTTCCGGACGGAGTTCCTCACCGAGCACTCGCTCGCCCTGCCCGCCGAGACGACCGCGCACTATCCGGCCATCCGCGAGATGACCCTCGACCACCTCGAGCTGCAGGGCAGCCAGCTCGGCGACCCGGTCAAGGGCGCCGGCGCGATCATCGGCCGGGTCCTGGCCGGGGAGGGCCCGCTGCGGCAGCTCCTCGGCTCGGACGCCTACTCCTACGCCACGGCCAAGGTCGAGGCCCTGCGGGCGAACGTCGAGGCCACCGCGCTCAGCGCGCCCGCCACCGACTTCCCCGCCGCCTGAACGATCAGTATCCGCGGTATCCGCTGCCGGTCTTCATGCCCACCACACCGGGGACGGCCGAGACCGAGCCGTAGCGCGCGACGGCATAGCGGACGCCCGCGATGATGTTGTCCACCGGGTTCCAGATGTCCTTGTGCCCCGGCAGGGACCACCGGTCGAACGTGGGGTCGATGGTCTGCATCAGCCCCTTCGAGGGGGTTCCCGCGGCCGCGTTCGAGTCCCAGTTGTTGATCGCGTGGGGGTTCCCGCCCGACTCGTGCCGGATGATCATCCAGATGTCGTCCCGGTTCATCTTCCCGACGGGGTAGCCCTGGGCCGTGAGGATCTCGATGGCCTGCTCGATCCACTCCTTGACCTGTCCGGTGGGCGCGGGCCCGCCGCCGGCCGGCGGCGGGCCGCTCGGGCCGTAGCCGCCGAAGCCGCCGCTCCCGCCCGAGCCGCTCACGCCGCTCAGGCCGGTCCGGCCGTACGAGGCGTACGTCGGGTGCGCCGTGTCACCCCCCGTGTAGCCGGGGGTGCGCTGCCAGTCGACGGTGTGCCCGTGCCGGGGCACGAACTCCTGCTTGCCCGGGTCCGGGATCTTGGCGAAGGTGAGCGCGCCGTCGCGGTAGTCGGCGCCCAGGTGGGAGCTCAGCGTCTTCGTGGCGTCGCCGACGGCCGTGGTCACCTGCTCCAGGTGCGGCCGGGCGTCCTCGACGCCCCGGGAGACGATGCCCCGCAGCCCGTTCTCGAGCTCCTTGTCCGTCGCATCCTGGTTCCGGCCTCGGTAGGCCGCCGCCTCGGCGACCACGTCGGCGCAGATGCCGTCGATCTTCGACTTGGCGCTCTCCAGCGCGGTGGCGACCTTCTCCAGCGCGCCCACACACGCGACCAGGGCGTCGTGGAGGCCGTCGGCCGCCTTGCCGTATTTGTTCATGTACCCGACGAAGGCATCGGCGGAGCGGCCCTGCCACGCGGCGTCCACGGTGCGCACGGCCCGGCCCACGCCGCCTACGTAGTCCTGCGCGTCGCGGGCCGCGCCGCGCCACTTCCCGGCGATGTCGCGGATGTCGCCGGGATCGCCGCTCACCTTCTGCGCCATGGCGGCCAGCTCGGCGCCACCCGGCAGGTCCGAAACGCCACTCATACCTGCATCGAGGTGGACGTGGCCTTGTGGGCCGTCCGGACGTTGTCCTGCACGCTCTCCAGCGCCCGCTCCACGCCCTTCAGCTTGGTCCTCGCGTCGGCCGCTTCCGCGGTCAGCGCGGCGTAGGCCGTGTCGACGGCCGCCGCCAGCGCCGCCGCGCCGTCCACGTGCCCGAAGGCGGCCGCCCGGGTGCCGGGCGTCTCGGGCAGGCCGCCGTGCAGGCTCTCGTACTGGCCCCAGGCCTTGCTCACCGCCGTACGGCAGCTTTCGAGCGCCTGGAAGTGGATGTCGAAACCGGCCACGTACCGCTCCTCTCAGCCTGTCACTCTTCCCCGGGAGGAGGCAGGAACGCGGTCTGGGCGAGCCGCGCGCCGAACCTCCTGTCGACGTGGTAGCCCCGGCCGGGTGGCAGCGGATGCGCCCGGACGTTGCCGAACAGGTAGCCCTCGTCCTTGTTGCCGGACAGGATGACGGCGGGGCTGGCCATGTCCTTCAGCTTCTGGATGACCGGGTCGTACATGGCCCGGCCGGCGCCGCCCATCTGGCGCGACAGGACCAGGTGCAGCCCGATGTCCCGGGCCTGCGGCAACAGGTCCACCAGAGGCAGCAGCGGGTTGGACGAGGTGGCGACAAGGTCGTAGTCGTCCACGACGATGTAGACGTCCGAACCCTGCCACCAGCTCCTGTCCCGCAGTTGCTCGGGCGTGAGGTCCGCCGGAGGCAGCCGCTTGAGCAGGGCCCCGCGCACGTTGTTGATCAGCTCCTGGGCGGCGGTGCTCGACGCCGCGTAGCCGATGCGGTGGGCGGTCGCGGCCGAGTCGAGCAGCGACCTGCGGTAGTCGATGACGATCATCATCGCCTCGTGCGGCTGCCGCCTGGCCACCAGCCCCTCGGCGACGAGCCGCAGCAGGTTCGACTTGCCGCTCTCGGTGTCGCCCAGGACGACGAAGTGCGGGTCGGCGTCGAAGTCGAGCAGCACGTGCGAGAGCGTCGCCTCGTCGATGCCGATCGGGATCTTCGGTCCCGTCTCGTCGAGGCCGGGCAGCGAGGCCGCGGGCAGCACCGGTGGCAGCAGCCGGATCGCCGGCGCGGGCGGCCCCTGCCAGGCGTCCCTGACCGCGTGCACCAGCCCGCGGACGCCCGCGGCGAGGTCCTCGGAGCTCTGCACGCCGTCGATCCGCGGCAGCGCGGACAGGAAGTGCAACCCCTCCTTGGTGAGGCCGCGTCCCGGTATGCTCTCGGGGACCGCCAGCGACGCCTTCCTGTTCACCTCGGACTCGTAGGCGTCGCCGAGCTTGAGCTCGACCCTGGTGCCGAACAGGTCGCGGATGCTCGCCCGGAACTCCGACCACTTGTTGGTGGCCGCCACCACGTGGATGCCGTATCCGAGGCCACGGGCGGCGATGTCGGTGACGACGGGTTCGAGCGACTCGAACTCCTGCCTGAGCGTCAGCCAGCCGTCCACCACCAGGAACACGTCGCCCCAGCCGTCGCCGTCGCGGCCGGACTCGGCCCGCATCCGCCGGTAGGCCGCGACGGACTCGATGCCGTGCTCGGCGAAGTCCGCCTCACGCCGCTCGAGGATCGTGGAGATCTCGGCGACCGTACGGCGGACGCGGTCGGCGTCGAGGCGGCTCGCGACGCCGCCCACGTGCGGCAGCGCCTCCAGCGAGGCCAGGGAGCCGCCGCCGAAGTCCAGGCAGTAGAACTGCACCTCGCGCGGCGTGTGCATCAGGGCCATGCTCGTGATCAACGTCCGCAGCACCGTGCTCTTGCCGCTCTGCGTGCCGCCCGCGACGCCGACGTGGCCCGCGCCTCCCGACAGGTCCAGCCAATAGGGGTCGCGGCGCTGCTCGAACGGCCGGTCGACGATGCCGACGACCGCGTGGAGCATCCCCCGGCCGCCCCAGCTCGCGGTGGTCAGGCCGAGGTCGGGGGTGACGGACAGCGGCGGCAGCAGGTGGGCCAGCGTCGGCGACTCGGCCAGCGGGGGCAGCCAGATTCGGTGCGCCGGCGGGCCGTGGCCGGTGAGCCGGCCGACCACGACGTCGAGCAGGCTGTGCCGCGAGCCGCCGGGCTCCTCCGCGGGCGCCAGCTCCCTGGGCGTCTCGGTCACCTCCACGGGCGCGAAGGCGGTGCCGTACTCCACCACGTCGCGCACCGGGCGGCCGGCCTCGCCGGGCGCGGACCGCGTGGGGTCGGCGTGGTGGGGGCCGGACACGTAGGCCGCCTTGAACCGGGTCATCCCCGTGGTGTCGTACTTCAGGTAGCCGTTGCCCGGCGCGGGCGGCAGCTCGTAGGCGTCGGCGACGCCGAGCACGACCCGGCTCTCCATGGCCGAGAACGTGCGCAGGCCGATCCGGTACGACAGGTGGGTGTCGAGACCCCGCAGGCGGCCCTCCTCCAGGCGCTGGGAGGCCAGCAGGAGGTGCACGCCGAGCGAGCGGCCGAGCCGTCCGATCATCACGAACAGGTCGATGAACTCGGGCTTGGCGGTGAGCAGCTCGCTGAACTCGTCGATCACGACGAACAGGGTCGGCATCGGCTTGAGATCCGCGCCCTGCTCTCTGGCCCGCTCGTAGTCGCGCAGCGAGGCGTAGTTGCCCGCGGCGCGCAGCAGCTCCTGGCGGCGCACCATCTCGCCGTGCAGCGCGTCGTGCATGCGGTCGACGAGCGGCAGCTCGTCCTCCAGGTTGGTGATGACCGCCGACACGTGGGAGAGGGACTCCAGGCCGAGGAACGTGGCGCCGCCCTTGAAGTCGACCAGCACGAAGTTCAGGATCTCGGAGGAGTGCGTGATGGCCAGGCCGAGCACCAGCGTGCGCAGCAGCTCGCTCTTGCCGGAGCCGGTCGCCCCGATGACCAGGCCGTGCGGCCCCATGCCGCCCTGCGCCGACTCCTTGATGTCGAGCTCGACCACCCGTCCGTCCGCGCCCAGGCCGATAGGCACCCGCAGCCGATTGCGGCCGGCGCGGGGCTGCCAGATCACCGCGGGATCGAGATGGACGGGGTCGCCCACGCCGAGCAGGTCGGTGAGCGAGGTGTTGACGCCGAGCACGTCCTGCGCCTCGCCCTGGGCGCCGGCGGAGGCGCGCAGCGGCGCGAGCTGCCGGGCCAGTCCCTCCGCCTGGGCATAGCCGAGGCTGTCGGGGTCGCCGAGCCGGTTGCTCGACCGCCGTCCCGCGTGGTCGATCTTGACCATGTGGAAGCCGTCGGGCTGGACGTCCAGCCGGAGCGTGATCGCCTCGGGGGCCGGCCCGGTCACGCCGGACAGGTCGATCACGGTCACGCCCTGGATGGCGTCAGAGCCGAGCTGGCTGTCGTGCGGCACGTGCCCGCCGTCCACGATCACCACGTGGTACGGCAGGGCATCGGCGGAGGCGCCGGGCCGGAACCTGGCCCGCTCCCTGAGCTCCTCCCCGACCAGCGCGTCGAGGTGGGCGAGGTTCTCCGCCATGAGCCTGACCTGGCCCGCGGCGTCGGCCTGCTCGGGGTGCAGGGCGTGCGGCAGCCACTTCACCCACTCCCAGTGGGGCATCCACTCCTTGCTCGCGCAGATCATGATCCGCATGTCGTCGGGGGAGTGGAAGACGACGAGCTGCGCGATCACGGCCCGAACCAGCTCGCGCATCGCGGTGGGGTCGCCGGTGAGGTGGATGCGGGCGAAGGAGTGCAGGGCGACCGCGACGGGCAGCTCCGACACCGTGGCGTGCGCCCGGACGAACCGGCGCAGCGCCCCGGCCGACAGGGCGTCGAGGTCCTCCACCGGCTTGGTGTCCGGCGGGACGAGCTGGATGGCCAGCTTCTGCACGCCGGTGCCGAGCCGTACGGTCGCGAAGTCGTCGTCGCGCGGCCTGCGCTCCCACAGGCGCGGTCCCATCGCGATCCACCACAGCGAGTCGGGCGGCGGCCCGCTCCACTCCAGCGCCTCCCGCTGCTGCACGGCGGCCCTGCGGACCTTCCTGCGGATCTGGCCCAGGTAGCGGAAGTAGTCGCGGCGCAGCCCGTTGAGCCGGTTCCTGCGCTCGCCGGCGTTGCGTCCGAGCTGGCCGACGCTCATGCCGACCATGGAGACGGCGAACAGCCCGCTGGCCACGTACATGAGGGGGTTGCCGGTGCCGCCCGCCGTGAACATCAGCGCCATCGCGGCGCCGCCGGCCAGCATCGGCACGTACGTGAGCATGGACATCAGACCCTGCGGCTGGACCTCGGGAATCTCCGGTGGGGATTCCAGGAGGATCTCGCCACGGGGTGGTTTGGGGCCCGGGCGGCGTTCGGGACGCGAGACCACGACAATGCTCATCTGACTGACTTTTCTACCAGGTTTGCCGATATTTTCGGGCTGTCAGAGAGATCTTCGGGAGAGGATTCCCGCTGTGTCATCGCCGGCCCCCCTTCACATCCAGCAGGGTGTCGTCCAGCAGGGCATGGTTCAACATGGCCCGGTTCAGCAGGGCGCGTTGCCACAGGCGACCGTGCCGCTGCCGCCCCTGTGCCACGTCACCGTGGTCGCCCCGCGCAGGAAGGCGGACCTCGCGCTGCCGTCGGACATCCCGTTGCCGCACGTCATGCCCGGACTGCTCCGGGCGGTCGGCGAGGCGGGAGGCGACGCGGCCGCGGCCCCCGGCTGGGTGCTCCAGCGCCTCGGCGGCCCGCCGCTCGACCTCGGCCAGAGCCTGGGCGCGCTGGGCGTCCTGGACGGAGAGGTCCTCTACCTGCGCCCGCGCGACGCGGTGCTGCCGCCCGCGGTGTACGACGACGTGGCCGACGTCGTCGCCACCGGGACCAAGGAAGGCGGCGGCAGGTGGGAGCCGCGGCACACGAGGCTGCTCGGCATGGGCGTGGCCGCCGGGCTGCTCGCGCTCGGCGCCGTCGTCCTCGCGCTGGCGGCGGCCCCGCCGCGGCTCACCGCCGGAGTGGCCGGAGCCGTCGCGGTGCTGCTCCTCGCCGCCGGGGCCGTGGTGTCCAGGGCCGTCGGCCGGCCCACCGCCGGCGCCCTCGTCGGCTACGCGGCCCTGCCGCACGGCTTCCTGGCCGGGCTGTTCACGCCCGGCGCGTCGGGCGCCGTGCTGGTCCTCGGGGCGCCCAACCTGCTGGCCGGGCTCGCGTACACCGCGCTGGTGGCGACCGTCGGCGGCGTGCTGATCGCCGACGGCGTGGCCGGCTTCCTCGGCGTCGCGGTCGCGTCCGTCGCCGGGGCCGTCGGAGCCGGGTGCGTGATGGTGTTCGGGGGATCGGGCGCCGGGGCGGCGGCCGTGGTCGCGACGGCACTGCTGGCGCTGAGCCCGCTCATCCCCACGCTGTCGTTCCGGATGGCCAGGGTGCCGCTGCCGCCGCTGCCCACCAGCGCCGAGGAGCTGCGCAGCGACAACCAGCGGATCGACGGCCCGCTGGTGCTCCAGCGGACCGCGCAGGCCCACCGGTACGCCACCGGCATGGTCATCGCGATCGCGCTCGCCGGTCTCGCGGGGGAGCTGCTGCTCGTCCAGCACGGCGGCTGGGTCGCCCGCGTGACGGCGGCGACGCTGGCGCTGGCGCTGGCCATGCGCGCGAGGGTCTTCGCGGGGGTCGCCCAGCGGCTGTGGATGGTCCTCGCCGCCGCGGCCGGGGCCGCCGCCCTGGCGTTCGCGCTGGGCACGGGCGCCGACGCCGTCACCGAGGTGGCCGTGACGATCGGGGTGCTGTGGACGGCCCTGCTCGTGCTCGGCCTCGGTCTCTGGCTGCCCACGGGCAGGCCCTCGCCGTTCTGGGGGCGGGCGGCCGACATCCTCGACGCGCTGCTGATCGTCGCGCTGGTCCCGCTCACGCTGGGCGTGCTCGACCTGTACACATGGGTGCGCGGCCTGTCCGGCTGACCCCTCGGATCGCATGACGGCATCTCCCGGATGCGCTGGTCGCCGGTGGCCTCCCGCCGGAGGTCACGCGGCCGGCCGCACGGGCAGCAGCGCGGGGCGCTTGGCGGTACGACCGTCGCCGGACGACCTGCCGAGGAGGCGCCGCACCAGCCACGGGCCGAGGAACGTGCCCGCCCAGCGCAACTCGGCGCCCAGAATCCGCCACCCGGCCGGATCCACCGGGGGATGCAGGGGCAGCGTCCAGCCGTCGTCGCTGCCGGGCAGGCCGAGCGCGTGGGCCACGGCCGCGGCGATGCGCTCGTGGCCGAGCGGACTCGCATGCAGCCGGTCGGCGCTCCACAGCCGGGGGTCGGTGCAGACGGCGTGGGGCGCCGTCTCGGCGACCACGACCCCATGCCGTGCCGCCGCCGCCCGGATGCGGTCGTTGAGTTCGAACACCCGCGACCGGAGCGGCCGGGCGATCGGCGTGATCTTCCCGACGTCCGGGAACGTGAGGGTCGCGACGCGGGCCCCTGCGGCCGTGAGACCGGCGAACATCGCCTCCAGGTGCCCGGCCACCTCGGCGGCGTCGAAGCGGGGCCTGATCAGGTCGTTGACGCCGGCGACGACCGTGACCAGATGGGGGCGCAGGGCCAGGGCCGGCGCGAGCTGCTCGTATCGCACCTCCCCGGCGAGCCGCCCGCGCACCGCCAGGTTGGCGTACGTGACCTCCGGGTCCACGGTCGTGAGCCGCTCGGCGAGCCGGTCGGCCCAGCCCCGCGGGTGGGCGGGGTCGCCGTCGCCGAGCCCTTCGGTCTGGCTGTCGCCGAGGGCGACGTAACGCAGGCGCTCACCGCTCGGCATTGGCCACCTCCGGGCTTCCGGGGGCCCGCGTGGTCCCCTCTCGTGTCACGGCCGCGGTTCCTTCGCCCGGCCCGGCCGCGCTCCTTTCCCGCAGGATCGCCGCGGTCCGCAGGCACCAGTCGCGGTTGCCCTCCTCGAAGGCCAGACCGCGCAGGCAGGTCAGGTATGGCCCCACGCGCCCGCCCGTGCGGAGGAACTCCTCCTCGCCCAGGCCGCCGCGCATCTTCCGGAGGATCCGCCGGAACAGATCGATCTTGGCCTCGGCCATGGCGGCCCTCTCCTCGACCTGCCGGATCAGCGGCCCGGCGTCGACGTGGTCGGCCGCCTGCACCTTGACGAGCAGGTCGTCGCGGATGAACGACGGCTTCGACGCGGCCGCCGCGAACCGCTCCAGCTCGGTGAGCCCGGCGTCCGTGACGTGGAAGAGGCGCTTGGTGGGCCGGGTCTCCTGGACCACCTGCCGCCCCGCGACCAGCCCCTCCCTCTCCAGCCTGGCCAGCTCGGCGTACAGCTGCTGGGGCAGGGCGTGCCAGAAGTTCGCCACACCGACGTCGAACGCCTTGGCCAGCTGGTAGCCGCTGAGCTCCCCGTCGAGCAGCGCCGCGAGGACGGCGTGCCGTAAGGCCATGGAACCGCTCCCTCCGCTCTTTGATAGTCAAGAATATGACTATTCAGAAAATTGAGCATCAGGGAGCTCTCGAAGTGGGTCCACGCGTGAGGGGCCGCCGAGGAGGGGCGGTGTTCCCGGTCAGAGCTGATCGGCGCCTTCGGGCGACGCCCGCTCGTCGAACGTGCGGCGGGCGTCGCCGAGGAGGGCGGCCACGTGCGGCACCCCCGCGGCCTCCAGCCCGCCGCGCAGCATCTCCTCCTTCGCCGCCTCCGCGGCCGCCTCGGCCCGTCGTACGGCCTTCAGGACGGCCTCGGCGAGCGCGCGGCTGTCGAGCCTGCGCATGCTGAGCGGGTGGATGTCGACGGCGCGAAGCGTGCCGACGGCGTCGACGGTCGCCGTGATCCGGCCCTCGTCGGCCCTGCCGGTGTACTCCCGCGTGCTCCACTCGGTCGCGAGCTCGTCCATCCAGGCGGCCGCGGCCGTCAGCCGCTCCATGCGCGCCCGGAGCCCGCGCATCTCGTCCACGGTCACTCCTCCCGCAGCAGGGCCTGGACGTACGGGGCGAGCGGGTCGCCGGGCGCGGGCGATTCGGCGAACTCCTCCATGGCCCTCGCCAGCCGCTCGCCCGTCTCGCCCCGCGCGGCGCCGATCGCGCCCTGGATCGCGGCGGACATGGCGACGTGGTCGAGGTCGCGCATCGCCCGCGGGTCGATGGTCAGCCCGAGCAGGAGGCCCGCTCCGGACACCCGGGCCACCACGGCGCCCGTGGCGTCGGTCCCCTCGATCACCTCCTCGTTCAGCCCGTGGAGCAGGTCGGCGAGCGCGCCGACACGGCCCTGGACCTCCCGCACCAGGCCGGCGACGTCGCCTTCCCTGCCCTCGTGGAACGCGGCCGTGTTCTTCATTCGGGGTCCTTGCTCGCCGGCTGCCAGTAGTCGAGGACGTGTGCGCGGTCCGCCACGGCGGGGGTGAGCGTGAGGTCGCGGCGACCCCGCGCCGGGTCGCCCCCCTCGAAGAAGGCGGCCTGCAGGTCGTTGAGCTTCTGCTCCGCCTTGTTGAGGTCGCCCTCGGAGGCCATGTAGATGTCGGCGAACTGCTTGACGAGGTTGCCCAGCGCGCTGGCGAACACGCCCACCTGCGATATCAGCGCGACCCGCCCGGCCGGGTGCGCGCTCATCGCCGCCAGCGTACGGAGGATCGGCGCAGTGGCCGCGTAGAGGCCGAACACCGACAGGTCGTACTCCAGGACCTCCTTGAACTGGCTGTGCATCGCGCTGCTCATCTCGCCGGTGACCCCGTGGAGCTTCTCGTACAGGACCGTGGTGTTGAAGCGGACCCGCCGCCCGAGCAGGTCAGCCGCGTGGCCCTTCCAGTTGGGGCTGACGTCCTGGAAGTAGGAGAACCAGATGTCGGACCTGCCGCTCTCCAGCCGGCCTCCCATCTCCTTCCAGAGCTCCCGCCGGTCGTAGAAGAGGAAGGGGTTGCCGAGGTTCAGCGTGGCCGCCACGTCCAGGGCGAGGGCCGCGACCCCCAGCCCGGACATGGCCGCCGCGGTACGCGTCTGCTGCCGCAGCGGGTTCAACCCCTTGACCAGGTTCTTGAAGAAGCCGGGATCGGTACGGGTGGCGGCGGAGGCGGCGGCCGTGTCGGCCGTCTCGGCCGGTGCCACGGAAACGGCTCGCTGGACGTTGCCGCTCGAGTCCGTGATGTAGAGCTCCTTGGGGCCCGAGGTGGGCCGGCCGGGAACGAACAGCTTGCCCGGCTCGCTGGGCGGGGTCGACATGCGGATCCTCTCAGACGCGCGTCTTCTGAATGGCCGCCCTGCTGGCCTTCTCCGCCGCCACGTAGTTGTCCGCGGCCCTGACCAGGGTCTCGCCGTCCCTGTGCAGGGCGTCGCCGAGGACGCCGGCGGCGTTCGACCACGTTTCGGAGACGGAGTTGAACCGGTGGACGAAGGTGAGCCCGACGATGGGGACCCCGGCGAGCGGAGCGAGGTTCCAGCCCTGGAAGCGGGGCGTGGCGTCCCTCAGCCGCCGGACGCCGTCGGCGGAGCCGCCCACCGCGCCGGCGAACTTCCTGATGAAGCCCGTGGCCACCTCGTAGCCGGGCAGGCCGGACGAGCCGGCGCTCGGGCCGGTGCTCCGGCCGGCGGGGGGCGTGGCCGGGGCCGTCGGCTTCGGGGTCTGCGGCGCGCCCGTCTGCCGTACGCGCAGCGAGTCGGGCAGGCAGGGGCCGGGAGGCGGGCAGCGCGGGGTGTGCGGGCACGGGCTGACCATCGAGGGCACGGACGGAGCCGGGGAAGCGGAGGACGTCGGTGTCGCCGTCGCCGTGGGCACCCCGCTGGACGACCCCGCGGAGGGTGCCGCGGAGGTGGGATCGGACGTCGGCGGGGCGGTCGAGGCCGACGGCACCGGGGAGGCCGACGGGCTCGGCGTCGCGCTCACCGAGCCGGTGGGCGACGCCGTCGCGGAGACCGCCGGTGACCGGCTTGGCGAGGGTTCACCGTATGACACGTGATCTTCCCTATCACCGGGCTGCGCGCCCCTGCCACGCGCCGGGATGACGTTTTCGCAGGTAGAAAGCGGAAATTAGGCGGATGTTCACTGACATGTAACGGGTGAGCTCGTAGACCCCGTACGCCTGCCTGGAATGCGTTAACTTGCCGGTGTTCGGAAATCGCGGGGAAAAGGGGCTCAAATGGCCGGCGGCGGATTCGACGACTTCGACATCGAGCGATTCAGGGAGCGGGCGGACGCCAGGATCGCGGCCGTCGAACAGCTCCAGAAAGCCCTCTCCTCGCTCGTGGGCCGGGCCAGGGACGAGGACGGCCTGGTCAGCGTGGAGTTCTCCAGCCGGGGCCTGAGCGAGCTGGAGCTTCATCCCAAGGCGATGCGGCTGAGCTCGGGCGAACTGGCCGAACGGATCAAGGAGACGATGCGCGCCGCGTCCGACGACCTGTACCGGCAGATGAACCGGGCCATGGCCGAGGCACTCGGGGAGGAGGGCGACCAGACGAGGTTCCTGGACGACCCGGAGGCCGTGCTCGCCCAGGTCAGGGAGGCGGAGTCGGCCTTCGACCGGACGGCGGAGGACGTGCTCGGCGAGCTCGACCGCATCAGCGCCAGGCTCGGTCTCTGACCTCCCCGCCGGGCTCACCCAGCGGGGAGGCCGCCGCGGGCGGGGCCTCAGCCGATGCGGTCGGGGCTGATGGTGCTCGTCACCCGCCAGACGTCCGGCTCGGGGTCGTAGATCTCCCGCTCGCGCTCCTCCCGGCCCTCCGACCCGGCCGCGCCTCCCGGGGCGTAGGGCATGAAGGAGGAGCCCGCGCCGGCCTGGCCGGGCCGCAGGCCGCCGAGGACGGGCTCGCCCGCCTGGGCGCCGCCGACGCCGAATCCGGTCCCGAAACCGCCGCGCTGCCCGCCGTACGTGCCGATCACCCCGCCGGGCGGCAGTGTGGTGCCGGGCCCGACCGTCCCGACGGGCGTACGCACGTCGGGGGGAGCGCCGGTGAGCACGGACGGGCTCGTGCCGCCGGGGGCGGTGGTCATGGGGTGTGTGTTGGCCAGGCTGGTCCGGTCGTCGGCGCCGATCACGGGCGGAGCCGTGCCCTGCCCGTCGCCGGAGCCGTTCCCGCTGCCCGAGGAGCCGCCGGGACCCGTGGACTGCGGCGCCGTGCCGGGGTCACCGGTTCCGCCGGACCCGTTCGAGCCGCCTGAGCCATCCGAACCGTGCGATCCATCCGAACCGTTGGAGCCGTTCGACCCGTCCGAACCGTTGGAGCCGTGCGAACCGCCGGACCCGTCCGAGCCGCCGGACCCCGAGTGGCCGCCGGTCGAACCCGAGCCGCCCGTGGTGGACCCCGAACCGGTGTCGCCGCCGTGCCACACTCCGCCGGGATGGGTCGTGGGCGCGTTCGTGCCGCCCGGGTGGATGCGCGGCGACTGGGTGAGGTCGATGGTCATCGGCTCGATGGCGGGCAGTTCGAAGGCCAGCCCGTCGGCGAAGGCGTTGTTCGCCTGCTGGATGTCCTCGTTGAGCTTGCGGAAGTGGTTACGCGCGGCCTCGTCCGCATCGGCGGGCGGGCTTCCCGTGGTGCCGCCCCCGGCGCCCTCGCCGCTCTTGTCCGTGGCGGCGGGGAAGTTGGCCTGCGCCTCCTTCACCACGCTCGCGTACCAGGACATGGCGGCCCCGCTGGACGCCATGGCGTCACCCAGCGCGCCGGCCGTGGCGTACAGCGCGCGCAGCGCCGACTGCACCTCGACCGCGGCCGGGCCGCGCCACACCTGGGAGAGCTCCTTGGCCGTCCTGCTCAGCGCGGCCTGGATGCCGGCCTCGGACGGGCCGTTGCCGCCGATCGTCCCGCCCACCAGGTCGGCGGCGTCGAGGAACGTCTGGCCGGCCCTGCCCACGTCGTCCGGCTTTGCGGCGTCGAGCTTCTGCTTGATCTGCTCCCGGGTCAGGTTGCCCGGGTCGAGCCCGTACAGGGTCTCGTAGATCTTGATCAGCTCCCAGCCGGAGTCGGATCCCATCGCGGTCTATCTCCCTGCCCTCTGGCTCACGCGCTGCTGCTCTTGTGGCCTTTTTCGTAGTTGGCGACCGCCCGCTCGACGGCGGTGACCAGCGCCTCGACCCGGTCGATCAGCAGCTGGTACTTGCCGCTGAGCACTTCGTGGGCCTGTTCGGCGTTCAGCCCGAAATATTTGGCCGCGTCCCACGGGCCGGCCTCGGCCGGGCCGACGTTGGTCAGGCCCTGGACCTCACCCGCGGTGCCCGGGCCGCTCCAGGTGGCGCTCATGCTCGCCGGAGCGCGACCGCGCAGGCTCCCGAGCTCTTCCCGCAGCCCCTTGAGGACCTGCAGGACCCGGGTGTGCTCGATGTACGGCCCGCCCGCCGCGCCGTCCGGGCTCCCGTCGAGACCCGGCCAGCCCTCGGGCAGCCGCAGCTTCGGCGGCGGTGATCCGCCGCCCGCGTCATGGGTCACGTCACACCTTTCTCGATCATGTCCTGTCGATGCGGGGGGAGGTGGTCGGCTGGTCGCTCATGAAGAAGTCCTCGTCCTCCAGCAACCAGGTGGTCCGCTCGCGTTCCTCGCGTTCCTCGCCCTTGCCCGCGCCGTGCGGCGCGACCGGCAGCATCGAGCCTCCGGCGGAGGGCCGCAGACCCGCCGCGTTCACGCCGGTGACGCCGCCGGCCCCGGACCCGCTGCCGCCGCCCGCTCCGGCTCCGCCGTACCCGTTGGCGCCGAAGCCGGTGCCGTAGCCCGTGCCCGGCCCACCGCCGCCGAAGCCGCCGGGTCCGTCGAGCCGCGGGGTGTGGGCGGCCAGGCTGGTGCCCTGACCCGCGCCGTTCGGCCCGCCGCCGTTGCCGCCGAGACCCGTCCCGTTCAGGCCCGCCCCGTTGAGTCCCGAGCCGTCGAGCCCGTTCAGGCCCGTCCCGTCCGATCCGCCGCCGTCGAGTCCGTTCCCGTTCGGCCCGTCGCCGCCCAGCCCCGACCCGGGTCCGTCACCGAGCCCGTACGGCGGGTAGCCGCCGTTCCCGCCGACGTCGAAGCCGGGCACGTTGCCCGAAGGGCCGGTCCCGAGGTCGCCGAGCGACCCGAGATTCCCCGGGCCGCCCACATCGGTGGAGACGTTCCCGCCCGGGAGGCTCCCCCCGGGGCCGGTGAACGGGTCGAACTTGGGCGGCGTCACGTCGAACTTCGGCACGTCGGTGTCGAGCGAGGCGGGGAACAGGTCGTTGGCGGCCTGCGTCGCCTGGGTGAGCTTCTTGAGATGCTCCTCGGCCGCCTTCATGTCCTTCTCCTCCTTCGACTCCCCGAAGAGGTTGAGGAAGGGACCGTCGCCGAAGACCGAGCCGATCGCGCCGCCGATGCCGCCGACGATCAACCCGCCCACGCCGCCGATGACCGCGCCGGGGACCGCCCCGATGCCAGCGAAGGGAGACCCGGCGATCGCGCCGCCCGCGGCGCCGACCGCCCCGGCCTCCAGGGCCGCGTCGTACCAGTCGACGTCGCTCTTGGTGGGCTTCGGGACGTTCTCGCCCCGGAACTGGTTGAGCGAGCTGGCGTACACGTCCAGCGCGGGGACCACGCCGCCCGGTGTCGAGGGCGGTCCGGCGCGCCCGCCGGGGAGGGAGGTCTCCACGATCGCGTTCATCACCGCGACCGTGGAGCTCCTGAGCCGGCGGAGCTGCTCCTTCACCTGCTTGGCGTCGTCGCCCGTGGTCCAGTGCTTGTCGAGCGCGTCCAGATGCCTGTCGAGGGTGTCGACGACGGACTTCAGCTTCTCGTGCACACCCTTGAACTCACCCGACGCCGCTCTGATCAGCTCGGGGTCGGTCTTCCCGAGCGCGGTGCGCAGGGTGTCCAACATGACGACGCCCGGGTCGGACGCGTCGAACGCCGCCCTGATCGGCATCTTCCTCTCGGCCAAGACGCCTCCTTAACCGCTCCCCGTAAAACGGCTAGACCTCCGCCGTGCCGGCCTGCTGCACGCCCGCCTGCTCGCCGGCGTCGAGGTTCCTGATCGCCAGCTCCAGACGCTCGGCGGCGATGCCCAGGGTCGAGGCGATCTCCGCGTAGACGGCGGTGACCGCGCCCTCCGCACTGGTCAGACTCGTGTGGAAACCGATGGCCGCGGGCCAGAACCCGCCGACCGCGTCACGCTGCGAGATCAGCTTCTTCACCGCGCCGCCGTCGGCGAAGGCGACCGGCGTCACCTCGCGCTTGGACGCGCCGGGCGCCAGCAGCTCGAGCGCCTCCTCGAAGTCCTTGCGGGCGTTCCTGAGGGCCGTACGGCTGACCTCTACGCCTCCGGACATGCGTCACCCTCCCGTTCACGGCCGAGGACGGCGCCGGCGGAGAGATCGCCGGTGCCGCCGGCCGTACCGTCGGACGTCCGCTCTACTTGCCGTCGAACATGGCGGCGTTGATCCGCTCCACGTCCTGCATGTTCATGTTGGTGATGTTGATGTTCTTGGCCAGCAGGGACACGATGTCCGACAGGCCCTTGGCCTCCTGCTGCCAGATCCGCCTGGTCTGGTCGTAGGCGTCCTTGGCGCTGCCCTGCCAGATCGCGGTCTTGGTGTTGAGCTTGTTCTCGAGGTTCTCCAGCTCCGTGACCAGCCTGTTGAAGGCGTTCTGGAACTCGGTCTCGCCGGTGTCGAGACCGCTGAAGTTGACCTTTGTGATGTCGAAGTCCACCGTCGCGCTCTCCGTCCGTTCCTGGTGGTCGTCTCGGGCTCAGCGGCTGTACGAGGCGGGCGGGGCCTGGTTGATGAGCGCCTCGATCTTGTTGATCTCGGCGGTCGCCTGCGCGTTGAACTCGGCGTAGTTCTTGTTGTTCGCCCTGATGCTCTCCGCGAGGGTCTGCAGGCTGCCCAGGATGACGTCCATGCGCTCGTGCCACAGCAGGTGCACCTTGTTGAACGCGTGGTGCGACTCACCCTGCCAGTGGACCTTGAGGTTCTCGCCGGCGCTGTCCAAGTAGCGCTGGATGCCGCGGATGTTCTCGGCCGCGTCGCCGATCCAGGTGATCGCCTCGTCCAGGTCGTGCCGGCTCACTTGGGCCTGGCTTGCGCCAGAGTGCGACATGGTCACCTCCACTGATCCTGTCGAATTCCCCCGACCAGGAGGGTCGGGTGATGACCCAAAAGTCACAGTAATGGATCAGTGGGGGGCTTGCCGGGGCTGTCCGAGATTAAGATTTTGTCACGTCTCTTGCGCTTTTGTCAGACGGCCGGTTAGGGGATTTGTACGATTTGCGAGCTTTGTGGTGACTCGGCCGTAAGTAGTTGAAAACGCAATCTGCCGGGAATCGGCTGGAGGGTGCTGTGACCGATACGAGTGGGGGCGCGACGAATCCTTTCGCCGGCCTCGCGACCTCGATGGGAGCGGGCGGCGCGGTGGACCCCCGCCTGAGCGATCCCGAGTTCAAGATGGACTACGGCGAGGTCACGAAGTTCGGCAACGACGTGGCCGGCCGGGGGCAGGTCCTGGCGGACACGAGCGGCCGGATCAAGAACATCCACCTTCCGATGCTGACCTTCGGCGTGATCGGAGGCGGCCTGAACGGCGTGCACAGCCAGCTGCGGAACCAGACGGCCGACGCGGTGGCGAAGGGCAAAGAGGTCCTGGAGTCCTGGAAGTCAGCACTCGACCAGGCCGTCGAGAACGCCAAGGAGGCCGAGAAGCAGAGCTCGGGCGGGACCGGCAAGGACGGCACGAAGGGCCCCGGGATCGACCCCAAGAGCCTGGGACTCGGCGGCGGTGGCTTGCCGAAGGTCGGGTCCGGCCTCGGCGACAACTGGAAACTGCCGAAGGACAAGCTGGGCACCGACCTCGACGACAGCCTGCGGCATCCGGACCTGCCTGACGGGAGCACCCTGCCCACTCCCGGTGGAAACGGCAACGGCCTCGACCCGAACGGCACCGGCCTGGGCGGCAACGGCCTCGACCCGAACGGCAACGGCCTGGGCGGCAGTGGTCTCGACCCGAACGGCACCGGGCTCGGCCGGACCGGCCTCGACGGGCTCGACCAGAACGGACTCGACACCCAGAACCCGACCGGCCCCGGCGGCACCGCTCTCTCGGCCTACAACCCGAACCCCGCGTCCGTCCCGACGGTCCCCAACCTCGGTACGACCGGATACGGCGCGGGCGACTACACCACGGGGAACTGGCCCGGCACCGGCGGCACCGGCACGGGCACCGGCGGGTACGGCTCCGGCACTTCCGGCACGGGCGGAGCCGCCGGCTACGGGACCGCCGGCCGCGGCGGGGTGGGGACCGGCGGGATGACCGGCATGCCGTACGCCCCGATGGCGGGCGCGGGTGCGGGGAGCAACGACGACGGCAAGGAACGCGGGCGGGGCCCGGCGGTGCCGGAGGACGAGAGCACCTGGTTCGGCGACGAGGACGTGGCGCCCCCCGTCCTCGGGATGCACGAGGAGATCTAGGCCATGGTGGACATCTGGAGCGCCCGGAGCAATTTCATCACCGGCGCCGGCCTGGCGGCCACGGCCGCGATGCTTGAGCCGAGCGCGCTGTCGCTGGCGGGACTGCTCGCCACGATGATCTCCGATCCCGACTCCATGTCGCGGGGCGCGCGCGAGTGGCGCAACGAGGGCGGCGAGGACGGCCAGGCGCCCGCCGACATCGGGCAGCTGCGCAAGGATCTGCACGGACAGCTCACCGCGCTCGAGTCGAACGACCATCTGAAGGGGCGGATGCTGACCGCGGTCAAGCAGAAGTTCACCGAGCTGGACAGCCAGCTCGACGGGCTGGACAGGGGCATGAAGGGCGTCGGCGACAGCCTCGACTCCGCGGCTCAGCTCTATACGGTGGCGAGTTACATCTCGCTGTCGATCGGCGGGGCGGCGATGACGCTGGCGAGCGCCAGCGCCGCTTCCAGGGCCAACCCGATCACGCTGGCCGCGATCCAGCCCGTTGTGACAGGGGCGATGGCCTCCCTGTCGCGGGTCGCGCAGAGAGTGTTCGCGGCCCTGGGGAAGGTGAGCTGGAAGGTCGCCGCCATCTTCACGGGAGTCACCTACCTCTTCGCCGGCACGCAGCAAAAGCTCCCCGGCATGCAGGCCATCACGATGCAGGCGCCCGACTTCACCAAGGCCAAGGTCGCCTTCGACGGGACCACCGGCGGTCTCACCGATCCCCTTCCCGATGTGGACGACATGCCGAAGACGCCGTCCTTCATGCCTCCGATGACCCTCTGATGGAGTGGACCGCGAGCGTGTTCGAACGGCGGCTCGGGGCGGCGTACGAGGCGGGTGACCTCGGGGTCTGCCTGGGCATGCTCAGGGACACCGAGCTGGCGCTGCCCGCGCCGCCGGACGGCGACGCCGCCTGGCCGACGATCACCGCGCCCGACCGGGTGTGGCTGCCCGCCTACACGTCGGTCGAGGCGATGCGGGCGGCCACGGGACTGTCGCGGGTCAGGGTCACCTCGCTGGTCGAGCTGGCCGCCGGCTGGCCCGATCCCCGGTGGGGCCTCGCCGTCAACCCCGGCCTGCCGGTGCGGTTCCTGCTCGAACCGGGGACCGTCGCCAGGCTCGCGGTCCCCACCCTCGCCCAGGACCGCAGGGCGGAGCCCGAGCCCGCCCTGCCGGTCGTGCAGAAGCCGCTCACGCCGCACGACCTGCGGACCCATCTCGGCGAGGGGGAGTCGCGCGTCTCCGGCTACTGCCACCACGCCCTCGACGTCGCGCACGTGGCGACGCCGGCCGTGCTCGCCGACGCACTCGGCCGGGGCGCCGACGACGGTCTGATCAGCGGTGAGGGCTCGCTGTTCCTGCTGCGGTGGCGCACGGTCGGGTTGAACCTCTACCGCACGCCGTACGGCGGGACCGACGAGGCGGGCATGGCGGCGGTGGCGGGCTGGGTCATCGAGGAGCCGCCGTTCGTCGGCATGGGCCTCGCGCCGAACGTGGACTCCCTGGTCCGCGAGTACAAGGTGGACGCCGTACGCCTGCCGCACGGCTCGGAGATCGTCGAGCTGACCGCAGCCGGGACCGAGGTCGTACGCGCGGTCTACGACGGCGACCTCGGCCGCTGGCTGCCCGGCGAGCACCCGGCGCAGGCCCCGGCGAGCTCCTACCGGGCGCGCTGGCGAGGAGCCGAGTATCCGGCGAATCCGGATCCGGGACACGACGGGCCGCTGATCCGGCTGCTCGGCGACGGGCCGGCCGACGGGTTCGAGGAGCGGGCTCCGGGCCGCTTCGTCCGGTCGGTGCCCGCCGAGGAGTGCGAGGCCATCTTCCACGTCGCGCCGATGTGCGAGTGGCACGGCGCCCCCTGTCTCGTACGGGACGAGCGCGAAGGCGAGCTGCTGCTCGAATACACCGGCGGGCGGCTGCCGGTCGCGCGGGCGCTCGGCATGGAGCGGATCGAGCGGGGCGTCCACCGGCGCTGGGTGGCCCGCGCCGAGGTGAGCGGGCTACATGAGCACGCCGAGCCCCTCGACCTGGGGCTCAACGAACCAGCCTGATTCCGGGACGAATCGGATCGAAGGAGCGGACGCAGATGGGCGAGACCGATCCGCACATCCACGTCGAGCAGAAGGTGATGCGGGCCGGTGCCGCCTACCGCAATCTGATCGCCTCGTCGTTGGGGCGCGCGCCCGACGCGCCGGATGTCGTCACCACCGGTTGCGGGCTCCGGGTGCCCTACGCGATGACCGCGACCCGCCCGGAAAGCGTCACCTGCCTCCCCTGCCGGGAACACGCTCACCGGGAGTACCTGCGCTACGCCGAGCAGGTGGAGCGTCTGAGCCGGATGCCCGGGTCGCCCGTCACCGGCGACCAGGGGGCGGAGGCCGCGCGATGGGCCCGGGACTTCGCGAAGAGGTTCTCCAGCGCCTGATCCGCCGCCGTGACCAGGCGCACCTGAACCGGCACTTCACCCGGCACGTCGGCATCACACCCGCGCGTTATGCCGCACCGGTGAGAACCCGTCACGCAGGCGTACCCGTTCGCGTCTCGACCGCCCCGGCTTAACCATCACTAGCCGAATGTCAAAGCGAGGTGTGATAATCCCGCATATTGGACATAGATCATCATCGAGGTGAACGCGGTCGATCGGGGTGATGAACACGGCCGGGGCACAGACGCCGGACGCCGCCGGAATGCGGGCGTACGCCGAGGAACTGCGGGCCACGTTCATGCGCCTGCAGGAGGAGGCGCCCGCGCTGCATGAGAAGGCGCGTGCCGTGCAGGTGACGGAGAAGTCGCGTGACGGGCTCGTGGCGGCCACCGTCGGCGCGAACGGCGACCTGATCAGGCTCGACCTCGACCCGCGCATCTACCGGCGGCAGGACGCGCGCGGCCTGGCCGACGCCATCACGCGGACCATCCACGCCGCCGTGGCCAAGGCCCAGGACCGGGTCGTCGAGATCTTCGCGCCGCTCATCCCCGCCGAGCAGATGAGGGCGCACATCGACGGTGACCTCGACGCCGTGCTCGAACAGATGTCGTTGCAGATGCCGAAGCGGACACCGGAGGGCCCATGAGCGAGCTGTTCGAGGTGAACTACGTCGACATCCGCCCGCAGCAGCTCGCGAAGGGCCTGTCGCAGTGGCATGCCGCGTCGTCCGACACGGAGAGCGGCTACGCCGCCAGCCTGCGGGAGATCCGGCGGCTCAACGCCGCCGAGCCGTGGGGGCACGACACGGCCGGGACCGCCTTCCGCTCCGCCTACATGCAGGGCGACGGGCCCGACACGCTGATGAAGCAGGGTGAGGAACTCGCCGCGAAGGTGGTCGAGCTCGGCCCGACCGTACGGCGCAGCGCCGAGAACGCCCGGGGAATGGACGCCGAACGGGCCAGAGAGGTGCGCGAGATCCTGAAGCGGATCTGACCATGACGCACTCCTCCACGACCGGTACGGGCTCCGGCGCCAAGCCGGCCACGACGAACGGCGACGTCACCTCGAACGGCGACGGGCTGCCCGAGTTCGCCGACGGCGGCGGCTCGGTCACCGACGTCACCCCCGCCTGGGGCGAGTCGCTGCCCGCCTGGGCCGACGACCTCATCGCCCTGCTCACGGCGGGCCAGACATGGCCGGATGCGAGCGAGAGCCTGCTGTGGCAGCTCGCCCGCGCCCACCGCTCCGCGACCGTGAGCGTCGTCCAGTCCATCGATCCGGTGGGAGCCGCCGCCGTCGCCGTGCTCAGCGGGATGCAGGGCCCGTCGATGCAGGCGTTCCTGGCGCGGCTCGGCGAGCACTACTCGGAGCAGTCGGGCCTGCTCCGGGTGGCGAACAACCACTACGCCTACGCCGCGCAGGCCGACAACTATGCCCGCTCGACCCAATATTCCAAATTGTCGGACAACGCGGTGTTCTGGATCGCGCTGATCGCCACGTTCATCGCGCTCCTCGCGGCCTTCTACTCCGCCGGGGCCTCCACCCGGTTCGTCGGGCCGATCGCCGCCCGCGCCCGCGCCGAGATGGAGAAGATCTTCGAACAGCTCGCCCTCGTCGCAGGCCGTCCGGCCGCGGCCCAGGCGCTGGCCAGAGGGACCGCGTTGGCCTCGCTCCGGGCCGGCCTGCTCGGTCGCATCCTCGCGAACCCCCTCGGGAGGGAGCTCTTCGAGGAGATCGGCGAGGAGGTCGCCGGCGACGCCTTCGCCCAGTCAGAACAGCGGAAGGCGGGCACCCGCGACGGCTGGGACTTGAAGATGACGGGCGCCACCGCCCTGGGCGCGGCGGGCGGCGCGGCGGTCGGCATGCGGGCCGCGCGTCCCGTCAGCAACCTGGTCAACAGGACGCCCCTGCTCAGAAGGCTGAACACCGACGCCCCCGGCTTCGGCAACGCGTTCAAGCGTTTTCCCGGCCGGGCACTGACGACCGGCCTGACCAACGTGATCGCCTCCCCGGCCGGGAGCGTCCTCGCCAACGGGCTCGTGTACGGCCAGTGGGAGATGCCCGACGGTGAGTCGCTGCTCGGGGCCGCCGCGTCGGGCGCCGCCCGTACGAACACGATCAGCCCGTTCAACCCGGACGTGATCGAGGCGGGCATCAGCCCGCGTACGGCCCTGGCCTCGGCGTACGACACCAGCCTGCGTACCGACCTGATCCGCGCCCTCTCCGGTACGTCTCCGGATCCCGCCGCCGGACAGCCTTCGAGCGGCGATCCGGGTTCCGCGAACACGAATACGGCCGGCGGCGGTCAGACCGCAGGCAACGGCGGGTCCACGGGCTCGGGCAGCACGAGCACCGCGTCCGTCGTGGGGCAGCCCTCCGGCGGCCCGCCCGCCGCACCCGGTGGCTCCGGCCAGCCCGCCACCACCGGGCCGTCCCCCGCACAGTCCGGTCCGAGCACGACGAACCCCGGCACAGCCGGCACCGCCAACGCGGGCGGTGCCAACCCCGGCGCGGCCGGTTCCGGCAGTGCGTCCGGCAGTTCGTCGGGCAGTGCGTCGAACGCGGGCAACACGGGCAACGCGAACGCGGCGGGCCCGTCCGCCGCGAATCCCGGTCAGGCGCCGGCGGCAGCGCAGAGCGGGTCGGGCCAGCCGGCCACCGCCAATCCCGCCCCGGCGACGGGCGCGGGCGGTGCCAACCCTGGCGCGGCCGGCCCAAGCAACACGGCCGGCTCAGGCAACACGGCCGGCGCGAGCAGCGCGGCGGCGGCCAATCCCACTGCTGCCGGCGCGGCGAACACGCCCGCCACCTCCGCTGCGACGCCCACGCCGGCCGCGTCCGCGGGGACGCCGTCGTCCGTCGCGCCGTCGTCCGCTTCTCCCGCCGGTGGCACCACGTCATCCGCCGCGGCGTCACCGGCCGCCCCGGCACCGGCGGCGTCCTCGGGGACGACCGGCGGCGCCACCTCCGGCAGCGCCGTCGCGGCGCACGCCGCGGCTCGCACGGCGGTCTCCGATGTGCTGTTCACGATCGCGCCCGACGTGCTCTTCCTGCGTGACGGCCAGGGCGCCAGGCTGACCGGTCCTGACGGAAGGCCGGTGCAGCTGTCGGGCGAGGACATGAAGGCCCTCGCGGATCGGCTGACGACGCGTGCCGCCGAGGGCGTGGACACACCTCGGCTCCGCGCGGAGGCGGCCGCGCTGCTGGGGGCGAGGATCGCCGAGGAGAGCCTGGGGCTCCCGGTCGAGGGGGCCCTCGACGCGCTCGCCCGGCTCGCCGACGCGACGCCGGACAGCCGCGCCGCCGCCGTCGAGGTGGCGGGCGAGGTGCTGGAGGACAACCCGCGCGGCTGGCGGCCCGACCGGCTGAGCGACGCGGGGGCCGGACTGGTGGAGGAAGCGGCGGTGCCGCCGCACGGGCCCGACCACGCCCTTCGCGTCGGCCGCTCCTCCGACACCGCCGCGGACATCGTCAGGCGCGCCGAGAGCCTCGCAGGGATCCCGTCCACCTCCGGCGCGAATGGGACAGCCAACCCGGCGAGCGGAGGCCAGGCCGCCGCGGCCTCCTCGAACAAGGGGGCCGCTCCGGCGCCGAATGCCGCTCGAACAGCCAACCCGCCGGGGCCGGGGAAGGGGCCGTCGGGCACGCGGCCGGGACCGCGTACGACCCGGGGGCGTGGCCGGGTGAACGCCCGGCCCATCGCGCGGAGCCTGTTCGTCGCCGACGGCAGGCCGCCGCACCTGGCCGGCCTGTCGCCGCAGGAGGCGCAGCAGGGCTTCCTGTCGCTCCACGCGTCCGATGTGGGCCCGGACGCGACAGGACTGAGCACAGCCGGCGAGCGGACGGTCGTCGTGGACACGGGCCGGCTCGGCGCGCAGCACTTCCGGTTCGAGATCGGCAGGGGGCGTGTCGGCAGGGTGCCCGGCGGCCGTCTCGCCAGGACCAGGGTCCGGTCGGGCACGGCCGCAGACCCCCACGTCGTACGGCTGTCGCCGCGCCTGGCGAACGACATCCTGCCCCGGGTGTGGCTGCACGAGATCAGCGACGTCTTCCAGCGGATGTCCGGCCCCCGGCAGGGCGTGATCCGCTCCTTCCTGAGCCGTACGGCCGAGCCGGACGCCACGGCCTGCGTGACGGCCCGCTATCGCGAGCACGCGCTCCTGGACCGGCAGTGGCGGGCGGCCCCGGCGCAGGAGCGCCCCGCCATCGCGCACGAGATCGAGCAACTGGGGCGTGAGATCGAGAGGCTCGGGCACGTCGCCCCGGCGCCCCCCTGGTCGGCGCCCCGGCCACCCACCGCATCCCAGCCGGCGCCCGGCCCGACGACACAGACCTCCACCGCGCAGAGCCCCACCGCGCAGAGCCCCACCGCGCAGAGCCCCACCGCGCAGAGCCCCACCGCGCAGAGCCCCACCGCGCAGAGCCCCACCGCGCCCGATCCGGTGGCGGACCTGCTCGGGCTGGCCCGCACCCAGCGGGAGACGCTGGCGAACGCCGCCGACGAACTGCTCAGGGCGGTCAAGGAGAAGATCGACAGCACCAGGGCGGCCAAGGCCGACGCGAAGAAGGCCGAGGAGGCCGCCGAGAAGGCGTCGCAGGAAGAGGACCGCGGCGCCGAGGAGCGCCGCCGCAAGGCGCTGGCGGACCGCGACGTCCACCGGGCGAGCGCCGAGCGTGCCCGCCGGAGCAAGGAGGCGTACGCGCGGGCGGTGCGGCGGGCGGTCGAGGCGCGCACGGCGTACGAGACGCTGGAGAACGCCCTGAACGCCCTCCCCACGGGCCGGAAAGGCACGCTGCCTGCGGAGATCGCCCGGCTGGCCCGGGAGGCGGAGGCCGCCCACACCGCCTACAAGGAGGCGTTCGCGGACGCCCTGCCGTCGTCCGAGGCCGTGACGGAGGCGACGCCGGCGGGCCGGCTGCCCCACCTGGAACGGCTCACGCAGGTCGTCAACGAGATGCTCGAACGCGCCGGCGTCGACCAGCGCTACGCGCCCGACGAACTGTCGCACGTGTTGCGGTCGAACTTCAGGTGGCTGGTGTCGCAGGACGGCGTGGTGCTGCGGGTGGGCCGCGGCACGCGGGCCGAGCTGCGGTTGCGGCTGAAGGTCACGGACCTGGTCGAGGTCTTCGGCCATCCGGTGCGGCATTCCCAGTCGATGCTCGGCCAGTTGCCGCAGGGCGGCCGCTCGGCCTCCGCCACCGCCAACCGCGCGGTGCGCCTGGCGCCGAATCTCGACCTGAACGCCCTGACCAAGCCGTGGCAGGACACCCACTGGCTCGGGATGCTGATGAAGTTCGGCCTGTTCAAGGGGGGCACCGCGTTCGGCAGGAGCGAGTCGTTCAGCGGCAACGCGTCGGATTTCGCGCTGGCCGGCGCGGTGCAGGACAACGCGGGCGAGGCGCTGGTGCTCGACGGGCTCGCCTCGGCGGAGGTGGAGCTGCGCACCGCGACCGGCACCGAGCGGGCGCGCGTGGACAGCGGCACGGCCGGCGACGCCCGGAGCCTGCAGGTGTATCTGCCGCACACGCACGCGCAGCGGGGGCCGGCCGAGGTCACCCGGCTCTCGCGGAAGGAGTGGCAGCGCACGCCGTTCCCCGAGCACGCGGTCACCGGGCTGACCGGGCTGCAGGACCTCGCTGAGCGCACCGCGGAGCGGACCGGCCACTCCGAGATCGGCAGTATGACCCGCGACCAGATCCTCACGATCATGACGGAGGAGCTGCCGGCCCGGCTCGGCGAGGCGATCAACGATCCCGAGGGGCTGCGCCGCCCGATCACCGTCAACGGGCGGGTGGTCGGCTATGTGCGGATCAAGACCCGGGTCGTGATGGACACGGCGCGGCCGGTCGGCACGCCGAGCACCAAGCACCGCCTGGAACGGTTGCGCGTGGGGTTCTCTGGCGCGTCTGGCTCGCGCTCGGCCGGCCGGTCCTTCGAGGTCAAGGGCACCGCGGGAGTCCAGCTTCCCGTCGGCGACCGGCACGTGCTCGGCGCCGTCGGTCTCGACGGTTACAAGACCGCCACACCGCGCCTCACGGGCGGGCTCGGCCGCTCCTGGTCGCGGTCGCGGTCGATGAGCGCGGGCGGGACCGCCATCCGGCCGAGTGTGCAGCGCTGGGCGGGCCACACCCAGGCGTACGCGCTGGAGCTCGAGCACACGGTGACCGTGCAGATGAACACCGACGACGCTCCGCATGCCCCCTTGAGCGGCCGGAGCACGGGCCTGTTCCGCATGCCGGAGCCGCAGGCGTACCGCTACGGCCTTCCCGTCGACCGGTCGGCCGTACGGAAGGACGGCAGGCTCAGGGACGACCCGAAGCCCGGCACGCCGAAGGGCCGCCTGCCCAGGCTGCCCGGCTGGTCGCACGGCGCAGCGGGCGGCAGCACGGGAGCCGGGCCCGCGCTCGTCCAGGCCAGCGAGCGGCCGGAGAGCGCCAGGAACCTCGACGAGGTGCGCGCGAAGGTCGAGGCGGCGTTGCGTGCGCGCGGCCTGCTGCCGGACGAGAACGGCCGGCTGTCGCGTGACCCGCTGACCCGGGCGAGCCAGATCGCCAACATGATCGAGCTGGCCGAGCAGTTCTCCCCGGCCCGTCTGCAGACCGCGTATGACCAGGCCATGCAGGACGGGATCTTCCTCGACCTGGTGACCCAGGGCATCGGCCGGGCCAGCCGGCACCTCACCGTGCGCATCCGGTTGGAGCAGTCGGGCCAGGAGGAGTTCCAGGGCACCAGCGCCGCCGACGTCGTGACCGACCTCGACATCTCGTCGGAGACCTCCGGCCGCTCGGCCGGCCGGTCGCGCGGCCGGGCCCGGGACGTCGGCCCCGGTCTCGGCCTGGAGACGAAGCCGGGCGAGGCCGGCTCGACCGGCGGTGGGTTCGGCGCCCACTGGAGCAGGGGGCGCACGTTCTCCACGACCCTCAACGACACGGGCAACCTGGTCACGCTGGCAGAGGGCACCGCTCCGGCGGCGGTCTTCGAGGTGCCCCACAAGCTCACCGTGGACCTGATCGAGGACGACGGGAAGGTCACGCCGCTGGCCCAGAGCGACGACGTGTGGATGCGGGTGCTGCTGCCCTCCGACCTGCTGCCGGAGCAGCGGACCGAGCCCTCGCCCAGCCATCCGACATCCTCGGAGGCGCTGAGCCTGGCCACCCTGCTGCACGTGGACGGGAGCGGCGTGCTCGACGCCCTTCGATCGGTGCTGCCGAAGGCGATGCGGCCGGGCTCGGTGTCGTTCCACCACCTCGCCGAGGCGTTCAACATGCGCAACCTCATCTCCCACCCGGAATGGCTGCTCGCCGACCCCGCCAGCCCCGCCACGACGTACAGCACCGCCTTGGCCGTTCGCCCGCGCGGCCTGCGTACGCACCGGGCGTCGGCGTGGATCACGGCCCAGCCGGGCGAGTCGACGTTCGTGACCGCGGCCGACCTCGTGATCGGCGACATCAACTTCACGATGGGCGCGCACACCACGCGGATGGAGACGCGCAGCGGACGGTCGGCGGACGCCTCGACCGGCGTGAACGAGGCCCTGCCCGGCCCGCTCGGCGGCAAGGAGGAGGCCGGCGCGTCCGGGGCGGGGAGCAAATCGTCCTCGATCTCCGACACGGCGATCTGGGGCAGGGAACGGCTGGCCATCGACACCGGCAAGCACTACGTGTTCGCGATGAAGGCGGACATCACGGTTTCCGGGGACGAGGCGGGCAACCGGCGGGCCGACGCCGCGCCGCTGCGGGACAGGACGGTCGTCTACTCCCTTCCCGAGCGCGACGCGCTCGACCTGTACGGCAGGGGCGAGCTCAAGCTGCCCCTCGACCAGGTGGCCGACGCGGTGACGCGACTGCTGGACGGCAACCTCCAGCTCGACCCGCGTACGGCCGTGCCGCTGGTCCGCAGATACCTGGCCGACCGGGCGCTGGCGCGAAGGGACGGCCACCCCCGGTCCGACCTGGAGCAGAAGCACCCTCGCGCCGTGCTCACCGAACGGCTCGCCAAGGACTTCCCGATGAGCCTGGCCGCCGAGGGGAACCGGCTCAAGCGAATGCACGACAGGCTGCCGGACCTGGCCACCCGCGTGGACGTCCCCGACCTGTACGAGGACTCCCTCGGCGAGAGCACCGTGAAGTCGGTCCGGCTCACGACCCCGGACGGCAAGCGGACCCGGCTGCTCGACGAGGTGCTCGGTCAGATCGGCACGGTGGCGCCCGGCGCGCTGAAGCGCGACCCGGTCCTGCTGCGCAGCCTGTTCGGCGACTTCGCCGGCAAACGCTGGTGGGGCAAGCTCGACGACATGACCGGGTCGGCCGGCTTCGTCAAGACGTACTCGCTCAAGATCGGCCCGCACCTCACCGAGGACGTGACGGTCAGGATCACGGCGGAGCTCCACGGCGACCAGGCGACGTACGGCGGAAACGTCCACAACTTCGGCCAGATCCTCCAGGACTACACGTACACGCAGGAGGACCGCGCCGAGTCGTCGGGCAAGACGTTCGGCGGCAGCGCGAACGCCGGAGCCGGGCAGGACGTCGGCAGCGGCGGCCGAGCGGTCGCCACCGACCGCTCGCACACCGGCACGGCCTCCACCGGCACCCAGCGGACCCGCATCCAGCGTTCGGCGGCGTTCCGCGGCGGGCAGCTCGTCGAGCATCCGGTAACCATCAGGATCGAGGTCGAGCGGTCGTCGGGCCGCCTGCGCGGCGCCGTCGCCAGGACCACCGGCGTCCCCCGGACCAGCCACATCACGCTGCGCGGCACCATGACCCGGGTGCTGCCGGACGGCATGGTCGCGAAGGAGGGCACGGTCGCCGCGCGGCCGCCCGCCCGGCCCGACATGCGGAGGGTCGTGCCGCCGGAGGTCTTCGTGACCGAGCGGCTCAAGGCCGACGACCTGCTGCGCGCCGTGTTCGGCCGGCTCTCCCGGGAGGACCTGCTCGGCGGGGCCGCCGCCATGGAGCACTACGCCGAGCTGGCCAAGGCGCTCACCGGGAACGGGCTCACGACCCGGCTGGAGCGGATGACCGGCCCCGACGGGCACCGGCTCATCCGGCTGCCCATGCCGGGCAGACCCGGCCAGGTGGTGGACGTGCGGATACACGCCGACCTCTCCGAACCCGACCCGGTGGCCCTGGGCCTCAACGACACCGAACTGGGGCAGGTGGACCGCGAGCAGAACACGGCCGGCACGGCCACCGACCGGGGGCAGATGGCGCCGCTCGGCCGCACGTACAGCGCCGGGCACGCCGTGGGCGCCGGCACCGATTTCGGCGCCGGCGACCAGACCGCGCAGTCGAGCTCGGGCAGCGGCGGCAACCGCGACGAGACCAGCGTCTTCGTGAAGGGCACCGGGGCCAAGGTGCGGTTCCGGGTCGACTTCGGCCTCCGGTTCGAGGTGCGCCAGGTGGCGCGCGACGGCGCGGAGACGGTGCTGCGGACCGCGGACGTTCCGCACGGCGCGACCGGCACGGCCCACCTGATCATGTTCCAGCACGCGCTGGAGGAGATGCTGGCACGCCGCGACGCCGGCGTCGCCCGGCCGCTGTGGGACTTCCACCGGCAGAGGGTGGCCGCGCCCGGCGTCTTCTTCTCCCACGACACCGTGCGCGCGCTGGCCGCGAGGCAGCCGTCGTACGACCCGGCCGCCCCCAGCAGGGCGATGGCCGAGGCGCTCAGAGGACGGACGGGGACGCTGCCGGTGGGCATCGTCGCCGACATCGGCCAAACGAATCAGACGCCCGGTTCGATGGCTCTCGTGGCGGAGGCGAGGCTGCTCGCCCGCGACCTCGGCGCCGACGTCCACCTCCATCTCAGGCGGCCCGACGGCAGCGTCGAGCGTTACCGCGCCACACCCGCGGGCGAGCTGTCCGGCGATCCCTTCGCCGAGGCGCTCGGCACGGTGCCGCCCGGCCTGGTGGCGCTGGCCGAGGGGCACGGCCTCGATCTGCGTGACCTGTACGGCGGGCGGTCCGACGGGTTCGCCGACCGGATCGGCGAGCGGCTCGACGCCCTCGGCGTCGCCCGGCCTGCGCCGGCCGACCCGGGCTGGCCGGTGCCCGAGACGGCCGCGGACGCCACCTGGGGCGGCACCGCCCTCATCACCGCCCCGCCCGGCAGCGTGACGGCCGAGCCCATCCCCAGGACCGCGTTCGTGGCCGACGGCCGGGCCCCGCACCTGCCCGACCTGTCGAACGACGAGATCCCCGCGGCCGTCGCGGACCTGCGCCCGGCGGACTTCGGCCGCGGCGTCCACGCCGTGACCGCGACGCCGGACGGCACGGTCGTCACCGTCGAGACCGCCCGGTTCGGCACGCAGCGCTTCGTCGTGCTGCCCGAGGACCCCGGCGGCGGACGCCCGGGCCGTACGGAGGTCGACGCGGGCACCGGCCCGCACGTGATCCGGCTGGCGCCGAGGCTGGCCCCCGACGTGGTGGCCCGGGTGCTGCTGCACGAGATCAGCGACACCCTGCAGAAGCGGTCGGCGGCGGAGCAGGGGACGGTGCGCCGGTTCCTGAACGCCCTCGATCCCGGCTACGACGCCTGTGCCTCCGCCCGCTACAACGAGCACGCCTACCTGTCGCGCCGATGGAGGGCGACGACCTCGGACGAGGAGCGAGCGCGGCTGCGGCACGAGATCGAGGCGGTCGCCCGCGACCTCGGCGCCCGGGGTCAGGCGGCGCCCCCGCCGCCGTGGGTCACCGTGCCGCCTCAGGCGCCGGTCCCCGACCTGTGGGAGAGGATGCGCAGGCTCAGCAACACCTCCGGCTGGGAGCCGCCCGACGACGAGGACGAAACCGTCCCCGCACCCGAGGACACAGGACAGCGAAAGGTAAGGAACGGGTGATGCCCTACTCGATCGCCAGGAGCAGGGACGAGGCGCACCTCTATCTCGACCTGAACCCCTGCGCCTGCGGCTCGGCGGACACCGACTGGGACAGCGGCCTCGCGAGCGTCGAGGGGGAGCTGGTCACCTGTTACGAGGGGCGGTGCGGGGGGTGCGGCGCCGAGCGGGAGCACCTGTTCGGACTCCCGGAGCGGGAGGTGACGCCCACGGGCTTCCCGACGTTCGGCGGCGCGGAGCCGTCCGAGTTGCTGGACCCCGGCGAGTGGCTGTGGGTGGCCGACCTGACGGCGGGCAACGTCCCGGATGGCGGGGAGAGGCAGGCGCTGTCCATCGCGCGGGCCGCGGTCGAGGAAGTGATCAAATTCGTCCCGCCCGGGCAGGACGAGGTGCCCGAGGACGCGTTCTGGTCGGAGCGGGGACGCGCCGTGCGCGCCGCCGAGCCGGGGCGGTTCCGCCTCGACCGGCTGCTCGTCGTAAGGGACACCTACAGGGAGCTGGCCGGAGCCTAGAGTAGGGGGAATGGAGCAGGCAGTGTCGATCCCGTACGCGCGGACGCTCGCGGAGGCCCGGCTGTATCTCGCGCTCACCGTGGACGAGGCCGCACGCGAGGAGCCGCCGGTCGAGGGGCCCGAGGCGTGGACGGTCCGGTCCGGCGGGGTCGAGCTGCTCGTGCCGTACGCGAGCGAGGCGGAGGCCAGGGACGAGGGGGAGCGGTTCGGCGTCGGCCTGTCCGAGCTCATCGACCCCGGTCAGTGGCGGCTCGCCGGTGCGGGGTACGCGCGCCGCGCGCTCGCCGACGACCTCGAATACACCGAGGAGCCGGGGGACGAGAGGCTCTTCCAGCGGGTCGTGAGCGGCTGGGAGGCGGCCAGGGACGCTCTCGGGGAGGCGCTCAAGTTCATCCCGCCCGGCGAGGACGAGGTGCCCGCCGAGGCGTTCTGGACCGAGGCGGGGCTGGCCGCCCGCGAGGCGGAGCCCGACTGCTTCCTGCGCGACCGGCTGGCCGAGGACATCGCCTTCTACCAGCAGAATCTGGACGACTTCCGCCGTCTCAACGGCTGACCTACTTGCCGAGCGGCACCGGCACGCGGGCGGCGGCCGGGTCGAGCGCCGGGCCCTCCGGGATGAGATGCAGCAGATGTGCGGGCACCGGCGTGGCGTCGGAGGCGTCGTAGCCGAGCTTCGGCAGCAGGTCGGCCGAGGCGACGGCGAACCTGCGGCCCTGGTCCGTCACCAGGAAGTAGTTCGCGATCGACCCCAGCTGCCCCTCGCCCGGCAGCAGACCGGCGACCGCAGCCATACCCGGCGGGAGCAGCACCTGGTCGAAGGTCTCCTGGCCGCCCGGAGTCCTGGGCGTGGGGATCGCGATCGAGGAGCCGACGGTCAGGGTCGCCCGTGTCGAGCCGCCGCGGGTGCCGGAGTAGACCGCGCACAGCGGCGTGGTGGAGGCGGGAGAGGTCACCGTGGGCATCGTCTCGGGCATCCCGCCGCCCACCACGCTCTGCTTGGAGAGTGAGGCGTTGGCCGTGGCCGCGTCGATCGGGACGGCCCGCGGGGGGCGCCTGCCGTACGCCGCCTTGATGGCCGGGTCGGCCAGCAGGAGCGTGGCCTGGGTGAGGGTGATCGGCGCGAGGCCGTCGGACAGCAGGACGTACCAGCGGGCGGGGGCGCCCCCGATGCCGGGCACGGTGAAGACCTGCCCGATCGCCGCCGTGACCGTGCCTTCGGGCCCCCGGACCTTCCTGCCGAGGTGCCCCACCTTCGGGCCGCTGAAGTCGGTGCCTTCGGGGATGGCGTTGAGCCAGGTCGCGGGCACCTTCCTGGGCTGGGCGTTCAGGGCGCTCACCACGCTGGAGCTCGCCCGCATCCGCCGGTCGCCCCAGATGACCCACTTCTGCCGGCCGTCGTCCACGACCATGGCGCCGCCGCCGAGGGGCCTGCCGCCGACGTCCACGCCGCCCACCAAGGTGACGTACGGCCGAGGCGACCCGGTGGCGTCGGGGCCGTCCACCACGCACACCGACCACGGTCCGTGCACCAGCTTGTCCTTGGCCGGCAGCGAGTCGGGCGCGCCGGGGATGCCGACGAGCGGCCCGCGCGGCAGCGCGGCCAGCGAGGCGGCGGAGACGTCGCGCACCGTCACGTCGGCGGTGTCGAGCAGCAGCCGGGCGGAGACGTAGTTCGCCACGGGAAGCAGCACGCGCTCCTGCTGGCTGTAGACGTAGGTCGCGCCGGTGTCCTGCTCGACGAGGAGCTGGCCGGGCTCGGTGAGCTTGGTGGCGCCGCCCGGCTTGATCACACCCCAGATGCCGAAGACGGCGAGC
This sequence comes from Microbispora sp. NBRC 16548, assembly GCF_030268985.1. Classification (NCBI taxonomy): domain Bacteria; kingdom Bacillati; phylum Actinomycetota; class Actinomycetes; order Streptosporangiales; family Streptosporangiaceae; genus Microbispora; species Microbispora sp. NBRC 16548. The sequence goes on from NZ_BSSF01000002.1 coordinate 272,473, forward strand.
AGGAGCACCGACAGCAGGACCCCGCAGAACGTGGCCAGGGTGTGCCGCCGCATCGGCGTCTCCGCGACGTCCGGCTCACCCTGCAGCAGGGCCTGGCCCAGACGCTGCTGCATCAGCCGGTATGCCTGGTAGAGGTCCTTCCGGGTCTGCACGTCACCTCCCTGTCCGAGGGCATGGGAGCCAGCATATTGATCCGGCGGCGTCCCTGTGATCTCCACAGTGTCCCGGCGGTCCCGCGTTGACGTAGGTCGTTGAAACTTGTACGGTTACAGCCGCTGTTGTAACACTAATAGTTACATCGCTAGGAATCGATGGAGGATCGACATGGGTCAGCTCTCGGGCAAGGTCGCGATCGTCACCGGCGGCACCACGGGCATCGGCCTCGCCACCGCCAAGCGCTTCGCGGCCGAGGGTGCACAGGTGTACATCACCGGCCGCCGTAAGCCGGAACTCGACAGCGCCGTCGAGGAGATCGGCTCGAACGTCGTCGGGATTCAGGGGGACGTGGCCGACCTCGCCGACCTCGACCGGCTCTACGCGGCCGTCGCCCGGCACGGCCACCGGATCGACGTGCTGTTCGCCAACGCGGGGGGCGGCGAGTTCGCCCGGCTGGAGGAGGTCACACAGGAGCACTTCGACCGGACCTTCGCCGTCAACGTCCGCGGTCTGTTCTTCGCCGTCCAGAAGGCGCTGCCGCTTCTCAATGAAGGCGCTTCGGTGATCCTGCCGGGTTCCACGGCCGCGACGACCGGAGCCGAGGCGTTCGGCGTGTACAGCGCGACCAAGGCCGCCATCCGGTCCTTCGCCCGGACGTGGGCCAACGAGCTCAAGGGGCGTGGCATCCGGGTCAACGTCATCGTCCCCGGGCCGATCGACACCCCTGGAATCACCGGTCTGGCTCCGGACGAGGAGCGGGCCGGAGAGCTCAAGGGCGTCCTGGCGAGCCAGGTGCCGCTGGGCCGCATGGGGCGGCCGGAGGAGATCGCGAGCGCGGTGCTCTTCCTGGCCTCGGACCAGAGCAGCTTCACCAACGGCGCCGAGCTCTACGCCGACGGCGGCATGAACCAGGTCTGAGCCGGCCTCCCGCTCCTGGCGCGAGCCGGCCGGGCTCCTCCACCCGCCCTCACCCCCCGGTGGTGGGGAAGGGCGCCGGGCTCGTCTCCCGCCGCCTACTCCCTCTGCTGCGCCAGCACGTCCCGCAGCACGTCGGCGATGGTGGTGCCCGCCAGTTGCTTCCTCATGGCGTCTTCCAGGCCGTCGTACACCTGCCGCAGCGTCGGCTGGATTCCGAAGCCGACCGGACACGACTGGTTCGGCTGCGCGTTGTGCATGCCGAAGAGGCCGCCCTCGTCCAGGGCCTCGTACACGTCCAGCAACGTGATCGACTCGGGGTCGCGCGTGACGACCCAGCCCGCTCCGGTGCCCCGTCTGGCCTCCACCAGGCCCGCCTTCCGCAGGTCGCCCAGGCATCGCCGGATCACGACCGGGTTCGTGTTGACGCTGCCCGCGATGCGTTCGGAAGTGGCCACTTCGTGCCCCTCCCGGCGGTCGAGCACCATCCACGTCAGCACGTGCACCGCGACCGTCAGCCTGCTGTTCGCACTCATCCGCTCGTCCGTCTCCTCTGTGTAACTCACAAGGTTACAGCGCCGCTGGAGGCCGGTCTGTCGCACGGTTCACTGCGGCGGGCGGCGGCCTGCTTGTCTCTCGGCGGCGTCGAGTGCGGGCGTGAGCGGTGCGAGCATGGTGCGCAGCAGGTCCGGCAGGGAGCCGGACGGCAGGACGAGCCCGCTGGTCGTGGAGGACGCGGCGGTCGTTTGCAGCCATTCTCGGAGAGCGAGGCGAATTGCGGCGGCCACGCTCGCCGCGAGCACGCGGGCGGTGTGCCGGCCGGTGTGGCCGAGGCGTTGGGCGATCGCGTCGCTGAGGGGATGTTCGATCGTGGCGGCGGCGTCGACGAACTCGTCGCGCAGTGCGGGGCGGGTGGTGATCAGCAGGAGCGCGTCGCAACCGGGTTGGCCGGGGTCGGTGTACTGGTCCACGATCGCCTCGATGACCGCCTCGGCGAGGCCGACGCCGGCGAGCCGCTCGGCCACGGCCGCCGCAACCCGCGCTTCCCGCTCGCCGGTGATGGCGGCCACGATCGCCTGTTCCCGGCTGGAGAAGTAGTTGTTGTAGGTCCTGGGGGAGACGCCGGCGGCCTCGGCGATGTCGTCCACGCGCACGTTGTCCGGTCCGCGCTCGAGGGCCAGCCGCAGTGCCGCCGCGCGCAACGCCTCTCGCGTGGCCTGCTTCTTCTGCTCGCGCAACCCGGTCGGTCTTGTCTCCACCGTCCCAGCGTTCCAGAATCGATGCGTGCGCGCAAACTTGCGTGCACGCAAGTTTTGTCCTTAGTGTGCTTGCCGGCAGGGAGGATGTCCCAGCGGCCCAGGCGCGCTTCAGTGCTCCATCCGCCCTGCTCTCGTCCGCGTGAGCAAGGGAGAAGACGTGATCACAGATGTCGTCATCGCCGGCGGCGGCCCGAACGGGCTGATGCTGGCCTGCGAGCTGAGCCTGGCGGGGGTTCGGCCGGTCGTGCTGGAGCGGCTGCCGGAGATGAGCGAGGAACCGAAGGCGAACGGATTGCTCGGCCAGGTCGTGAGAGTGCTCGACCGCCGGGGGCTGCACGAACGTCTCAGTGACAGCCCGGCACCGCCGCAGCCGAACTCCGCGTACTTCATGTTCGGCGCGCTGGGCCTGGACCTGAGCCTGCTGGAGGACAGCCCCGTCTACGCCCTGCCGGTGCCGCAGCGACGCATCGTGCAGGTCCTGCAGGAGCGCGCCGTCGAACTGGGCGTGGAAATCCGGCGGGAACACGAGGTCGTCGGCGTGTCCCAGGACGACGACGCGGTCACCGTCGATGTCGCGAACCCGGGCGGGACATACCGGTTGCGGGCCCGATACCTCGTCGGCGCGGATGGAGCACACAGCGCCACCCGCAAGCTCTCCGGCATCGGGTTTCCCGGCGTCACCTATGACCGGATGACCGTCTGCTCGGCGCACGTGAACCTTCCGGCGGACTGGGTCGATCCCGCGACCGGCGCGCTGCACGTGCCCGGCTACGGCGCTGTTCTGCCGTTCCTGCCCCACCGCACGGAGCACGGCGGTTTCTCCTACGCACCGATGCCCGGTCACCCGCCGCTGGTCAGCACCACAGAGTGGGACCTGCCCACGACCGACGCCCCGATGAGCCTTGAAGCGCTGCGGGCGAGCATCCGCCGCGTGCTCGGCGTCGACGTGCCACTGGGTGCGCCCGATGGCCCAGGGCCGCACGTGCTGCGTCGGCTGACCGGCGGTAACACCCGGGTCGCCGACCGGTTCGCCGACGGCCGGGTGTTCCTGATCGGTGATGCCGCGCACGTGTACGCCGCCACCGGGGGAGGACCCGGGCTCAACCTCGGCCTGCAGGACGCGGTCAACCTCGGCTGGAAACTCGCCGCAGTGATCCGCGGCAGCGCTCCGCCCGGACTGCTGGACACCTACGAGGCCGAGCGGCGACCCGCCGCCCACCGCATGATCCTGAATGCGCGGGCGCAGTCGGCCCTGATAGCCCCCGGCGGTGATGTCACCGGACTGCGCGAACTGTTCACCGAGCTGCTCCGCGACCAGAGCACCGTGCAGCGTCTCGCCGAACTCATCGCGGGCGCCGACGTCCGCTACGACATGGGCGAACCCGACGCGCATCCGCTGATCGGCCGGTTCGCGCCGGACATGGACCTGCACACCCCGACCGGGCCGGTCCGGCTGGCCGAGCTGACCAGAACCGCACGCCCCCTGCTGCTCGACCTGACCGAACGAGCGTCGCTGGCGCGGACGCTCGACCTGCGGCACGACTACGTCGACATCGTCACCGCGCGCCCCTCGGTCCCGGCACCCACCGCACTGCTCCTTCGCCCGGACTGCTACGTGGCCTGGGCCTCCGCATCACCCGAACCGGATCCCACGGAGATCGAAGCGCTTCGGGCAGCCGTACAGCGATGGTTCGGTGGGCTTTCCGGGCGTTAGGAAAAAGGGGAATTGAGTGGCGGAAAAGCCAGATTCTCCCGGGCTTCGATATAGCCGCTCGGCATAAGGGGTTCACAAGATTGACAAACGATTTACGGTGAGGGCGGCCCCTTTGTCGATGAAGGAGTGACTGAATGGGTAACAGCTTGCTCGGCGGCGACCCCGCGGAGATGCAGAGCATGGCCGCGCAGTTCAGCCAGCAGGCGGACCAGGTTCGCGCCACGATGGCCAACCTCGACCGTGAGGCGGCCAAGGTCGGCACCGCCTGGACCGGCCCCGGCGCGCAGCGCTTCCACGACGCCTGGCAGAGCTACCGGGCGGCGTTCCAGCGCATGGCGGAAGAGCTCAACGAGGCCTCCCGGGTCATCACGACCTACCGCGGCAACATCGAGTCCGCCACCCGCTGACCGGCACCCGCAGACCGCCGGCCGCCGGACCGCCATGAGTGCCATGGCGGTCCGGCGGCCTTCTCATGTCACCGGCGGCTCGGTCGAGCGGCCGAGATAGCTGACGGGGCCGGGGTCGGGCACCAGGATCTCGTGGAAGCCCAGCCGGTCGTAGAAGGCGCTGGCGCGGGTGTTGACGGTGAGCATGCGCCCAGCGTGGACAGCCACTCGTCGCGGTACGCCTTGACGCGTCGGGGCTCAATCCGGCACTGCGGCCTGGATCGGGGTCGCGGTGCCCGAGACGACCAGCAGGCCCCGCCCGGGAGGCCCGCCGACGGCGCCGCGCGGCAGCCGTACGGCGAACAGGTCCCCGTCGGCGGGGCTCTGCACGTTGAGCAGCAGGCCGGTCCTGCCCTTGCGCGCCTCGGCGGCGAACCCTCGGTAGGCCGTCGCCAGGTCGCCCGTGGCCCCCGCGATGAGCAGGCCGTGCTCGCCGTCCCGCCCGGTGCGCAGGATCTCGTCCAGGGCCAGGCCGAGCGCGGAGTCGGGGGAGATGAGCTCCGCGTCGTCCACGGCCACCACGTAGCGCTCGTGCCCGGCGACCAGAGCGAGCGGGTCGAGGGCGCCCGGCAGGCCGCCGAAGTCGTCCGCGCCGCCCCCGGTCACGCTTCTGGCGTTGCCGTCCAGCACGGCGAGCACCCCCGGCACCCCGGCGAGGTCGCGCAACGGGCTGCGACGCGGGGTCACGACGAGCACGGGCGTGCCCCGGTCGAGCAGCGAGCGCGCCGCCGTGACCAGCGCGGACGACCGTCCCGAGCGCGGCGGCCCCGCGACGACGGCGGCCGGCCCCTGGCCCTGCAGGTCCACGCCCATCGGGGTGAGGGCGTCGCCTCCCGCGCCGAGCAGCGCCCACAGGGCCGACGGCGGCCGGTGCGACGGCGCCAGGTCGAGCGCCTGGCTCGCCGTGATCCGCATCGGCAGCGCGTCCACCCGCAGCGGCGGCTCCGACGGCCAGGCCCACTTCCCGAGGGTGTCCGAGCCGCCGAATCGTGCCGCCGCCGTACGGGCGAGCTCCTGAAGGACGGCCACCTGCGCGGGGCCGGAGGGGTCGTCGCACAGCAACGCGATCTGGCTCTCCACCAGGCCGTGCTCGCCGACGGCCAGGGCCCTGCCCGGGGGCATGGTGCTCGGCAGGTCGCGCATCGGCAGCCCGGCGAGCCCGTAGTCGGCGGGGTCGGCGAGCCGCAACACGAGCCGGTCCTCGAAGACGGTGGAGATCTGCCCGAGCAGGCCCGACCGGTCGGAGGTGACCACGGCCCGCAGCCCCACGGCCGGCCCTTCCCTCAGCAGTTGCAGCATGGCGTCGACCAGCCGCCCGTAGTCGTAGTTCTCGAACGCGGCGACGTACCCCTCCCAGCGGTCCACGAGCAGGACCAGCCAGGGCAGCGCGCCCACGCCCGCCCGGTCGCGGGCCGCCCGCGACCGGGCGGCGGCGCGCGCCTCGGCCAGCGAGGCGTACCCGGCCTCGGCCAGCAGGTGCTGACGGCGCCCGACCTCCGCGCGCAGGCGGGTCAGCAGGCGCTCCACCCGGTCGAGCTGGTCGCGGGTGACGACCGCCCCGCAGTGCGGCAGCGCGACCAGCGGCAGCAGCGCGCCCGACCCGCAGTCGACGGCGTGGACGTGCACGTCCTCGGGGGAGGCGCCGGCCGCGATCGAGCCCGCGATCGTCCGCAGCGTGCTGGACCGGCCGCTGCGCGCGCCGCCCGCGATCAGCAGGTGGCCGCCGTGCCGCGGGTCGAGCGTGAGCGGGCGCCGGCCCTGCTTCCAGGGCAGGTCCGTCACGCCGAACGGCAGCGGCGGCACCTCCTCGGCCCCCGGCCGGTACGGCGCGGCGCCCGCGAGCAGGCCGCCGGAGGAGTCCGCGGCCCCGACGTCGAGGACGACCTGGTCGGGCAGCGGCGGCAGCCACGGGCTCGGCTGCCGGGGCATGTCGCTTCCGGCCTCCCGCAGCGCGTCCACGAGCAGGGCGAGGTCGGTGCCGCTCGCCGCCTGGGCGGGCGGGGCGGGCAGCGGGTGGCCGAGCGCCTGCCAGGGCAGATCGAGGACGCGCACGTCCTCCCCCGCGTCGGCCGCCCCCGCACTCCGCGGATGTGGTGTGCGGCCGCCGATCCTGGCCGTCTGCACCGCCACGGGCGCCCCGGAGCCGGCCCGCACATAGCAGCGGCCGGGCGTCGTCCGCGAGATGTGGGCGGCGTCCGGCACGTCGATGACGTCGGCCGACTCGTTGGCGTCGGTGACGCGCAGCGCGATCCTGAGCGAGGTGTTGGCCTGGATGTCGGCGGTCACCACGCCGCCGGGCCGCTGGGTGGCGAGGATCAGGTGGATGCCGAGCGAGCGGCCCCTGCGCGCGATGTCGACCAGCCCCTCGACGAAGTCGGGCAGCTCCGCGACCAGGGCGGCGAACTCGTCGATGATCAGCACGAGCCGGGGCAGCGGCGGCAGGTCCTTGCTCCCGGCGGTCTCCGGCACCGGCGCGGCGAAGATTCCGCCGCCGCGCGCCCGCCGGACGCCGCCCGCGCCGAGCACCCAGGTGGCGCCGCGCGCCCGCTGGTAGTCCTCGAGGTCCTTGGCCCCCGCGTCCAGCAGCAGGCGTTCCCTGCGCCGGATCTCGGCGGCCAGCGACGACAGGGCCCGCTGGGTCAGATGGCCGTCGAGGTCGCTCACCATGCCGACCGTGTGCGGGAGCCGTACGCACTCCTTGAAGGCCGCGCCGCCCTTGTAGTCGATGAGCACGAACGTCATCTCGTCGGGCCGGTTGGCCACCGCGAGCGAGCAGATCAACGTCTGGAGCAGCTCCGACTTGCCCGCGCCGGTCGTGCCCGCGACCAGGGCGTGCGGCCCGTCCCTGCTCAGGTCGACCTCGAACGGGCCTTCCGGGCCCACGCCGATCAGGGCCCGGGTCGTACGGCCCTGCCGCTCGGCGAGCGCGGCGGGGTCGAGGGACACCTCCAGCAGGTCGAGCAGGCGGACCGCGTCGGGCAGGGCGGCCGAGGGGTCGTCGCGGCTCACGTCGCGCAGCGGGGCCAGTGCGCGGGCCAGGCGTTCGGCCCAGGACGGCGAGACCTGGTCGGCGCGGATGCCGGTGATCGGGTCGAGCCCGCCGCCGTGGAGGCGCACCCCGCCCTCGCGGTCGCAGGACATGACCGTCGCGCACTCCTCGGGCAGCAGCCGCTCGTCGTCGTCGATCGCGATCGTGTAGACCCCGGCGCGCGGGCCCTGCCGCAGCACCTGCGGCATGCCGGGCAGGCCGCGCAGCACCTGCGCGCCGTCCAGCACGACGAGCACGTCGAACGGCCGCTCGTCGTAGGTCGCGAAGGCCGGTTCGGCGGGCCGGTTGCCGCTCGCGCGCCCCAGGTCGTCCCAGCCGGCCGGGCCGCCGGACAGGCGGGTGCCGCGCGGCACCCCGGGATAGGGCCCCGAGCCGTTCTCGGCGTCGAGCCGCTCGGTCACCAGGGCGGCGAGTTCGGTGACCCGGCGCGCGGCGGCCTCGGGGTCGGCGCCGACGAGCGCGGCGCATTCGGACGACAGGGCGCCGCCACGGGCGGCGGCGTCGGGCGCGCAGTGCGGCAGCCAGCGCACCCAGCCCCACTGCCCGGCGCCGTCGGCGTTGGCGGACAGCACGACGATGGCCAGGTCGCGCGGGCTGTGCAGGGCGGCGGCCTGGCCGACGAGCCAGCGGGCGCAGCCGAGCGCGACGTCTCTGGGACCGGTGAGCCCGGCCACGCCGAGACGCCGCATGACCAGCGCGACCGGGACGTCGTGGCAGGTGGGCGGCTCCCGGCGGGGCGCGTCCTGGGGCGTGCCGCTCTCGGGCTCGAACTCCAGGTCGGCGGGCAGGTCGGCCAGCCCCAGGCGCAGCCGCAACGCGTCGCGGTCGTGCACGCGGCGCTCCCACAACCGGCGGCGCGGCCCGGTCGCGGTGAGCAGCACCTCGGCCGGATCGGGCGCGCCGCCGCGCCTGGCCTCCTCGTCCTGCCGCACCGCGCGGGCCACCTCCTCCTCGAAGGCGGCCATCCGCTCGCGGTACGCCTTGACCGCGCGGCGGTGCTTCTTCCTGCCGTGCCTGCGGTCGCTCACCCACTGGCCGATCATGATCAGCGGCGTCATGAACGCGATCAGCAGGTAGTACCACGTGTGGGTGACGGCGGCCATGACCACGCCGAGCACGGCGGGCAGCAGCGCGGCCAGCAACTGCAGCCGCATCCCCTCGCCCCGCTTCGGCTCCGCGGGGACGGTGAACCGCCGCTGCCGCTCCGGCCGTTGGAGGCGGGGCGGGCGGTTGTAGGCGAGCCCGCCGTCCGGCAGCGCGTCGAGGTGGGCGTCCGGCGGCAGGACCGGCCCCACAGCGAACACCGAGCCGCCGCAGGTGAGCATGCCCCCTGCCGGCCACGGCACCGCCTCCGTGAGCGGCTCGCCCGCGAGCCGGGCCACCGGCTCGCCCCCGGGGGTCGCCGGCTCCACGGTGGCCGTGCCGGGGGCCAGCCGCACCACCAGCGCGACCGGCGGCATCCTCGGGTCGGGTACGGAGATCGCGCACGCGGGGTCGGCGCCGATCGTGTGCGCGCCGAGCCCGATGCGGTGGACGGCCCCCGCGCCGGGGCCGCCCACGACGCGCAGCTCCGCCGGCCCGCCGGGCTCCTCGGTCACCGTCGCCCCCGCGGCGTGGCCGTCCACGGCCACCAGGTCGCCATCCCTGAGCAGGCCGAACACGGGCGCGTCCGGGTCGACGGGCCGGCCGTCGACCCAAAGCTTCACCTCACCGGACGGCCGGGCCTGCCGGTCCCCTCGGTCCAGGTCGTACGGCGCGCGGGCGTGCGGGAGCCGTACGACGTTGGCCGGGCGGGCGGCGGCGCCGCCGTCGAGCGCGGCGGCGAGGGCGGCGACCGTGGTGCTCTCGTCGCCCTCGACCACCACGTCGCGGCGGCCGTCCTCGCCGACCACGGTGAGCGTTATCCGCATGCGCGAACTCCCAGAAGGCGGTTGTGCGGCGGCCTCGCGGAAAGCGTTTCATCCCGGGGCGTCCCCGTGAAGATCTCCGGGCATGCGGGCCGCGCGGCCCGCGGGGACACGCTAGCCGCGACTCCCGCGCTCATCTGGGAGTTTCCCGGATTAGGTAAAGGTGCTTTGTCATCGCGCGCTTCGTGCGACGCCTTCGTGACATGCCTCCCGCGTATGCCTCCCGCGTATGCCTCCCGCGTATGCCTGCCGTCCGCTGTGGCGCGAACAGTGTGAATAGTGTGACAACCGGGAAAGAAGTGCAAACGTACTATCACGAAATTTCGTGTCAGTAAAGCCTTGTGTCGATATGGCGATAGATCCACTCCCGTTGACAGGCGTATTCCTAACGGATAAGCATGGGTCGCCGCTTCACGGCACTTATGGCGGCGCGAGCTGGCCATAATGGAGTGAATTCGCAACAAACGGCAAGACCGTAAACAGATTCGAGCGGCCCGAAAACAGATGGGCGCTCTCATCCCTGGGAGTCCCCCACCCATGAGGATCAGCGAGAAGACGTCGCAGGACGGCCGGGCACCCGCACGGCCGGGCCTGTCCGGGCCGGCCGCACGCAGGCTGCCCGTTCCGCCGAGAGAGCGCAAGCCCGCGCTCGCCGCGCTCGCCGTTCTTCTCATCCTGGGCGGCGCGCTGGCCACCACGCTGCTGGTCATGCGCAGCGGCGACCGCGTCTCGGCCGTGCAGATCACCCAGCAGGTGGGGGCCGGGCAGCTGATCCCGCAGTCCGCGATGCAGGAGGTGCAGATCGCCGACACCGGCGTCGACTACGTCCCCTGGCGGTTCAAGGACCAGGTGGCCACGACGTACGCCGCGGTGACGCTGCTGCCGGGCACGCTGCTCACCCAGCGCATGACCGCCACGACGACCGACCAGGTCGGGCCGGGCAAGGCCAAGGTGGGCCTGTCGCTCAAGGCCGGCCAGATGCCCACCGACCTCAAATGGAGCGACATCGTCCAGGTGATCTACGTGCCGTCGGCGGGCCGGGGGTCGGGCAGCGCCCAGCAGAAGGTGCTGGCGACCGCCGCCCGCGTCGAGAGCGCGTCCTCCGGGCGGTCCGGGGGCGGGCTGGTCACGATCGTCGTCGACACGTCGATCGCGCCCACCATCGCCCAGTACGCCTCCAGCGGGGAGATCGCCCTCGTCACGCTCCCGGGGGTCAAGTGACGTGGCGCTGATCGTGCTCGCCGCCGACAAGGGGGCGCCCGGCGTGACCACCGCGGCGACCGCCCTCGGCGCCGTGTGGCCCCGCCCCGTGCTGCTGGCCGAGTGCGATCCCTCCGGCGGCGACCTCGCCTACCGGCTGCCGGGCGACGACGGGAGCGTGCTGAACCCCGGGCGCGGCCTGCTCAGCCTCGGCGCGGTCGCGCGGCGCGGGCTCCACGCGGAGCTGATCTACGAGCACACGCAGCGACTCGTCGGCGGCCTCGACGTGCTGGCCGGCCTGACCAACGGCGAGCAGGCGGCCGGCCTCACCTGGCTGTGGGGCCCGCTCGGCCGGGCGTTCGCCGCCCTGCCGCAGGCCGACGTGCTCGCCGACTGCGGCAGGCTCGGGCTGCACCCCCAGATCGGCGATCTGGTGGCCGAGGCCGACCAGGTGGTGCTGTTCACCAGGGCCAGCCTCGACCACGTCGCCCACCTACGCGAACGGCTGTCGCTGATCGGGCGGAAGGTCGGGATCGTGGTGATCGCCGACCCCCGGTCGTACCGGTCGTCGCTGGAGGAGATCCGGCGCATCGTCTCCGGCTGGGACGTCGCCTTCGTCGGCGGTCTCGCGTACGACCCGAAGGGCGCCGAACTGCTGCGCGGCCAGTGGGGCGGGCGGCTCGACCGCAGCCTCCTGATCCGTACGGCCAGGGAACTGGCCACGCGCCTGGCCACGCAGCTGGCGGCGGGCGGCGAGACGGCGGCACCGCCCGCCGTCAGACGGGCGAAGAGGGAGCCGGAGGTGCGGTCGTGAACTCCCAGCGGCGGCCTATCGACCACGGCCTGGTGAAGCGGTTCCGGCAGGAGGTCGGCGACCGGCTGGCGCACCAGCGGCGGCTCGACCAGGCGAGCGGCGTGCCGCCGATGTCGGGGGAGGACGAGCGGCAGTTCGCCCGGGCGCTGATCGCGCAGGTGCTGGAGGAGCACGCGCGCAGTGAGATCGGCGTCGGGCGCACCCCGCCCACGGCCGAGGAGGAGGAGGCGCTGGCGGCGGGCATCCACGCCGCGCTGTTCGGCGTCGGCCGCCTCCAGCCGCTGCTCGACGACCCCGAGGTCGAGAACATCGACATCAACGGCTGCGACCGGGTCTTCGTCGGCTACGCCGACGGCCAGGAGCTCATGCACGATCCCGTCGCGGAGACCGACGAGGAGCTCATCGAGCTGATCCAGATCCTGGCGGCGTACTCCGGCCTGTCGTCGCGGCCGTTCGACACCGCCAACCCGCAGCTCGACCTGCGCCTGCCGGACGGCTCGCGGCTGTCGGCCGTCATGGACGTCACCGTGCGGCCGGCGCTGTCGATCCGCCGCGCCCGCCTCGGCAAGGTGTTCCTCAGCGACCTCGTCGGGAACGGCACGCTCACCCCCGAGCTGGGCCGATTCCTCACCGCCGCCGTGGCCGCGCGCAAGAACATCATGATCGCGGGATCGACGAACGCGGGGAAGACGACGCTGCTGCGGGCGCTGGCCAACGAGATCCCGCCGCACGAGCGGTTGATCACGGTGGAGCGGGCGCTGGAGCTGGGGCTGGACCAGTTCCCCGAGCTGCACCCGAACGCGGTGGCCTTCGAGCACCGCCTGCCCAACGCCGAGGGGCAGGGCGAGATCACGATGGCCGAGCTGGTGCGGCGGTCGCTGCGCATGAACCCCTCGCGCGTGATCGTCGGCGAGGTGCTGGGCGACGAGATCGTCACGATGCTCAACGCGATGACCCAGGGCAACGACGGGTCGCTGTCGACGATTCACGCCAACTCCAGCATGGAGGTGTTCAACCGCATCGCGACCTACGCGCTGCAGGCCGTGGAACGGCTGCCGATCGAGGCCACCCACATGCTCATCGCCGGGGCCATCGACTTCGTGGTGTTCATCGAGAAGCGCAACGACTACCACCGGGGAGGCACCCTGCGGCGCTACGTGTCCAGCGTGCGGGAGGTCACGGGCTGCGACGGGCGGGTGCTGTCCTCGGAGGTGTTCGCCATGGCCGGCGACTACCTGGTGCCGCACGCCCCGATCTCCTGCGCCGACGAGCTGGCCGCCCACGGATACGACCCGGCGCGGGGAGCGTGGCGATGAGCGGCCTGCTGCCTGCGCTGCCTCCCGGTGTCCTCGACCCCCTGGTGCTGCTGGCCGGGGCCGCGGCGGGCGGCGGGCTCTTCCTGCTCGCCCTGGCCGTCTACGGCCTGCGCCCCCGCCCGGCGACGCCGGACGGCCGGGCCGAGCGGATGCGCCTGCTGCGCACCCTGTCCACGAGGTCGGCGATCGCGGCCGTGACGGGTGTCGTGGTGCTGGTGGTGACCGGCTGGCCGGTCATCGCGGCGGGAGCCGTGCTGCTGGTCCTGGCCTGGCGGGGCTTCACCGGCGGCGCGGCGGAGGAGCGGGCCGCCATGCGGCGCCTCGAGGGTCTGGCGGCGTGGACGGAGTCGCTGCGCGACACGATCGCGGGGGCGGCCGGGCTCGAACAGGCCATCCCCTCCTCGATCCGGGCCGCGGCCCCCATGCTGCAACCGCACCTGCGGGCCCTGGTCGACCGGCTGCACACGCGGATGCCGCTCGCCGACGCGCTGCGGATGTTCGCCGACGAGCTGGACGACACCTCGGCCGACCTCGTCGTGGCGGCGCTGATCCTCAACTCGCGGCTGCGCGGGCCGGGCCTGCGCGACGTGCTGTCGGCCCTGGCGGTCTCGGCGCGTGAGGAGCTGGACATGCGCCGGCGCGTGGAGGCCGAGCGCAGGTCCACGCGCAAGAGCGTGCAGATCGTGGTCGGCACCGCCCTCGCCTTCGCCGCCGCGCTGGTCGTCTTCAACCGCTCATACGTCGAGGAGTACAACTCCGTGCTCGGCCAGGCCGTGCTCGTCGTGGTGGCGGGCCTGTTCGGCGCGGGGTTCGCCTGGATGCGGCGGCTCGCCCGCTTCGACAAGCCGGCCAGGATCCTCGCCCCCTACCACCGCCCGCGGTCCGCGGCGGCCGCGCAGGCGCAGCCGCCGGCGGCGGAGGTGATCAGGTGATCGCGACGGTGCTCTGCGGAGCCGTGCTCGGCCTCGGGCTCTTCCTGCTGGTGCGGGCGCTGTTCCCGCCCCGGCCCGGCCTGACCGCCCGGCTCGCCGCGCTCGACCAGGCCCGCGACGGCAAGGGCGTGCCGCTGGCGCCGCTGATCGCGCCCGAGGAGGACGTCAGCGAGTTTCGCCGCATGCTCGGCCTGCGGCTCGCCCGGTTCTACGCGGCGCGCGGGTGGGAGGCACGGTCGACGAAGGCCGACCTCGCGCTGCTCGGCAAGTCGTTCGAGGGGTTCCTCGCGACCAAGCTGCTGCTCGGGGTTTCGGGCCTGCTGGCGTTCCCGCTCCTCGTCGGCTGGCTCTCGCTGATGGGATGGGGCGTCTCGGTGCAGGTGCCACTCTGGTCGGCTCTCGTCGTCTGCGTGATCTTCTTCCTGCTGCCCGACGCGCAGATCCGGCGGGACGCCGCCGTACGCCGCCGGGACTTCCGGCACGCCGTGGGCGCCTTCCTCGACCTCGTCTCGATGAACCTCGCAGGCGGCAGAGGCGTGCCCGAGGCGCTGATGATGGCGGTCGCCGTGGGTAGTCCCGTCACCACGCCCGGGGCGCTGAACGGCACTGTGAACGGCGCTGCGAACGGAGCCGTGCACGGTGCCGCCTCCGCCGTCACCACCGGGGCCGCGGACGGCGCGGGTCCCGCCCCCGGCTCCAACTGGGCGATGGAGCGCATCCGCGAGGCGCTGGCCAACGCCCGGATCGTCGGCATCACCCCCTGGCAGGCCCTCGGCCGGCTCGGCGACGAGATCAACGTGGACGAGCTGCGGGACCTGTCGGCCGCGCTCGGGCTCGTGGCCGACGACGGCGCCAAGGTCCGCGCCTCCCTCACGGCCCGCGCCGCCACCCTCCGCCGCCGCGAACTCGCGGAGGTCGAGGGCAAGGCGGGTGAGCGGTCCCAGTCGATGCTCGTCGCCCAGCTCCTGCTGTGCGCGGGGTTCGTGATCTTCCTCTCTTTTCCCGCAGCCATGAAGATGTTGGGGGCCTGATGCTCTGGTTCCACTATCTGATCGCCGTGCTCCACGTACGGCTGGACCGCGCCAGGAACGCTCCGTCCAGGGGAGCCTCCGCGGTCGAATGGGTGATCATCACCGCCATCATCGCCGGAGTCGCGCTCGGCCTGGCCACGCTGATCAAGCAGTTGGTCGAGCAGAAGCAGTCCGACATCCAGAACAGCTTCAGCGGCGGCGGCTCCGGCGGCGGCGCGGGCGGCCGCGGGGGTAACGGGGAGTGACTGTGCAGGGCGTGACCGGCCCCCGCGCCCCGACTGCCGCGCGCCGCGAGCGGGGTGGGCAGGTCGAGCGCAGCGAGCAAGGTGGGCGGGTCGAGCGCAGCGGGCGGGCTCGGCGAATCCGGCGACGTGGGCGGGGCGGGCGTGGCGAGCGGGGCGCCACGGTGATCGAGCTCGCCATGCTCATGCCGATCGTGCTCGCCGTCGTGCTGCTGATCGTCCAGGTCACGCTCTGGTTCCACGGTCGCCAGGTCGCCGACGCCGCCGCGCGGGAGGGCGCGCGGATCGCCCGTGCGGGCGGCTCCGACGGCTGGCAGGAGGCGGCCGAGGGCAAGGCGCGGCAGATCGTGCAGGCGATCGGACCGCAGTTGCTGAAGAACGCCCAGGCGCAGGCGTGGGAGCAGGGCGACCAGCGCGGCGTGGAGGTGACCGGCAGCGCCGTCCAGGTGGTGCCGCTGCTGCCCGCGATGACCTTCACGATCACGTCACGCTTCGGCGGGCCCATCGAGTGCTTCCGCCCCGACGACGGTTCGGACGGCTGCGAATGACCCGGTCGGAGCACGGCTCGATGACGGCCGAGACGGTCATGCTGGCCCCGCTGTTCCTGCTCTTCCTGCTGTTCCTCGTCGGCGCGGGCCGGATCGTGGAGGCCCAGGGGGAGGTCAACGGGGCCGCACGGGACGCCGCCCGGGCGGCCTCCGTGCAGCGCACCGAGGCGGAGGCCGAGTCGGCCGCGAAGGAGGCCGCCGAGGCATCGCTCTCCGGCGACTGCTCGCCACTGGTGGACATGTCCGGCAGCGATTGGAAGATGGACGGCTTCGTCCGGATGACCGTGACCTGCGAGCTGAACCTCGACTTCCTCGGGTTCGGCGCCGCCAAGCAGATGTCGGGCACCTCGGTCGTGCCGCTCGAACGGTATCGGAGGGTGAAGTGACCCCGCCGGGTCCGCGTCGCGGGTGTGGTTCGCGTGTCCGGGACAGCCGGGCCGCTCCGCGTCCCGTCCGAGACACGTCAACGGTGCCGTGCGCCCCCATGAGGGTGCCGTCGCCCGTCGGAGGCGGGCGGGCGGGGGAGCGGGGCTCCATGTCGGTGTTCGTGGTCCTCTTCTCGGGGGTGGTGTTCCTGCTGGCCGGGCTGCTGGTGGACGGCGGGGCCGCCATGAACGCCCGCCTCAAGGCCGCCGACATCGCCGAGCAGGCCGCCCGCGCCGCCGCCGACCAGATCGACGTCGAGACATTGCGGGCCACCGGCCAGGTGCGGCTGCTCGCCGACGAGGGCGCGGTGTGCGGCGAGGCCGAGAAGATCACGGCGGACCAGGGGGCCGAGGGCGTACGCATGACCGAGTGCACCGTGGGCGGCGGCCAGGCGGACGTCACGGTGGCGGTGTCGGTGCACTGGGACGCCTTCTTCCTGGCCGCGCTGGGCTTCGCCGGCTCCGACATGGAGGCCGAGGCCACGGCCGCTCCTGATCCGGGGGAGGCGTGACAGGGACACGGCCGCCGGGCGGCCGGCGGGAGGAGTTCGACCGCGAGGCCCAGCGGGGGGCCGGGCGGGGGGTCGCGCGCGGGGTCCCGGGAGGCGGCATCCCCGGCCCGGCTTCGCGCGCGGATCGCGAGGCACCGGCAGCCGGCACGCCCGGGCGGGGCCCGCGACCGCGCCCCGAGGGCATGCCGTCCGTGCTGGGGCCGCAGCGGGCGCCCGAGCACTGGCACGACGACCGGCCCGTACGGCTGCGGGCCCGGCGTACGGCCGGGGACGTCCTCGCCGGCCTCGGGGCCCTGGTCGCGCTGGTGGGCCTGGTGGGCGGCGTGCCGTACGCGTTGCTCCGGCTGGCCGGTCCGCCGATCAGCGGCGACCTGCTGAACGCGGACCTGTTCACGAGCCAGGTCGGCCCCGAGACGATCATCGCGATCCTGATCCTCCTGGTGTGGCTGGCCTGGCTGCAGCTGTTCCTGTGCGTGGTCGTCGAGGTCTACGCGGCGCTGCGGCGGGTCGGCATGCCGGCCCGGGTGCCGCTGTCGGGCGGCACCCAGGCGCTCGCGAACCGCCTGGTCTCCGCCGTGTTGCTGCTGTTCACCGCGACCGCCGTGGCGATGCCCATCGCCCGCGCGGGCGCCCCCGCCCCGATCCGGCCCCAGGTCGCGGCGCTGTCGGCGCCGGTGCCGCAAATCGAGGCGGAGCGACCGGCCCTGCACGCCAGGGAGGTCAAGAAGGTCTACGTGGTCCAGCCCCCGCACGGGCGCCACCACGAGAGCCTGTGGGAGATCGCGGAGAAGTGCCTGGGGGACGGGCGCCGCTATCCGGAGATCTACCGGCTCAACCAGCACAAGGAGCAGCCCGACGGCAGCCGGCTGCACATGGCCGACCTCATCCGTCCCGGCTGGGTGCTCGACATGCCGGACGACGCCAGGAACGTCCACATCGTGCCGGTGGACGAGGACCGGCCGGAGACCCTGAAGGAGCACCGCCACGCACCCGCCGAACTCGACGGCGACACCCGGTACGCCGGGGGAGGGGCGACCGGCGGCGACGTCCACGCCGACCGGCACACGACGGAGGACCGGCACGCGACGGAGGACCGGCACGCTACGCCCGACCCGCGTCCCACCGCCGGTTCGCACACCGGAGGCACAACGGGAAGTGAAGGGGACACCACTCGCCCGGACCAGGGATCCGGCGACGGCGCTCGGCCGGGCGAAGCCGGGCGGTCCGGAGACGCGGGCCACGAGCGGGGCAGGGTGACACCCGAGCCGGGCAAGCCGGGGATCGTGCTGCCGCCGCCCGCGATGCCGCAGGACACCCCGTCGGAGCCGAAGGGCCGGACCGGCGATGCGAAGGACACGCCCGCCACCACCCGCGCGACGCCCACCCCGCGTCCGATCATCACGACCACCGTCCAGCCCGCGATCGCGCCCGCGGAAGCGGGCCACCGGCCCGTCGACGAGCGGCAGGCCGGGCCGGTCCTCGCCGACTATCTGGCGGCCTCGTCGCTGGCGGCGGCCGGGCTGCTGGCCCTGCTCGGCCGCAGGCGGCGGGAGCAACTGTGGCGGCGGGCCTTCGGATGGCGCATCGCCCGGCCGCGCGGAGACGCCGCCGAGGCCGAGGTCGCCATCCGCCTCGGCGCCGACGCCCCCGGCAGCCGCATGCTCGACATCGGCCTGCGCCTGCTCGGCCGCCTGCTGGCCGACGCCGGCCGGCGCCCTCCGACGATCTACGCCGTCCACCTGTCCAACCGGGGCCTCGACCTGTGGATCCACCCGGCCGAACAGGACGCGCCCGAGCCGTGGGAGTCCTGCGACGACGGGCAGGTGTGGCGCCTTCCGGCCCACGAAGGACGCCGCATCGACGAGCACGTGCTGGCCGGGGTGCCCGCGCCCTACCCCGGGCTGGTCTCGCTCGGCACCGGACAGGGCGGCCGGGTCCTGGCCGACCTGGAGGCCGCCCACGGCGTGATCTCGATCACCGGGGCGCACACCGTCGCCGCGCTGTCGGCGCTCGCCGTCGAGCTGGCCACCAACCGGTGGTCCGACCGGATGCGCATCACGCTCGTCGGCTTCGGCGAGGAGCTGACCCTGCTCGCGCCCGAGCGGATCAGGACGGCGAGCAGCCTGGCCGAGGTGCTGCCGGAGTTCGAGGAGCGTGCCCGCTACGACGGCGACGTGCTGACCGGCCGCATCCACAGCCGCGTGGCCGACCCCGCGTACACCCCGCACTACCTCCTGTCGGCCATCCGCCCCGACGAGGACGAGGCGCGCCGCCTGGCGCTGCTCGGCAAGGGCACGCGTACGGCGAGCGGCTTCGTGATCGCGGGGGAGGTGCCGCACGCCACCTGGACGTGGGAGGTCACCGACGACGGCCGGGCCCGCGTGGACGCCCTGGGCCTGGACATCGAGGCGCACCTGCTGCCGCGCCGGCACTACGACGCCGTGATCAGCCTTTTCCGCACGGCCCGGCAGCAGGAGGGCGAGCCGCTCACGCCGGTGGTGGAGCGGCTGAGCGAGGAGCCGCCCTCCATCGAGGTGCGCATCCTCGGCCAGATCGAGATCAGCCCGGTGAACCCGCTCGAAGAGGGCCGGGCGGCCCTCGCCCACGAACTCGTCGTCTACCTGGCCACTCATCCGGACGGAGTGCACCCGGCCGTGCTGGCCGGCGTGCTGTGGCCGCGTGGCGTGCAGCTCGCGGTGCGCGACGCCACGATCGCCAGGGTCGCCGAATGGCTCGGGCGCGACTCCGAGGGACGCCCTCACCTGTTCCTCGACCGGTCCGGGCGCCTGCGGCTCGGGCCGGAGATCCGTACGGACTGGCGGCTGTTCCAGGACCTCGTACGGCAGGCCGGCGAGTGGGCCGACGCCGCCGCTCCAACCGAAGGCAAGCCCGGTGACATGGAGGCCGACCTGCTGGAGCGCGCGCTCACGCTGGTGCGCGGCCCGCTGCTGAACGGCAGGCCGCCCGACCGGTACGCCTGGCTGGCGGCCGACCCCCTGGAGTACGACGTGACGGCCTGGGTGGCGGACGCCGCCCACGCGCTGTGCGAGATACGACTGGCCCGCCACGACCCGCACGGCGCGGTGGCGGCGGCCCGGTCCGGGCTGCTGCTCGCGGCCGACGACGAGGGGCTGTGGCGCGACCTCCTCCGGGCGGCGCACGCCACCGGGGAGCCCGTCCGGCTGCGAGCGGTCGTCGACGGCCTGCTGCGCCGCGCCACCTCCCATCCGTACGGCGGCGGGATGGCCCCGGAGACGGAGGCGCTCATCGACGAATTGCTGCCCGACTGGCGCCGGACCGTCTCCCCGGACCTCAGAAACCCGAACCCCAGAAATCCGAACCCCGGAAACCCGGCGGACCTCAGAACCTCACGTCTCGCCTGATCGGAACCCCAATGCCAGGGACGTCCTCCTCCGAATCATGCCGATCCACGCATAGCGCTGGCTCGTCCCCGACGGCCGTTTCTAGGGTGACAGCGGCGGGGGATCGCTTACTGCGGAGGACCCGGTGATGCGTCCAGGACTCGCCACGGCGTCGCTCGCCTCGGCCTGCGCGCTGCTCCTGTCGGCATGTACGGCGCCGGACGCGGACCGCGGCTTCACCCCCGGCGGCGGCGTGGCACCGGTCGCGGCGACGGCCTCAGGGACGCCGGGCCCGCAGCCGGGCACCGAGACGGTCACGGCGGCGCCCGGACTGACGATCGAGATCGAGTGGCCGCTCGAGCCCGACCCGAAGCGGTCGGCCGTGATCAAGGCGTTCGCCGACGACTTCACGGCGCAGTGGCGCGCGGTCGGGACCTCCGGCGGGGACCGCTCGTACGTGAAGGGGATCGATGCCGAGTCGTCCGCCTACATGGACGCCGTCACCTGGGTGCAGGGGTTCCTCAAGGACAGACAGTCGGCCCGGGGCGTGGCCAGGCTCTACGCCCTGCGGGTGCCCTCCGTCATGGGACGCGGGGCGGAGGCCGACGGCTGCGTCGACCTGACCGGCGTGCGGCTGACCGACCAGGAGGGCACCCCGCTGGCCCGTCAGCCCGCCTGGCTCAAACGCCCGCGGGCGGTCTTCCTGCAGACCGCCGGCATGGGGCATGGCGACGACGGCGTCTGGCGGATCCGGCTCTACCGCCACGCGGACTATCCGGACGAGCGCGCGAAGGAGTGCCTGAGATGAGGGCCATTGCTGTGACGTCCCTGCTGGCAGGGGTCCTGCTCGCGGTGTGCGCGCCACCCGCCGCCGCCGACCCGGACGTCGGGGCGCACGGCGAGGCGTTCCAGGAGGGCAACACGGCCGGAGTCAGGCTGACCAACTCCAAGATCGGCCTGTCCGGCAACGGGCTCGGCGGCAAGAGCGACGGCTACCGGATGCCCCGCCCCTGCTGGTACGAGCCGAACAGTTCGGCCGACGACATGCGCAACCTCCAGGCGCAGCAGAAGAAGCAGGCGGTGGAGGCGGGGCTGGACTACGACGTCGATCTCGGCAAGTTCGGCAGCAAGATCGGCGACAAGGGTCAGTGGTGGGGCGTCGCCTACGACGCCGGCAACCCGGACGGGCCCTCGTGCGCCGCCGGACTCGAGCCGCTCGTCTGGGTGCCCGAGGGAACCACCCCCGCCGGAGGCATCACGCTTGAGCAGCTCATGCAGATCGCCCGGGCCGCGCTGACCGTGCCGGAGCCGAAGATCAAACTGAGCCCGGACGCCAAGAGCTACGTCAACCTGGGGACCTGGGTGTGGCTGGACGGAGCCGAGGCCGCCCCCCGGTCCGTCACCGCCACGCTGCCCGGGGTCATGTCCGCCACCGTCACGGCGACGCCGGACCACCTCGAGATCAAGTCCGGCACCAGCGGCGACCGCGCCGAGGTGTACGACAAGGGATGCGGCGCCACCGGCAAGCCGTACGTGAAGGGCGCAGACAAGGACGGAGAGGGCAAGCCGGAGTGCGGCGTCGTCTACCTGCACTCCTCGATCGACCAGCCGAAGAAGGTCTACACGCTCACCGTGACGAGCGTCTGGAACGTCGCCGGCAACGGCAACCAGGGCGGCCAGGTCGTCCCGTTCGCGTACGACCCGATCCAGGTCGCCGCGACCAGGGACGTGCCCGTCGGCGAGGTCCAGAGCATCGTCAAGGATTGACCCGTCCGGCCCGCGAGGCGCTCGGCGCCTCGCTCCTGCACTGGAGCCCCGGACCTCGGCCCCGCAGGCAGGTCAGGCGCGGGACTCGTGGGCGACCAGCCACTCCTTGACCGGCGTGCCGTAGTAGTAACTGCCGTAACCGCCGGTCGAGGGCACCACGCGGTGGCACGGCACGAACGGCGCGATCAGGTTCTGCGCGCAGGCCGACCCCGCGGCTCGCGCGGCCGTCCTGGGCAGCCCCGCCTTCTCCGCGAGCTGCGCGTACGACACGGTCGTCCCGGCGGGCACGGCGCGCAGCGCCTCGTACAGGCGCTGCCTCGTGGGGGTGCCGGGCTGCTCGACGGGGATCCGGTCGAGCGCGTCGACCTTCCCGTCGAGGTACTCCCGCACGGCCTCGGCCGCGTCGCCGAGATCGTCCTCCCGCAGGGGAAGCGCCCGCAGGGACGGCGAGAGCCGGGCGAACATCTCGCGCGGGTCGGCGGTGAATCCGGCCGCGACGAGCACGCCGTCGCGGGCGAGCAGAGCGAGGGGGCCCACCGGGGTCGGCACGGTCTGCGTGATGATCATCTGTCGTGTCCTCGTGGTGTGGTGTCTGGATTGTCGGAGGCGTGGCTCCACAGGTGGAGCGCGGCGTACGCGCGCCAGGGCCGCCATCGCTCGGCCTCGCCCGCGGCGACGCCGAGCCGTTCCATCGTCCTGCGCAGCACGAGGTCGCCCTCGGGCCACGCGTCCGGGTCACGCAGCGCGCGCAGCGCGATGTAGCCGGCCGTCCACGGGCCGATCCCGGGGATCTCCAGCAGCCCGGCGGTGGTGTCGGCGGGGTCGCCCGCGCCGTCGAGGTCGATCGCGCCGGAGGCCACCGCCTCGGCCAGCGCCCTGATCGTGGCGACCCTGCGGGTGGTGAGCCCGAGGCCGTCCAGGTCGGCCGCGGCGAGCAGGTCGGCCGTGGGGAACAGCAACGGCACCTGGCCGGTCACGGCCGCGTCGGGGTTCCCGTTCTCGTCGGCAGAACGGTCGGGGACGGCGGGAACGCCGGCCCGGGCGGCGATGCGGCCCAGCAGGGTGCGGGCCCCGGCCACCGAGATCTGCTGCCCGACGACCGCCCGGACCGCCAGTTCGAACCCGTCGTACGCTCCCGGCACGCGCAGCCCGGGACGGGCCGCGACCAGCGGTGCGAGCGACGTCGAACCGAGGATCTCCCGCACCGCCCCGGGGTCGGCGTCGAGGTCGAGCAGGCGGCGGCAGCGGGCCACCAGCCGGGAGAGCAGGTGCGTCTCGGTGGTCCGCACCGTGAGCCGGACGTGTCCGGCGGCGGGCCGCAGCGTGATCGAGCCGCCCGGCACGGCCCGCGTGTAGGCCGTCACGTCGTCCCCCGACCGGCAGACCGCCTCCACCGAGGGGATCGCCCGGGCGGCGAGGAAGCGCAGCACCGACTGCGCGTCGTACGGCTCCCGGTGGCCGAGCCGCAGGGTCAGCCCGGTCGTGAGGGCGACCGGACCCCCCTTCTCGTGCACCGGCCCGTTGGCCCTGCGCAGCTCTCCCGGTGCGAAGCCGTACGACTCCTTCATGGCCGCGTTGAACTGGCGTACGCTGCCGAATCCGGCGGCGAACGCCACGTCGGTGATCGGCAGGGTGGTCTCGGTGAGCAGTTGCTTGGCGAGCAGCAGCCGCCGGGTGCGGGCGACGGCGAGCGGCCCGGTGCCGAGTTCGGCGGCGAACAGACGGTGCAGGTGCCGCTCGGTCACGTGCAGGCGGCGGGCCAGCCCGGCGACGCCGGACTCGTCGGCCACCCCGTCGTCGATCAGCCGCAGCGCGCGTCCGACCAGGTCGGCGCGGACGTCCCAGCCGGGGTCGCCGGGGCTGAGCTCCGGACGGCAGCGGCGGCAGGGCCGGAACCCGGCGGCCTCGGCCGCGGCGGCGTGGCGGTAGAAGCGGACGTTGCCCCGGGAGGGGGTGCGGGCGGGGCAGATCGGGCGGCAGTAGATGCCGGTGGTGGTGACAGCCGTGTAGAAACGCCCGTCGAAGCGGGAGTCCCGCGCGGAGACGGCGAGGTAGCACGCGTCGAAGTCGAGCTGTCGTGTGGTCACGCACACGACGTTATGCGCTGGCCGCCGATGCGGACTGGCGGAAATCGGACGCGGCCGTCAGGATGCCGCGACAACGCGGAGGGGCCCCGCGCGAGACCGGGCAGTGCGCCTGGAGTGCTCCCGCGCGAGCTGGGACGCTGGATCAGAACGCCGGCGTCACTTGCTGGAGATGCCGACCCCGAGGTCGAACTCGCGGTAGACCCGGGCCCAGAAACCGTCGCGCAGCCAGACGCGCGCCTCCGGATAGGGCCGCAGGGAGTGGCCGAGCTCCTTTTCGGCCTCGATGAGCAGCTCGGTGTCGATCACCGTGGGCAGCAGCGGACCCGGCAGCAGGTCGCGGATGTTGTCGCGGCCTCTGGTCAGTATCCATTTCTGCGCCACGTGCTCGCCGACCTCCTCCACGCGGGGCCGGCCCGGGCCCAGCTTGGCGACCTGGCCCACGGGCGTCTTCGGCGGCATCGGCTTGACCGTACGGCCCGCGAAGACCTGGGCGGGCGACGGCGTGGGCACAACGGGCACGGGCACCGGGGCGCGGGTGAAGAACGGACGCAGGAAGTCGGCGCTGATGATCTCGACGGTGTCCGACTCCCAGACGAGCCGCTCGGCCTGGTTGGTCCCGAACGGCGGCTCGACCCCCCACAGGTGGATGCGCACGCCGTACGCCTGCGCGGCCTCCACGGCGGGCACCATGTCCTCGTCCCCGGCGATCAGCACGGTGTCGCTCACGGCGTGGTGGCGGGCGAGGGCCTCGAGGTCGCTGCGGATCTGCGCGTCCACCCCCTTCTGCTGGCCACGGGCGTTCAGGTTGCCGAGCCTGACCTTGACCCAGGGCAGCTGGGCGATCACACGCTGGTCCACCGTGGGCACGCGGTCGCGGGCGGCGTCGTACCAGTAGACGCGCAGCAGCTCGCCCGGGATGCGCTCGAGCGCGTGCTTCTGGAGCGCCTGGATCAGCTCGTCCGCGGCGACGCGGTACTCCTTACGCTCCTTGGCGCCTAAGAGAACTTCACCGGCGGCCGCGTAAAGGTAACCGACGTCCACGAGAACGGCATACTTTGCGGCAATGCCATGTGCGCTGAAGTCCGGGATGGCCATGGTGTCCTCCTGGACTCGTCACTAGTTGATCGGCTGACTATATTCCCCCGCTTTCTAGATAGTCCCAACTCTTGAGCCAGTTGACACCCTGTTCCGGCGATGTAATCGGTCCGTAGTCGTCGCGGATGGCGTCGGAAGACGTGTCACCCGCCGGGGAAGAAGGCCCCCCGCCAGGCTCCCGGACCGTGCGGGAGGCCCAGGCGCAGCCGATGTGCCGGATTCCTCCAGTTTGCCGGGCTCGTTTCCGGAGCCGCCGGCCGGGTGGCGCGCGCCGCCGCCCGCGCCGCCAGCGCGGCGACGAGGGCGGCGGTCTCCTCGGGGGTGGCGTCCCCCCGGACGATGCTGAGGTATGGCTCGCGACTGGTCACAGCGGAATGTTCCCGTGCTTCTTCGGGGGCAGCGTGGCCCGCTTGTTGCGGAGGGCGCGCAGCGCGCGGACGACCTGGACCCGGGTGTCCGAGGGCCGGATGACCGCGTCCACGTAGCCGCGCTCGGCCGCGAGATACGGGTTGGCCAGCGTGTCCTCGTACTCGCTGATGAAGCGGGCCCGGTCGGCGTCCGGGTCGTCGGCGGCGGCCAGCTCCCGCCGATAGAGGATGTTGACCGCGCCCTGCGCTCCCATCACGGCGATCTGGGCGGTGGGCCAGGCCAGGTTGACGTCCGCGCCGAGGTGCTTGGACCCCATGACGTCGTAGGCCCCGCCGTACGCCTTGCGGGTGATGACGGTGACCAGCGGCACGGTCGCCTCGGCGTAGGCGTAGAGCAGCTTGGCGCCGCGCCGGATGATGCCGTTCCACTCCTGGTCGGTGCCCGGAAGGAAGCCCGGCACGTCGACGAAGGTCAGCACCGGGATGTTGAAGGCGTCGCAGGTGCGCACGAACCGGGCGGCCTTCTCGGAGGCGGCGATGTCGAGCGTCCCGGCGAAGCTCATCGGCTGGTTGGCGACGACGCCCACGGAACGCCCCTCGACCCGGCCGAAGCCGACGACGATGTTCGGCGCGAAGCCCGCGTGGATCTCCAGGAACTCTCCGTCGTCGAGGACGTGCTGGATGACCGTGTGCATGTCGTACGGCTGGTTGGCCGAGTCGGGGATCAGCGTGTCGAGCTCGCTGTCCTCGTCGGTCGTCTCCAGGTCCGCCTCGACGTCGAACGCGGGCGCGTCGTCCATGTTGTTGGACGGCAGATACGACAGCAGCGCCTTGGCGAAGTCGAGGCAGTCCTGTTCGTCGGACGCCTCGTAGTGGGCGACGCCGGAGCGCGAGTTGTGCGTGTGCGCGCCGCCCAGCTCCTCGAACGTCACCTCCTCGCCGGTCACGGTCTTGATGACGTCCGGCCCGGTGATGAACATGTGCGACTTCTCCTGCACCATCAGGACGAAGTCGGTCAGTGCGGGGGAGTACACGGCGCCGCCCGCGCACGGGCCCATGATCAGTGAGATCTGCGGGACCACGCCGGAGGCGTGCACGTTGCGCTTGAAGATCTCGGCGTACAGGCCGAGGGAGACCACGCCCTCCTGGATGCGCGCGCCGCCCGAGTCGTTGATGCCGATCACCGGGCAGCCGGTCTTCAGCGCGTGGTCCATCACCTTGACGATCTTCTCGCCGAATACCTCGCCCAGCGAGCCGCCGAACACGGTGAAGTCCTGCGCGAACACCGCGACCGGCCGGCCGTCCACCGTGCCGTACCCGGTCACGACCCCGTCGCCGTACGGACGCTCGCGGTCGAGGCCGAAGGCGGTCGCCCGGTGCCTGGCCAGCTCGTCGAACTCCACGAAGGAGCCCTCGTCCAGGAAGGCGGCCAGTCGCTCGCGGGCCGTCATCTTGCCCTTGGCGTGCTGTTTCTCCACCGCCCGCTGGGAGCCGGCGTGGGCCGCCTCGCTCCGGCGGCGCTCCAGGTCGGCGAGCTTGCCGGCGGTGGTGTGGATGTCGATCTCGGGGGCGCGTTCGGCGCTCATCGCCCGCTCACCGTTCCTCGCATGCTCAGCGGCCCTCGGGTCCCGAACGCCGCTCCGGGTCGCGTCGAATCCATGGCCGACAGGTTAACCAGACCGGGGCCGCGCGGTCGCGCCGGGTCGCGCTCACCGGGATCGCAATCGCCCGGGCGGGAACTCTCCACAGGAACGCGGCCCGTGTGCCGTTCGTTCGTCTTTACGACGGCTTTATATAAATGGGGGCTCCATGACGGACGCCGTACGCACGCAGGGGTTGTACAAGCGCTTCGGGCAGCAGGTGGCGGTCGGCGGGGTCGACCTGGTCGTGCCGAGGGGCAGCTTCGCCGGCCTGGTCGGTCCCAACGGCGCGGGCAAGACGACGACGCTGAGCATGGTCACCGGGCTGCTGCGTCCGGACGGCGGGCGGATCGAGATCGACGGCCACGACGTGTGGACCGACCCCGTCGGCGTCAAGGCGCACATCGGCGTGCTGCCCGAGGGCCTGCGGCTGTTCGAACGGCTGTCCGGCCGCGAACTGCTGATGTACGGCGGCCAGTTGCGCGGCATCCCCCTGGACGAGGTCGGCAGGCGCGCCGACGAGCTGCTCAAGGTCATGGACCTGGTCGAGGCGCAGGACAAGCTGGTGGTCGACTACTCCACCGGCATGCGCAAGAAGATCGGCCTCGCGGCGGCGCTGCTGCACAACCCGGGCGTGCTGTTCCTCGACGAGCCGTTCGAGGGCGTCGATCCCGTCTCCGCCAACACGCTGATCGAGGTGCTGCGCAGATACACCGCGTCGGGTTCCACCGTCGTCTTCTCCAGCCATGTGATGGACCTGGTCGAGCGGCTGTGCGACTGGGTGTCGGTGATGAACCGGGGCCTCGTCGTCGCGCAGGGCCCGCTCGACGACGTACGGCGGGGCCGCACGCTCAACGAGGCGTTCCTCGACCTCGTGGGCGTGCGCGGCAACGGCGAGGAGGGCCTGTCGTGGCTCGGGTCCCCGGCATGACCTGGCTGTTCGTCCGGCTGAAGCTCAGCCTGGTGCGCGGAGGCCTGCGCGGCGAGGTCGGCAAGCAGGTCGGTTTCGTCTTCTCGCTGGGCGCCGCCCTTCTCGCCGCCGTCGCGGGGTTCGCGCTGCTGTCCCTCATCCGGTTCGCGCCGTCCGACGCCGCCCTCGACCTCGTGTCGGCGGCGTTCGCGATGTTCGCCGTCGGGTGGATCGTCGTGCCGCTGATGGCCTTCGGCCTGGACGAGACGCTCGACCCGGCCCGGCTGGCCCTGTTCCCGCTGACCACCCGGCAGCTCGCGACCGGCATGCTGGCCGCGTCGGCGACCGGCCCGTGGCCGATCGCCTCGCTGGCCGCGCTGTTCGGCGGCGTGGTCGCGCTCGCCCACGGGCCGGGCGGGGTGCTGCTCGGGGTGCCCGCGGTGGTCCTCCAGTTCGCCTTCTGCCTCACGGCCTCCCGCCTGGTGACCACCGCGCTGTCCGGCGTGCTGCGCACCCGCAGGGGACGCGACCTGCTCGCGGTCGCCGCCGTCTTCGGCGTGCTGCTCTTCCAGGTGCCCAACCTGCTGATCAACCGGGGGCTTTCCGGCGACCCCACCCGGATCCTGGCATCGGCGGGGGACGTCCTGCGGTGGACTCCGCCGGGGCTGGCCGCGCACGCGATCGCCGACGGCGGTCTCATCGGCGTCGCCGAGCTGATCGTCGTCGCGATGGCGGTCGTCGTGCTCGGGTGGTTGTGGATCGCCGCGCTGCGGCACGCGCTGGTGCGGCCCGACGCCTCCAGCCAGGGCGGCGGCTCCGTCCGGCGGTCCGGACGGGTCCCGTTCGGCCGGTTCCTGCCGGACGGCATGCTCGGCGCCGTCGTCACCAAGGAGCTGAAGTACGCCGCGAGAGAGCCCCGAGGCCGGGTGAACTGGATCGTCGCGTTCTTCGTGAGCGTGGTCATCATGTTCTCCCTACGGGGGCCGGACGGCATGGCCGGGCCGCAGTTCGTGGTCGGGCCCGCCTGCCTGGCGGCCGTCGTGATCGGGCTGCAGGCGGCCAACTCCTTCGGCATCGACGGCAGGTCGCTGTGGATGAACGCGGTGGTGTTCTCCACCCCGCGTGACCTGCGTACCGACCTGGCCGGCCGGCACCTGGCCATGGCGGTCATCGGGGTGCCGCTGCTGACCGCGGTGTCGGTGATCGCCGCGCTGGTGGCGGGCGACGCCGTCTGGGCCCTCGCCGCGGCGCCGGTCGCCTGGGGCGTGCTCGGCGTCGCCATGGGCGTCGGCGCGCTCACCAGCGTGACCGCGCCGTACACCTACCCCGACCGCCTGAACGCCTTCAGCGGCGCCGCTCCTGGGCAGGGCGGACAGGCGTTCGTGGCCTCCTTCGCCACGATGCTCGTCACCGGCGTGCTCACGCTGCCGGTCGTGCTGCCGGTCCTGTTCGGCCTGGCCTGGTGGGCCGTGTTCGCCGTGCCGTACGGCGTGGCGGCCGCCTGGGCGGGCCGCCGGATCGCCGCCGGCGTCGGCTTCGCCCGCCTCCCCGAACTCCTCACCGCCGTCTCCCGCCCCACCTGACTGCGGTGTTTTGCCGCAGTCCAGATACGGCCGCGCTCTCGCGTAACAGAGGAGTTGCGAAGTTCTTGCGGTGGTGGCGGGGGATACGGCCCGCCTCTATAACCGTTTTGGACCGTTCTAGGGGAGAAGTGATGGGCGAAAACAGGCGGCTGGGCCGTGCGATCTGGGCGCCGGTGGGTGCGGCGGCGCTGAGCGGACTGGTCATCGGGGGGCTGGCGCGCCTCCTGATGCGGGGCGTCGCGCTGGCCGTCGACCAATCGACCGGCCTGTCCCTGGTGGGCACGGTCGGGATCCTCGTCGCGTTCGTCGTGCTGGCCCTGCCGGCCGCGGTGACCGCGACCGCTCGTCCGGCGATCATGCATGCCGGTCGCTGGGTGACCGCCGCGCTCACGGGGCTGATGGCCGCGAGGACGGGGCTCAGCGACGCGAAGATCATCGTCCTGGCCGACGACGACCAGTTGACGCCGATCACCATGCTGGTCGTCGCGTTCGCCGCGATCGTGGTGGCGCACGGGCAGCTCGCCCAGCACCTCACCCGCCGTTTCAGGGTGCTCCCCGAAGCCCCGGCCGAGGCGCTCCGCACCCCGGACGCGCGACCGGCCTGACCTGCACGTTTGAGTGGTCTAGTCCAATTGGTGAGACCGCCCTCGGGCTCCCGAGCGCGATTCGCTAGCCTTCCAAACATGGCCGCCATCGCTCCTGCCGAACGACACAACGCCGTAGCGGAGATGCCGGACGAACTCCGCGCTGACGTGCGCCTATTGGGTGGACTACTGGGTCAGGTGATCGCCGAACACGGCGGCCCCGACCTCCTCGCCGACGTAGAACGGCTCCGGAAGGCGGTGATCGCGGCCCGGCGTCAGGAGACGACGGCCGACGAGGTCGCGGCCCTGGTGGCCGAATGGCCCGTGGACCGCGCCGTGCAGATCGCCCGTGCCTTCACCTGCTACTTCCATCTCGCCAACCTCGCCGAGGAGCACTACCGCATCCGCATCCTGCGGCAGCGCGACAAGGACGACGTGCCGCTGCGCGAGTCCCTCGCGGAGGCCGTGCAGCGGCTGCGCGGGGACGACCGGCTCCACGACTTGATCGACGGGCTGGAGTTCCGGCCCGTGCTGACCGCCCACCCCACGGAGGCGCGGCGGCGGGCGATCGTCACCGCCATCCAGCGGATCAGCGCCCAGCTCGACGCCTACAACACCCCCGGCCGGGGCACCGCCGAGCGGGAGGAGGCCCACCGGCGGCTGCTCGAGGAGATCGACATCCTGTGGCGGAGCGCCCAGCTCCGCCACACCAAGCTCGACCCGCTGGACGAGGTCCGTACGGCGATGGCGGCGTTCGACGAGACGCTGTTCCGCACGGTGCCGCTGATCTACCGCTCGCTCGACGCGGCGCTCGGGTCCGGCACCGGGACGCGGGAGCCGCTGGCCAAGGCCTACATCCGTTACGGAAGCTGGATCGGCGGCGACCGCGACGGCAACCCCAACGTCACCGCCAAGGTGACCAGGGAGGCCATCCAGATCCAGGCGGAGCACGTGCTGATCGCACTGGAGAACGCCACCACCCGCATCGGGAGGTCGCTCACCCTCGCCAGCGTCTTCACGCCGCCGTCCGCCGAGCTGCGGGCCGCGCTCGCGCAGGCCGAGGACGACCACCCCGACCTGGTGTCGGAGATGGCCACCCGGTCGCCGCGGGAGCCGCACCGCCAGTGGCTGATGTTCGTGGCGGCCAGGATCGCCGCGACCCGCCGCCGCGACCTCGACCTCGCCTACCGCGCGCCCGCCGAGCTGCTGACCGACCTGCGGCTCACGCAGGACTCCCTGCGCGGGGCCGGCGCCGTACGGCAGGCGTACGGCGAGCTGCAGCACCTGATCTGGCAGGTCGAGACGTTCGGCTTCCACCTGGCGGAGCTGGAGGTGCGCCAGCACTCGGCGGTGCACGCGGCGGCGCTCAAGGAGATCGCCTCCGGCACGCTGTCGGAGCGCACCGAGGAGGTCCTGGCCACGATCCGGGTGATCGGGTGGATCCAGGAGCGCTTCGGCGTGGCCGCCTGCTCCCGCTACGTCGTCTCGTTCACCCGCTCGTCCGACGACATCGCGGCGGTCTACGAGCTGGCCAGGCACGCCCTGGGCGACCGCGCCCCGGTGCTCGACGTGGTCCCCCTGTTCGAATCGGGCGAGGACCTCGACAACTCCTCCGCCGTGCTGGAGGGCATGGTCAACCTGGAGCCCGTGCGCCGGCGGCTCGCCGAGAACGGGCGGCGCATGGAGGTCATGCTCGGCTACTCCGACTCGGCCAAGGAACTCGGCCCGGCGGCGGCCACCCTGCGCCTGTACGACGCGCAGGCGGCGCTCACCGCCTGGGCCGCGGCCAACGACATCAGGCTGACGCTCTTCCACGGCCGGGGCGGCGCACTCGGCCGGGGCGGCGGCCCGGCCAACCGCGCCGTGCTCGCCCAGGCCCCCGGCTCGGTCGCCGGCCGGTTCAAGGTCACCGAGCAGGGCGAGGTCATCTTCGCGCGATACGGCCACTCGGCGATCGCCAAGCGGCACATCGAGCAGGTCACCAACGCCGTGCTGCTCGCGTCCACCTCGGCGGTGGAGTCGAGCACGGCCGCCGCGGCGGCGAAGTTCCGCCGGCTCGCCGACACCGTGGCCGCGGCCTCCGAGCGCGCCTATCGGGCGCTGACCGAGGCCCCGGGCTTCCCCGAGTGGTTCGCGCTGGTCAGCCCGCTGGAGGAGCTCGGCTCCCTGCGGCTCGGTTCCCGGCCCGCCCGGCGCGGCCTCGGCGCGCCCCGCTCCCTGGACGACCTGCGGGCCATCCCGTGGGTGTTCTCGTGGGCCCAGACGCGGGTCAATCTCCCCGGCTGGTACGGCCTGGGCAGCGGCCTGGCCGCCGTGGTCACCGACGGCGGCATGGCCGAACTGCGCTCGGCCTACCAGGAGTGGCCGCTGTTCGCCGCGATGCTGGACAACGCGGAGATGTCGCTGGCCAAGACCGACCGCTCCATCGCGTCCCGCTACCTGGCCCTGGGCGGCCGGAGCGAGTTCGCCGAGCAGGTCCTGGAGGAGTACGACCTCACGAGGCGGCTGGTGCTGGAGGTGACCGGCCACGCCCGCCTGCTGGAGAACCGGCGCGTGCTGTCGCGTGCCGTGCAACTGCGCGACCCCTACGTGGACGCGCTCAGCCACCTCCAGCTGCGGGCGCTGTCGGCGCTGCGGGCGGCGGGCGACCTGTCGGAGGAGGAGCGCGAGCGCCTGTCCACGCTGCTGCTGCTCAGCGTGAACGGCGTCGCGGCCGGCCTGCAGAACACCGGCTGACGGCGGCGTGCGAACCGGGCGGGCGCTCGAACCCGAGCGCCCGCCCGGTTCGACTGCCGGTTCGACTGGCGGTTCGGATCACGGCGTCTCGGCCGCCTGCTCGACGTCGATCCGCTCGGGACAGGCGTAGATGTTGAAGCGCTCCTCGCGCAGGAACCCCACGAGCGTGATGCCGAACTCGCGCGCCAGATCGACGGCGAGCGAGGAGGGCGCGGACACGGCGCACACGATCTGGATCCCTGCGCTCGCGGCCTTCTGCATGATCTCGTAGCCGACCCGGCCGCTGACCAGCAGGACGTGCCGGTCGAGGGGGGTCCCGCCGCCGAGCAGCGCCCACCCGACCAGTTTGTCGACGGCGTTGTGCCGCCCCACGTCCTCCCGCACGGCCAGCGGTGTGCCGTCGGGGGTGAACAGCCCGGCGGCGTGCAGCCCGCCCGTCCTGCCGAACACCCCCTGGGCCTCCCGCAGCCGGTCGGGCAGGCCGTACAGGGTCGTGGCGGGCACGGCGACCGGCGGGCGCGCGGCCGGCACGGCGCAGCGGTCGCGCAGGGCGTCGAGGCTCGCCGTGCCGCAGACGCCGCACGCGCTCGACGTCAGGAAGTTCCGCGCGGTGGCGGCGAGGTCGGGGAGCCGGGAGGCGGCGAGCCGCACGGTCACGGTGTTGTAGCGCGCCTCGGGGTCCAGATCCTCGTCCGTGCAGTAGCCGATGGCGGCGATGTCGCCGGGGCCGGCGATCCCCTCGGCGTGCAGGAACCCCGCCGCGAGCTCGAAGTCCGCGCCCGGCGTCCGCATCGTGATCGCCACCGTACGGCTCTCGCCTCCGGCCAGGAGCCGGATCTCCAGCGGTTCCTCCGTGGCGAGGTCGTCACGCCGGTCGCGTACGGCCGATCTGGACACCCTCCGGACGCGTGACCGCGTGACGGGCCCCAAACGGGCAGTGGGCCGCGCCGCGCCGTCCCGTTCCATCTGTTTCCTCCTCGACGGCATGGCTGCCGTTCTTTCCCGTACGCAGCCTGCCACGCCACGATCAGTATGGGTCAGCACGGGTCAGCAGGGGTCAGCAGGGTTCAGCGGTCGTCCGCCGGGTGGCACCCAGGGAGGAGACCGGGAAGACCGGGGAGATCGGGGCGACCGGCGCACAGGCGGGTCACGGCGCGCACGACGGACGCCACGGGGATGTCGGCCATGCAGGCGGGGCCCGCAGGGGACAGCGGGCATTCGGCCGTCCACCAGCACGGCTGTTCGGTGATGGCCGTGGGCCTGCGGTGCGGGCAGCCCGGCAGCCCCTGCAGGTCGGCGGAGCCCGCTCCATCCCCGGAGCCGATGCCGTACCGGCCGGCCCAGGTGGGCCCGAACAGCCCGACGGTGGCCGCTGCGGCCGCCGCGGCCAGCCGGAGCGGCCCGGTGTCGCCGCCCACGACCACGCCGCCGCGACGCGCCACGGCGGCGAAGCACGCGGCGAGCCCGCGCAGGCCGCATCGCGGCAGCACGGCCACCTCTCGGCCGAAAACGGCGGCCTCTGCGGGGCCCCGCTCGGGCGGCGCGTCGGGCGTGAGCAGGGGATGGCCGCGCCGGGCCAGCGACGCGGCGAGTTCGCGCCAGCGCCCGGCGGGCCACCGCTTCACGTCCATGCCCGCGTCCGTGATCAGCACGACCGGGGCCCGCGCCGCGACGGCCGGAACGCGGCGGGCGAGCGCGCTCTCGCCGTACGCGATCTCGGCCGGCGTCAGGCGCACGGCCGGACGGACGAGGGCGTCCTCGGGCCGCAGCAGGCCCTCGGCGAGCAGGATGCGCAGGTAGCGCCCGCCGACCGGCTCGTCAGCGGGCGGGCGGCGCCACAGGTCGGTGACGGTGCGGGCGCCCGAGGCGGCGAGGAGATCCGGAATGCCGTCGTAGCGGGTGGTGGTGATCGCGAGATCCGGGCGCCGGGCGGCCAGCGCCTCGGCCACCGCCTCACGCTCCGCGCCCGCCCCGCCGTGGCGGGGGGTGAGCACCCGCGTGACGGCGGGGTCGCCGCGCAGGAGGGCGGCGCCGGGCTCGTGGGTGAGCACGCGCAGCGACCCGCCGGGGTTCCCGCGGGCCAGGCCGTGCACGACGGGCAGGAGCATGAGCAGGTCGCCGATCCCGCCGAGCAGGTCGACGACCAGGATCTCCCGGTACGGCTCACGCATCCGGGCGGCGCGGGCCGGCCAGGGTCTCGTACAGCGCGCGGTGGGCGGCGGCGACCCGGGACCAGGAGTGGCGGGTGGCGAGCCGCCGGGCCGCCCTGCCCATGCGCCGTCTCGCCTCGGGGTCGTCGAGCAGCGGCGCGACGGCGTCCGCGACGGCGGCGGGATCGCGGCGGGCCCTGATCACGGCGACGGCCTCTCCTAACGGGAGGGCGGGGTCGGGCTCGTCCGGCACGGTGACCGCGGTCGGCAGCCCGTGCGCCAGCATCGTGAGCAGCGCGCCGCTCTTGGTCGTCACCCCGGCGGTGAAGGGCAGCACGCCCGCGTCGGCGGCGTGCAGGAACTCCGACACCCGGGCGGCGGGCAGGTGCCCGGTGAACGTCACCGCGTCCGCGACGCCGTGCCGCGCCGCCAGCGCCTCCAGTTCCGCCAGGAAGGCCCGGGCCTCGGCCTCCGGCAGCGCCTGGGAGGTGAAGCCGCCCACGACCAGCAGGCGCAGGCGGGGGCGGGTCGCGCGCAGCGCGGGCAGGGCCTCGACGAGCTGCCGCACGCCCTTCACGGGGTGCACGAACCCGAAGAAGGCGAGCAGCGGGTCGTCCGGGTTCATGCCGAGCCGGTCCCGCACCCGCATGCGCGCCTGCCGTCCGCCGCCGTGGTCCACGACGTTCGGGGCCAGCGGCACCTCCACGGCGGCCGTTCCGACGCGCCGCCTGACCTGCCGGGCGTGAGAGGCGTTCGTCACGACCACGAGAGCGCTTGCGGGCACCAGTCGCCCGGTCTCCCGGTCCCACAGGCGGGCCCGTTCCAGGGGCCGCCAGAGGGGGCCTGGCACCCAATCGGGGGCCGCCCACCAGCCGTACTCGTGCAGGGTGGTCACCAGCGGCGCGCCGGGCGGCAGCAGGGGCGGCAGCAGTCCGGGGAGCCCGGAGAACCGGTAGGCCGAAGGGGCGAACTGCACGTGGACCACGTCCGGGCGCAGCCGCCGCACCCGACGGGCGGCGTCGAGCGTGGCCGGCAGCCAGTGCCGGGGGGAGCAAGCCCCCGGGGACCCCACGGGCACCCCCACCGCCTCGACTCCCGCGTCGCCGAGCGCGCCGACGAGCCGTTCGACGTAGTCGCCGACGCCGTCGCGGTCGGCGGGCCCGGGACCGTGGACCATGGCCACGCGGATCCGGCCACCCTCCGTCACGGTCGCGCCTCCCCCTCCTCGGCGTCGCTGCCCGGGAGGTGCCCGAGGGAGTTTCAGGGCAAACCGTGCTTTTATGGGGCTTTATGTGCAGTTTTTGAGGGGTACGCGCAGGAGATGGAGCATCCCGCGGCGCTCGCAGGCCCACCGGTCCCGTGGCGGGGGCTCGCCCGCGTGCTCGTGATCCGCCCCGACAACCTCGGCGACGTCGTGATGGCGGGCCCGGCGCTGCGGGCGCTGCGGCGGGCCGCTCCCCGCGCCCGGCTCGATCTGCTGACCACCCCCGCGGGCGCCGCCGCGGCCGCGCTGCTCCCCGAGGTGGACGGCGTGCTGACCGCCTCGGTCTCGTGGCAGAAGACGGGCGGGGAGGACGTCCCGGTCACCGAAGACCTGGATCTCGTCGAGCGGATCGGGTGGGGCGGCTACGAAGCGGCGGTGATCCTGACCTCGTTCTCACAGGCCCCCTGGCCGGCCGCGTACCTCTGCCGGCTCGCCGGGGTGCCCGTACGGGTCGGCATGTCCAAGGAGTTCGGCGGGGCGGGGCTGACCCACTGGGTGCCCTCGCCGCCGGACGAGACCCATCAGGTGGATCGCGCGCTGCACCTCCTCGAACGGGCGGGCGTCCCTCCGGTCGAGGGCAGGCTCCGCGTGCGCGTGCCCGCCGAGGCGGCCAGTACGGCCCGCCGCCTGCTCGACGGCCGACCAGGAGGGGACGGCCACGCCGACGGTCGCGGACGGCGGCCGTGCGCGCTCATCCTTCCGGGGGCCTCCTGCTCCGCGCGGCGCTACCCGGCCGACCGGTTCGCCCGGGTGGCCGGGCTGCTGACGGCCGCCGGGCTGCGGGTCCTCGTGGCGGGCACGGCGAGGGACGCGCCGCTCGTCGAGGCCACCGGCGCCGGTGTGCCCGGTGCGGTCCTGCTGCCGGGCCGGTTCGACGTACCGGTCCTGGCGGCGCTCATCGACGCCGTCGACGTGGTCGTGTGCAACAACAGCGGCGGGGCCCACCTGGCCAGCGCGCTCGGCACGCCCGTGGTCGTGCTGTTCGCCGGCACCGAGCAGGTGGAGCAGTATCGGCCGCGGTTCGGCCCGGCGTCGATCCTCACGGTGCCCACCGCGTGCTCGCCGTGCCGCCAGTTCGCCTGCCCCTTCGCCCTCGACTGCCTCGACATCCCGCCCGAGCAGGTCGCCGCAGAGGCGCTGCGCCTGGCCGACGAACGCGGCGGCCCCTGGTGGCAGACGCCGGCGGGCACGCAGGACGCCCGATGACGACGGCCCCTCGCCGCCCGGCTCCGGCGGATGCGCGCCCTGGAGCCCGTGCTCGCGGGCCGGCCCGGCCGGTGATCGGACCCGCGGTTCCGGCAGACGGACGGCGCGGCGGCGGAGGCCGCCCGGGGGCCGATAGCCTGGGTGCGTGCCCGACTCGCCGTACGCCGATCTCGACCGGCCCCCGCTGTCCGAGACCGCGCTGACCAGGGCGCTGGTGCGCCCAGGCTCGCTGTGGTCGTCCGTACGCGTCGTCGAGCGGACCGGGTCCACCAACGCCGACCTGGCCAGGACCGTGCGCGAGAGCCCGGCGGAGGGCGCCGTGCTGGTCGCGGAGTCGCAGTTCGCCGGCCGGGGCAGGCTCGGGCGCCCGTGGACCGCGCCGCCGCGCTCGGGGCTGACGTTCTCGATGCTGCTGCGGCCGGAGGTGCCGCTCGCCCGGCAGGGCTGGCTGGCGCTGCTGGTCGGTCTCGCCGCCGCCTCGGCCGTACGGCGGATCGCGGAGGTCGACGTGCGGCTCAAGTGGCCCAACGACCTCATGGTGGGGGAGCGCAAGCTCGCCGGGATCCTGGCCGAGCGGGTGGACCGCATGGTGGTCGTCGGCATGGGGCTCAACGTCTCCCTGCGGCCGGAGGAACTGCCCGTGGAACGGGCCACGTCCCTCGCCGTCGAGAACGCCGCCTGCACCGACCGCGACCCGCTGCTGCGCGCCATCCTGCGGGAGGTCGAGTCGCACTACCGCGACTGGAAGGCCGCCGACGGCGACGCGGACGCCTCGGGCCTGCGTGCCGCCTACCTCGCCCGGTCGTCCACCGTGGGGCAGGAGGTCAGGATCGAACTGCCCGGCGAGCGGGTGCTGACCGGCCTGGCGACCGGCGTCGACGCATCTGGCCACCTGCTCGTACGCGCCGGCGACGGAGAGCACACGCTCAGCGCGGGCGACGTCGTCCACGTCCGCCGGGGTCCGTCGTCGGAGACCGGCCCGCCGTCCTGATCGAACACATGCAATCGACCGGGGATCGTGTCACGATTTGCGCCATGGGTCTTCCCGATCAATACCTGGCCGACGGCGAGCGGGTCGTTCTATCGTTCCATCCGCACTGGAAGCGTCTGATCCTTCCGGTCCTGGCTCTCGTCGTCGTGCTGGCCGCCGCCGTCGCGGCCTTCGTCCTCATCCCCGGCGACTACGAGTACGCGGGGTACGCCCGCGGCGCGGTGGCCGTGGTCGCCTTCGTGGCGCTGGTCCTGTGGACGATCGTTCCCTATCTGCGCTGGGTGACGACGTCCTACACGCTGACCTCGCACCGCTTCGCGATCAGCACGGGAGTGCTGAACAAGTCGGAGGACGACATCCCGCTGGCCAAGGTGAGCAGCGTGAGCTCCGACCAGCGGCTCTTGGAGCGCGTCCTGGGATGCGGCACGCTCCGGGTCGAGTCGGCGTCGGAGAAGGGCGACATCGACTACCGCGACATCCCCCAGATCCAGCGTGTGCGGCATGAGCTGTTCCGGCTGGTGGAGGATGCCGCGGACGGGAACATCGACGGGGACTGAACGCGGCGCGGCCCACGCGCCGTGCGGGGGAGGGAGACGTGGACATCAGCGGGCGGCCCGGTGCCGACGACATGCGGCGGCTGTTCCTGGGGCCGGCGCCGGCCTACACACGGAGGCAGGTCGCCGAGGCGGCCGGCATCCCGCAGGAGCTGGCGGCGCGGATCTGGCGGGCCCTCGGCTTCGCCACGTTCGCCGACGACGCCGTGGCGTTCACCGAGGCCGACCTGGCGTCCCTGCACCGCATCCGCGACCTGCTCGACACGGAGATGCTCGACGAGCGGACCGTCATCCGCATGGCCAGGGCCCTCGGCCGTACGACCGCGCGGCTCGCCCAGTGGCAGGCCGAGATCATGGTCGACGCGCTGATCGAGCCCGGCGCGCGGGCGGGGGAGGACGCGCTGCGGCAGGTGATGGACACGGTCAGCCGCCTGCTGCCGGACTTCGAGCAGACGCTGGTGCACGTCTGGCGCTCCCAGCTCGCCGCGACCGCGAGCCGGCTGGTCTCCCTCGCCGAGCCCGGCGAGGACGTCTCGCCGACCCGGCCGAGGCTCGGGGTCGGGTTCGCCGATCTCGTCGCCTTCACCCGCGTGTCCCGGGAGCTGGACGAGCTGGCGCTGGCCGACCTGGTCGAGGGGTTCGAGTCGCGGGCCTCCGACGTGATCGCCGCCCATGACGGCCGGCTGGTCAAGACGCTCGGCGACGAGGTGCTCTTCACCGCCGCCGACCCGAGGACCGCGGCCCTCATCGCGCTCGACCTGCTCGACGAGCTGAAACGGGACGCCGAGGGGCCCGACGTGCGGGTCGGGCTGGCGTACGGCCCGGTGCTCCCGGCGATGGGCGACGTCTTCGGCACGACCGTCAACCTGGCGGCCCGGCTGACGGCCATCGCCAGGCCCGGCACGATCCTGGCCGACAGCGAGCTGGCCGCGGGCCTCGCCGGGGCGCCCGGCGTCGACCTGGTCAAACTCCGCCGCCGTCCCGCCCGTGGGCTCGGCGTGGTGGAGCCGTATGTTCTGAGGAGATCCAGCCGAGAGAGTTGAGGTGCAGGACATGCCGTACGAAGTCCAGGGCGTGGTGGCGCGCGGCAAGGGAGAGGCGGTGACGCTGGAGACGGTCGTCGTGCCGGACCCGGGGCCCGGCGAGGCGGTCGTGAACGTGCAGGCCTGCGGGGTCTGCCACACCGACCTCCACTACCGCGAGGGCGGCATCAACGACGAGTTCCCGTTCCTGCTGGGCCACGAGGCCGCGGGCGTCGTCGAGGCGGTCGGCGAGGGCGTGACCGAGGTCGAGCCCGGCGACTACGTGATCCTCAACTGGCGGGCGGTGTGCGGGCAGTGCCGCGCGTGCCTGCGGGGACGGCCGTGGTACTGCTTCAGCACCCACAACGCGGCGCAGAAGATGACCCTGGCCGACGGCACCGTGCTCAGCCCGGCGCTCGGCATCGGGGCGTTCCTGGAGAAGACCCTCGTGGCTGCCGGGCAGTGCACGAAGGTCAACCCGGCGGCCAAGCCGGCCGTCGCCGGCCTGCTCGGCTGCGGCGTGATGGCCGGCCTCGGGGCCGCGATCAACACCGGCGGCGTGACCCGGGGCGACACGGTCGCGGTGATCGGCTGCGGCGGCGTGGGCAACGCGGCCATCGCGGGCGCGCAGCTCGCCGGGGCCCGGACGATCGTCGCGGTCGACGTGGACGACCGCAAGCTCGACTGGGCCCGCGGCTTCGGCGCCACGCACACCGTCAACTCGCGCGAGACCGACGCGGTGGAGGCCATCCGCGAGCTGACCGGCGGGTTCGGCGCCGATGTCGTGATCGAGGCGGTGGGCCGTCCCGAGACGTACAAGCAGGCCTTCTACGCTCGCGACCTGGCCGGGACCGTCGTGCTCGTCGGCGTGCCGACGCCGGAGATGCAGCTCGAACTGCCGCTGCTCGACGTCTTCGGCCGCGGCGGCGCGCTCAAGTCCTCCTGGTACGGCGACTGCCTGCCCAGCCGTGACTTCCCCATGCTGATCGACCTCTACCTGCAGGGACGGCTCGACCTCGACGGGTTCGTCTCCGAGACCATCGGCCTCGACCAGGTCGAGGAGGCCTTCGGCAAGATGCACCGCGGGGAGGTGCTGAGGTCGGTCGTGGTGCTCTGACGCTCACGCGAGGGGCGGCGCTTCCATTGCGGAGTGCCGCCCTTTTCTGTGCCTTGGATCACATAGGCAAGCCTTACCAAAGTGAGTTATCTTAGGTATGCCTAACCTTCCTCATGATCCCTGAGAGGCGATCCATGTACGTCTGCATCTGCCGCGCGGTCACCGAGAGCGAGGTGCACGACTGCATCGCCGAGGGGGCGAGGACGGCTCGCCAGGTGCGGGACGCCACCGGTGCAGGAGGGGACTGCGCGTCTTGCGTCCGGAAGATCTGTGCGATCCTGAAACGGTCAGAGGACCTGGTCACCAGCGCATAGATCGAGGAAGCTTATGCAGGGCGACAAAGAGATCATCGCGCTGCTCAACGAGCAGCTCACCTCCGAGCTGACCGCCATCAACCAGTACTTCCTGCACGCCAAGCTGCAGGAGAACTGGGGATATACGAAGCTCGCCGCCCTCACGCGGGCGGAGTCCATCGACGAGATGCGGCACGCGGAGGAACTCACCGACCGGATCCTGTTCCTGGAGGGTCTGCCGAACTACCAGAAGCTGAACACCCTGCACATCGGCCAGACCGTCAGGGAGCAGCTTCAGGCCGACCTGGATCTGGAGCTGGGCGTGGTCAAGAGGCTGCGGCCCGGCATCGCCCTCATGCGGGAGCGGGGGGACATCACCTCGGCCACGCTCTTCGAGCGCATCCTGGCCGACGAGGAGCACCACATCGACTACCTGGAGACCGAGCTGGGCCTCCTGGAGAGCCTGGGCGAGCAGCTGTACCTCCAGCGGTACGCGGAGCCGCCGTCGTCCTCCTGAGCCGGTGCTCTCCCGGCCGTCGCCTCTGGCCGCACGGGAAATCAGATGGACAACGCCCGTCGTCATCGTTTCGGCGGGCGTTTTTCGCGCCATTATCCGCTTTCCAGCGACGAAGTTCGGAATGGTCGAGAATGAGGCGGAAGATCGCGTCGCTTGCGTGCTGACTATCCCGGATTTATCAGTGTTTGCCCAGGTCAATTGATGGGTCAACGACAAGTCAAAAGGCGCGCTGTAGCCGGGAAACGATCGCACAAGGTCCTACGATCGCACCATGACCTGCGTACTTCTCGCCGAGGATGACACCTCGATTTCCGAGCCGCTGGCGCGAGCCCTGCGCCGGGAGGGCTATCAGGTGGAGGTGAGCCCCGATGGCCCGCAGGCCCTGGAGAGGGCCTTGTCGGGGGGCGTCGACCTGATTGTTCTCGACCTCGGCCTTCCAGAGATGGACGGGCTGGAGGTCGCGCGCCGCATACGCGCGGAGGGACACGGGACTCCGGTCCTGATCCTCACCGCCCGTGTCGACGAAGTCGACACCGTCGTCGGCCTCGACGCCGGGGCCGACGACTACGTCACCAAGCCGTTCCGCCTCGCAGAACTGCTCGCCCGCGTGCGGGCCCTGCTTCGGCGCGGAACATCGGAGACCCCGGTGGTGCAAGGCGTCCGCATCGACGCCGACTCCCGCCGGGCCTGGATGGGAGACAAGGAACTGCACCTGACCACCAAGGAGTTCGATTTGCTGCGCGTGCTCGTACGGGACGCGGGCAAGGTCGTCACCCGCGAGCAGATCATGCGCGAGGTGTGGGACACGAACTGGTGGGGGTCGACGAAGACACTCGACATGCACATCTCGTGGCTGCGCCGCAAGCTCGGCGACGACGCGGCCAAGCCGCGCTACATCACGACCGTCCGAGGGGTCGGCTTCCGTTTCGAGCGCGAGTAGCCGCCGTGGGGCGGTTGCGGGGGAGGGGCTAGCACGTGCGCCGGCGCCTGCTTTCCTCCATGCTGCTCGTCGCGGTCATCGCGGTACTGCTGTTAGGCGTGCCCCTGGGTGTGGTCGTCGTGCGCTTGATCAGCGACGAGGTCGCCCAGGAGCTCAGAACGGACGCGGGCCGCCTGCTGCTGGGAGTGGAGTACTCCCTCAGCCAGGGGCAGGGGATCAGTCCGGACCAGCTCGCGCGGAACTACCCGGACCGATACCTCCAGGTGTTCGTCCGCGGGAAACCGCCGATCGTCGTGGGCTCGCCTCCGCCGGCAGGCCGTGATCTGACCGAGGAGGCGCGCTCCGAGAACGGTTACGTACGCGTCAGCCGCGACGCGGCCCAGATCCACCAGGACACCCAGGCGCGGCTGGTGCTCATCATCGCGCTCGCGGTCGTGGCCCTCGGGGCCGCGATCGGGCTGGCCACCGTCACCTCGCGTCGCCTGAACCTGCCGCTCCAAGATCTCACCAGGATCGCGGAGCGGCTGGGCTCGGGCGACGCGAGGCCGAGCAAGCATCGTTACGGGATCCCTGAGCTGGATCTCGTGGCCGAGGTGCTGGACCGCAGCGCGCTGCGGATCTCCGACCTGCTCGCGCGGGAGCGCGAGTTCGCCACCGACGCCTCCCATCAGCTGCGCACGCCGCTGACCGGGCTGAGCATGCGCCTGGAGGAGATCGTCGCGGCGGCCGACCAGCCCGATGTGGTCCGCGAGGAGGGCGAGGCCGCGGTCGTGCAGGTCGAGCGGCTGACCGCCGTGATCGACGAACTGCTGGCCGCCGCCCGCCGCCAGCGTCACGCCCAGGCGGCGCCGATCGACGTGGACGACGTGGTGGGGCAGCAGATCACCGAGTGGGAGCCGGCGTTCCGCCGCGCCCACCGGTCGCTGGTGCTCGCGGGCGACCGGGGACTCAGCGCGCTCGGCACGACCGGCGGGCTCAGCCAGGTGCTGTCCACCCTGCTGGAGAACTCCCTCAAGCACGGCGACGGCGTGCTGACGATCAACACATCGAGTACGGGCAGGTCTGTGGTGATCGAGGTGGCCGACGAGGGCCCGGGCATTCCGGAGGCCCTCGGCCATCGGGTGTTCGAGCGGAGCGTGAGCGGGGGAGGCGGCACCGGCCTGGGGCTCACCCTCGCCCGTGCCCTGGTGGCGGCCGACGGCGGGCGGCTTGAGCTGGTCAAGCGCCGTCCGGCGACCTTCGCCATCTTCTTACGCCACACCCGTGACAGCGGACGTCACCGTGTCGTGAGCGGCCCCGCCTGAGGGTTCAGCTGAGGGTTCAGCTGGTGGTGAGGGGGTCGGCCTGTGCCTTCACGTCGGGGTGGGGCCGCGCGCCGACCCTCTCGACAGCCCCCTCGACGGGCTCCTCGGCCAGCTCAGGGGCCGCCAGGAACACCCACTTCTTGTACGACCAGAGGCGGAACAGCGTGCCGAGGCCCAGGCCGACGGCCTGAGCGATGTTGTAGCTCAGCGTGTCGTGCAGGCCCAGCGAGTACGTCACGAAACCGATGGCGAGTAGCGCGGGCAGCAGGCCGATGCCGTTCAGCAGGAAGAACAGGACGTACTCGCGCGCCAGGCCGCTCTGCTGGCGATGCCGGTAGGTCCAGAAGCGGTTGCCCGCGTACGCGAACGTCGCGGCGACGATCGTGGCCAGGACCTTCGAGAACAGCGGGCCCATGCCGACGCCGAACCGCAGCAGGTTGGCGCCGCCGAAGTCGATGACGAACGCGATCGCGCCCACCAGGCCGAACTTGATCAACTCGTGGATGAGCGCGGCGAACCGCTCGTAGGCGCGTCGTAGAAACTGCACGTCCCGCACGGTCCTTCCTGTTCGGCGGCCATGGTCGGCGGCGAGGTCTTCTCAGGCTACCGGTAGCAAGCACAAATCGGGGTCTTGCCGCAACCTTCGCCCGCTTCGTCCCAGGTCATCGAAGAACATTTCAAGAAAAATCCTGCTATGTGGGATGAGCGGGCGCTCTTCGCACTACGCTCTCGCCCGACCA
This sequence comes from Microbispora sp. NBRC 16548, assembly GCF_030268985.1. Classification (NCBI taxonomy): domain Bacteria; kingdom Bacillati; phylum Actinomycetota; class Actinomycetes; order Streptosporangiales; family Streptosporangiaceae; genus Microbispora; species Microbispora sp. NBRC 16548. Next base: position 317,169 of record NZ_BSSF01000002.1, read on the forward strand.
GGATCACCTAGTTCGGGGACGCGCGCGTTCTGGAGGGGTGGCCTTTCTCGTGTTGCGCAGACTCACGGCCCTCGGTCTCGGCCTCGTCCTGCTCGCGGGGTGTGGGACCGAGGGCGCACGCGAGACCCCGGCCGAGCCAGGCACCACGTCCCCGGCGACGGTCGAGATCACCGCGGCCGACGCGCAGGCGGCCTTCGACGGCCTCGGCGACCTGTCCGGCGCCTGGAAGGACCGGGACTGCGCCGAGATCGAGCAGCTCACGACCGGTGTGGAGAGCACCGTCGGGAGCCGCGTCTGCGCGGCCGCCCGCGAGGGCCGCTCGGCGCCCGCCTTCCGTGCCTATCGGGATCCGGAGTTCCTGCTGCCCACCCGGGAGGACGGTGAGGACGGCGCCTGGTTCGCCGTGCTCGCCCGCAAGCCCGAGCCGGCCTACTTCGTCTTCGTACGGGCGGACGGCCGATGGCGGCTCGGCGCCGGGCCGATCCCGCTCGTCGGCAAGGCGCCCGAGGTGGAGGGCGGCGTGGACGGCGAGGCGATCGACGCCGCGGCCGACCCGGACGCGGCCGTCGGGGCGCGGCTCGCGCCCACCCGGCACGTCGCGTTCCTGACCGATCCCGCCGGAGCGAACGGGGACGGGGTCAGCGGGGTGCGCTTCGCCTCCGGCGATCCCATGCGCCGCCTTCTCGCGGAACTGGTCCGCGCCCCCGGCAGGGTCCGTCCCGATCACCTGTCCACCGACGTGCGCATCGAGGGACCGGCCCGCGCGCTCGCGCTGCCCGGCGGCGGATCGCTGGTGTTCCACGCGCTGCGCGTCGTCTTCACCCAGAAGCCGGGCTCGGGCCGTCACTCCCTCGCCCACCCCCGCTATCGGGCCGCCGACGTACGCGCCTTCACGGGCGGCGCGGCCACGACCGTCACCGGCAGCGAGATCCTGGTGCTGGCCACCAGGGTGGCGAAGGACACCACGATGACGACGGTCGGCATGCGCCGGGTCCTCGCCGACCTCGCCGAGGGCTCCGGCTGACGGTTTTCCTCGCGCAATAGGTAGGCTGACCTGTCGTGAACAGCTCGAACGTTCCCCCTTCCGCACCCGTGACCGCGCCCGTGGTGGGCATGGTCGGCGCGGGCCAGCTGGCGAGGATGACGCAGCAGGCCGCGATCGCGCTCGGCATCGACCTGCGCGTGCTCGCGAACACCCGTGACGAGAGCGCCGCCAAGGTGATCGTGGACACCCGGCTCGGCGACTACCGCGACCTCGCCGATCTCCGGGAGTTCGCGAAGGGGTGCGACGCCGTCACCTTCGACCACGAGCACGTGCCGACCGAGCACATCCGGGCCCTGACCGCCGACGGCCACGCCGTACATCCGGGGGCGGACGCCCTGGTCCACGCGCAGGACAAGGCGGTCATGCGGGAGCGGCTCACCGAGATCGGCGCGCCCTGCCCGGCCTGGGCCCGCGTCGAGGACCTGGCCGGTGTGGAGACGTTCGCCGAGGAGCACGGCTGGCCGGTCGTGCTGAAGGCCGTGCGCGGCGGCTACGACGGCCGGGGCGTGTGGGTCTGCGAGACCCCCGACGAGGCGCGCGAGGTGCTCGGCACCGGTGTGGCCCTGCTGGCCGAGGCGTTCGTCCCGTTCGAGCGGGAGGTCGCCGTGCTGGTGGCCCGGTCCGCCCACGGCCAGGGCGTCAGCTATCCCGTGGTCGAGACCGTGCAGAAGGACGGCATCTGCGTCGAGGTCATCGCGCCCGCGCCCGGCCTGGGTGAGGAGCAGGCGGCGGACGCCCAGCGTGTCGCGCTCACGATCGCCCGCGACCTCGGTGTGACCGGGCTCCTCGCGGTCGAGATGTTCGTCACGAAGTCCGGGCTCGTGGTCAACGAGCTGGCCATGCGCCCCCACAACAGCGGCCACTGGACGATCGAGGGCGCCCGCACCTCGCAGTTCGAGCAGCACCTGCGGGCCGTGCTCAATCTGCCGCTCGGGTCGCCGTCGATGACCGCGCCGGTTGTCGTAATGGCCAACCTGCTCGGCGGGCCCGACCCCGACGTGTACTCGCGGTATGAGCACGTGATGGCCAACGACCCGGGCATCAAGATTCACTTCTATGGCAAGGATGTCCGGCCCGGCCGCAAGATCGGGCACGTCACCGCCCTCGGGACCGACCTCGACGAGGTGCGGGCCCGCGCTCACCACGCCGTCACCTGCCTGAGAGGACCTGTGGATGCCTGACGTCGGGATCGTCATGGGGAGCGACTCGGACTGGCCGGTGATGCGGCAGGCCGCCGAGGCGGTCGCGGAGTTCGGCGTCTCCTTCGAGGCCGACGTGGTGTCGGCGCACCGCATGCCCGCGGAAATGATCGATTACGGCTCCCGCGCCGCCGGGCGCGGGCTGAAGGTGATCATCGCGGGTGCGGGCGGCGCGGCCCACCTGCCGGGCATGCTGGCCTCGGTCACCCCGCTGCCCGTGATCGGCGTCCCGGTGCCGCTGAAGTATCTGGACGGCATGGACTCGCTGCTGTCGATCGTCCAGATGCCGGCCGGGGTGCCCGTGGCGACCGTCGCCGTCGGCGGGGCCCGCAACGCGGGGCTGCTCGCCGTACGGATCCTGGCGGCGTCGGACGAGGGGCTGCGGCGGCGGATGGAGGAGTTCCAGGACACCCTGCGGGACCAGGCGCACGCCAAGGGCGAGCGCCTGCGCGCCGAGGCGGCCCAACTCGGTCAGTAGGCCCAACTCGGTCAGTAGGCCCAACTCGGTCAGTAGTCACAGGTCGGTCAGTAGGCACAGCTCGGTCAGTAGTCCCGGCGCGGTCAGCGGCCCGTCGCGCGGCGGGTGAGCCGGGAGGGCAGCCACGCCGACACGGCCAGCGCGAGCACCGTGAAGCCGACGGACCACCAGAACGTGTGGCCGAAGGCCGCCGCGGCGTCCGGCGACCCGCCGGGATGACGGGCGAGTTCGCTGTCGAGGACCACGGCCAGCACGGCGGTGCCGAACGAGCCGCCGATCTGCTGCAAGGTCCTCGTGATCACGCTGGCATGCGGCACCCGGTCGCGGGCGAGTCCCTCGTACGCGCTGGTCATGATGGGAATCGTGACGGCGCCGAGGCCGATGCCGCGCACGACCAGCGCGGCGATGAGCCACCACGTCTCGATGCCCGGTCCGGCCCAGGCGAACGGCAGCGTCCCCAGCGCCGTGACCGCCAGGCCCACGGCGGTGACCGGGCGCGCGCCCACGCGGTCGGTGAGCGTGCCGGCCGGTCCCCGGCTCAGCAGCACGCCTATGCCCTGCGGGGCGAGCAGGAGGCCGGCCGTGAGCGCGTCCAGGCCGCCCACCTGCTGGAAGTAGAGCGGGATCAGCAGCATCGCGCCGTACAGGACGAAGCCCGACAGGAACATCAACGCGCTCGCCGCACCGAACGAGGGCTTCCCCAGCAGTCGCACGTCGACGAGCGGTGTGCCGTCCGTCCTGAGTGCTCGTACGGCGAAGCAGGCGACGAGCGTGGCGCCCGCGACGAGCGGCAGGAGCACCTCGGCGTGGCCGAAGCCGCGGTCGGCGCTGACCCGGGAGAGCCCGAAGATGATCGCGGCGATGCCGGGGCACAGCAGGGCAAGGCCGATCCAGTCGAGCGCCGCGTCGCGGTCGCGTTCCCCCGAGGGCATGAAGCGCCAGGCCAGCGCGAGCCCGGCCAGGCAGAACGGCACGTTGACCCAGAAGATCCAGCGCCAGGTGAGGTGCTGGACGATCAGGCCGCCGAGGACCGGGCCGAGCACCGGGCCCAGCAGGGCGGGCAGCGCGATGACCGCCGTGGCGCGGCCGAGTGAACGCCCGTTCGCGGCCTGGACCAGGAGCGTCTGCATGACGGGCAGCATGAGACCGCCGCCCGCGCCCTGCACCACCCGGCAGACGATCAGCGTCGTCGCGTCCGGGGCGAGGCTCGCGCCGACGGATCCGGCCAGGAAGAGCGCCAGCGCGGCCAGCCAGACCTTCTTGCCGCCGAAACGGCCGGTCAGCCAGTTCGTCGTCGGCACCGCCATGCCGAGGGCGAGCAGGTAGCCCGTGGTGATCCACTGGACGGTCGAGACCGGCACGCGCAGTTGCCGTCCCAAGGTCTCCAGTGCGATGTTGACGATCGTCGTGTCGAAGACGACGGCGAGGGCGCCGGTCAGCATGACGAGCGAGAGCCGGACGAATCCCGGGTCGAGGCGTTCCCGGGCGAGGGATGGCCGCAAGGTGCTCACGGTGACCTCCGGACGATGATTGGATGCACTCGTGTATCTAATCGACCGGACGTCGCGCCGTCAATAAGATGCATTCGTGTATCTTGAGGGGGAGTCGTGCCAGAGAAGACCGCAAGCCGGCGGCGCGGGGCCGAGTTGGAGGAGGCGTTGCTGGACGCCGCCTGGGACGAACTGGTCAGCGTCGGCTATGGCGGCTTCACGTTCGAGGGTGTGGCCGCACGTGCCCAGACCAGCCGGCCGGTCGTCTACCGCCGTTGGGCCAGCCGGGCAGACCTGGCGGTAGCCGCGATCGGCCACTACGGCCGGAAGAACCCGTTCGCGGTGCCCGACACCGGATCTCTCCGCGACGACCTCGTGGCCCTGCTGCGCTGGATGTCGGAGCGGCGCGGCGAGTTGGCGGTGGTGATGAGCATGCAGATGAGCGAATACTTCGCGGAGACCGACTCCACCTTGGCCGACCTGCGGGAGCGGCTCCTGGCGGAGCGCGGGGGACCCCGCCTGATGGAGCAGGTCCTCGGCCGCGCCGCCGCGCGCGGGGAGATCGACCCTCGGCGCATCACCGCGCGGCTGGCGGACCTGCCGGTCGACCTGATCCGTCACGAACTCCTGATGACCCGGCGACCGGTCTCCGAGGATGTCATCGCCGAGATCGTCGACGACGTCTTCCTGCCCCTCGTCCGCCTCAGGGCGGGGTGACGGAGCTCCTCGACCGCCCAGGCCGTGCCTGGGCAAGCACGGCCGGTGAGGTCGGCGAGATCGGCGTGGTCGGCGTGGTCGGCGTGGTCGGCGGGGAGATCAGGGGCGGCCGAGGGCGCGGTAGTCCCAGCCGGCTTCGCGCCAGGTGTCCGCGTCGAGCGCGTTGCGGCCGTCGACGATCGTGCGGGCGGTGACGACCGTGCCCAGCTCCTCGGGGTCGAGGGCCACGAACTCCTGCCACTCGGTGAGCAGCAGCACGACCTCGGCCCCCTGTGCGGCCTCCAGGGCCGACCCGGCGTACCCGAGGTGGGGGTGGGCCGCCCGCGCGTTCGACAGGGCGGCCGGATCGTAGACCGTGACCTGCCCGCCCTGCTCCGCGATCTTCACGGCCACGTCGAGCGCCGGCGAGTCGCGGATGTCGTCGGAGTTGGGTTTGAACGCCGCTCCCAGCACCGCGACCCTGCGGCCGTCGAACGCCCCGCCCAGGAGGTCGCGGGTGAGGTCGACCGTCCGGACGCGGCGGCGCAGGTTGATCTCGTCGACCTCGCGGAGGAAGGCGAGCGCCTGGTGGGCGCCGAGCTCGTCGGCCCTGGCCGTGAACGCCCTGATGTCCTTGGGCAGGCAGCCGCCGCCGAAGCCGAGGCCGGCGTTGAGGTATCTGCCGCCGATCCGCTCGTCGTACGATAGCGCCTGCGACAACTGGGTGACGTCGCCGCCGGCGGCCTCGCAGACCTCGGCCATGGCGTTGATGAACGAGATCTTCGTGGCCAGGAAAGCGTTCGCGGCCGACTTCACCAGCTCGGCGGTGGGGAAGTCGGTCACCACGATCGGGACCTCGCCCAGGGGTGCGTAGACGTCCCGCAGCACCTTCTCGGCCCGCTCGGAGGCGACCCCGAGCACGATCCGGTCGGGGCGGAGCGTGTCCTGCACGGCGAAGCCCTCACGCAGGAACTCGGGGTTCCAGGCCAGCTCGACCTGCATCCCGGCGGGCGAGAGCCGTACGAGCTTGTCCGCGAGGCGCTCGGCGGTGCCGACCGGCACCGTGGACTTGCCCACGACCAGGCACTCGCGGTCGAGGTGGGGGGCCAGCGACTCGACGACCGCGTCGAGGTAGGAGACGTCGGCGGCGTACCCGCCCTTCGTCTGGGGCGTGCCCACACAGATGAAGTGGACGTCGCCGAACTGCGCCACCTCCTCGTAGGAGGTGGTGAAGCGCAGCCTGCCCGAGTCGAGGTTGCGTTGGAGGAGCTCCTGCAGGCCGGGCTCGTGAATCGGCAACTCGCCGCGCTGCAGTCGCTCGATCTTGCTCTGGTCCACGTCAATACCGAGCACTTCGAAGCCCAGTTCGGCCATGCACGCCGCGTGCGTAGCACCCAGGTATCCGGTCCCCAGCACAGTGAGGCGGTACGGCACGGCATGCTCCCCTCTTACCGACTCTTTGTGATCTGGCATGGTACCGGCCTAGTCAACTGCCCTGTGAGCCACCTGGGCAAACCAGCGCCTTGGCCCCCACGGTACGGCTCCGGACGTGCCAGGTCGACGCCAGGCCATCACTTCCTCGCCCCTGTCAGGGCGTTGTGTCAAGGAGGGAGTCGTACTGACTGGTAACTTTCTAGTCGGACGTCCTAGTATCGGCGCTATGAGCTTCCCTCTCTACGCCCCCGCTGAGGAGCACGAGATGCTCCGCGAGACGGTCCGGGCCCTCGCCGACGAGAAGATCGCCCCGCGTGCCGCGGCGGCCGACGAGAACGAGGAGTTCCCCTGGGAGGTCTACAAGGACCTCGTCGCGGCCGACCTGCACGCCGTCCACATCCCCGAGGCGTACGGCGGGGCGGGCGCCGACGCGCTCGCGACCGTGATCGTCATCGAGGAGGTCGCCCGCGCGTGCGCCTCGTCCTCGCTGATCCCGGCCGTCAACAAGCTGGGCACCGTGCCGCTGCTGCTGTCGGCGTCCGAGGAGCTCAAGCACCGCTACCTGACGCCGGTGGCGCGCGGGGAGGGCATGTTCTCCTACGCCCTGTCCGAGCCGGAGGCCGGCTCTGACGCCGCCTCGATGAAGACCAGGGCCGAGCGTGACGGCGACCACTACGTGCTCAACGGCACCAAGATGTGGATCACCAACGCGGGCGTGTCGGAGTACTACACGGTCATGGCCGTGACCGACCCCTCGGCCGGCGCCCGCGGCATCTCGGCGTTCGTGGTGGAGAAGGACGACGAGGGCGTCTCGTTCGGGGCCAAGGAGAAGAAGCTCGGCATCAAGGGCTCGCCCACGCGCCAGGTCATCCTGGAGAACGTCCGCATCCCGGCCTCGCGGATGATCGGCGAGCCGGGCACCGGGTTCAAGACCGCCCTGGCCACGCTCGACCACACCCGCATCACGATCGCCGCCCAGGCGCTCGGCATCGCGCAGGGCGCGCTCGACTACGCGCTCGGATACGTCAAGGAGCGCAAGCAGTTCGGCAAGGCGATCGCCGACTTCCAGGGCCTGCAGTTCATGCTCGCCGACATGGCGATGAAGCTGGAGGCCGCCCGCCAGCTCACCTACGCCGCCGCCGCCAAGTCGGAGCTGGCCATGAAGGGCACTCGGGTCAAGGACCTCACGTTCTTCTCCAGCGCCGCCAAGTGCGCCGCCTCCGACGCCGCCATGGAGATCACTGTCGACGCCGTCCAGCTGCTGGGAGGGTACGGCTACACGCGGGAGTTCCCGGTCGAGCGCATGATGCGCGATGCCAAGATCACCCAGATCTACGAGGGCACCAACCAGATCCAGCGCATGGTCATGGCCCGCCAGCTCCTCAAGTAACCCCTGACGTGCGAAAACCCCGTCTGCCGTTCAGGGCGGGCGGGGTTCGCTGTGTCCTGACAGGACTCGTAAACGATCACTGTTCCGTCCCTGCTCCGTGAGAGACGGTGCGGTGCCCACCGTCGTGGGCAACACCATTGCGGCCAGGAGGGCATGCCATCACTGTTTTGATAGGCCCGGCACGACGCGTTCCCGATCGTTCTTCGGCAGCGCGTAGACGTGGTCGGCACCCAGCTTCTTGATCTGTCGGCGGACCCGGATCACCTGCTCGTCGAAGTCGACGTCTTCCAGGGCGAGGCCGAAGAGTTCGCCTTGTCGGAGCCCACAGGACGCCGCAATTACCGGGACCGGACGGAAGAGATCGGGGTGAGCGTGGATCAGCGCATGGAGGCGCTCGTCCGACCAAGCGATCAGCCCTGATTGTTTTCGGTCACACCACGAGGTGGTGACGTTGTCCACTGATCGCGGTTGTCGACCAGCGAGGTCAACCGAGCCCACGAAGTCGATCTGCAGGTCGCCGCGCAGCCGAGAGGCCGAATTCGTGGGCTGTGTGTGGAACTTTCAGGCTGTCCTCCTGAACCGCGGCCGGGTCGTTACGGGGCGGCCAAGGCTTGACCTGGAGACGCACCAAGTCAGGGGGGCCAAGTTTCTTCGATTCCGCCTGGCCGCCCGCCTCCGCGCGACTGCAGCGCCTTGACTCGAGTGAAGCGTCCGGTCAGGCTCCTCGATTGTTGACCGATAGATCGATTGACGGGAGCGTCGATGATGGGTGCTCAACGGCGGCGGAAGCTGCGATCGGCCACGACGCTCGGCGTAGCGGTGTCCTTCGTGGCGGGGACTTTGACCGCCCAGGCGGCCCTGGACCCGGCTGCGGCGGCAGCGGGTCCTACGTTGTCGGTGGACCTGTCCGCCGCCCGGCACCCGATCAGTCCGGACATCTACGGCATGAACGGCGCCGACCCGGCGTTCGCCGCCGAGATCGGCCTGCCGGTGGCGCGCTGGGGCGGCAACGCGAGCACGCGTTACAACTTCAAGAACCACACCTACAACACGGGAAGCGACTGGTACTTCGAGAACATCGTCGCCGGGCCCGACAACACGGTCGAGGCGTTCGTCAAGACCAACCAGGCCCGCGGCAGCAAACAGGTCGTCACCGTGCCGATGAGCGGGTGGGTGGCCAAGGACTCGCCCGCCCAGCACCCGTTCGCCTGCGGATTCCCTGCCAGCCGGTTCCCCGCTCAGGACGGATTCGACCAGTGGGACGCCGGCTGCGGCAACGGCAGGCTCAACAACGCGAACCTCACCGGGGCGGTGCCTGAGGACACCTCGATCCCGGTGGACGCCTCATTCGACGGCGAGATGGTGTCGCATCTCGTGAGCCAGTTCGGTACGGCGGCGCGCGGCGGCGTGTCGATCTACGAGCTCGACAACGAGCCGGTGTTGTGGAACTCCACGCACCGCGACGTGCACCCCGAGGCGGTCTCGTACGACGAGCTGGGCAGCAAGAGCACCGCGACCGCCGCGGCCATCAAGGCCGCCGACCCGAGCGCCGCTGTGCTCGGCCCGTCCGGCTGGGGATACTGCGAGTGGGTCGCATCCGGGGTGGACGGATGTGCGCCGGGCGCTGACGCGGCCGCGCACGGCGGGCTCAACCTGTCGCAGTGGTTCCTGAAGAACATGAAGGATTACAGCGACGCGCACGGCGGCAAGCGCATGCTCAACTACTTCGACCAGCACTACTACCCGCAGATCAACGGCGGGAAGGACCCCGAGTCCAACGCGTGGCGGCTGCGGTCCACGCGTTCGCTGTGGGACCCGACGTACGTCGAGGAGTCCTGGATCGGCCCCACGGGCGTGAACGCGCCGCCGCTGCAGTTCATCCGCAAGATGAAGGAGTGGGTCGCGCAGTACTACCCCGGCACGAAGACCGCGATCACCGAGTACAACTGGGGCGCGCTGGACGACATCAACGGCGCCCTGGCGCAGGCCGACGTTCTCGGCATCTTCGGGCGTGAGGGTCTCGACCTCGCGACCATCTGGGGCGAACCTCAGCCGACGCAGCCCGGCGCCTACGCGTTCCGGATGTATCGCAACTATGACGGTGCGGGGAGCCGGTTCGGCGACGTGAGCGTGTCGGCGGCCAGCAGCGATCAAGGGCAGCTTGCGGTGTACGGGGCGCAGCGCTCGCGCGACAAGGCGCTGACCCTGATGGTCATCAACAAGACCGGCGGTGATCTGACCTCACCGTTGTCGATCGCCGGACTGCACGGCAACGCCAGGGCGCAGCGGTTCACCTACAGCCCGGCCGATCTCAACTCGATCGTGCGCGGTGACGATCTCATGGTGCACCAGGGCCGGGTCACTGCGACGTACCCGGCGAATTCGATCACCCTGCTGGTCTTGCCAGGGCATCGGCGTTGATGGTTCCCGGGAGGGCGCGGCCCTGGTCGGCCGACCTCTCCCGGCCTGGACGCGTAATCACCTCGCAGGCGAGAGTTTCCAGCGGCAGGATCTCTGTGAAGACCGGACGGCGGCGCCAGTAAGATCCGACCGGCGTGGATGTTCGCGAGCTTCGGCGCCGTCCGGGACGCTGATCGCCTGTCGCCGCCGACCGGCCTTCCGCTTACGAACAGCGACGATTCACCGAGGGCCGCGAACGCTGACGACAACGTCGGCCACCACGAGCACGCGTCGGCGTTGGGGCCTCGTTTGATGTGCGGTCAACTCGGCCAGGGCGAGCCAAGGATGCGCTCGACCGTCGTCGTGCGCCGGAAGCCGGGGATGAAGTGCTCGAGCACGTCGGAGTTCACGGTGCCGTTCGTGGTGTCCGGGCGGTTCTTGAGCCCGTCGACGTAGGCTCGCAGGAACTCGTTCTTGAAGTCCCCCCGGGGGTGGACGGTGAGGATCTCGTCCAGCTGAGCGTGTTCCAGTCCGTCCAGGCCGAAGCCGATCACGTCGGTCAATACGCCGAGGTGCGTGCTCGCGATCTCCGGGGCCATCCGGCCGGGGATGCCCGGCGTGGTGTGCAGCGCGATCGCCGTCCAGACGGTCTCGGCGGCGGTCGTCGAGAAACCCCGGTCCAGGAGGAACTCGCGCGCATGGTCGGCGCCGTCCACCTCGAAGCGCTGCTCGACATCGGAAAAGGGAGTCAGGAGGCCGAGGTCGTGGAACATGGCGGCCAAGTAGAGCAGCTCCGGATCCGGTTCCACACCGAGCTTGTGAGCGTGGATCAGGCCGAAGAAGTAGACCCGCCGGGAGTGGTGGTAGATGAGGGGGCTGGTCGTCTCCTGGATGAGCGCGGTCGCTTCGGCGACCGCCGCTGTCTCAGGAATCTCCAACCCCGCGATGACCTCTGGCATGACCCCTGACCTTCCGGGAATTATGTCGGGCTGTGGACCGTGTGTCCGACTTCCATGCTCCCCGCCGATCGGCGTGCGCCGCCGCCTTCGTCCGGCCAGGAATCACCTATATCCAGACAGGGCGAAATCGCAGCCGGGTGCTCCACCGCGACCACCTCGCGTAGCAGGGCCCCGCGCGTGGCCTGCGACTTCGCATCGTCCGGTCACGCCTGGAGGATCCCCGTGATCTCCGATGACGATGTGCTACCAATGAACGGTGTCAATGCCTCCTGCGTCGCCGGCCCGACAGCGGTCGGTGCCGGCGGGATCCGGCCGGTCATCGCGCGGATCCGGCTCCCGTGGGGCCGGAGTGACGGACGCCGCCCCCCATCGCGTCGCGATCCTCGTCTACAACGGAGTGACGTTGCTGGACGTCGCCGGTCCCGCGGAGGTGTTCAAGGAGGCGAACCGGTTCGGCGCCGACTACCGGATCGTGCTGCTGTCGCCGACCGGTGCGGACGTCACGTCGAACCTCGGGGTCCGGATCGCGGTGGACGGCGCCGTCTCCTCGGAGACGGCTTTGGGCACGCTGCTGGTGGCCGGGTCCGATCTCTATCCGCGCGCCCGTGTCCCCGGCGACCTGGCGGACGCCGCGCGGATACCCGCGGCTGTGGCCGGCCGGGTCGCGTCGATCTGCACCGGGGCGTTCGTCCTCGCCGCCGCCGGCCTCCTCGACGGCAAGCGCGCGACCACGCACTGGAAGGTCGCGCACGAGCTCGCCACCCGGTGTCCGACGTGTCGTGTCGAGCCCGACGCGATCTACGTTCGTGACGGCACCACGTACACGTCGGCAGGGGTGACGGCCGGCATCGATCTGGCGCTCGCCCTCGTCGAAGAGGACCACGGGCCCGACCTCGCGCGCGACGTCGCCCGCGCCTTGGTGGTGTACATGCAGCGTGCGGGTGGCCAGTCCCAGTTCTCGGCACCGCTGCAAGGACCGCCGCCCCGCTCGTCGGCTCTGCGTAAGGTCACCGACCTGGTGACGGCGAACCCCTGCGGGGACCACTCGCTCGGTGAGCTCGCTAAACACCTCAACGTGAGCACCCGGCACCTCACCCGGCTTTTCCACGACGAGCTGTCCACGACACCGGCCCGCTACGTGGAGGACATCCGATTCGACCTGGCCAGGGCACTGCTCGACCAAGGACACACCGCGACGCAGGCCGCGGCCCTCGCCGGGTTCCCCAGTTACGAAAGCATGCGGCGGGTTTTCGGCAGAAAGATGTCGATCAGTCCCGCCGCCTACCGGCGCCGGTTCAGCACGGCCCGGCACGTCAACGCGGGTCAGGCGCAGGCCGGGTAGCGCCGCCGCATCGGTCGGCGACGACGTCCCCGGGCTGGTAGCCGCCAACCCTCTGGACAGTCGTGCGAGGTGACGGCGACAGGGCGATCGCCACGCCTGAAAAGCCTGGCCTTCGCAGAATGGTTCGAACCAGAAGAATTCGGGGCAAATGTGATCCCAATGTCATAAAGATCCGCGATCGTAGAGGAGTGCGCACGTGGCTCGGTGATCAGGTGAGGAAACGGGTGGGTACGTTCGGCCTGATCGTGCCCTCTATCGCGCAGTGCGCCGTGGGCGCGGCGCTGGCCTGGATCGTCGCCGTTCACCTGCTCGGCCACGCCCATCCCCTCTTCGCGCCCATCGCTGTGATGATCTGCGTGGGTCTGGGGTTCGGGCAGCGGCTGCGCAGGGTGGCCGAGCTGGTGGTCGGCGTCAGTCTGGGCGTGGGCATCGGCGACCTGCTGGTGTCCTGGATCGGCTCGGGCCCCTGGCAGCTGGCGCTCGTGATCGCGCTGGCGATGACCATCGCGGCGCTGCTGAACAGCGGCGAGCTGTTCGTGTCGCAGGCCGGGTCGTCCGCGGTGCTGGTCGCCATGCTGGTGCCGGGCGAGGACGGCGGCGGGCTGGACCGGATGGCCGATGCGCTGGCCGGCGGCATCATCGGCATCGCCGCGGTCGCGCTGCTGCCCGCCAGCCCGCTCACCATCGCGGGCAAACATCTGTCCGGCGTGCTGGACGCCTTCTCCACCGTGCTGGAACAGGCGGCGGAGGCGATCGAGAAGGGCGATATGGACCTGGCCGCCGAGGCACTGGAGTGCGGCCGCAGGACCCAGACGGCGGTCGAGGATTTCGCGGCGGCGCTGGAGAACAGCAAGGAGATCATCAGGATCTCGCCGCTGCGCTGGCATCACCGGGCCAGACTGGCCAGGTACACGACCGCCGCCCTACCGGTGGATCTGGCGCTGCGCAACGCACGCGTCCTGGTCCGCCGCACGCTCGCGGCGATGGGGGAGGCGAGCCCGCCACCGGTCGCCCTGGCCGAGTTGCTGCGCGAAGTCTCGGAGGCGGCGCTGCTGCTCCAGCTCGAACTGGGCGCCGGACGGGAACCGATGTTGACCAGGCAGGCGTTGCTCGCCGTCGCCGCACGGGAGCGGCCCAAGAACCTGGGCTTCTCGGCGAACGTCATCATCGCGCAGCTGCGCTCCATCGCCGTGGACCTGCTCGAGGCGACCGGCATGGATCACGACGCGGCATCGGCCGCGCTGACCCCGCTGAACGAGCTGAGCGACGAGAGCATGCGCGGCTGAGATCGAACGCCTGCCCAGCGTCGCCCGGGGACGGCGGCGGTCAGTTCGGGCAGGCGTCGTGGCAGCCGCCGAAGCGCTCGGCGTCCGGCCGGACGAAGCGGGTCTCCTGCGTTCCGCGCAGCGCCTCGGTCATCGCCTTCTTCCAGATCAGGCCGGGCACCGACGTGCCGTCCACGTGCGAATAGCGGCGACCGCCGATGGTGACGTCCACCATCGGGTGCCGCACCGGGCCACGAGAGTCGCCGAGGCTGACGGCCGAGGCCAGGCCGGGGGTGTAACCGGCGTACCAGGCGGTGCGGGAGATGTCGCCCGTGCCGGGCATGCCCGCCGCCTCGCGGCCGACGCCCTTGAGTGAGCTCTTCGCCAGGACGTCCGCCAGCACTCCGGTGACCGCGTCGGCGACCGCCGGGTCCAGGACCTGCACGCAGTGCGCTGGGAAGGGGCGCCCGGCGCCTGAGCCGTCGCGGATCTCCGTGATCACTCGCGGCTCGCAGAAGCGGCCGCGGGCGGCGAGGCTCGCGTACGAGTTGGCCACCGAGACGGGATCGGCCTCAATAAGGCCCAGCGCGAAGGTCTCGAACTCCTGAAGCGGCTTTCCGTTTGCGCTCCTGAGCCCGAGCCGCTCGGCCATCCTGATGGTCTCGCACAGGCCGACCTTCTCCTGCAATTGCATGTAGAAGGTGTTCACCGCGTCCTGGGTGCCCGACCGCAGGGTGACGAACCGGGTCCCGTCCTTCTTCCGGTTGTGGATGCTGTGGGTTGGATCCGCGACGGCCCGGCCCGCGCAGTCCTTGAACTTCGAGTAGCTCCGGGGACGGTATTCGTCCGAGACCATGAACCCGTCGTCGTACCGGACACCGGCGGCGAGCGCGGCGGCCAGGGCGTAGGGCATCGCCGTCGTGCCCTGCTGGAAGCCCGGCCCGTCGGCGGGATCACGGCTGGTGACCATCGCCTGCACGGCCCCTTCGCCTGGGACGATCATGACCTGCGTGGCGACCTGCGGGTCGTCTCGGTGGACGTAGGCGTCGACGGCCTGTTGCGCCGCTCGCTGGAGCCGCTGGTCGATCGTCGTCTGGATCGTCAGGCCGTCACGGGTGAGCAGTCGCGGGTCCTCGGCGAGAAGCCGCCCTTTGACATACCGGCAGAGATAGGGATATCCGCTGTTCGCGCAGTCGCCGGAGAACTCCTCGATGACGGCGCCCTCGGCATCCAGTAGCACGCTTTTCCGCGCCGCGGGGGAAGCGGAGGCCGCCGCGGTGGAAACCGAGGCCACAGGCTCCTCGTCGACGTTGCCGCCCGCCGGGTTCCGCAATAACAGGAAAACCGCGACCACCGCACCCAGCGTGGCGACGCCCAGGAAAACCAGAAATGCCTTCATCGTCGCCCTTCGGTCGCCCAAGGCCGCGTTTCCGTCACGCCCCTGTTGTCTCGCCGGGCCGAAACGTCCTTCCATGATGCAGTCCCTGCACCACACCGGCCAAATTCGCGCGGGCACCGCGGTGCCCATTCCTCGACAGGGTGATTTCACCGATGACGGCCGCAGGCGGCGGTCATTGCCGATGGACATGCCGTTATTCAGTTTTCAGCCCCGCCGATGAACGATTGGATGGCCATCGAAAGCGTTAGCGAGCCGACTTCATCTCAATCGCTGGAACAGCGCCGAGGATGAAACGTCGCTGTGGAACGGCTCACCACATGCGCAGAGGCGTAGCGGGAATCGCCAGGCGGGCGGGGCGTTCGTCCCCGATACATCGCCGCGTGTAGCCGTCGTGTACCCGGCGTCCCGCGGTGATTCCTAGCGTGGTGGGCGACCCGCCCGCCCGACCGGGGATGAGGACGCCCGTGGCCTATCTCTTCGCCTTCCTCCGGCTGCTCACGGGGATCGTCTTCCTCATGTCCGCGGTGAGCAAGCTGCGCGGGCGGGCGGCGTACGAGGAGTTCACGCTGGCCACTCGCGCCCTCACACGGCTGCCGGCCCGGCCCGTCGCGGCGCTCGTCGTCGCCGCCGAGGTCGCCGTCGCGCCACTGCTGGCCTGGCCGCCCACCATGCTCGCCGGCTTCTGCGTCGCGCTCGGGCTGCTCGTGGCCTTCACCGTGGCCATCGTCGTCGCCATGCGGCGCGGCAGGCGGGTCCCCTGCCGCTGCTTCGGCGCCTCCGCCGTTCCGGTGGGCCCCGGTCATCTCGCGCGCAACGCGGTGCTGATCGTCGCGGCGGCGGCCGGAGCGGTGCAGGCCGGAATCGGAGCGGTTCCGGCCTGGACCGGAGCCGTCCCCGCGGGTCTCGGGCCGGCCGGGCTCGCCGCGGTCGCCCTGGCGGCCGGAGCCGCGGCGGTCCTGCTGTCCGCGATCGGCGAGATCGCCGGTCTCTTCACCAGTTCACCCTGACGGAGGTAGTCCCTCATGCCGTTCCTGACAGCGCTCGTCCTGGGCGTCGGCGTCCTGTGCCTGATCGACCTGGTGCTGACGGTCGGGGTGATCCGGCGGTTGCGGGCGCACGAGGAGATGCTGTCGGCGAGGCCGGTGGCGTCCCCGTCGATCGTGCTCCCACCCGGGGCGACGATCGGCGGCTTCTCCGCGGTGAGCACCGACGGCGTCCACGTCTCCGACGAGACGCTGACCGAGCCGGTCCTCGTCGGCGTCTTCTCTCCCGGGTGCTCGGCCTGCCACGACCGTCTGCCGCAGTTCGCCGAGCGTGCGCGATCCTTCCCCGGAGGACGCGGCAACGTGCTCGCCGTGCTCGTCGGTACGGAGGAGGAGGTGGCGGACGAGCGGCGGACGCTGGAGCCGGTCGCCCTGGTGCTGATCGAGGAGTACGGCACCGGCCTGACGAAGGCGTTGCAGGTGAACGGCTTCCCGTCCCTCGCCCTGGTCGACGTGCGCGGGAGGATCGTCGCCAGCGGGACCACTCTCGAGGACCTCGACAAGATTCCCGTACACGCGTGACGGCGCGGGTGCGGGGCCTCGCCGGAGCGCGGGCGGTGGTCACCGCTCTCGGCATGGCCTGGCGGGCCGGCAGGGGGCTGACCATCGCCTTCGCCGTCCTCAGCGCGCTCATGGCCGTCCTGCCGGTGACGATCGCCTGGTGCACCAAGCTGGTCCTCGACGAGATCGCCGGCGGCCGGCCCGGGGCCGGTGTGACGGCGGCGCTGGGCGCCGCGCTCGCCGGGTGCGGGGTGCTGACGGCGCTCGGGCCGCAGATCGTCCAGTACGTCAGGGACGAGAGCGGGCGCAGGATCGGGCTCGTCGCCCAGGACAGCCTCTTCAGGGCCACCGAGCGGTTCGTCGGCCTCGCCAGGTTCGAGGACCCCGCGTTCCTCGACCGGATCCGCATGGCCCAGCAGTACGGCGGGGCGACCCCGGGCATGGTGGTCTCCGCCGCCCTGGGCGCCGCCAGGACGGTGATGACCGGCGCCGGGTTCCTCGTCTCCCTCGTGACGATAAGCCCGTGGACGGCCGCCCTCGTGGTCGGCGCCGCGGTGCCGTCCCTGGCCGCGGAGCTCTGGCTGTCCCGGCGGCGTGCCGCCATGCTGTGGGGCATCGGCCCGGTCGAGCGCCGCGAGTTCTTCTTCGGTGAGCTTCTCGTCAACGTCCGGGCGGCCAAGGAGCTGAGGCTCTTCGGCATCGGAGCGCATCTGCGCGGGCTGATGACCGCCCAGCGGCGGGCCGCGAACGCCGAGCGGAGCCGCACCGACCGGCGGGAACTCGGCGTCCAGGCCCTCACCGGGACCACGGCGGCGCTGGCGACCGGGGGCGGCCTGCTGTGGGTTCTCCTCTCCGCGGCGAACGGCACGGGCGGGGTCGGCGACGTCGCGCTGTTCCTCGCCGCCGTCGCCGGAGTCCAGGCGGCGGCGAGCGGTCTCGTCGTCGAACTCGTCACCGCGCATCAGCAGGTGCTGCTGTTCGGCCACTACCTCGCCGTCCTGGACGCCGAGCCGGACCTGCCGGTCCCGGCCCGGCCCCGGCGGGCCGGTCCGCTGCGCCGGGGGATCGAGCTGAAGGACGTGTGGTTCCGCTACTCGCCCGGCCATCCCTGGGCCCTGCGCGGCGTCAGCCTGACCATCCCGTACGGCAGCGCGGTGGCGCTCGCCGGGAGGAACGGCGCGGGCAAGAGCACGGTGGTCAAGCTCCTGTGCCGGATGTACGACCCGGAGCGCGGCTCGGTCCTCTGGGACGGGATCGATCTCAGGGAGATGAACCCGGCGGAGCATCGGGCGCGGATCGGGGCGGTGTTCCAGGACTACATGGAGTACGACATGACCGCGGCGGAGAACATCGGCCTGGGCGATCTCGCCGCGCTGGACGACCGGGGGAGGGTCGAGGCGGCGGCGCGGCGGGCGGGCGTGCACGGCGTCGTGAGCGGCCTGCCCCGGGGGTACGACACCATGCTGTCCCGTATCTTCGCCGGCCCCGCGAAAGAGGGCCTCGCGGAGGACGGCCCCGCGGAGGACGGTCCCGCGGCGGACGGCGGCGGCGACGTGGGCGTCCACCTGTCGGGCGGGCAGTGGCAGCGGCTCGCCCTCGCCCGCGCCTACCTGCGGGGCGAGCGGGACCTGCTCATCCTGGACGAGCCCAGCTCGGGCCTCGACGCCGAAGCGGAGCACGAGATCCACCAGGGCCTGCGGGAGCACCGCCGCGGCCGTACGAGCCTGCTGATCAGCCATCGGCTCGGCGCCGTGCGCGACGCGGACCACATCGTGGTCCTCGACGGCGGACAGGTCGCCGAGCAGGGCACGCACACCGGGCTGCTCGCGTGCGGCGGGATCTACGCCCATATGTTCGCCCTCCAGGCGGAGGGATATCGGCAGCGGGAGGACCGGAACGCCGACGCCCCGCGCGACCGGCTCTCGGGGGCACGATGACACCCGTCCTGCTCGTCCTGCTCGCATCGGCGCTCGGGGGCGTCGTCGTGATGGTGGCCAGGCGGACGTTGCACGTCGTCGAGGTGCACGGGGAGAGCATGGAGCCCGGCCTGTGGCCCGGTGACCAGGTTCTCGTGCGCAGGCTGCGGCCCGGCCGGCCCGGCCGGCGCGTTCGGCGCGGGGACATCGTGGTCATCTCCCGCGTGGGCCCGGGGGAGGGCGTCACGCTCGACGGCGGCACGAACCTGGCGATCAAGCGGGCTGCGGCCGTGGCCGGGGATCCGATCCCTCCGGGATTCGAGGCGTTGGGGGAGACCCTGGTGCCGCCGGGGCGGCTGCTCGTCCTCGGGGACAACCCGTCGCGCAGCACCGACTCCCGGCAGTGGGGGCTCCTGCCGGAAAGCAGGATCACCGGTGTCGTGCTCCGGCGGTTGAACGCGTGAACCAGGTGAAGCGAATACAGGAAATCGTGTATCGGGGTAATACGTCCCTGACCGAAGCCGCTCCTAATGTCGGTCACCGAAAAGGAGTCCTTCAGAAGGAGGAGCTGAATGACACGGACGATTCAGCGGCTGGCGGACCGGATGGTCGCCCGGCTGGTCCCGGCCACCCGCGCGGAGGCGGTCAACTGCTGGTATGAGGGCTCAACCTGCGTCCAGCGCTACTGCTGCACCGGGTCGGGCATCCCCAGCGGCTACTGCACTCCGTGGCAGTACCTCTGCTAGACGGATACAGCGGAGCGCCCTGTCGCGTAAACGCCCCTTGCGTAAAGGGCGCTCCGCTCTCGCATCGCCACCCTAGGCGAATGCCGCCGAATTCCCGCTCTCGTGTTTTCCGGCGGTTCTGGCGATCTCCATGGCGTACAGGCGGGTGAGGTCGTTCATCCGGTAGTGGTCGGGGGCCATCGACTTCATCAGGCGGAGATCGGCCAGCCTGCCGAGCGCCGCCCACGCCGTGCGCCGGTCGCATCCGAGGAGCCCCGCTGCGGTCGCAGACCCGCAGTCGGCCATGCCTCGCTCGCCGAGGCGGTGGAACAGGGCGAGCGCGCTGCCGTTCGCCGTTCCCCCGCACTGCCGCAGGGCCTGGTAGTCGAGGTCGAGAGCGCTCCGCACGGAAAGGTCACCGCAGGTCAGCAGGTCGAGCCGGTGCTCCTCGCAGGCCAGCATGTCGGCGAACGCCGCCAGCGTCCACTCCCGTCTGACCGCCAGTCGCTTGCCAGCGATCCGCAGCGCGAGCGGCAGGTTGTCGCAGAGCCGGGCCACTCTCCTCACCTGCTCGGGGTCGACCCGGTCCCGGCCGCAGAGCCGGACCAGCAGCTCGTACGCCGTGTCGTCCGTCAGGGGAGCGAGCGGCAGATGGTCGACATCGTCGAGCGCCGCGAGCACCCTCCGGCTGGTGATCACGAACCGGCAGTCCGGGCAGGCGCCGATCAGAGAACGCAGTTGCCCCTCGTCGGTCACGTTGTCGAGGAGGACGAGCACGCGCCTCCCGGTCGTGGCGGTCCTGAACTGGAGCACCGCGTCGTCGAGGTCCGGGGCGATCTGGTCGCTCGCCAGCCCCAGCAGGCTCAGCAGCCGCGCCGGCGTCTCGTAAGCGCCGGGCCGGGGAAGGGACCGCAGATCGACGTGGAGCACGCCGCCGGGGAAATCCGGCGCCGCCATCCGGACGGCATGCAGGGCCAGGGCCGACTTGCCCACCCCCGCCGGGCCGTGGACGGCGACGGGCCGCGGGGGAGAGGCGGCGATCGCGGCCACGAGCTCATCCAGCTCCAGATCCCGGCCCACGAGACTTCCGGACCCCGCGACCGGCGTCGGCGCCGCTTTCGGTTCCGCCATCGGTTCCGCTTTCGGCCGCGCTTTCGGCGCAGGCGCCGGGTGGGACGAGCCGGGGGCGCGGAGCGGGGGAACCGCGCAGAGCGCCGGATCCCGGTTGAGCATGCTCCGGTGCAGCTCGGCCAGCTCTGGCCCGGGCTCGACGCCCAGCTCCTCCGCCAGGAACGCGCGCGCCTGCCCATAGGCGGACAGCGCGGCCGCGGAGTCGCCGGTGCGATACAACGCGAGCATGAGACTGCCCCACAGCCGCTCCCTGGTGGGATGGGCGGCCACCGTCTCACGGAGCTCCGGCACCGCGTCGGCGTGCTCGCCCAGCATGAGGCGGGCCTCGGCCTGCGCCTCCAGGGCCAGGCAGCGCTGCTCGGCGAGCGCGTCCAGGCGGGGGCCGAGCGCCGCCGACCTGGGCACGTCCTCGGCCGGTGCGCCCCGCCACCGGGCGAGGGCCGCCGACAGGTGCCGCAGCGCCGCCTCCGGCCGCCCGGCGGACAGCGCCTTCCTGCCCTGCCGCAGGGCATCGGCGAACTCGGTCACGTCGAGCTCGCCGGCGTGCGCGGTGAGGACGTAGCCGGGCGGCCGGGCCGTCAGCCGGTCGCCTTCGCCGAGCGTGCCCCGCAGCCGGTTGACGTAGGTGCGGACGTTGGCGACGGCGGAGTGGGGCGGCTCCTCGTCCCACACGGCCATGATCAGCCGGTCGATCGACACGACCCGGTTGGGTTCGAGCAGCAGCGCGGTCAGCAGGGCGCGCTGCTTGGGCGAGCCGAGCGGGACCGGCCTGCCGTTCCTCCTGACCTCGACCGGGCCCAGCAACCCGAACCGGAGGCTCAATCCGCCCTCCGGAAGCCCGAGGGCGCGGACGTACGCGTCCAATCGCATGATCGGTGCACGAGGGGACCTCCATAGGCGTCGGAATCCCCACGAAGATCCCTGCCCGCCGCAAACCCCCACAAGGTCGGCGAGCGTCCGGAACAGTTCCGGATCGCGCCTACCGGGGCAAGTGCGTGATTAGGGGGAGACCAGGCGGGAACCGACTACCCCATGACGGGTACGGGCGACGGGGGCCTGTCCGACCGCGTTCTCCAGGTGGCGACCCGCTTGTTCGCCGGGTTGGGTTACGACGGCACGGACATGCGGCAGATCGCCGACGCCGCGGGCACGGATGTGGCCTACGTCAGGCGGCGGTTCGGCGACAAGCGCGAGATCTACCTCGAGGTCATGGATCGCATGAACAGCGCGCACAACGCCGTCCTGGAAAAGGGGGTCAAGGACATCGTCGGCGCCTCGCCCGAACAGAAGATCGTCGCCATGCACCGGCTCCTCGACCGATACATCGACTTCTGCCGCAGGCAGCCGGAGTATCCGGCGCTCTACACCCACAGGTGGCTTTCCGACGCCACCGACATCCCCGAGCTTGAGCCGATGTACGCCGCGCCGGCGGCGCAGTTCGTGATCGACACCATCGCTCCCCTGGTGACCGCCCCGGACGTGGACGTGGACTACACCATCAACTCGGTGATCTGGTGCGTCCACAGCTTCGTGCAGAGCGGCGTGTACGACCGGTCGGGCCGGCGCTACGACCACGACCATCCAGTCGCGCTGTGGCGATTCCGCAGCTATCTGCATCAGATGGTCCACCGTACGCTCCGCCTGCCGGGGGAGCCCCCACCGATGGAGCGTCCATCTCGTAGGTGAGACGGAGACCGTCGGCCTGCGGGCGGTTGACGATGTCCCGCCTCCTGCTCTAACTTCGTCTCCGTAAGAGACGAAGTTAACTCGTTGTCGTTGCGGGGCTTCGTCCTGGGCGTGGTAGTAATGAGACCCGCGGAGGAGGCCGTACAGACAGAGTTGGTGCACCATGACCGAGCGGTACCTCGGCGTCGTCGGCATCGGCGAGGCGCTGGGCGTGAGCCGGCACGCGGTGCACAAGTGGCGCTCCCGCTATCCCGGCGGTTCGGAGCGCCCGTTCCCGGAGCCCGATGTCGAGGTCGACGGGACTCCCGGCTGGCGGCCTGACCGGCTTGCGGAGATCATCGAGTGGCGTAACGGCCTGCCGGGCCGTGGCGCGGGCGGCGGACGTCCTACCGCCGCACGACAGGAATACCTGAAGGAAGCGGCGGCGCGAGGCATGGACCGGGACGAGGCGCTGCGCGCGCTCGTCACGTTGTCCGAAGATTTTCCCGAGATGACCGAGCCGGAAATCTGCGCCTGGCTCATCGGGCACTGGCGGAGATAGCACTTCCCCCGATCAATCCATCACGAAGGCGATGACGCATGCCCGAAATCGGCGGCGAGACCGCACCCGGATTCGAAGCGGTACGTGAGGCGTTCGCGGCCAACCTGGCCGGCGGACAGGAAGTGGGCGCCGCGGTCGCCGTCTACCTGCACGGCAGGAAAGTCGTCGACCTGTGGGGCGGAATCGCCGATCCCGGCACCGGCCGCCGCTGGGAGCGCGACACCCTGCAGGTCGTGTTCTCCACCACCAAGGGCGTCACCGCCGCCTGCGCGCATCTGCTCGCCGAGCGCGGCGAACTGGACCTGGACGCACCCGTCGCCGTCTACTGGCCGGAGTTCGCGGCATGCGGAAAAGACCGGATCCCGGTCCGCTGGCTGCTCACCCACCAGGCCGGACTGCCCGCGCTCGATCACCCGATCACCCCGGCGGAGGCGATCGCCTGGGATCCCATCGTGACCGCACTGGCCGCCCAGCGGCCGTTCTGGGAGCCGGGCACCGACCACGGCTACCACGCCCACACGTACGGCTGGCTGGTCGGCGAAGTCGTCCGCCGGGTGACCGGCCGAAGTCTCGGCACGTTCCTCGCCGAGGAGATCGCGGCGCCGCTCGGCCTGGACCTGTGGATCGGACTGCCGGAATCCGAGCAGCACCGGGTCAGCCGGATCGTCTCCGCCCCAATCGACCTCGGCGCGTTGGCCGGGATCGACCTGGACGCCCTGCCCGAGCCCGCGCGCGAGGTGATGAGCGCCTACGCCGATCCCACGTCGCTGACGATGCGGGCGATGACCGTCGTCACGCCGATGCTGAACCACGACGACCCCGCCGAGCAACTCGCGGAGATGCCGTCCACCAACGGCATCTGCACCGCCCGCGCGCTGGCCCGTTTCTACGCCGCGCTCATCTGTGAGGTCGACGGGCATCGCCTCATCTCACCCGCCACTCTGGCGGCGGCGACCGCCGAGCAGGTCAGCGGTGTGGACCGCGTCCTGCGCGTGCCCGTCCGGATCGCCACCGGTTTCGGCCTGCCGACACCCGACGCCTTCTGGTACAGCCCGACCGCCTTCGGGTTCCCCGGCTACGGCGGATCGCTCGGCTTCGCCGACCCGGCGACCGGCCTGGCCTTCGGCTACGTCATGAACCACATCCGGGAAGGCGTACCGGACCGGAGGGCCGCCACGCTCCTCGACGCGGTCCGCGGCGCGATCATGGCCGGGGCTCGTTAGCCGCGGGGCCAGTCTTCGGTGAGGGCATCGACCGGGGTGCCGGAGGCGTGAAGGCGGCTGTCGATCGCTTCGACGACGGGCTCGCCCCGGACGCCGAAATGAACCAGTACCGACTTCCGCGGCGTCACCTGTGGACCACACTCTGTCATGGAGGTGTGATGTGGTTCCGAAGCCTGAGCGGATGTTCGGCCGGGTGCGGGAGTGGCAGGGGCTCGCCTCCTTCGTGTCGGCGAGTGCGATGAGCGGCGCCGCGCTCGGGGTCGTCAGCGGACGCCGCAGGCAGGGGAAGGGCTTTCTCCTGCGGGCCCTGGCGGAGGAGACCGATGGCATGTACTTCGCCGCTACCGAGGCCACGGAGGCGGAGTCGCTCCGGCTCTTCGCGGACGCGCTCGTACGGCATACGCGGGAGGTGCCGGAGCGTCCCTTCCGCGACTGGAACGACGCGATCGCGGAGTTGTTCCGCAGGTTCCGAGGCCGGCCGACTCTGGTGGTCGTGGACGAGTTTCCCTTCCTGTCCAGAGTCACGCCAAGCCTCCCCTCCATCATTCAACGCGAACTCGGCCCGGGCGGCAGCGGACGGGACAGTTCCGCGCGACTGATCCTCTGCGGCTCCGCCATGGCGGTCATGGGCGGGCTGCTCGCGGGGCAGGCGCCGCTGCGGGGGCGGGCCGGGCTCGAGCTGGTCGTCCAGCCCTTCGGCTACCGCGACGCCGCGCGGTTCTGGGGGCTCACGGACCCGCGCCTGGCCGTGCTCGTGCACTCGATCGTCGGGGGCACTCCCGCGTACCGGTTCGAGTTCACGCAGGGTGACGCGCCCGCCGGGCCGGGCGACTTCGACTCCTGGGTGGTCAGGACCGTGCTGAACCCGCAGAAGCCTCTTTTCCGTGAGGCCCGGTATCTTCTCGCGGAGGAGTCGGACATCCGCGATCCGGCTCTCTACCACTCCGTACTGGCGGCGATCGCCAGTGGAAACACCACGAACGGCGGTATCGCGAGCTACATCGGCCGCAGGTCGGACCAGATCACTCATCCGCTCAACGTCCTCGAGGACTGCGCGCTGGTGGCCCGTGAGCCGGACGTCTTCCGCCAGGGCCGTTCCCGCTACCGCATCGTCGAGCCCCTGATCACCTTCTACGAGGGTGTGATGCGGCGGCGCTGGCCGGAGCTGGAGGCGTATCGCGGTGAGGCCGTGTGGGGCTCGGTACGTGAGACCTTCCTGGCCCAGATCGTGGGCCCGCACTTCGAGGCTCTGTGCCGCGACTACGCCATGGGCGCAGGCGAAGAAGTGTTCGGGGGTTTCCCCGCCACGGTGGGCGCGGGCACCGTGAACGACCCGGAGAACCGCACCCAGATAGAGATCGACGTGGCGGTCTTCTCTCCCCCTGATGGAGGCCGGGCGGGCAGGTTGCTGTCCCTGGGGGAGGCGAAGTGGGGGGAGACGATGAGCCATCACCACGTGGGGCGGCTGGCCCGGGCCCGCGACCTCCTCGCCGCCAAGGGCTACGACACCCGTGACACGATTCTGGCCTGCTACAGCGGTTCGGGCTTCACCACTGAGCTGCTGGCCTCGGCCGCCGGGGACCCCGGTATCCGCCTGATCGGCCTGGACGACATCTACGCCCCGGGTGCATTCGGCTGAAGCCCCGCCGGCCACGCGCACCGCAGCTCGGCCTGTCAGCCGACTCGCGATCTATCCCGGGCTCCGCACGAGGTCACTCGGCGCGGGAAAGCGGGCCCCGGCCCATATTCGCCGGCCGGGGCGGTCACTTCTTGCAGATGTTCTGCGTGGCGGTGCGGGCGGAGGGGGTCGCCTGCGGCGTGGGCGTCGCCGGCGTGGCGGAGCCCTCCGGTGCGGCCACCGTCACCTTCTTCACGTCGTGGTTCTTCTGGCCCACGACGACCTCGATGCCGGTTACGTCCGGTTGCTCGCGCAACTCGGCCCCCGGGATGGCGGCGGCCACCGTACGCGCCGAGTCCTCGCGGCCGGGCGGGTAGCGGATGACCGTGGTGGTGAAGTCGCGGCGGGCCGTGTCGCCCGGGGACGACGGCACCATGAACCCGGCCTCGACGAGGCGGGCCTTCGTGGTCGCGCCCAGGCCGGTGATGAGCGTGCCGTTGAGCACCTTGACCGAGATGCGGCCCGGCGGGATCGTGAGTGCCGTCGGAGAGGCCGTGGGCCCTGCCGAGGGGGAGGCGCTCGCCGACGCCGCGGGGCTGCCCGAAGGAGACGCCGAGCCCTTCGTCGACGGCTTGACGAGGGGCTGGTCGGCGTCGATCCGCTGGAACAGGTCGCGGGCGGCCGTCTTGTCCCACAGCACCGCGGACTCGCCCGTGGGCGCGTGGTAGTTCACGTCGGCCAGCGGCACGGTCGCGAACGACACGTCGTCGGTCGAGACGTCCTTGAACTGGTTCACC
Organism: Microbispora sp. NBRC 16548; assembly: GCF_030268985.1. Classification (NCBI taxonomy): domain Bacteria; kingdom Bacillati; phylum Actinomycetota; class Actinomycetes; order Streptosporangiales; family Streptosporangiaceae; genus Microbispora; species Microbispora sp. NBRC 16548. Next base: position 343,447 of record NZ_BSSF01000002.1, read on the forward strand.
ATGCCGAGCAGGTCCTTCTGCAGGGCCGGGTCCACGGTGAGCGTCTTGAACGTGGAGTCGAGGAACCCGGCGAGCTTGGCCGGGTTGGCCAGCGTGCCACCGCTGAGCGCCTTGCCCAGCAGCGCGGAGATGACCTGCTGCTGCCGGTCGATCCGGTCGAGGTCGGAGCGCGCCGTGGCCCTCGTGCGGGCGTACGCGAGCGCGTTGACGCCGTCCAGCGTGTACGTCCCCGGCTGCAGGTTCAGCTTCGTCTTCGGGTCGTCGATGGGCACCGGCGTGCAGACGGTGACGCCGCCCAGCGATTCCACCACGTCGATGAACCCGAGCACGTTGACCTCGACGTAGTGGTTGACGCTCAGGCCCGTCGCCTGCTCCACCGTCTTCACGGCCAGCTTGGCGCCGCCGAACTGGTACGCCGAGTTGATCTTGTGCTCGCCCTGGCCGGGGATCGTCGTCCACGTGTCCCGCGGCAGGCTGACCACGGTCACCCTGCGGTGGTCCTCCGACAGGTGGATCACCATCATCGTGTCGGTGCGCTGCCCGACGTCGCGGCCGAGATGGAGCTGGTTCTGCTGGCGCCTGGTCAGGTTGTCGCGCTTGTCCACGCCCACCAGCAGGATGTTCATCGCGCCCGTGGATTCGGCCTCGCTCGTTCCGGCGTCCACCGAGTGGATCCGGTTGACCGCGTAGTTCGGCGCCAGCCACGCGACGCCCGATCCGATCAGCACGACTCCGGACAGCGAGCCCGAAATGACCAGGGATCGGAGATTTGATCTCCGTTGGCGGGCGCGTTGCGCCGTCAGCCTTACCCCGCCGTACCCGTCGCCCCCTACGCGGACGCCGGAGTCCTCCTCATGGTCGCCGGGCATTCCCGTCCTCCGGTTGCCGTCTCCACCCCCCCGTACAGTAGCGTGAGCGCCGCCATGAAGCCCTTTCCCGACTCGCGACAGTCGAGCCAGAATCCCGCGCGGCCCTGGCCGCCGGTGTCGGTGATCATGCCGGTGCTCAACGAGGAACGGCACCTTCGCGACGCCGTACGGCAGGTCCTCGAACAGGACTACGAGGGCCCTCTCGAGGTCGTCATCAGCGTGGGCCCCTCCCACGACCGCACGCAGGAGGTCGCGGACGCCATCGCGGCCGAGGATCGCCGTGTCGTCGTCGTGCCGAACCCCACGGGCCGCACCCCCAACGCGCTGAACGCCGCCATCGCGGCGTCCCGCAACCCCATCATCGCGCGGGTCGACGGGCACGCGATCCTGCCCCGCGACTACCTCCGTACGGCCGTGGAGACGCTGGAGCAGACCGGCGCCGACAACGTCGGCGGCATCATGGCCGCCGAGGGGATCACGCCGTTCGAGCAGGCGGTGGCCTGCGCCATGACCTCGAAGATCGGCGTGGGCAACGCGCGGTTCCACACGGGCGGGGAGGCGGGCCCGGCCGACACCGTCTACCTGGGCGTCTTCCGCCGCAGCGCCCTCGACCGGGTGGGCGGCTACGACGAGCACTTCCTGCGCGCGCAGGACTGGGAGATGAACCACCGCATCCGGGAGACCGGCGGGCTGGTGTGGTTCCAGCCGAGGATGCGCGTCACCTACCGTCCCCGGCCCAACGTGCGTGCCCTGGCCAAGCAGTACTTCCACTACGGCCGCTGGCGGCGGGTCGTCTCCCGCACCCACCAGGGCACGATCAACCTGCGCTACCTCGCCCCGCCCGCCGCCGTGGCGGCGATGGCGCTGGGCCTGGTGGTCTCGCCCTTCTTCTGGCCGGGCCTGATCATCCCCGGGGGCTATCTGGTGGCGATCCTCGCGGGCTCGGTCCTCACCGGTCGCGGGCTGTCCGGCGCCGCGCTCGTACGCCTGCCGGTGGTGTACGCCACCATGCACATCTCGTGGGGGACGGGCTTCCTGACCAGCCCCCCGAAGCTCAGCAAGCCCCGTCCCAAGCCCGAACGGGCGAGGCTAGAGGACCTTTTCGAAGACTGAGGTGTCCAGCGTGAAGCCGATCGGGTGGGGGATGTGGATCTCCCGCCCGAACGGCACCGTCGAGGTCACCTGATACCGGCCCTCCTTGGGGTCGCTGTAGACCGTGACCGACGCGGGCCTCGTCAGCGTGTCCACGAGGAGCATCACCGGGACCCCGCCCCCGGCGTAGATCGCCGGCTTCTTGAGGCGGTCGTCCTCCGCGCTCCCCTTCGAGACCACCTCGGCCACCAGCATCAGCCCCGAGGACAGCAGCTCACGCTCCTCCCAACGCGGACAGCCTCGCGGGGCGAGCACGAGATCCGGCACCACCGGCTCGTTGGTCCCGTCGAGGCACACGCCCACGTTTCCCGCCCATCCCTGCCAGCCGCGGTCGTCCATGAGCGGCAGGAGTGCCTTGAACAACCGCATCGCCGCCGACGCGTGTTCGGGAGCGTCCCGTAGGCGGGTTACGAGCCGTCCGCCGATCACCTCTGTCCGCAGACCGGGCAGCGGAGGCAGCGCATCGAACAGTTCGCGCGGGGTTCTGGGCAGCGGCCGGCCGGGCACCGGCGCCAGAGCGGGCCGGGGCGGCGCTTCGGCGGCATCCATAGGGCTCTCCTCGGCTTGTTCAGTCACGGGCGGAAGGGGCGAGGGCTTCGAGGCCGAGGGAGCGGGCGCGGGTCTCGGCGCGGGCGGCGGCACGCCGTACGGCCTCCTCGAAGCGGGCCAGCGGATCGGGGTGGTCGGCGCCGAGCAGGTAGGCGCGCAGGGCCCGCCGGGCCGCGGCCATGTCGTCCTCTCCCGGCACGCCGAGACGGCGCAGGATGTCGGGAAGCTCCGCCAGGTCGGGCCCGAGCAGGTACGCCGCCCCGGCGGCCGGGTAGCGCTCGCGGAACCGGTCCTCGGGAAGGCCCGCCACGTTGGCCACGATGTACGGCTTGCCGCTGGCCACAAAGTCCGACACCACGCTGGAGATGTCGGAGACCAGCACGTCGGCCTCGTTGAAGCACTCGTACAGCGACGGCTCCCGGCCGGTCACGGCGACGTGGGGCATCCCTGTGCTCTCGTGCAACAGGGCCAGGATCTTCCGGTGCGCGGCCCTGGCGGCCGGCGAGCGGTGACCGGTGAGCGGGTGGGGCTTGTAGATCACCCGCACCCGCCGGCCGAGCAGGGCGCGCACGATCGCGGGTCCCATGGCGACGAGCGAGCTGTGGAACAGGTCGTCGCTCCACCCCTCCCACGTGGGCGCGTACAGGACGGTCCGGTGCGGCGCCAGCCCCTCGGCGTACGGGCTGGTGCGCAGCACCCCGGCGAGCTGGGGGCGGCCGACCTCCTCGACGGCCTCGTCCCGCACGCCCACCTGGGCGCGCAGGTAGCGGTCCCGCCCGGCAGGGCCGGCCACCCAGACCTCGTCGTACACCTTCGTGTACGGGTTGAAGGACGCCTCCTTGTCGCTGTCGCCGTGGCCGATGAACACGCTCCGCACGCCCGGCACCCGGAGCATGTGGATGTTGTTGCCGACGTTCGCGGGGAACAGCGCGACGCGCACACCGTCGAGCGCGCGGAAGTTCATGAGGTCGACCGACGAGGGGATGCACACGACCGGCAGCGTCGTCGTGCCGAGGGCGGTGGCCAGCGACCGGTCACGCAGCACCACCAGCGTCCTCGGCGTGATCCGCTCCAGCGTGCCGAGCCACATGGTGGCCTGGTAGACCGCCGTGACCGGCCCTGAGAAGTACATGACGACCTCGGGCCGGTAGGCCGCGACCCAGTCGTCCACCGCGGAGAGGACCCGCCGCCGGTCGCCCAGATGCCTGGCCCGCCTCGCGTGGGCCAGGAGCGCGACCACGGCGGTGACCTCCAGCACCAGGGCCGCGACGGCGCCCGCCACGCCCGTCCAGCCCAGGCCCATGGGCGCCGTCGCCGCCGCGGGCAGGACCGCGAGCGCGTCGAGGTAGAGCAGCCGGGCGCCCCGCCAGGCGAGCAGCGCGCGGGGCGGCGCGGGCGGGATCCGCAGCGCGGGCAGGTCGATGTTGCGGGTCACCACCGGCATCAGGTTGTGCCGGCGGTCGACGTGCTCGGCGAGCCACGTCTGCACGGCCCGCAGGCCGTGGAACAGGAACAGCCCGGCCGCGAGCGCCGCGAACCACAGTGGCCGGCCCGGCGCCAGCCGCGCCAGCAGCACGACGGCGGCCGTCTCACGCGACAGGAAGCGGACCGTGGCCCCGAGGTGGGCCCGGCTCAGCGCCCCCGCCGCCCGGCCGGGCAGCGCGGCCTCCGCGGCGTACGACAGCGGCACGAGCACCGCGAAGGTCGCGGGCAGCGGCCACACGGCGGCCGCGAGCACGGCCGGGTACGACGCGAGCGTGAGCGCGGTGAACGCGCCCCTGCGCCCACCGGCCAGGCTTCTCAGGGCCGGCCGCCGGATTATCGCGGCCAGTGCGTTCGGGGCCCTGCGCCCCTTGATGTTTCCCCCCATGGGCGAGTGCCCGTCCCTCCGTACATGGTTGCGGTCATCGGCTGAGCCGTACGTCCACGACCTGTCCCGTGAGGCGGGACAGCAGCACGTCGATGCTGGTGCGGGCGACGGCGGCGGGGGAGAGCAGTGTTCCGGCGGGTTCGTCGCCGAACGCGCGCAGCCGCATGGGGGTGGCGGTGCGCTCGGGGTTGACGCAGTTGACGCGGACACCCTGGCAGGCCCACTCGTCGGCGAGCGCCTGGGTGAGGTTGACGACGGCGGCCTTCGTGGAGGAGTAGAGGCTGTAGTCGGCCCGGCCGCGGGTGTAGGACGAGGAGGTGTAGAGGAGCAGGTGGCCGTGGGTCTCCATAAGGTACTTCACGGACGCGCGAGCGATGTTGACCGGTCCGAGGTAGTTGACCCCGATGGTCTCCTCGATCGTGTGCTGCCCGGCCTCGCCGAGCTTGCCCATGTGCAGCACGCCCGCCGTGTTGACGACGTAGTCGATCCGGCCGGTCTCGGCGTACACCCGGGCGAGCGCGTCCTCCACGGCGGCGACGTCCTCGACGCGCACGCCGTTCTGGCTGCGGGAGAACGAGTGGACGCTCGCGCCGTGTCTCCTGGCCAGCGCGACGATGTCCGCGCCGATGCCGTAGCTGCCGCCGAAGACCACGAGCGTGCGGCCCTCGAGCCCGGCCCGGTAGGCCTCCTCGTCCAGTGCGGGCGCCGTGTTCTCGGCGAGCTGGAAGAGCTTGTCGGCGATGAAGACGTCGACCGGATGGGTGACCTTCATGTTGTGCTCGCTGCCGGGCACGATGTAGATCGGCACGTCGGGCAGGTAGCGCAGCACGACGCCGCAGTCGTCCGTCGTGGGCAGCGAGGGGAACTCGGGGTCGGCCAGGGCCCGCTCGTACGCCGCCCGGATCACCGACAGCCGGAAGCACTGCGGGGTCTGCCCCCGGCGCAGCCGGGAGCGGTCGGGGATGTCGCGGATGATGTCGCCGCGCGGGCCGGGAGCGGCCACCACGATCGTGTCGGAGGAGGGGATCGCCACCTCGACCGCCTCGTAGCGTTCGAGCGCGGCCACGCACTCGCTGATGATGCGGGGCTCGATCAGCGGCCGTACGGCGTCGTGCAGCAGCACGTCGCACTCCTGCTCGCCCAGCGCGCACAGCGCCCGCCAGGTCGTCTCGGTGCGGCTCGCCCCTCCTTCGAGCACCCGGCCGACCTTGGTGTAGCCGTTCCTCCTGACGAGCTCCTCGGCCTCGGCGACGAAGCCGGGGGCCATCAGGACGACGACCTCGTCGATCTCCGGGTGGCCGTCGAACACGTCGAGGGTGTGCTCCAGAATCGTCTTCCCGGCGATCTTCAGAAGCTGTTTCGGGGTGTTGAGGCCCACGCGCTGGCCGACGCCGCCGGCCAGCACCACCCCCACCCTGCGCAGACGCGATTCGGCGATCATGATGTCCTCCCCGGAGGAGACCATACCCGTGCCGGAAGCCGGAGAAGGTGATTGCCACCTAGTGATCACTCGGTTACTTTGCGAGGTGAGCACGTGCGGTCGACGTGAAGCGGGTTTCCATATGGGGGCGGATCCGAGCAAGCCCGGTACGTCACGGGACACAGAGACGGTGGCGGTCGTCCTCGCGACCTCACCGGCCGCCGGGCTGCCCTGGTCCGACGGCGCCCGGTCCGACGGCAGCCTCCTGGAGCGGCTCACCGCCCAGCTCCTCACGCTGCCGGTCCGCGAGGTGCTGGTCGTGGTGCGGAGCCAGGACGCCCAGGCAGGAGGGTGGGAGAAGGGCGCGGAGAGCGGCCCGCGGCATCAGATCTGCGTCAGCGACGGGCTCGCCGAGGACCTGCGGATCGTGGCCAAGACGGCCCGCGCCTCGACCTCGCCGGTCGCCGTGCTGGCCGCCGACGTGGTCGCGCACACCGAGGCGCTGTCGCTGCTGCTCGAACATCCCGCGCGCCCGACCGGCGCGATCGTCGCCAGCGGCGACCCCGCCCCGCTGCGGCCGCCCGTACGGACCGAGTGGGGCCGCGTCGTGTCGGCGGGCACGTCCTTCCACGAGGTCGAGTGGGCCAACGGCACCTTCCGCGGCGTCCTCCAGGTCGGGGAGGCCCACCTGGCCGGGCTGGCCGACATCGCCGAGGACCTGGCCGACCTTGCCCAGCGCCGCCACCTCGGGCGGGTCGGCGACGGCGAGGTTCCCGAGCTGCTGCTCACGGGCCTGGTGCGGGCGGGCGTGCAGGTGCACGCCGTCGCGCTGAACACCCTGCACTGCGGGCGGGCCGGCACGCGCCCGGCCGCCGAGCGCGCGGTGCGCGAGCTGGCCGACGTCGACGAGGCGCAGGCCAGGCTCGACGCCGCGGTGAAGAGCGGCGACGGCTTCTTCACCACTTACTGCGTCAGCTCGTGGTCGCGTCACCTCATCCGTCCGGCCGCCCGTCTCGGCCTGACCCCGAACACGGTCACCGGCATCTCGGTCGGGTTCGCCGCCATCGCCGCGATCTGGTTTTCCGACGGCCGCCGGGCGGGGCTCGTGGTCGGCGCCGCCGCGCTCTATCTGTCGTTCGTGCTCGACTGCCTGGACGGGCAGCTCGCCCGGTATACGCGCCGGTTCTCCCCGCTCGGGAGCTGGCTCGACGCGATCTGCGACCGGCTCAAGGAATACCTGGTGTACGTCGGCCTGGCGGCCGGATACCTGGCCGGCTCCCGGGAGCCGTGGGAGATCTGGGCCCTGGCGGTGGGCGCGATGATCCTCCAGACGATCCGCCACGTGGTCGACTTCTCCTACGCGGGAGCGATGGCCGACCGGGCCAGGGCGGCCGGCCTGCGGGCGGCGGCCCCGCGTCCGATGGCCGTGCCCTGGGACGAGGCGCCCGCGGCGGCCGCCGCGAAGGGCACCGGATCGGTGCTGGCGCTGTCGCGGCGGCTCGACGCGCTGAGCGGCGCGAGGGGCGTGGCCTACTGGGCGAAGAAGATGATCGTCCTGCCGATTGGGGAGCGTATGGCGCTGATCTCGGTGACGGCCGCGCTGTTCGACGCGCGGGTGACGTTCCTCGCACTGCTGGGCTGGGGCGCGGTGGCCCTGGCCTACACGGCCGCCGGGCGGATGGCGAGGTCCTTCGCATGAGCGAGCGTAGCGAGCGAATCAGTGAACACAGCGTCTGGCGAAGTGCTGACTTGCGCGCCTCCGGCACGACCCAGCTCCGAGCCGAAGGCGAGGAGGTGGCATGAGCGAGCGTAGCGAGCGAATCAGTGAACACAGCGTCTGGCGCATGCCGCTCCGAGCCGAAGGCGAGGAGGTGGCATGAGCGAGCGTAGCGAGCGAATCAGTGAACACAGCGTCTGGCGCATGCCGCTCCGAGCCGAAGGCGAGGAGGTGGCATGAGCCGCCGCCCCCGCGAGGCCGGCGGGAAGGCCCGGGGCGCGATCTCCGTGCACATGACCCCGGTGCCGCGCAGCGTCGTGGTGGCCTACCGCGACGACGGCCCGCTGTCGAGGGCGATGGGGCTGCTCGTGGCCGGGCAGCTCCCGCCGCTGCCGCCCGCGGTCGCGGGGGCCTTCGTGACCGCCGTGCTGCTGGTGCTCGGCATCGCCGGGGCCGACGACTTCGCGGTCTTCGCCCCGGCGGTGGCCCTGCTGCTGGCCGGGGCGGGCAGCGCCCACCGGCACGACGGCCGGCTCGACTGGCTGGCGCCCCCGATCCTGCGGATGACCGAGTATGGCTTCATCGCCTCGGCCGGGTTCGCCCGCTCCGTCCCGCCGGTGCTCATCGTCGCGCTGCTCGGCGCGATGGCCTTCCACCACTACGACACGGTCTACCGGCTGCGCCAGCACGTGTATCCGCCGCCGTGGCTGGCGACGGCCGGGCTGGGCTGGGACGGCCGGATGCTCGTCGTCGCCCTCGGCGGCCTGCTCGACGTGGTGACCGCCGTGTTCGTGCTGCTCGCGGTCTACCTGTGGGCCCTGTTCGGCTGGGAGAGCCTGACCTGCTGGCTCGCCGCCCCCCGCACGCCCGACGAGGCCGTGGAACCGGCACCCCAGGATTAACGTCAGACCAACGGTGGATTACCCAACCGGGGTGCCGAGCCAACTAACCTTTGGGGTTACTGTCTGACGCTCGACCTCAAGGAGTGCGGGAAATTGCTCGGAATGGTGCTGGCCGCCGGAGCCGGACGTCGCCTGCGGCCGTACACCGACACGCTGCCGAAGGCGCTGGTGCCGGTCGACGGTGAGACCACGATCCTCGACATCGCCCTGCGTAACCTGGCGGCCGTGGACCTCCGCGAGGTCGTGGTGATCGTCGGCTACCAGGCCCAGGCCGTGAGGGAACGGCAGGCCGACCTGGAGCGGCGCCACGGGGTGAAGCTCACGCTTGTCCACAACGACAAGGCCGAGGAGTGGAACAACGCCTACTCGCTGTGGTGTGCCCGCGACTACTTCTCCCAGGGCGCGCTGCTGGTCAACGGCGACACCGTCCACCCCGTGTCGGTGGAGCGGACCCTGCTGGCCGCCGAGGACACCTCCGACATCCTGCTCGCCGTCGACGACGTGAAGTCGCTGGCGGACGAGGAGATGAAGGTCACACTGGAGGACGGCCGGCTGAAGCGGATCACCAAGCTGATGGACCCGGCCGAGGCGTACGGCGAGTACATCGGCGCCACGCTGATCCGGCCGGGCGCGGCCGAGCGGCTCGCCGACGCGCTGAGGGCCACGTTCGAGCACGACCCGCAGCTCTACTACGAGGACGGCTACCAGGAGATGGTCGGGCGCGGCGAGAAGATCGCCGTCGCGCCGATCGGCAAGGTCGAGTGGGTCGAGGTGGACAACCACGACGACCTCGCGAAGGCCCGTGAGATCGCATGCCGATACTGATTTCCGCGGCCTTCTGAGGAGTTCGCATGCCGATTCTGGCAAGGATGCTCCCCGCGCCTCTCACGATGGAGGTGCGGCGGGGCGCGATCGCGCAGCTCGGCACCCTGCTCGCCGACAGCAGGGTGGCCACCTCCGGCCGGGTCGCGGTCGCGGTCGGCGTCGGGCAGGGTGACCGCATCGCGGAGGTCATCGCGCCGTCGCTGGGCGAGGCCAAGGTGCTCCGGGTGGCGGACGGCACCGTGGACGCGGCCGTGTCACTCGGCGCGGACCTGCGCAAGGGCAACTACGAGGCGGTGGTCGGCGTCGGCGGCGGCAGGACGATCGACGCCACCAAGTACGCCGCGTCGCTCGCCGGCATCCCCATGGTCGCCGTCGCCACCAACCTCTCGCATGACGGCATCTGCTCGCCGGTGGCCTCACTCGTGTACGAGGGCGGCAAGGGCTCGTTCGGCGTGCCCATGCCGCTGGCGATCATGGTGGACCTCGAGTTCGTCCACGACGCCCCGCCCTCGCTCGTCCGGTCCGGGATCGGCGACGTGCTCAGCAACCTGTCGGCCATCGAGGACTGGCAGCTCGGCAACACCGAGCGGGGCGAGCCCATCGACGGGCTGGCGATCTCGATGTCGCGCACCGCGGCCGAGGCCGTGCTCGGCCGGCCGGACTCGATCGAGTCGGACGCGTTCCTGACCGTGCTCGCCGAGGCGCTGATCCTGTCGGGGATGTCGATGGTCATCGCGGGGTCAAGCCGTCCGGCGAGTGGCGGCGATCATGAGATCCTTCATGCTGTGGACCAGCTTTTCCCCGGCACCTCCAACCACGGTGAGCTGGCCGGCATCGGTGCGGCGTTCTGCTACTTCCTCCGTGAGGACGCGCACCGGCTCGGCCAGGTGACCGGCTGCCTCGGGCGGCACGGCCTGCCCGTCGTGCCCGGCGACGTCGGCCTGACGACCGAACAATTCACGGCCGCGGTGATGCTGGCCCCCAGCACCCGGCCCGGCCGCTACACCATTCTTGAGCACCTCCGGCTGTCGGAGCACGAGGTCCGTGGGAGAGTTGAGGACTATGTCCGCGCCGTCGGTCGCTGAGCTTCGCGCGGTCGCCCAGCCGCAGACCACCATGGACCGCCGCAGCGGCGAGCACTGGGCCGGCCTGCTGTACATGCGGCGCCTGTCCATCTACGCCACCTGGCTGCTGGCCAAGACCCCCATCTCGCCGAACCAGGTCACCGGCCTGATGATCGTGTGCGGGGTGGCGGCGGGCGCCGTGCTCGCCCTCCCCGGCTTCTGGGCGGCGCTGGGCGCGGCCCTGCTCATCCAGGTCTACCTGCTGCTCGACTGCTCCGATGGGGAGCTGGCCCGGTGGACCGGCCGCACCTCGATCACCGGGGTGTACCTCGACCGGGTCGGGCACTACTTCGCCGAGGCGGCGCTGCTGATCGGGCTGGGCTTCCGGGCCTCGGAGACCCTGCCCGACTGGTACACGGTCATGGGCGTGGCGGCGGCGCTCGGCGCGATTCTGATCAAGTCGGAGACCGATCTGGTCGACGTCGCCCGCGCCCGGTCGGGCCTGGTGGCGACCACCGAGGCGGCGGCGCAGCAGTTCACCTCGCCGCGGCTCGCGCTGGCCCGCAGGGCCGCGGCGGCGCTGCGGTTCCACCGGCTGATCCAGGCCGTCGAGCTGTCGCTGATCGTCGTGGTCGCGGCGGTGCTCGACAACTGGTTCTCCGCCACCCGGATCCTCGTGGTCGCCTGCGTCGTCATCGCGGGAGTCCAGCTCTTGCTGCACCTGGTCAGCATCCTCGCCTCCCGGCGGCTGTCATGAGCGCGTCGTTTCCCGCCCGGCGTGCCGATCGGCCGTACATTCGCGGTTGGGTAGGGGTTTGGTGGCAGTTCCGATACCCTTATTCCACGGTAAACCAGGCAGATTCCGGATTGCCCGGCCATACAGACTCGGTGATCATGAAGTCGTGTGTAGTGCGCCCCACGTCGAGGCGATGACGCGGTGAAAATCTCCTGTGTCATCCTCACCATGGGCAACAGGATCGCCGAGCTCGACCGGGCAGTGGAATCCGCGCTCACCCAGACCGACGGCGACATCGAGGTGGTCATCGTCGGCAACGGCGCGGACGTGCCGGAGCTGACCGCCCAGCCGCTCCCCGGCTCCGCCGCGATGATCAAGACCGTACGGCTGGAGCACAACGCGGGCATCCCCGAGGGGCGCAACCGCGGCGTGCAGGAGTGCTCGGGTGACATCGTCCTGTTCCTGGACGACGACGGCTGGTACGCCAACACCAAGGTCGCCGCGCACGTCCGTGAGCGGTTCACGCACGAGCCCGACCTCGCCGTGATCAGCTTCCGGGTGATGGACCCCGAGGGCGGCTCGGTGCAGCGGCGGCACGTGCCCCGCCTGCGGGCCGGCGACCCCGAGCGGTCCTCTCCGGTGACGACCTTCCTCGGCGGCGCCTGCGCGATCCGCAAGTCCGCGTTCCTGCAGGTCGGCGGGTTGCCCGAGCGGTTCTTCTACGCCCACGAGGAGACCGACCTCGCCTGGCGCCTGCTGGGCGAGGGCTACCGCATCGAGTACGACGCCGAGACGGTCATGTACCACCCGCTGGTGCTGCCGTCCCGGCACACGGACTTCTACCGGCTGAACGCCCGCAACCGCGTCTGGCTGGCCCGGCGCAATCTGCCGTGGCCGCTCGCGATGTTCTATCTGCTCAACTGGGTCGTGCTCACGCTCGCACGCGAGCGCTCGATGCCCGCGATCAAGGCGTGGTTCCGCGGCTTCTTCGAAGGGCTGCGGGAGCCCGCGGGCGAGCGCCGTCCGATGGCCTGGCGCACCGCCTGGCGCATGCTCCGCCTCGGCCGCCCGCCCATCGTCTAGCGTTCGTCGTTCTCGCCCCCCGGCGTGACCGGGGCAAGCGGCCGGCGTGACAGGTCCGGGCGTGAGTAGTTGCGGTACAGGAAATCCCGGTGAGATTGATCTTGCTGGGGTTCGCCTACTTCGCGGGTGCTTTGAGCTGGCGGGGGACGGCGCCGGCGCGCAGTTCGCGTAGGTCGGGGATGTGGTTGTAGAGGGTGCCCGGGGAGACGCCGAGGAGCTTTGCGATCGAGGTGATGGAGCGGCCGGGGTCGGGCAGGAGGTCGCGGGCGGCGCGAATGACTTCCTCGGTGGCGACGCTGGGGCGTCCGCCGACCCGGCCGCGGGCGCGAGCGGCGGCCAGGCCCTCGTTGGTGCCGATGACGATGAGTTCGCGGATGAACTCCGCGAGGGCGGCGAAGACGTGGAAGACGAGCCGGCCGCCGGGGGTGGTGGTGTCGAGGTTCTCATGCAGCGAGGTGAAGCCGATGCCACGTTCGCGCAGGTCGGCGACCATGTTGATGAGGTCCTGGAGGCTGCGGCCGTAGCGGAAGTCGGCCTGGGGCGCGGTTTCGGGCCTCGTCCCGTAAGCGGCCGAAGGCGTTGCTGGAGCACCGGGTCCGCGATCCTTGAGGCATGCGTGCCGCCCGCCTGATCCGCATGGCCCTCCTCGTCCAGTCGAGCCCCGGTCTGACCGCTGTCGCCCTTGCCCGCGAGCTGGACGTTTCCAAGCGCACGGTGATCCGCGATGCCCAGGCTCTGCAGGAAGCGGGCGTTCCCATCCGATCCGAGCGCGGACGCACGGGCGGCTACCACCTGGCACCGGGCCACCGGACCCGGCTCACCACGCTCCATCCCACCGAGGCAGAGACGCTCTATCTTTCCGGCCTGCCCACGGCCCTGCGTGATCTCGGTCTGTCGGGCGCGGCGGACACGGCCCGGCTGAAGCTGTCGGCCACCTTGCTCCCGTCGCTGCGTGCGGCGGCCGAGTCGTCCGTACGCCGCTTCCACCTCGACGCCCCGGCCTGGTTCCGCGAGCCGTCGGCACCGGAGTTACTGCCGGAGCTGGCCCGCGCCGTGTGGTCCGACCGCACTGTCGAGCTGGCCTACGCGCGACCGGGCCGGGACGGCACGCCACCCCGCATGGTCACCCGCCTGCTGGAGCCGTACGGCCTCGTCCTGAAGGCGGGGGTGTGGTACGTCGTAGGCCGTGTCCCGGGTGAGCGGACGGGCCGGGACGGCGCATGGCGCACCTACCGCGTCGACCGCGTCACGGCGCTCTCCCCTGCTCCCGGCGCCGACGAACCCTTCGTCCGCGACCCATCCTTCGACCTAGCCTCGCACTGGCAGGACCACGCCGCCGGGTTCGCCCGGACACTGCTGCGCACGACCGTCACCGTGCGCCTGACCGAGTGCGGCTTGCTCCGCCTGCCAGATGTGGCGGACCCGGCCGGGGTCGGCGAGGCGCTGGCGTCCGCGACCGCGCCGGACGCCGCCGGGCGAGTCACGCTCGACCTGCCGGCGGAGTCGGAGGACGTCGCCTTCGCCCAGCTGACCGGGCTCGGCGCGGACGCGGAGGTGCTGGCCCCGGAGGGCCTACGCGCCCGCTTCCGCGAGCACACGCGGGGCCTCGCCACCCTGTACGGCGCGGAGTCGGAGGATCAGCGGTAGTCGTCCGGCGAACCGTCCTTCCCGCCGTACCTGACGTCCTCGAAGTACCCCCAGGCGTCTGGCTGGCTGTCGTCCACATCCCGTACCCCGTAGGTTCTGGCAAGCTCCGCACTGGAGGCAGACTTCCCGTTCCAGCGGGCCGCCCGGCCCGGGTCGGTGGCGAGCGCGGCGACCGCGCGGGCGAGGTAGTACGGCGACTCGGCGATAGCGAAGTCCGGTTCTTGGGCGACGGCGTCGCGCCAGTTTTCCTCAGTCACGCCGAAATGGGTGAGCATCTGTTCCGAGCGCAGGAAGCCCGGCGTGACGGCGACCGCTGTGCCCCCGTACTCGGCCAGTTCCTCGCCCAACCCGAAGGCGATCCGGATGGGGGCGTTCTTGGCGAGGTCGTAGTAGAGGTTCTCACGGTAACGGCGGTTGGAGACCGCCGTGCCGTCGGTGACCTCCACATGCAGCGGCGCGTCCGAGCGGATTAGCAGCGGGAGGGCGAGTGCCGCGGTGATCAGATGCGAGCGCACCCCGAGTTCCAGGATGCGAAGGCCGTCGGCGAGCGGCGTCTCCCAGCTCTTCTTGCCGAAGACGGAATCGACGAGCAGGTGCTCGCCGCCCCAGAGGTCGTTGACGAGGATGTCGAGTCGCTCCTGTTCACAGTCGATCCGCTCGACAAGTGCGCGTACCTGGTCCGCGTCCAGATGATCGGTAGGGACGGCGATGCCGGTACCGCCGACCGCCGTGACCAGCTCAGCGGTCTCCTCGATGGTCTCTGTGGTTCGGCCGACCTCGCTGGCGCGCTCGCGGGTGGTGCGGCCGGTGACATAGACCGTGGCGCCGGCGCGGCCGAGTTCGACGGCGAGGGCACGTCCGGCACCGCGGGTTGCTCCGGCGACGAGCGCTATCCGGCCGGCGAGCGAGCCTACCTGGCCGACGTGCTGGGTGTTGAAGTCCTTGTCCATGTCACCACGGTGCACGCCAAAGGTGACAGTCTGCGTCGCCATTTCCCGGGGCGTGTTCTTGCGCGCTGCCGAGGCGCACCCCCATCCGGCGGGCCGACACCGGCCGCCCAGCTCATTGCGGCTTTTGGGCTCACCTTGACTCGGCCCCGAGACAAGGTGCCCGCCGTGACTGAACTAGGATCCGTCGCCTGGCCGCCTGCCCCGATCAAGACCGAGCGGCGCTTGCGCCGCGGCAGAGGCGATCGTCGCGTTGATCCACGGGGACTTGCAGCGGTGTCGGCGCGAGCACGTGCTGACATACGAGCTGTACACCCTCGCCGCGCGGCGAGCCGTCTTCCGGTCGATCACGCAGAGGTGGATGCGTGAGAGCCGCCGCGCCCTCGAACGGCACTTCGCCCCCGACACCGCCCGGGCGCTCGACGCCTACATCGAAGGCGCGGCACTGCACATCGCACTCGACCCGGACCCGCAGCCGCGGACCCTGACACGAGCCGCCGTCGCCCGTCTCGCGTGCGACGGCCGAGCGTGAGCACGCCGCGTCAGCGGGTCGCGTGGCGGGCGGTGCGGACCGCCAGGGCGGCGCAGAGCAGGGCCGCGGCGAGGCCGGCCACGACGAGCGGGGACGGCCCGGCGGGCAGCCCTTCCACGCGGACCGCGCCCATGTAGTCGACGGCCGCCGTCCCGTTGACGGCGAGATACCACAGGCCGAGGTAGACGACCTGGAAGACCCGGTGCGTACGGCAGGCCGCGCCGAGCGCCAGGGCGAGCGAGGGCACCAGGAGCGCGCCGCCCGCCCATGACCCCACTCCGGGCCAGTCGGCGGCGACCGCCATGCGGACGAGGGGTCCCACGCCCGTCGCGGCCGTGAGGACGACTCCGGCCGCCCACTCCGCGAGCAGCCCGCGCCGGGGTGCGGGATAGGCGCCGAGCAGCCCCTCCACGCCGTACTCCGCTCGCTGGGTTCCCAGCCGTGACCAGATCAGCACCGGCCATATCCAGGCGAACGGGAGCATGGTCGCGGGCTCCGGCGTGGCGAAGGCGGCCGCCGTCACCCCGGCGGTCACGAGCCACCACCAGCGCGAGACGCCCTGAAGGAGGATGCGCAGCTCCCCGGCGAGAAGCCGTCGCAACGCCCGGCCCGGACGCGGCGTCACCCGGGGCGCGGTCCGGAGGGCCGTCCGGAAGGCCGGTCGGCCGCCCTCTGCGGTGACGCCCGGCTCGTACGGCGTGACGGCCGGGGCGGTGAGGCGACGCGCCGGGTCGAACCGGGCGAACCAGAGGCACGGCAGCAGCGCCAGAACGACCGCCAGCAGGACCACCAGGAGACGGCCGCCGAGGAACGCGCCGGTGACGGAGAAGCCGTCCCAGTGGAAGGTGCGCAGCGGCCTGGCGACGGAGGTCAGGCCGAGGCTGAACTCCCGGCCGTGCACGTCGACGCCTTGGGCGGCGAGGGCGGCGCGCATCGAGTCGGCGGCCTGGTGCACCCCGAGACCGCCGAGAGGCGCCTTCCGCGACTGTCCGCCGATCAGGAGGACCAGGGAGACGACGAACCAGACCACGTTTCCCACGCCGCCCCGAAGCAGCGGCACGGTTTCGAACAGCACCGCGGCCGCCGCCGTCAGCGCCAGCGGGGGCAGCGTGATCGTCACGAAGGGCAGCAGGAGCGCCACCGGGTCCACGGCTCCGGACTCCCCGCGGGCGAGCTGCATGATCGGCGCGGTCACCGCGAGCACGCCCGCCATCGAGGCGAGCACCAGGAAGTCGCTGAGGAACTTCCCCAGCAGGTAGGCGGACGTGCGCAGTGGCGTGGCGGCGACGAGCTGGCCCACGCGGGTGCGCTCATCCCGGCCGATCGCGTCGCGTACCAGGTAGAACCCGCCCAGAGTGAGCCAGAGGGCGCCGGCGAGCGCGGTCGCCGTCCCGACCCAGGCGCTGGTGTAGACGCCGCGGTAGCCTCCGACGTCCAGGATCACCCACCCGGAGTCCGCGGGCGGGACGGCCAGCCGGGCCAGGCCGACCGCCGCCAGCAGGATCACGGCGTACGCGGGCCGCCGGACCCGCTCCCGGAAGTCGGCGAGGGAGAGCGCGACCGTCGCCCGCGCCGTGACCCGTGCCGTCATCGGGCCGCCTCCCGGACGCCGCCGCCCACGACGGCGAGGTACAGGTCCTCCAGGTCGGGAGGCACCCGTACGGCGCCGGCGGCCGGCGGCGTGTCCGACAGGAGCCGCAGGCGGATGCCGTCCGCCGTGCGGATCACGCGGCCGGCCGGGTGGCGCTCCCGCAGGGCGGCGGCCTCGGAGGGCCCGGCGACCGTCTCCCAGACGTGGCCGTCGACCTCGGCGAGCAGCGCCTCGGGGGTGCCGCGCCGCAGCAGCCGTCCCCCGGTCACGACGGCGACGTCGGACGCGACGGACTCGATGTCGGACACGATGTGCGTGGACAGCAGGACCACCCGGTCCTCCGCCAGGTCGGCGAGCATGGCGCGGAACCGCACCCGCTCCTCGGGGTCGAGCCCCGCCGTCGGCTCGTCCACGATCAGCACCCTCGGGTCGGCCAGCAGGGCCTGGGCGATGCCGACCCGGCGCAGCATGCCGCCGGAGTACTTGCCGAGGGGCGTGCGGGCCGCCTCCGTCAGGTTGACCAGTTCGAGCAGCTCGTCGATACGCGCACGCGCCGCACGCGCGGCCAGTCCTTTCAGGGCGGCGAGGTAGGAGAGGAACTCCCGCGCGGTCAGGTGCGGGTAGACGCCGAAGTCCTGCGGGAGGTAGCCGAGAACCCCGCGCAGCGCGTCGGGCCGGGACACCACGTCGATCCCGTCGAACAGGACCCTGCCGCCGGTCGGCCTGGTGACCGTCGCGCAGATGCGCATCAGCGTCGACTTCCCCGCGCCGTTCGGGCCGAGCAGGCCGAGCAGTCCCGGGCCGCCCCGCAGGGTGACGCCGTCGACCGCGCGCTTGCCGCCCTTGTAGGTCTTGGTGACGTCCACCAGTTCGAGGGCCGGAGCATCGATCATCTCGTTCCCCTCACCCGGGCAGGCCGCGCAGATCGGTCGTGCGGCCGTCCCGCAGCACCCTGACCTCGCGGGGCACCTCGACCCTGAACCGGGCCGAGCAGTCGGCCCACCCGGAGCATCCGGCGTTGAGATCGAGCGTGTTCCCGTCGAGGGTCTGGCTGGAACGGGGGTTGGTGCCGTGCACGTCGAACCACAGGGTGACCTTGATGTCCTTCCTGTCCGTCGCGACGAGGTCGGCCGGGGTGTCGTGTGCCCGCACGTTCAGCGTCCTGCCGCTGAACGTGAAGGTCTGGGACACCGGTGCGGCCTTCGACGCGTCTGAACAGCCGCTCAGAACCGCCGCCGCGAGCACCGTCAAGGCACACCACACCGTCTTGCGCGTAGTCATCGGATCCTCCGGGGTGAAACCGTCCCGAGCAGGATCCGCTGCGGGCGGCCGGGCCGGCATCTGCCGTTCGGCAGATATCCGGGGTCCGATGGCGCGCCGCTCAGCGGCCGGCGCGGCTCCTGGCACTCCGCGGAACGGGGAGGACGGCGCCGACCTGCCAGCCCGCCGCCTGACGGCCGGCGTGGAGCGCGCCCCCGAGCGCCTTCACCCGCTCGGCCAGGCCGATCAGGCCGGTGCCTCCGCCGTGCCGGTCGTCTCCCGCGAGGCCGGTCGGACAGGTGCCGCCGTCGTCGGTGACGGACACCCGCAGGGCCGGGCCGCCGGCCGCGCCGTCGGCCGCGCCGTCGACTGGGGCGACCGCTACCACCACGCGGGTCGCGGAGGAGGCGTGCCGCCGCACGTTGGTCAGCGCCTCGAGCACGACGGCGTACGCCGTGCTCCCGATCTCGGGGGCCACCGGGAGGGCGAGGTCGCCGGGCATGTCGAGCCTGGCCGGGATCCTTCCGGTGGCCGAGAAACGGCCGACGAGGTCGGGCAGGTCGGCCAGGCCGTAGACGCGGGTCGGCGGCGGTTCCTCCGCCGCCCGCTCGTCCGGGTCGCGCAGCGCGCTCACCATGTGGTCCATGGACGCCAGCGCGCGCAGCCCCGCCTCCTCGACGCGTGCGGCGAGCTCGCGCGCCTCGTGCGGATCGAGCTCGCCGAGCTGCGCCGCCTGGGCCTCCAGGACGATCCCCGTGACCTCGTGGGCGACGAAGTCATGCAGGTCGCGGGCCGTCTCCAGCCGCTGGGCCCGCCGCGCGTCCGCCACCGCGCGCACCCGACGGTCGTCCAGCGACCTGAGGTACAGCGCGACGGCGGCCACGGCGGCCACGGCGATGAACGACAGGAAGCAGGCGATGACCGAGGCCTCCGCCGTCGAGCGGGGCATGCGCAGCGTCAGCCGCAACGGCAGCGCGACGGCAGTCGCGACCCCGAGCGCCGTCCCGATGACCGCCGCCTGCCGCCCCGGCAGCCGCCGCACGACCCGCCCGAACAGGAGCAGCAGCGCGCCCATCTCGACGGGCAGCCACAGCCCGGCGAACTGGTGTCGCCCCTGGTAGACGAACGTGACGGCGTAGGAGACCAGCACGACGACGGTCGCCGCCGTGGCGAGGCCGATCCGCCGGTAGGGCAGGCGCGTCAGCGCGACGGCGACGGCCAGGGTGGCGGACAGGGCGACGACGAGCGCGTGCGGGGGAGCGAGGACCGCCGGCGCCGGCACCATCACCACGACCACGGCGCACAGGAAGGCGCGGACCCGGGACCTCGTCATGCCACCGAGGGTACGCACGCGGTGGGGACCGTCACCGCACCCCGTTCATCGAACCCTGTTCATCGAACCCTGGCATACCCCAGCTCCCAGGCGCGTACGGCGATGCCGACCCGGTTGCGCACGCCGAGCTTGCGCTGGATGCTCGCCACGTGGGTCTTGACCGTGCCCGGCGAGATGAACAGCTCGGCGGCGATGTCGGCGTTGGTCTTCCCCTCGGCCACCTGACCGGCGATCTCGATTTCACGCTCGGTCAGCGGTTCCGACGGCGGCGTGTGCCGGGGACCGCCGCCGGTGACGTGTCTCAGCAGCCGCACCGTGACCGAGGGGCTGATCAGGGTGTCGCCTGCCACGGCGGCCCGGACCGCCTCGACCAGGAGCGCGGGGCCCGAGCGCTTGAGCAGGAACCCGGACGCGCCGTGCCGCAGCGCCGGGTAGACGTACTCGTCCAGGTCGAAGGTCGTCACCACCACGACCTTCGTCGGCACCGATGCGCCGGGGCCGGCGAGAGCCCGGGTCACCTCGAGCCCGTCCATCCTGGGCATGCGGATGTCGACGAGCGCCACGTCCGGCTGGAACCGCCGGGCCATCTCCACCGCGGCCACTCCGTCGGCGGCCTCGCAGACGACCTGGATGTCCGGCTGGCTCTCCAGGATGCGGCGCAGGCCCCGCCGCACCATCTCCTGGTCGTCGGCGATCAGGACACGAATCATCCGCCGATTCTTCCAGCCCCGCCGGCAACCGCCCGCGGCGGCGTCACGCCCGTCCCGGCTCCTCGAACGTCATCGACGCGTGCTCGGCCGTGGCCGTCATCAGGGCCCGCCGGGGCAGGCCGAGCTCGCTCAGCTCCTTGGCGATCGGGTGGTTGCCGAGGCGGATGAGCGCGCCGCCCGGCCGCCAGCGGATGCCCCGGGCACGGACCGTCCAGGGGATGCGACGGGTGACCCCGTCCAGGTGGGCGTAGGCGTCCGGCACGGGCAGCGCCTCGCCGAGCAACGGCACGGGCGTCGCCGGGATGCCCGGCCTGACCAGCAGGTCGACGACCATCCGGCCGTCCCTGCGCAGCAGACACCGCTTGTACGGCGAGCCGAGCCGCAGATCCACGTCGGCCAGCTCCTTGGGGAAGCCCCAGATGGTCCGCCCGGCCTCCAGCGTGAACGCCTGGTCGACCGGCAGCCAGTGGACGAAGGCGCCCGACCCCGCCCCGCGCAGGTCCTTCAGCCCGGCCAGCGGCCCGCGCCTCGGCGGGGGGCCCGCGTCGGCCGGCCGTACGAGGAAGGTGACCCCGAACTCGTTGTAGGAGCCGAGGTCGGAGTCGTGGTAACGGACGAACACCAGCGAGCACAGGGCCTTGCCCGGCAGGACCTCGGTGACGTCCATCCTGGAGTACGCGAGGACCGCGCGGGCGGCGTCGGCCCGCACCAGGTAGGCGGCGAGGCAGACCGAGGCGTCGCGAACCTCCACCGGCGTCTCGACCCTGCGCCCCTGGACGACATGGCTTGCCATGCCTCCAGTACAGCAAAGCCCGGCGGCCGGGCGACAGCCGTACGGCGGCAAGGTTGTCCCAGCCCTGTTTTCCGGCGGATGTCGATATGCGGGGCGGTCGTTCGTGTAGAGGGTGAACGGGCCCGCGCCGGGCGGGCCTCGCCGAGGAGGTGTAAGAGACCATGAGGCACTATCTGCTCAGTATCCAGCAGCCCGACGGCGGGACGCCCCCGCCGGAGGTCCTGGAGCCGATCATGCGGGACCTGGCGGTCCTCAACGAGGAACTGCGCGCCGCGGGGGCGTGGGTCTTCTCCGGCGGGCTGCACGATCCGGGCACGGCGACCGTGGTGCGGGTGCGCGACGGGGAGGAGCTCGTCACCGACGGCCCGTACACCGAGGGGAAGGAGCACGTCGGCGGGCTGACGATCGTCAGGGCGCCCGACCTCGACGCGGCGCTCGAGTGGGGTCGCAGGCTCGCCCGCGCGACCACGCTCCCCGTGGAGGTGCGCCCCTTCGCGGGCGTCGTGGAGGGCGATGACGACCGGCAGTAGGGACCCCGGCGTCGAGCGGGTGTTCCGCGAGGAGTACGGCCGGGCCGTCGCGGTCCTGGTCCGCCACTTCGGCGACATCGACGTCGCCGAGGAGGCGGTCCAGGACGCGTTCGCCGAGGCGGTGCGGCGCTGGCCGCGCGACGGGACGCCGCCGAGCCCGGCCGGCTGGATCATCACGACCGCCCGCAACCGGGTGATCGACCGCCACCGGCGGGAGTCCCTGCGTGCGGACCGGCACGCGCGGGCGGTCCTGCTGCACGCCCCCGGCGACGCTGACGACGAACCGGCCGAGGAGGGTCCCGTGCACGACGACCGGCTCCGCCTGATCTTCACCTGCTGCCATCCCGCGCTCGCCCCGGCCGCCCGGGTCGCGCTGACGCTGCGCCTGCTCGGCGGCCTCACCACGGCCGAGATCGCGCGGGCGTTCCTGGTCCCCGAGCCGACCATGGCCCAGCGGCTGGTCCGGGCCAAGGCCAAGATCCGCGACGCGGGGATCCCGTACCGCGTTCCGCGCGAGGCCGACCTGCCGGACCGGCTCCGGGCCGTGCTCGCCGTCGTCTACCTGATCTTCAATGAGGGGCACACGGCGAGCGCGGGCGACCGGCTGGCCCGCGACGACCTGTGCGCGGAGGCCATCAGGCTCGGCCGCCTGCTGGCCGCGCTGATGCCCGACGAGCCGGAGGCGATGGGGCTGCTCGCGCTCATGCTGCTCGTCCACGCGCGGCGCGACGCCCGCACCACCCCGGCCGGCGACCTCGTGCCGCTGCCGGAGCAGGACCGCGGCAGGTGGGACCGCGCGCTCGTCGCCGAGGGCCAGGACATCGTGCGGGCGTGCCTGCGGCGCGGCCGGCCGGGGCCCTACCAGATCCAGGCGGCGATTAACGCGGTTCACGCCGACGCGCCGATCGCCGCCGCCACCGACTGGAGGCAGATCCTGAGCCTGTACGACCACCTGCTCACCCTCGCCCCGAACCCGGTCGCCGCGCTGAACAGGGCCGTCGCGGTGGCCGAGGTGGACGGGCCGCAAGCCGCGCTCGCCCTCCTGGACGATCTCGGCCTGGACGGCTACCACCTGTTCCACGCCGTCAGGGCCGATCTGCTGCGGCGGCTCGGCCGGGCCGGGGAGGCCGAGCGGGCGTACGAGGCGGCGATCGCCCGCACCCGGAACGCCTCCGAGCGGGCCTTCCTCGACCGCCGCCTGCGTCAGGTGCGGGAATTGAGGTAGAGCATGACGGCCAGCACGCGGCGGTGGTCCTCCTCCGTGCCGGGCAGGCCGAGCTTGGCGAGGATCGAGCTGACGTGGGTCTCCACCGTCCGGTCGGTCAGGTAGAGCCGCCGGGCGATGCCGACGTTCGTACGGCCCTCGGCCATCAGCGCCAGCACCTCCCGTTCCCGGGCGCTGAGCGACGCGAGGGGATCGGCGGCCCGGCGTACGCCGATGAGGCGCGAGACGACCTCGGGGTCGAGCGCGGAGCCGCCCGCCGCCACCCGGCGCAGCGTGTCGAGGAAGTCGTCCACGTCGAAGACCCGGTCCTTGAGCAGGTAGCCGAACCCGCCGCGGGACACCAGGTCGACGGAGTGCCGGGTCTCGACGTGCTGGGAGAGCAGGACGATGCCGAGGCCGGGGTGGGCGTCGCGGATCCGCCGGGCCGCCCGCGCGCC
This sequence comes from Microbispora sp. NBRC 16548, assembly GCF_030268985.1. Lineage (NCBI taxonomy): Bacteria > Bacillati > Actinomycetota > Actinomycetes > Streptosporangiales > Streptosporangiaceae > Microbispora > Microbispora sp. NBRC 16548. The sequence continues at coordinate 366,639 of NZ_BSSF01000002.1, forward strand.
GTCGTCGGTGTGGTCGGGAGGCATCCGGATGTCCGCGATGACCAGGTCGGGATCGGCGGTGTCCACGGCGGCGACCAGCCCGGGGGCGTCCTGGGCCTTGGCCACGACCTCGTGCCCGGCGTCGGCGAGCAGCCGGGCCAGCCCCTCCCTGAACAGGGCGGAGTCCTCACCGATCACGACGCGCACGGCAGCACCGCCTCCACCGTCGTCCCGCCGCCCTCCGGGCTGGACAGCCGCAGCGCGCCGCCCGCCGCGCGGACCCGGTCGGCCAGTCCGGCCAGTCCGGCGCCCGGCCGCATCTCGGCCCCGCCCCGCCCGTCGTCGCTGATCCGCACGGTGACCCGGTCACCGGTCCGGCTGACGCGGACGCCGATGGCGGCCGGGCCGGCGTGCTTGACCGCGTTCGTCATCGCCTCGCTCGCCACGTAGTAGGCGGTCGTCGCCACGTCGTCGGGCAGGTCGTCGGCCGACACGTCGAGCGCCACGGGCACCGGGACCTTGCCGGCTAGCGTGACCAGCGCGTTGCCGAGGCCGTCGTCGAGGCTGCTCGGCCGCAGGCCGTGCGCGATCTGCCGCAGCTCGGACACCGCGACCGCCAGCTCGCCCACCCACCCGTCCAGCAGGGCGCCGACGTCGGCCGTGCCGTCGCCGAGGTGGCGCTGCGCGAGCCGGATCGCCATGCCGAGGGACACCAGGCGCTGCTGGGCCCCGTCGTGCAGGTCGCGTTCGAGCCGCCGCCGTTCCTCGTAACCGGCGTGCAGCAGCCGGGCCCGGCTGGCTTCGGCCTCCTCGAGCGCCCGGCTCACCTCGATCCGCAGCCGCACCACCTCGATGAGCAGCGCGCTCGCGTCGGCGGCCTCGCGCAGCAGCTCCCGGCTTCCGGCCCGGCCGCGTACGATCGCGCCGATCTGGTGGCCCCCGAGCCGTACGGGTGTTACGGGGGAGTCGCCGGGATCGACGGGGGCGCCGGTCGCGTCGACCAGCCCGGTGGCACCCGGCAGCCGGTAGCCGACGCGCAGCTCCGGATCACGCAGTGCCTCGCGCAGCGCCGCCTCCAGTTCCTCCGGCCGCGCCTGCCCGGCGTGGATGCGGTCGCGCAGGTGCCGTACGGCGGTCAGCACGGCCTGCCGGGCCGGGTAGAGCCGGCGGTCCACCCGGTGCTGGAGCCGCACGCGCAACGGGGACAGCGCGGCGGCGCAGACGGCGGTGGCGGCGGCCGCCGCGACGGGCGAGTCGCGGCCGGCGCCGAGGCCGACGAGGAACGAGGCGGCCGTGTAGAAGCCCAGCAGGACCGCGGTCACCATGCCGTAGGTGACCGCCGCGCTGATCGCCCGGTCGACGTCGTAGAGGTCGTGGCGGAGCACCGCGATCGCGGTCGCCACCGGGATCGACACGGCCGTGGCCGCCAGGCCGATCACCACCAGGTCGGAACTGCCGAGGAACAGGTAACTGGCCCAGCACAGCAGCAGCGTGAGCGGCAGGAAGCCGCCGCCGAGGGCGAACCACTTGAGCCGCGCCCGGCCGATATCGTCGGCCGCCCGCCGGTAGCGGATCACCATCGCCGCCGCCGACGCGACCAGCAGCCCGAGGAAGACCGGCAGCAGCGCCACTCCCACGATCTCCAGCACCGGCAGGTACGCCTCCGGGGGCCGGAGCAGGTGTGGCGTGCTTTCGAACGGCGGCGGGTACGCGCCGGGCACGCACGCCGCGATCAGCATGAACAGCACGGGCACGACCAGCAGCCCGGCGACGGCCCAGCGCCAGCGCCGCCCAGGCAGGCGTCCGTCGGGAAAGACGAGCGTGAGCAGCGCCGCCGGCACGTACAGGAGCATCCAGTCGCCCTGCGACAGCGCCGCGTAGACCTCGGAGATCAGCAGCCCCGGGTGGCGCGCGGCCAGGCTCGCGTACGAGTCGCCGACCGCCAGATGCACGGGCGTCGCGCCGGCCAGCACGAGCAGCAGGCCCACCACGCTGCGCGGACGCCGGGTGGCGACCAGCACGCCGAGCCCGACGGAGGGCAGGGCGAGCGCGGTGCCGATCGCGAGCACCGTGCCCGCCGCCGCGTCGTCGCCGGCCGGCACCACACCGGCGACCGCCAGCGCGCACACCACCACCACGGCGGCGTACGCGAGCAGACGGGGGAGTGCCACGAGCACACCGTAGGTCGCCGGGCGGCCGGGGTGAATACGTGCCAGCACGGAGATCGAACCGGGGGCCGCCCGGATCCGCCGACGGGGCCTGCGCGCCCACACTGCGGACATCGGCATCCCACAGCTCAGGAGAAGCGCATGAAACGCTCCGTCCCTCTCGTCATCGGCCTGGTCATGGCGGGCCTGTTCGGTCTCATCGACGTGATCTCGGTGCCGTTCGGCGACGGCGAGCACCCGCCGTTCGCGGTGGCCCTCGCCGACGGCGTACTCGGCCTGATCACCGTGGCCGGCGTCGTACTGGCCTGGCGCGGCAGCCGCGCCGGGGTGGTGGCCGTGATCGTCACCAGGCTGCTGTCGGCGCTCAGCGCCGTGCCGGCGTTCTTCGCCGGCGGGGTCCCCGCGCCGGCGATCGCGGTGGCCGCGGTCGGCATCGTGCTCACCCTCGCCTGCGTCGCGTTCCTCGCCCCGGCGCTGCGCTCCCACGCCTGACCTCCCCTTCCGGTTGAGGAGAATCCATGGAAACGGCTCCGCACGACACTCGTCATGCGCCGCTCGCGCTGGCGCTGTTCACCGCGCCGTGGGGCTTCGTCGTGGCCAACGCGGCGTACGCGTGGGCCACGCGCCACGGGGGAAGCGACGCCACCGGCGCGGAGGCGCTGGCGCTCATGGCGGCTCACCCCGCGGAGACGCGCCTGGCCACGGTCGCCGCGATGCTGGGCAGCCTGCTCATGGTCCCGGCGGTCCTCGGCGCCAGGCGGCTGCTCGCGGGCCGGAGCCCCAGGCTCGGCCTCCTCGGCGCGACCCTCATGGCAGGCGGCTACATCTGCTACTTCGCGGTCGTCTTCGGCGGGATCACCGTGGACGTCATGGCGCGGCGCGGAGGTCCTCTCGCGGATTACGCGGCCGTCGTCGACGGCGCCCAGAGCGACCCGTCGGCCGTCTGGGTGTTCCTGCTCTTCGTGCTCGGCAACCTGGTCGGCACGCTGCTGCTCGGGCTGGCCCTGCTCCGCGCCCGCGTGGTGCCGCTCTGGGCCGCCGCCGGGATCATGTCATGGCCGCCGCTGCACGTGATCGGGCTCGTGGCCGGCACCGAGTGGTTCGAGGTCGCCGGTGCGCTCGCCCAGGCCGCCGGCCTGGCCGTCACCGGCACGCGCCTGCTGTCGTTTTCAAGCGATCCCCAAGTCGGCGCGGGTCGCTAGACGTTCTGCCCCGACAGGTTGGTCAGGCGGCCGGCGGGAGAGCGGTCCGGCAGGGCGGCGACGGAGCTCGGAGCCTGGGCCCACCGCTCGAGCAGGGCGACGAACTCCCCGGCCACGGCGGGCCAGTGGAAGTGGTTCAGCGCCTCGACGTAACCTCGCGCGCCCATCGCGGCACGCCGTTCGGCGTCCTCGCGCAGGCGGAGCACGCACTGCACGACCGCGTCGGCCACCGCGCCGACCTCGCCGAACGGGACGATCGTCCCGCAGTCGACCCGCCCGACCAGGGACGCCGCCCTCGGCAGCGGGGTCGTGACGACGGGGATGCCGCGGGCCATGTACTCGACGACCTTCGTGGGCGTCGACTCGCGGTAGTTGGGCACGTCGTGCAGCAGGGACAGCCCGGCCAGGGCGCCCTCGGCCATCCGCAGCGCGTGGTTGTTGGGGACGTACCCGAACCAGTCGAGCAGCCCCGCGCGCTGCGCGTCGCGCAGCATCGGACGCACCGCGGCGTCGGCCGGTCCGATCAGATCCAGGCGGATGCCGTACGGGCGGAGCCGCCGGGCGATCTCCACCATCTCGGCCGCGCCGCGCGCGAGGGAGATGTGGCCCACGTAGACGATCCGGTGGTCCCCCGGCGGCGCGGGCGGCGTCTGCGGCACGTACGTGTGGTTGGGCACCACGGGATGCGCGCCGGGGAAGCGCTCACGGTAGGACTCCTCGGCGAGGATGAGGTGGAGGCGCCGCTCCGCCCGGCCCTCGACCGCGCGGATCAGCGGCGGCAGGACGCTCCGCACCGGCCCCGGCAGGTACGCCTTGGCGTTCAGCGCGCCGATCGTGTCCTCGTGGACGTCCCAGACCGTGGGCGGCCGTTTGCGAGGCAGCGCGAGCAGCAGCTCGATGTCGTGCACGAGCAGCAGGTCGGCGTCTCGGGCCGCCGTGCGCAGGGCAGAGGTGGCGGCCCGCAGCGCCTTGGCGCGGTGCAGCCCCACGGCCCTCGGCACATCCACGGCCCGGATGCCGGGCCGCGGCGTCACGTTGCAGTGCGTGAACGGCGCGACGAAGGTGACCTCGTGCCCGGCGTCGAGCAGCGCCCGGATCTGCCGGTGGGTGATCCGGGCGTCCTCGGGGTGATGGACTGTCGTGCCGACGCATACCCTCATATGGGGAGGCTGACTGCACCGTCCGAAATGACCGGATGCGCTGGGTGAATGCCCCTCGAAATGCCGCTTAACTTCCGGTGCTCGCCGGCTGCGGCGTTCGCCCGCTCGGCCTCCGGTACAACCAGGTCAGCCGGGGTTCGAGCAGCCACTTGAACGCCGTACGGGTGATCGGCAGGCACAGCACGATGGCCAGCGCGAAGCAGGAGCACGCGATGGCCGCCACGCCGAGCGGGCCGTGCAGCCAGGAGAAGCTGAGCCAGCCCATCTCCTTGGCGATCATCACCGGCACACCGTGCAGCAGGTAGCAGTAGAGCGTGCGGGTGCCGAGGTCGGTGAACCACGTCTGGCGCCGGGGGATCAGCGACATCACGGCCGCCGACATGGCCAGCGCGGCCACCAGCAGGCCTGTCCGCAGCAGCATGCCCTTCCACCAGACCAGGTGGAGGTCCTTGTAGCTGTCCTTGTAGTAGATCGGGCCGAGCTTGATCGAGTAGTTCTGCACCAGGAAGATCGCCACACCTGCGGCGCCCACCAGGACGACCACCGACAGCGCCATCACCCAGCGCTGCTTGAGGAAGTCGAAGACCTCCGGCTTGAGCACGAGGCCGAGGACGAAGAACGGCATCAGGCCGAAGAAGCGGTCCATGCTGAAGTCGCCGGACAACTCGGAGAACCCGGAGAACAGGTATACGGCGATCGAGATGACGAACGGATACTTCATTCGCTTCCACACGGGTGTGGACAGTCGCCAGAACAGCAGCGCGAGCAGATACCAGTTCAACCAGGCCGGGTCCATGATCGTGATGCTGAACTTGTGCCCGAAGGCGGTGCGCAGCAGGGCGTACCCCAGCTCGACGATCACGTACGGCACGAGGAACGTGTCGACCAGTTTGTTGGTCTTCGCGTTGGAGTTCCAGAAGTTCCTGGACAGGTAGCCGCTGACGATGACGAACAGCGGCATGTGGAAGACGTAGATGAACAGGTACGCCGCCCGGGAGGAGTCGGCCGCCAGCGTCGGGACCAGCGAGTGCCCGATCGGCACCAGGGCGATGCCGACGAACTTCACGTTGTCCAGGTAGGGGTCGCGCGGCTTCTTGGCCCGGGGCGCGGGCTCCTGCTCGGGCTCGTCCTCCAGGCCGTCACGCTGTCCCGTACCCCGGGCGAACGGGTCGTCCGGCCGGACGGGCACCTCGGCCCAGGCGGGCAGCGGAGCGCGCAGCGGCCTGCCGAGCGGACCGGTCTGGCGGGGGTCGTTCGCGCCGCCGAAGCCGTCCTGGGAGCGCCGCCAGGGGTCCCACTGGGCGGGGTCGCCGGCCTCCTGGCCGGGCCACGCGGGAGCCGGCGCGTCCTGTGCGGGCGCGGGGCTGAAGGCCGCGTCCGGGGCGGCCCCGGAGAAGGCGTCCGGCACACCCCGCCCGCCGCGCGGGCCGCGGGTGGTCTCGGGGAACGGCGTGGCGCCGAAGGGGTCGTCCGGTGTGAAGACGGGGCCGGCGCCGGACGGAGGAGTGTCGAGGAAGGGGTTCGCCGTCCTGCCGGCGGCGGCCGCCGGCGGCTCCGGGAAGCCGGGAGGTTCGGGGAAACCCGGGGGTTCGGGAAAGCCCGGAGGTTCGGGGAAGCCGGAGAACCGCGTCCCCAGCGGCTCCGGCCCGGCGCCGAAGGCCGGGGTGGGGAAGGCCGGGGATTCGCCGAAGGGAGGCGTGGGGACGTCGGAGCCGTCCTGTGGGCCGGGCGCGGACGACCGCCGGGTGGCGCCGGGGAAGGCGTCCGCGAGGTTGCGGGGACCGTGCTCGGGGAACGTCTGCGGCCACGCGGGGCCGTCGGCGGCGCTCGCGCGCGCCACAGGACGCTCTGTGTCCTGACGATCTGTGTCTATACGATCTGGGCCCCGGCCGGCGGAGAAGTAGTCGAAGCCCTCCGGCTGCGGGGCGGACGCGGGCGGCATGCCCAGGCGGGAGGCGCCCGGCTGGCGCGGCTTCCGTACGGGCAGGGGCTGCTTCTCGTGCGGCTTGTCATGCGACGCGGAACCGGTGGGCGTGGAACCGGTGGGCATGGAACCGGTCGGCGCGGCGCTGCTCGACGAGATTCCGGGCACCCCGGCGCTCCGCGGCTTGCGTACGGGCAGGGGCTGCTTCTCGTACGGCGGGGCGCCGGCGGGCGTGGAACCGGCCGGCGCGGCGCTGTTCTGTACGGCGCTGTTCTGTACGGCGCTGGGGCCCTCGGCGCGCCCGGCTTCGGCGGCCGCGCCTGCCGCGCTACCCGTGCCTGTCGTGCTGCCCGGGGCCGTCTCGCCGCTCTCGTGGCGCCCCTGCGCCGATGCGATCGCGCTCTCGTCGCCGAGAGCCGGAAGACTCCCCTCGTGACGCCCGTGCTCGTGCCGCTCGTGGGCCTGGGAGCCGGGCCGGCCCGCGCCCTGCTCCGCCTCCGGACCACCCGCGGTCTTCGGCTCCCGCCGCGGCAGGCCGCCGTCCGGAGCGGGCCAGTCTCCGGTGATGCGGCCTATCACTCCGGTGGGAGCCTCTTCGGCATCGGGGTCGTTGCCTTGCGGGGATCCGGGAACCGGGGGGTGATGGCGGGTGTCACTCACGGGAGAAACGCTCAGCTATCTGTTGGAGGCTCGGGGGGAACGGCCACGCCTGGCGTAGCGTCGCCGCGTCCTTTCGGACACTAGCGAAGGCGCCCCGGCGCATCAGCCCGAACGGGCGAACAGGGCGCGTTCGCCAGGTGTTCACCCTAACGTTCTTGGACGCTGATGTCGCCTCTGAGGCTCAACGTGACTCCTGTGACGTCTGTCGGTTCTGTTGTCAGACCGCCGGAGACGGGACGGCCGGGGCTCCGTTCTCATGAGACGGAGCCCCGGCCAGGATGTCGGCAGAGTGTGACGCGTGTCAGCTCGCGCAGATGTTGGTCTCGGAGGTCACCGCGTTGTCCCCGACCTGCAGGGGGACGCGCACGCCCTTCCAGTCGGCGCCGATGACGAGCTGGATGATCGGCCCGCGCACCTTGCCCTTGGGCGCGTCCGGCGGGGGCGAGGACGGGGTGAACGGCGTGACCGGGCCGCTCGCCACCTTCCCGGTCTCCGGGCTGACGGGGTTGATCAGCTTGCCGACCAGGATCTTCGAGTAGTTCCAGCCCTGACCGGTGTAGCGGACCACGGTCTTCGGCTGGTCGGTGCCGTCGGGCTTCCTCGCGTCGCCGACGCCGACGACGTTGAAGCCGAGCCCGGAGAGCTCCTCGGCGACCTCCTTGCCCCGGCCGGGGGTGTTGGTGCCGTTGAACACCTGCACCTTGACCTGCTGCGGCTTGGTCACCACCGGCCCGGACGGCGAAGCGGCCGCGCTCGGGGTCGCGGTGGCGGTGGGCGTCACCTCGGTGTCGCTCGCGATGGCCTTGAAGAGGTTGCCCGCGGCCGGCTGCTTCCACTGGACGCGGTTCTTGTCGGCGACGTACGGCTCCCACGGCACGGTGGTGGCCTTGAAGCCCTTCGCAGAGAGCTTCTGCGCGCTCTGCGCGATCTTGATGAGCTCTTCGGTGTTGAGCGCGTCGTCCATGGTGACGGACTTCGCCGCGGCGGCGATGAAGTTCTGCAGCTTGCCGACGTCGGTGAGCAGGGCGCTGCTGGTCGCCTTCTTCACGACCTGGGAGATGAAGACCTGCTGGCGCTTGATGCGGGAGATGTCGCTGCCGTCGCCGAGGCCGTAGCGCAGTCGCACGTAGCCGAGCGCCGCCTCGCCCTTCACGATCTGCTTGCCGGCCGGCAGTGTGAGCTTCGACTTCTTGTCGTTCACGGCCTGCGGCAGGCAGATCTCGATGCCGCCGAGCGCGTTCACGATGGACTTGAAGCCGGTGAAGTCCACCTTCACGTAGTGGTGGACACGGATCCCGGTGAGGCTCTCGATCGTCCGGCGCGTGCAGATCATCCCGCCGTCGGAGAACGCGGAGTTGATCATGCCCAGGTGCGCGGGAACGAGCGTCCTGTTCCTGTTGTAACAGGCGGGGATCATCACCATGGAGTCGCGGGGGAAGCTGAGCAGCGTCGCCCCGTCGCGGTTGGGCGACACGTGCAGCAGCATGATCGTGTCGGTGCGCTCGCCGTCGTTGACCAGGTGCTGGCCGTACTTCTTGTTGTCTCCGGCGCGGGTGTCCGAGCCGACGAGCAGCACGTTGATCGCGCCGGTCTCGTTGACGGGGCGGTTCTTGTCGAGGTCGTCGGTGGACGCGCCTCTGTTGATCAGGCCGATCGTGCTCCGGTAGACCTTGTAGGCCGTCAGCGTGCCGATGACCAGCACGCACGTGAGCACGACGCTGATCCAGCCGCCGATCCCCAGCCCGGACCGGCGGCCGCCGCCCCCGCCGCGCCGGCGGGACGGCCTGCCGTCCGGAGGGGGGAGATCGCCGCCACCTCTGGACGCGCGGCTCGGGGCGGTGGGCGCGGTGGGGGCCGGGCTGTAGCCGGTCTCCTCGTCGCCGCCGCGCCTGCGGCCACGCCGCCGCGGCGGCTCCTCCTCGTGAAGGGGCTCGGGCGGCCCGCTCGGCTCGGCGCGCCGCCCGCCTCGGCGGCGTCCCTCGTCGTACGCCTCCGGCGGGTAGTCGTCCCTGGGCGGTCGCTGCCCGTCTCGTCTCCCCGGCATCTCCGCGTAGCCCGCGGGGGCGGTGGCCACCGGCATGTCGGCGTACCCGGCGGGCGCGGGCGCCCCTCTGCGGCCCCGGGGGGGCTCGAAGGCGCCGTCGTACGAGCCGTCTTGCGGGGGACCCCAGACCCTCTGGTCGGACGGAGCCTGCGGAGGACTGGAACGCGCGGCGACGCGCCTGCGCTCGCTCACCGCACGCCTGCCCAGGAAGCGACAGCCGGGCGGCACGGCGCGGCGGCCGTACGGCACAGTCTGGCGACCGGACGAGTGGGCGAGGGGCCGGAAGGATTACTGGTTCGCTCGCACACTTGTCCTCCTTGCCTGGCGATCACACGTCGCGCTCCGAGGGTAGGTCACTGAAGCGTCTGCGGGCGCCGCGATTGGGAGGATCCAGGGCGCGATCACGCCGTGCCGCGTCCCCCTGATCCAGGGGCAGAGCATACTAAACACCGACATTTTGGGTATGAGATTGAGTTTCCCTTTACCTGGATTTGATGTTCGGAGGGCTGTTTGGCCAGGTCAACCGGTCATGTCCGTCGGCGGAGCCCCCGGACGGACAGAGCGGCGGCCAGGCAGGCAAGCGGCACCACGGGCAGGACGTAGCGGTAGTCGAACTGGGCCGTGGCGGGCGGGACGAGAAGCAGCGCCCAGGCCGTCGCCCAGGCGATGCCCCAATTCGAGTGGGCCCGATTCGAGGAGCCCCGGTTCGAGCGGGCCCGTCTCGCGGGCGGCCGTCGTGTCCGCGCCGACCGGGCCCGGACGAGCCAGGCGGCCGGGGGCGCCAGAAGGAGCACCAGCAGCGCCGTCCCCGGCAGCCGTACGACGTCCTGGTAGGCCCGCATCAGGCCGGCGAACGGCTCGGAGATGCGCAGCGTGATGGGCCCGCCCTCGTAACGCTGCGCGAACTCCTTGCCCACCACGGCGGGGTTCCGCCCGGGCGGCGGCGGCACGGTCTCCGGAAACTCGTAGTACCCGTACGTCTCGGCGTCGGGATAGACGGGCCGCCCGAGCGTGAACGACCTGCCGAGCTCGGTCAGCGTGCCGCGGAGGTAGTCGAGCGGCTGGCTGCGGATCGCGAGCGAGGCGAACCTCCCGGCCAGGGTGTCGGTCTCCTTGGTGAATGTGATGCCGGGCAGCCGGACCAGTGGGGCTTCGGCGTTCCAGATGTACTCCTGGGACGCCGGCCGGGACGCGGGAGGCCGGGAGTCGCACAGCACGGCGAGGTCGGCCGGCGGCTTCATCACCGAACAGTCGGCGAACGCCATCGTGCGGGCGTAGAGGAAGACGCCGTTCGAGCCGACCAGCCCGACGCGCTGGTAGGTCGCGTAGAACCAGCCCGCGTAGCCCGCGACCGGCAGGAGCGCGGCCACCAGGAAGGGCACGGTGAGCCTGGCCACCGCCCGGCCCGGGCGGCCCGCCCCGCTCGCGCCACGAACGCCGTACGCGAGCAGGACGAGCGCGAAGACGGCGATCAGCGGCAGCCCGACGGTCCTGGTCAGCGTGGCGGCGGCCAGCACGAGGCCGAGCGCGGCGGCCGAGCGCGGCGTCAGCGGGCGGCGCATCGCCAGGCACACCGCTCCCACGACCAGGAACGTGAACAGCGAGTCGGAGACCAGCAGGTGCTCCAGCTCGATCTGGTACGCGTCGAGCAGCACCGGGACGCAGGCCAGGACGGCCGCCCAGGAAGGACCGCCGCGCCGCAGGACGGTCACGTAGAGCATCACGCCGACGAGCAGCCCCAGCACGTGCTGCACGGTCACGACCAGGGCGAAGCTGTGGAACGCCTCCAGGAGCCTCAGGAACATCGAGTAGCCCGCCGGGCGGACGAGGTCGGGCCTCGGCCGCATGGCCGTCACGACGTACGTGTAGGAGTCGGGGAACCACAGCGCGGGCCGGTAGCCGAGCGCGGTCACCAGCCGCAGGAGCGCCCCCAGCCCGAAGACCGCGAGGAACCACCGATGCCTGCGCGCCCACCCGGGGAGCTCCGCACGCGCCCAGGCCACCGGGTGAAACGGATCGCGAGGCGCCAGACGCCCACGGACCCGGCTCCCGAGCCGCCCGCTCGCCGGACCTTCGCCCATGAGCCCCCGGTTCGCGAGCCGTCCCTCCCCAGGCGTCGTGGGCGGCCCTGGGGACGGCGGCTCGCCTGGCCGGGTGGGTCCGGGGCGTTCGTGCGGGTGCCCGTCCCGCTCCGGCCAGGGCGCCGAGCCCCGGCTGTCCGACACCCTCATATGCCCCCCCGCCTGCTTCCCGGCGTACGCTACCGGCTCCGTACGACCCCTGTGCGGGGGCCGCCCGCGCCTGTGGACAACCGCGACGCGCGCAGCGGGCGTGCTGCCCGATGAAGGCGGGGCGCGGGGGTGGGCCGCTAGTCTCGGGTGCATTCCAGTGCACAGATCCGGCCACTCACGTGGCCGCACACGGCTGCCATCGGAGCAGGAGGCGGCGGGCAGGACGCTCGTGGCCGTCTCCGTCGTGCCCGCGCTCGCGCTGAGCGGGTGGCTGCTCGCCGGGCTGCCGCTGCTGCTGCTCGGATGGTTCCGGCCGCTGCCCACGGCGCTGCTCGGCGGCGCCGCCGCCCTCCTGTTGTGCGCGGCGGGCCTGCGCCGCCTGCCCGCGACCGCCACGCCGCACCGCTGGGCGACGGCGGCCACACTCGCCGTGGCACTCGGGTCGGGAGTGTTCAACGGGCTCCTGCACGGCGAGCAGCTGATCGTCCGGCGTGACCCGTCGACCTACGCGCAGTACGCCGTCTGGCTCGCCCGGCACGGGTCGCTGCCGATCCCGGTGGGGGACTTCGGCGGTCCCGATCCCGCGCTGCGCTTCGACAGCATGGGCGTCTACATGACCGGCGACGGGATCGTCCCCCAGTTCATGGCCGGGCCGCCGATGACCTACGCGATCGGCCATTGGGTGGGCGGCGTCCCGGGCCTGCTGCTCGTGCCGCCCGTGCTGGGCGCGCTGGCGGTGCTCACCGTCGCAGGAACCGCCGCGCGGCTCGCGGGCGCGCGCTGGGCACCCCTTGCCGCCCTCGTGTTCGCGGTCAGCCTGCCGATCATCTACACGTCGCGGACGACGTTCAGCGAGATCCCCTCGCTGATCCTGCTGTTCGGCGCGATGAACCTGCTGCTCGACGCCCGGGCCCGGCTCAGGGCGGCACTGCCCGGTGCGGGCTTCCCGTCCGCCGCGCTCGCGGGGCTGTCGTTCGGGCTGGCGCTGCTGGTGCGCATCGACGGCCTGCGCGACGTGCTGCCCGTGCTCGCCTTCGCCGGGGTGCTCGTCGCGCTCCGGCGGATCCCCCGCGCGAGGCCCTTCCCCGAGGGGCGGCTGGGCGTGCCCCTGCTGACCGGCCTGGTCGTGGGCGGCCTGTGGGGGTTCACCGGCGGCTACGTCCTCGCCCGGCCATACCTGGAGTATCTGTCGGGCTCACTCATGCCCCTGCTCGCGATCTGCGCCGTCGTCGTGGCGCTCACGGTCGCCGGCACGGCCCTCGCGCCCTGGATCGTCGTCCGCGCGCGCGGGCTCCTCACGGGAGCCGGGTGGCTGCCGAACGCCGCCGCGGCCCTGGTCGTGCTGGTCATGGCGGCCTTCGCCGTACGGCCCTGGGTGCAGACCGTGCGTCGTGACGCGGTCACGCCCGAGGACAGGCTCACGGCCGACTTCATCGAGAAGACGCAGGTCGCCAACGGCCTTGCGAAGGACATGTCCCGGCTGTACTACGAGCACTCCCTCGACTGGGTCTTCTGGTACGTCGGGATCCCCGCCGTCGTGCTGGCGACCGTGGCGGCGGCCGTGCTCGCCCGGCGCCTGACCAGGGGCAGCCTGATGAAGGGAGAGGAGTTCGGCTGGCTGCTGCCGCTGGCCGTGATCGGGTGGACGACGGTGACGACGCTCTGGCGTCCCGCGATCACCCCCGACCACCCCTTCGCCTCCCGCAGGCTGGTGCCGATCGTCATCCCCGGCCTGGTGCTGCTCGCCGTCTGGGGGCTGCGGTGGCTCTCGCGGCGTCTCGCGCGTACGCGCTGGTTCGCCGCCCGTCGGGGACGCTCGCGGGCCGCCGTCGCGGTGGGGGCGCTGCTGCTGGCGGTCCCGCCCGCGATCACCTCGATCGGCACCGCGTTCACGCCGGTCAACCGGGGAGAGGCCGCCGCGGTGGCGGGCCTGTGCCGGGCGATCCCGGCGAACGCCTCCGTGCTCATCGCCGAACGCGTCACGGGCGACCGGCTCACGCAGGTCGTGCGCGGCCAGTGCGGGCTGCCGACCGCCCGGGTGGTCTATCCCCGGGGCTCCGACGTGCCGCCCCGGGCCGACGTCCTGCGCCTGGTCGAGGCCGTCCGGCGCACCGGCCGCGTGCCCGTGCTGCTCGCCGCCGAGCCCGAGCAGCTCATGGCGTACGGCCCGGCGACCCGCGTGATGAGCCTGCACACCCGGCAGGACGAACGCTCGCTGGTGGACCCGCCCAACGGCACCTGGTCGCTCACCATCGACGTCTGGATGACCGTGCCCACCCAATAGATCTAGGGTTCGGCGTGTGAATTCCCCTGCGACGGAGGAATCGTCCTTCGGCGACGATCGTCGTGAGCCGGAATCCAGGACGGGCCTTCTCCGGAAGCCGCTGGTCGTCGCCGGACTCGTGGTCGTGCTCCTGGGGGGACTCGCCGGACTCGGGCTCGCCGGGTGGCGGATCTACGAGCACTCCCGCCGGCCGCTGCCCCCGCCCGAAACCCCCGCCCCGCTCACCGGGAGGTTGTCGGTCTTCCTGTGCGTGGACGGTTCGGACGAGGACGCGCCGAACTGCCTGTACGGTGCCGCGACCGCCGATGACAAGCGGGCGATCGAGGCCGCGCTCAGGTCGCTCCCGGAACTTCGCGGTTTCTCCTTCGAGACGAAGGAACAGGCGTACGAGAAATTCCGGAGGAGTGCCGGCGATGACCCGGCCGGTCTGGAGTTCGTGCGGAAAACGAGAGTCGACGAGATGCCCGAGTCCTACCAAGCCACCCTCGGTCCCGGGGACTGGGAGGCGGTCCGGCTCCGCATCGACGACTTGCGTGGCGTCCTGGCCACGGAGATCTACGGCGACAGCCTCTGGAGAGGAGTCGCCGACATCGGGATCGCGCTCTGTCCGGAGATCGGCAGCGACTATCCGCGGTGCCGGGGACGTGAAAGGGTCTCAGATGAGGAAAAGGCGGCCGTGCTCGACCGGATCAGGGACCTCGACGGGGTGAAGGCCGTGTACGTCGAGGACGCCGCCCACGCGCGCGTGAACAGGCGGCGGATCCTCTGGCGGCCGGACACCGAGGATGTCGACGTGCGCGCCCTGCCTGAGGCGTTCTACATCGCGCTCGACCGTCCACCGGCGAAGACCGAAATGGAGAAGATCTTCCTCCCTATGCCCGGCGTCGCCCAGGTGGTGCCGGTTTCATGACCTTTCCCCCGGGCGTCGTGAAGGTGGTGCGGCACGTTCGCCCCCTGTAGCGGCGGGGACCGGGAGATTCGAAGTGAGACCGCGATTTGGTGGGGCAGAGTAGCCTAGCCGGACGTGACCACGCCCGAGACCTCTGGAAGCGCCGTGACTCCCGCAGAAACCCCGTACGTCACGATCGTCCTGCCCTGTTACAACGAGCAGGACCACGTCATCGACGAGGTCGAGCGTATCTGCGCGGCCATGGACGCCAGCGGATACACCTACGAACTGCTGGCCGTGGACGACTGTTCCACCGACGAGACGCTCGCGCGCCTGCAGGAGGCCGCACCGCGCTTCCCGCACATGCGGATCAGGGCCTTCCACCGCAACGGCGGCTCGGGCACCGTACGCAGGATCGGCAGCCAGGAGGCCCGCGGCGAGATCGTCGTGTGGACCGACGCCGACATGAGCTACCCGAACGAGCGCATCCCCGAGCTGGTCCAGATCCTGGAGAAGGACCAGACGATCGACCAGGTCGTGGGCGCGCGCACCACGGAGGAGGGCTCGCACAAGTTCCTGCGCGTGCCGGCCAAGTGGTTCATCCGCAAGGTGGCCGAGCGGCTGGCGGGGCAGAAGATCCCCGACCTCAACTCCGGCCTGCGGGCCTTCCGCAAGTCGGTCGCCAAGCCGTACCTGCGGCTGCTGCCCCCCGGCTTCTCCTGCGTCACGACGATCACGCTGGCGTTCATGTCGAACCAGCACGACGTCTACTACCTGCCGATCGAGTACGCGAAGCGGGCCGGGAAGTCGAAGTTCAACTTCGTCTCCGACGCCTACCGCTACATCCTGCAGGTGCTGCGGATGGTCATGTACTTCAACCCGCTCAAGGTGCTCATGCCGCCCGCGCTCTGGCTCGTCGGGATCGGCCTGGTCAAGGGCGTGTACGACATGATCAGCCACCTGGCCTTCTACCTCACCAGCAACACCGTCGTGACCTTCCTGTCCGGCATGCTGATCGGGGCGGTGGCCCTGCTGGCCGACCTGATCGTGCGATCTCGGGGTGATGTGTGAGGATCGCGATCGTCGGCCCGACGTATCCGTACAAGGGCGGCGGGGCGCAGCACACCACCGAGCTGGCTCACCGGCTGCGGGCGCGGGGCCACGACGTGGTCATCGAGTCGTGGCGGGCGCAGTACCCCTCGTTCCTGTACCCCGGGCAGCAGACGATCGACAGCCCCGAGGGCGAGCCCTACCCCGGCACCCGCCGCGACCTCGACTGGCGGCGGCCGGACGGCTGGGTGGCCTGCGGGCGGCGGCTGCGCGGGGCCGACCTGGTCGTGCTCGCCGTGCTCAGCCCGGTGCAGGTGCCCGCGTACCTCGGCATCCTGTACGGCCTGCGCCGCCGGGCGCGCGTGGTCGCACTGTGTCACAACGTGCTGCCGCACGAGACCAAGCCGTACGACAGGCCGCTGATGAAGGCGCTGCTGCGCCGGGTGGACGGCGTGCTCGCCCATTCGGAGCAGCAGGCGGACCTCGCCCGCGCGCTCACCGACGCGCCGGTGCGGGTGGCCGCCCTCGCCCCGCACCTGCCCGTGCGCGGCGCGCGGGAGGCGGCGGGCCGGGGGCCCCAGGGCAGGCTGCTGTTCTTCGGCATCGTCCGGCCCTACAAGGGGCTCGACCTGCTGCTTGAGGCGCTCGCGCAGGTGCCCGACGTACGGCTGACGGTCGCCGGCGAGTTCTGGGGCGGCCTGGAGGACACCCACGACCTGATCGCCCGGCTCGGCCTGGCCGGCCGGGTCGAGATCCGGCCGGGATACGTGGCGGCCGAGGACGTGCCCGGGCTGTTCGCCGGAGCCGACGCGCTGGTGCTGCCCTACCGGTCGGCGACCGCCAGCCAGAACGTGTGGCTCGGTCACGAGCACGGCGTGCCGGTGATCGCCACCCGGGTGGGGGCGCTGCCCGACAACGTACGCGACGATGTGGACGGCCTGCTGGTGGAGCCGGGTTCGGCCGGCGCGCTGGCGGAGGCGCTCAAGCGGTTCTACGAGCCGGGGACGCCGGAGCGGCTGCGGGCGGGCGTCGCGCCCGTCGATCCCGAGCCGCACTGGGCCGCCTACGTGGACACGTTGCTGGCCGCGTCGGAGAGCTGACCGGCCGGGGCGGTCCGGCCGCGTGCGAGCAGGAAGCCGAGCCCGGCCCAGGCGGCGTCGGCGACGGTGAACATCACGCGGGACACCACGGCGATGGCCAGCGCCCTCGGCGTGTCGAGCACCGGCGCCAGCGCCACGACCATCGCACCCTCCCGCACACCGATCCCGGCGGGCACCACGACCGTGAGGATGCCCGTGGCCCAGGCCAGCGCGTACGCCCCGGCCGCGACGGCGTACAGGGACGGCCCCGCCGGGCGCACACCGCCGACGAGTACCCACAGGTGTACGCCGTACACCAGCCAGCCGACCATCGTCCAGGCGGCGGCCTTGGCCATCTCCGCGCCGCTGAGCACCCGGTCGAGCGGCTCCCTGCGGGCGACCCGCAGGGCGAGGTTGAGCCCCCAGGTCATCACCCGCGGGTGGAGGCCGACGAGGATGAGCGGGACCAGCGCGAGCAGCCACCACGCCTGACTGGCGATCTGCTGCGACAGCGTGGCCGCGGCGAGGGCGAGCGCGCAGCCCAGGGAGGTCACCAGGCCGAGGGCGGTGGCGCTGAACGTCCGCCGCGGCGGCGCGCCGTGGTCGCGGGCCAGCTCGATCATCGCGGCGAACGCCCAGACCGAGCCGGGGATGTACTTGCCGAGCTGACCGACGAACAGCACCCGTGCGGCCACGCGCAGCGGCAGGGGCGAGCCGAGCCCGGCGAGGATGTCGCGCCAGGCGACCAGCATGAACCCCAGCCCGGCGAGCACGGCCAGGAACGAGGTCCCGAGCGACCACCACGACAGCCGCGACAGGGCGGCGGAGGTCTCCGTCCAGTTCCGGGCCAGGCCGTACGCCAGGAAGGCGAGCGCGACCAGGGCCAGCAGCACCCGCAGCAGCGGGCTGGAGCGCAGGCGGTTCAGCAGGCGCGGCACGCGCCCCAGAGTAAAGCCTGAAGCTACTGATCGGTAGGTCCGACGCGAGGGTTATCCACAGGGTCGGCTGATCGGGAGACGGGGGCGGGGCGGGCACGGGTACTGTTGGGCAGCGTGAAGACGAGGGTGAGCGGAGGACGAGGGTGAGCGCGGAACGCGCGGCCCAGCTCGAATACTCCGAGTTCCAGGCCGCGATGCTCGACGAGGACAAGCGCAGGCGCAAGGCCGCGAAGATCATCGCCGTGCTCGCGCACTTCCTGGGCAGGGACGCGGCCAAGCCCGGCGAGGCGCTCTCGGGGCTGACGGTCGGCGACGTCGGGTGCTCGGCCGGGTTCATCGCCGACGAGCTCGCCGCCGCGGGCGCGCGCCACACACTCGGGCTCGACATCGACGTCCCGGGCCTGCGTAAGGCGTCCGACCGGTTCGGCGAGCGTGTCGAATTCGTCTGCGCCGACGGCTCCCGGCTGCCGTTCCCTGACGGCTCGATCGACGTGCTGGTCTTCAACCACATCTACGAGCACGTGGTGGACCCCGACGCCGTGATCGCCGACATGCACCGGGTGCTGTCCGACGACGGCGTGCTCTACCTGGGCCTGGGCAACCGGCTCGGGGTCATGGAGCCGCACTACAAGCTGCCCTTCCTGTCCTACCTGCCGCCCGCCGCGGCCGACCGGTACGTGCGGGCGTTCGGCCGGGCCGACCACTACTACGAGCGCTTCCGCACCCGGCCAGGGTTGCGGCGGATGCTGGCGGACTTCCACGTGTGGGACTACACGTTCCCGGTGCTGGCCGCGCCCGAGCGGTTCGCCGGGGGCGAGCTGTTCCCCGGTGCGGCCGGCCGCGCCGCCAAGGCCACGCTGGAGCGGACCCCGCGCCCGGCCCTGCGGGCGTTGCTGCCGGTCGTCCCCACCTATCTGTGGGTCGCGACCAAGACGCCCCGCCGTCCCCTCGGTGCGCCGCTCCCGCAGCCGCCCGAGCCGGTCCGTACGTCCCGATGAGTCGGCGCAAGGCCGTTCGCGCGCTGTTTCTGCTCGTGGCGCTGGGGTTCGGCGTCTGGGCGGTGGCGAGTCAGTGGACCGCCGTGACGGACGGGTTCGCCCGCCTGTCGTGGGCGGAGCTCGCCGGTTCGCTGGTGGCGGTGCTCGGCGCGCTGCTGTCGGGGATGCTCATGTGGCGGGCGCTGCTGACCGACCTGGGTTCCCCGCTGGCGTTCACCGACGCGTCCAAGATCTTCTTTGTGGGCCAGCTCGGCAAGTACATCCCCGGGTCGGTGTGGCCGATGCTCGCGCAGATGGAGATGGGCCGCGACCACGGCATCCCCCGGCCGCGCAGCGCCGCCGCCTTCTTCCTGACGTATCCGATCTACCTCGGCACCGGCCTGCTGGTGGCCGTCGTGACGCTGCCGGTGCTCGCCGGGCAGTCCGTCGTGAGATACGCCTGGCTGCTGCTGCTCGTGCCCGTGGTCGCCGCCGCCCTGCATCCGAAGGTGGTCAACGGCGTCATCGCCTTCGGACTGCGCACGCTGCGCCGCCCGCCGCTCGAACGGCCGCTCACCCGGCGCGGCGTGCTCGTCGCGTGCGGCTGGGCCCTGGCGGGCTGGGCGGCGTACGGCGTGCACCTGGCGCTGATCGTGCACGGCCTCGGGGCGGGCGGGCCCTCGGCCGTGATCCTGAGCTTCGGCGCGTTCGCGCTCGCCTGGTGCCTGGGGTTCGTGTTCGTGATCGCCCCGGCAGGCGCCGGTGTGCGGGAGGTCGCGATGGTGGCCGCGCTCGCCCCGGTGCTCGACCGGCCCGCCGCGATCGCCGCCGCGCTGTGCTCCCGGCTCATCGTGTCCGTCGGCGACCTGGTGTGCGCCGGCGTCGCCGGTCTGGCCTCACGGCGCGCGGTCCGTACGCGGGAGGAACCCGTAGCACGGGCCTGAATCCGTGGAATCGGCGCGGGTCGCCCATCCGGAGAGATGATCCTCACGTGATATCGCTCACGTTTCGGGGGACGTCGGAAATAGAGTGACAGGGAGGGATGCGGGGGAAGGCGTCAGTTCGTGGCGTGGGCCCCTGGCCCCTGCCGGAACACCGCCGGAACCAGCGGGACCGCGCGGGCGGGGAGCGATCCTCCCGGCCTTGTGCGGGCCCAGTGAGGGGAGCGATTCACTTGACACCCCGGGTGCTCGTCGACGCCGCCGCGGTCCCCGCCGATCGCGGCGCCCTGATCAGGTATGTCGATGGACTGGTCGCGGCCCTGCACGAGGCGGGCGCGGACATCGCGGTGGTCTGCCAGCGCGCGGACGCCGAGCGATACGCCGCCCTGGCCCCCTCGGCGCGGATCCTCTCCGGACCGCCCGCGATCACCAACCGGAACAAACGGCTGGCCTGGGAGCAGACCGGGCTGCCGGTCCTGGCCAGGCACGCCGGCGCCCAGGTGATCCACGCCCCCTACTACTCGATCCCGCTGGGCTCGGGCCTGCCCACTGTGGCCACCGTCCACGACGTCACCTCGTTCACCGACCCGGACCAGCACGACCCCGTCAGAGCCTCGTTCTTCCGGTCGGCCACCCGCACCGCCGTACGCCACGCCAACCGGGTGATCGTGCCGTCGAAGGCCACCATGGACGAGCTGGTCCGGGTGCTCGACGCCGACCCCACCCGGATCGACGTCGCCTATCACGGAGTGGATCCCACGTTGTTCCACCCGCCGGGGCCCGAGGACGTGCGCCGGGTGGCCGGGCGCATCGGCCTGCACGGCCGGCCGTACGTCGCCTATCTGGGCGCGCTGGAGCCGCGCAAGAACGTGCCGAACCTGGTGACCGGGTTCGGCCGGGCGGTCGGGCATCTGTCCTCGCCGCCCGCGCTGGTGCTGGCGGGCGGCCCGGCCTGGGACGAGGAGGTCGACGCCGCCGTCACCGCGCTGCCGCCCCGGGTGAAGGTCGTGCGTCCCGGCTTCCTGCCCTTCGCCGACCTGCCGGGCTTCCTCGGCGGGGCGCTCGTGGTCGCCTCCCCGTCGCGCTGCGAGGGGTTCGGCCTGCCGGTGCTGGAGGCGATGGCCTGCGGGGCGCCCGTGCTGACCACCCACCGTGCCTCGCTGCCCGAGGTGGGCGGCGACGCCGTGGCCTACACCGAGCCCGACGCCGACAGCATCGCGCGGGCACTGCGGGCCATGCTGGAGTCACCGGAGCGCCGCGAGTCGCTGGCGCGGGCGGGTGTCACCCGGTCACGCGAGTTCACCTGGCGGCATTCCGCCGAGGCCCACCTCGTCGCCTACCAACGGGCCGTCGAAGGCTAGGCAGGCGAACGCCACAGGCCGAGTCGCCTGCGCAGCGAATCGGCGTGAGGTGCCATCAGAGTTGCCGATCAGTGACCGGATGGTTTCACTCCCAAGCAGGCGACCACTTCCGTGAGCTCCGAATCCAGGAAGAGCCGGAAGTGGTATCCACCCCGAGGCGTGTCGTCGACTTATCCCAGTGTGAGCCGAATGCCACCATACGCGCGAAGGGCATCGACAGCCCGATTTTTGGACGTCCGTTTTCACTGCTTATGTTGGGGCGAAATCATCCCTGGTGTTGCCCGGTTTGGGGTTCGCGAACGGAGATTCCGCGCCTGTCGTGAAACGTCCGCACAACGGTCGGCGGCGGCGAGCCATGCGGAGGGCCCGGCTAGGCTACCCTCGCGGCTGTGAGGGAGAGTTCTGTGCGGTCGCCGGATGGTCTTGAGGCGATCCTTCTCGTGGGCGGCCAGGGCACGCGTCTGCGACCGCTGACACTCAGCACGCCCAAGCCGCTGCTTCCGACGGCGGGGGTGCCCTTCCTCGCGCACCAGCTGGCCAAGGCGCGGGCGTACGGGGTGCGCCGGGTGGTCTTCGCGACGTCCTATCGGGCCTCCATGTTCGGCGAGGCGTTCGGGGACGGGTCGGGCTTCGGCCTGGAGATCGTCTACATGACCGAGGACACCCCGCTCGGCACCGGTGGCGCGATCCGCAACGCCGCGCGGGCGCTGACCTGCCCGCCCGAGGCGCCGGTGCTCGTGCTGAACGGCGACATCCTGTCGGGCCACGACATCGCGGCGCAGGTGGACCTGCACGTTTCACGGGGGGCCGCGGTGACCCTCCATCTCACGGAGGTGGACGACCCGTCGAGGTTCGGCTGCGTGCCGACCGACGACGACGGCCGGGTCAGCGCCTTCCTGGAGAAGACGCCCAATCCCGTGACGAACCGGATCAACGCCGGCTGCTACGTGTTCCAGCGCTCGGTCATCGACGCGATCCCCGAGGGCCAGGTGGTGTCGGTGGAGCGGGAGACCTTCCCCGGGCTGATCGCGGCCGGTGAGCTGGTGCTCGGCTACGCCGACGCGTCCTACTGGCTGGACGTGGGCACGCCGGCGGCGTTCGTGCAGGGCTCGGCCGACCTGGTGCGGGGCAAGCTCGGCTCGCCCGCGCTGCCGGGTCCGGTGGGCGAGAGCCTCCTGCTGGACGGGGCCGTCGTGTCGCCCGAGGCCAAGGTCACCGGTGGCACGGTAGTCGGCGCCCGGGCCACGGTCGAAGCCGGCGCGAGCGTACGCGGCAGCGTGCTGTCCGAGGGCTGCCACGTCGCGTCCGGCGCGACCGTCGTGGACTCGGTCGTCGGCGTCGGCGCCCGCGTCGCCTCCGGCGCCGTGCTGCGCCAGGTCGTCGTCGGCGACGGCGCGCTCATCGGCCCCGGCAACGAGCTCACCTCCGGTATACGCGTCTGGCCGGGGGTAAATCTGCCCGAGTGCGCGGTCCGCTTCTCCAGCGACGTCTGAAATGATCCGAACGGCTTCCACCGGACGGCGAAGCGAGCGGCACTGGCGGCCGTCGGCGCCGTTCGACCTCGCGCTGACGCTGTCGCCGCACCGGCACGGGGGAGGCGACCCGGCCTGGCGGCGTACCCCGGACGGGGCGATCTGGCGCACCTCGCGCACCCCCGAAGGGCCCGGCACCCTGCGCGTGACGGTGAGCGGCGGCGAGGTCCTCGGGCAGGCGTGGGGGCCGGGGGCGGACTGGCTGCTTGAGACGCTTCCGTCGCTGCTGGGCGCCGACGACGACGTGGCCGGCTTCGCTGCGACGCTCGCGCGGCTCACCCGCTCGGGCGATCCCCGGCAGGCCCGCGCCGCCGCGTTCGTCGCGGGACTGGCCGGCCGTGCCGGCGGGCTGCGGATCGGGCGCTCCCTGCGGGTCTTCGAGGCGCTCGCGCCCGCCGTGCTGGAGCAGAAGGTGGTCGGCAGGGAGGCGTGGCGGGCCTGGCGGTTCCTCATGGGCCGGTACGGCGAGCCGGCCCCCGGCCCGGCCCCCGAGGGCATGCACGTGATGCCGCCGCCGGAGGTGTGGCGGGCGATCCCGTCGTGGGACTGGCACCGGGCGGGCGCGGAGGCCGTACGGGCCAGGACGATCGTCAACGCGGCCCGGCACGCCGAGAAGCTGGAGCGCACCACGGAGGCGTCGGCGGAGGCGGACCGCCTGCTGCGGGCGCTGCCGGGCATCGGCGTGTGGACCTCCGCCGAGGTGCGCCAGCGGGCCCACGGCGACCCGGACGCCCCGAGCGTGGGCGACTTCCACCTGCCGGGGATCGTCGGCTACGCGCTGACCGGGCAGAAGACCGACGACGACGGCATGCTCGACCTGCTCGAGCCGTTCCGGGGACACCGCCACCGTGTGGTCCGGCTGATCGAGCTCAGCGGCGTCAGGCCGCCGGCGCGCGGCCCGCGCATGGCCCCGCGCGACTACCGGGCCTTCTGACCACGTCCGGTGCGCCGCGCGCCACCGGCCTCGTGTGTCTTCAGGTCCTGGTTGATCCCGCAGTGCTCGACCCCCGCGTGGCACTGCCCGCTGAGGGTGTTGGTGAAGACGCTGGCGCTCGACTCCTGCTGGAGGCCGGCGAACGCGAGGCTGATGTTGCCGGCGGGGGCGTTCACGTTGCGCCTGCCCATGGACACCTGCCGGGGGGCGCTGGCGATCGCGGGCGTGTTGGCCGTGTTGCGGCCGTCCGTGACCTGCTTGGCGTGGCCCTTGCCCGATCCGCCGCCGTGCCCGGCGTACGGCGCCGCGAACGCCTCGGCCGCCGGCGCCGACAACCCGATGACGAGCGTCGCGACGGCCAGCGACCGGACCCCTGAGGCTAGACAAAACGCCCCATTCGCCCCGATAACAGCCACCGAATTTCCCCCGTTCATCGATTTGGTCCCACCGCTAATACCCTCCGGCCGCAAACTGCCCGGCGGGCGTACGCCATGACTTCTCCCGTACGGGCGGCCGGGGGCTGGGTGCGCCGGACGGACCCACGCCTCATAGGGTGCGGCGTATGACGGCGAAGCGACCCCCGAACGTCAGCTCCGACAGCGGCACCCGCCGGGCACTCGCGCGGGCCAGGGACGGCAAGACCCTCGACCTCGCCGAGGCGGCGATCCTGCTGCGCGCCCGCGGCGACGACCTGGACGCCCTGCTCGCGCACGCCTCGCGGGTCAGGGACGCGGGACTGGAGGCAGCCGGACGGCCCGGCGTCATCACCTACAGCCGCAAGGTGTTCATCCCGCTGACCCGGCTGTGCCGGGACCGATGCGGCTACTGCACGTTCGCCACCGCGCCGCACAAGCTGCCCAGCGCCTTCCTGCCCCCGGACGAGGTGCTGGAGATCGCCCGCCAGGGCGCGGCGATGGGCTGCAAGGAGGCGCTGTTCACGCTCGGAGACCGGCCGGAGGACCGGTGGCACCAGGCGCGCGAGTGGCTCGACGCCCACGGGTACGACGACACGCTGTCGTACGTCCGGGCGATGGCCATCCGGGTGCTGGAGGAGACGGGGTTGCTGCCCCACCTCAACCCCGGCGTCCTGACCTGGAAGGACCTGCAGCGGCTCAAGCCGGTCGCGCCCTCGATGGGCATGATGCTGGAGACCACCTCACGGCGGCTGTTCACCGAGAAGGGCGAGGCCCACTACGGCTCTCCCGACAAGGACCCGGACGTACGGCTGCGCGTGCTGGAGGACGCCGGCCGCTCCAGCGTGCCGTTCACGACGGGCCTGCTGATCGGCATCGGCGAGACGATCGAGGAGCGAGCCGAGTCGATCTTCGCGATCCGCCGGGTGGCCAGGGAGTACGGCGGCATCCAGGAGGTCATCGTCCAGAACTTCCGCGCCAAGCCCGACACGGCCATGCGCGGGATGCCCGACGCCGACCTGCACGAACTGGCCGCGACGATCGCGGTGACGCGGCTCGTGCTCGGCCCGAAGGTTCGCGTGCAGGCGCCGCCCAACCTGATCGGCGAGGAGTACGCGCTGATGCTGCGGGCGGGCATCGACGACTGGGGCGGGGTGTCCCCGCTCACGCCCGACCACGTCAACCCCGAGCGCCCGTGGCCGCAGATCGACGACCTGGCGGCGCGGACCGCCACCGCCGGGTTCAGGCTGCGCGAGCGCCTCACGATCTATCCCGAGTATGTGCTCGCGGGGGAGCCGTGGCTCGACCCCCGGCTCACCGAGCACGTCGCGGCGCTGGCCGACCCCGCCACCGGGCTCGCGCGGGAGGACGCCGTGCTTGCGGGCCGTCCGTGGCAGGAGCCCGACGGCGGCCTCGTCACCGGCGGACGGGCCGACCTGCACACCGCCGTCGACGCCGAGGGCCGGACGGGCGACCGCCGCGCCGACTTCGACAGCGTGTACGGCGACTGGGACGCCCTGCGCGAGCGTCTGCCCAGCGGCGGACGAGACGGGGCCGTGAGGGCGGACGTGCGGGAGGCGCTGCGGCAGGCCGAGGCGGACCCGGCGCGGCTGACCGACGAGCAGGCGCTGACGCTGCTCGACCTCGCCGGGGACCAGTCGGGGGCGGGCGCCGACGACGCCGGCCTGGAGGAGCTGTGCCGGATCGCCGACGGGCTGCGCCGCGAGGCGGTGGGCGACGACGTCACCTACGTCGTCAACCGGAACATCAACTTCACCAACGTCTGCTACACCGGCTGCCGCTTCTGCGCGTTCGCCCAGCGGCGCACCGACGCCGACGCCTACACCCTGTCGCTGAGCGAGGTGGCCGACCGGGCGCAGGAGGCGTGGGAGGCCGGGGCGACCGAGGTGTGCATGCAGGGCGGCATCCACCCCGACCTGCCCGGCACGGCTTATTTCGACATCGCCCGCGCGGTGAAGGAACGCTGCCCCGAGATCCACGTGCACGCGTTCTCGCCGATGGAGGTCGTCAACGGCGCGAGCCGTACGAACCTGTCGGTCGAGGAGTGGCTGCACGCGGCGCGGGAGGCGGGGGTCGACTCGCTGCCCGGCACGGCCGCCGAGATCCTCGACGACGACGTGCGGTGGGTGCTGACCAAGGGCAAGCTGCCCGCCCGGGAGTGGATCGAGGTCATCACCACCGCCCACCGGGTCGGCGTCCCGACGACCTCGACCATGATGTACGGCCACGTGGACACCCACGAGCACTGGGTGCGCCACATCCGGCTGATCCGTTCGATCCAGGAGGAGACGGGCGGGTTCAGCGAGTTCGTGCTGCTGCCGTTCGTGCACCACAGCGCCCCGATCTACCTGGCGGGGATCGCCAGGCCGGGGCCGACCGCGCGGGAGAACCGGGCCGTCCACGCGCTGGCGCGGATCATGCTGCACGGCGCGATCCGCAACATCCAGTGCTCCTGGGTGAAGCTGCGCGACGACCTGTGCCGGGACGTGCTCGCCGGAGGCGTGAACGACCTCGGCGGCACGCTCATGGAGGAGACGATCAGCCGGATGGCCGGCTCGGAGAACGGCTCCTACAAGACGATCAGCGAGATCGCGGCCATGGTCGCGCCGACCGGCCGTCCGCTGCGCCAGCGCACCACGTCGTACGGCCGGCCGAGCGAGGAGCGGGCCGAGGCGGCCCGGCGCAGCGACGGGGTGTGCCAGTCGGTCCGCGGGCCGCTGCTCACGGTCTCGCCCGTCGTGCGTCGGGAGTAATTGGACGCGCTGTATATAACAAGTTCTATTTCGCTCTTGCGCCGCACGCGGGGGGGATGGGCAGAATCACAATGCCGCTGCACCGGTCATGAGAACTGGGAAGGACCCGCACCGTGCCGTCCGGTCGTCACCGCGCCGCCTTCGCCGTCGAGCGGCGCCGCAGGCAGGCCAGGTGGAAGGGCATGGTCGCGGCCCTGGCGGCCGTGGCGATCGTCGCGGCGGGGGGCGTCCTGTTCCTCACGCGCTCGACGGGAACGTGTTCCGCCCGGGATCCGATCCTCGTGAGCGTCGCGGCCGCCGTGGACGTCGCGCCGCCGGTGATGGACGCGGCCGGGCGGTTCAACGCCTCCGGCGCGGGGGTGGAGGGACGGTGCGTCCAGGTCCAGGTGGCCGAGCAGCCCCCGGCGCCGGTGCTCCGCACGCTGATCGGCGACCGGGCCGGCGTCCTGCCCGATCGCCCGGACGGATGGATCGCCGACTCCTCCGTGTGGGTGCGGCTGGCCCGCAAGCAGGGCGGGCAGGACATCGCCGCAGACGAGACCGTGGTCGCGACCTCCCCGCTGGTCTTCGCCACCCGGCGCTCGCTCGCCGAGAGGTTCGCCGCCGGGGGGACGGCCATGAGCTGGGACATGGTCTTTCCCGCCACGGTGCGGGGACGCCTCCAGCCCACCGAGCACGAGCCGGACATCGTCCGCATCCCCGACCCGTCGGTCTCGGGGGCGGGGATCGCGACCGTCGCGGCGGCCCGTGACATCGTCGGCACGGGCGAGAAGGCCGACCGCGACCTCACGGCCTTCGTGCGCATGGCGCAGTCGGGATCGGCCCCCGACTACCGCAGCATGCTCGGCGCGGTGGACGCCCCCGGATTCTGGTCGCGTCCCGTGGTGATCGTCCCCGAGCAGTCGGTGTGGGCGCACAACCGCGGGAGCGGCGCGGAGCCCGTGGTCGCCCTCCCGCCCAAGGAGGGCACGATCAACCTCGACTATCCGTACGTCGTGACGGCCGCGGACCCCGACCGGGCCGCGGCCTCGCGGCTGTTCGCGGCATGGCTGCGGTCGGCGGCGACGCAGGAGGCCGTGCGGAAGGCCGGGTTCCGCGGCGCCGACGGGCAGCCGCCGTTCGACAGCGGTGCGGGCATCTCGACCGAGCTGCCGCGCCCGCGGCCGTCGATCACGGCCGAGGTGATCGACGAGGCGCTGGAGGCGTGGAGCAGGCTGGCCCCGCCGAGCCGGCTCCTCGTGCTGGCCGACGTGTCGAAGGAGAACGCCGAGCCGATCGACGGGCCGAAGGGCGCGGGCGGGAAGACCCGGCTGGACGTCGCGGTCGAGGCGGCCAAGCTCGGCCTGCAGCTGTTCCCGAACGAGACCCACATGGGCCTGTGGGAGTTCGCCCGCGACCTGAAGGACGGCGCGGACCATCGCGAACTCGTCGGCCTCGGCCCGATCACCAAGCCCGACGACGGCCAGGAGGAGATCCGCAGGACCGCCCTGTTCCGGGTGGCCGACGGCATCAAGGCGCTCGGCGACCGCAGCAGCTCGCTGTACGACGCGATCGACGCGGGCTTCCGGTCGGTGTCGAAGGGCTACGACCCCCTCATGAGCAACGCCCTGCTCGTGCTCACCGCGGGCGTGGACGACGGGAAGGGCGTCTCGCGGCGCGACCTCGTCAACAAGCTGCGCAAGGAGTGGGACCCGGACAAGCCGGTGCAGATCATCGTGGTCGCGTTCGGCAAGGCCGCCGACCGGCAGGCGCTCGGCGAGATCGTCTCGGCCACCAACGGGCAGCTCTACGTGGCCCAGGAGCCGGGCCAGATCATCGACGTGTTCCTGTCGGCGCTGGCCCGGCGGCTGTGCCACCCGACTTGCTCGAATCGCTGAAAAGCACAACCACTTCACCACGATGAACGCGAAGACCGGGCTGTGCCTGGCCATCGGCAAGGGGGAGGTCCGCAAGGGGAAGAAGGCCATCCAGTGGACCTGCAACACCCTCGCGGACCAGGAGTGGTACATGGAGCGGCAGTGATTCCGGCGCTCACCTCGTGACGTGGAAGTCGGCCGGGTCGCGCGGCGGCCGGTCCTTCGGCGGCGCGGCGGGATGGCCGATGGCCACGGCGCCCATCGGGTCCCAGTTCTGCGGCAGGTCGAGCACCTTGCGCACCACGTCACGGCAGAACATCGTGGACGACACCCACGCCGAGCCCAGCCCCTGCACGGCGAGCTGGACCAGGAAGTTCTGCACGCCGGCGCCGGTGGCCACCACGAACATCTCCCGCTCGGCGGCGTTCCTGCGCTCGTCCCTGTAGGTGTGCGAGCCGTCCATCACCAGGCACGGCACCGCCAGGTAGGGCGCGTTCCGCAGCACGTCGCCGCGCCGGATCCGCCGGGCGATCGACTCCTCGGAGAAGCCGTCGGAGCGCAGGTCCTCGATCCAGGCGTCCCGCATCGCGTCGAGCAGTTCCGTACGCGCCCGCGGGGTCTCCAGCAGCACGAACCGCCACGGTGTGGTGTGGTGTGGGGCGGGCGCGGCGACGGCGGCGGCCACGGCCCGCCGTACGGCCGCGGGGTCCACCTCGGCGGCGGAGAACTCCCGGATCGTGCGGCGGGCGAAGACGACGTCGGCCGAGCCGTACCGGAACATGTCCTCGTCGGCGGGGCGGACGAGGACCCGCCCACCCGGGCCGTCCTCGTCGGTCACCAGGTCGCCCAGCCCTCGGACGACGGCCACCGGAACGCCGGACAGCTTGCCCTTCGCCAGGTCGCCCGCCGCCGCGATCTCGTCGGCCAGCGCCGTGACGGTGGCGTTGAGCGGGTTGCCGTAGCCGTCGGTGCCGCCGCGCAGGTCCTCCAGGGGCCGCACGCCGGCCGCGCCGACGGCGACGTCGGTCAGGCCGTGCCGCCAGGGCCGGCCGAAGGTGTCGGAGACGATCACCCCGGCCCGCACGCCGAGCCGCTCGCGCAGCCCCCTGCGGATCCGGCCCGCCGAGGCGTCCGGGTCCTCGGGCAGCAGCAGCACGGTGCCGGGGGAGGTGTTGGAGGCGTCGACGCCGGCCGCGGCCATCACGAAGCCGTGCCGCGTCTGCGCGATGACCGTGTCCCCGCGCCGCGCGACCACGCGCTCGGTCTCCTCCTCGATCGCGGCCGTACGGCTGCCGTCCTGGCGGACGCGGCCTTCGGCCTTGCTCACGATCTTGGAGGTCACGACCAGGATGTCGCCGTCCCGGAGGTCGGGCGCGGCCTGCGCCACGAGCAGGGCGATGTCGTCGCCGGGACGCACCTCGGGCAGGCCGGGCACGCCGCTGACAGTGATCTGGGGCATGGGCTCCTCTGACATCTGTTCTGGCATCGGTTCAGGACGCGAGGGATCGGGCCAGGGCGAGGGCCGCGGCGGCGATGTCCCTCGTGGCCTCGGGGTCGCTCATCAGGAGCGGGCGGGCCTCGACCACCACGCCGTCGAGCGCCACGCCCTTGTCCTCCTCGGCCACGAGCCAGCCGTCGAGCAACGCGGAGCCGTACAGCTCCAGGACGGCCTGGGCGCTCGTCTCGACGCCGATCGCCGTCAGGCAGGCGTCGGCCATGCCGCGCACCGGCGCGCCGCCGATGATGGGGGAGACGCCGACGACCGTCTTGTCCTCCAGGGCCGCCCGGATGCCCGGGATCTGGAGGATCGTGCCGATGCTGACGACCGGGTTCGACGGCGGGAGGATGACGACATCCGCCGCCGCGACGGCGTCGAGCACGCCGGGCGCGGGGCGGGCCTCGTCCGCGCCGACGAGCACGATCTGCTCGGCCGGCACGGAGGCGCGCAGCCGCACCCACCACTCCTGGAAGTGGACGGCCCTCCTGCCGGCCTCGTCGGAGACGACCACGTGGGTCTCGGTGCGGTCGTCCGACATCGGCAGCAGCCGCACCCCTGGCCGCCACCGGTCGCACAGGGCCTCGGTCACCTGAGAGAGCGGATAACCGGCCGCCAGCATCTGGCTGCGGATGATGTGGGTGGCGAAGTCCCGGTCGCCGAGGCCGAACCACTGCGGCTCCATGCCGTACGCGGCGAGCTCCTCCTTCACCGTGAACGTTTCAGCGGCCCGCCCCCAGCCCTGTTCCTCGTTGATGCCGCCGCCCAGCGTGTACATGACCGTGTCGAGGTCTGGGCACACGCGCAGGCCGAAGAGGGTGATGTCGTCGCCGGTGTTGCCGATCACGGTGATCTCGGAATCGGGGGCCGCCGCCTTGAGACCTCGGAGGAACCGGGCGCCGCCGATTCCTCCGGCGAGGGACACGATGCGCATGCCGCCAGTCTTCCACCGGCCGCCCGAGGGATCGCCGACACCCACCCCAGGAACGGGATGAACGCCGATATGTAGGGTGTGTTTGGCTTGTGAGGTTCTTGGGTCTGCCGACGCTTAAGTCAGACATGTGCAAAACTTCCCCCGAGTGCCGTTTGGACCGATGGGGGTAGTCGTGCTCAAGGTCGATACCGGCCGGCTCCGCGAGCCGGCCGCGTGGACGATGCTCGCGGTGGTGATCACCAGCGTCCTCGTCAGCATCGCGCGCATGCTGATCGGCTCCTCGCTGAGCAGCACGTTCGGCGT
Source organism: Microbispora sp. NBRC 16548 (assembly GCF_030268985.1). Classification (NCBI taxonomy): domain Bacteria; kingdom Bacillati; phylum Actinomycetota; class Actinomycetes; order Streptosporangiales; family Streptosporangiaceae; genus Microbispora; species Microbispora sp. NBRC 16548. The sequence goes on from NZ_BSSF01000002.1 coordinate 397,767, forward strand.
TCGCGCGGCGGCGAGCCTGTACTCCCTCGTGTCCCCGGTCTCGACCGCGCTCGCGTTCGGCGCCGTGCTGCTCGTCGCCAAGGCCGGCGCGCCCACCCCCCGGGCTCGCCTGGTGGCGCTCGGCGCGGCCGGATCGCTCGGTCTCGGCATCGTCTTCGGCGTGATCGGTGTGCTGGGCGTGCTCGTGGGCGACCTGGCCACGTTCCGCGACCGGTTCGAATACCTGATCACCGGACTGCCGATGGTCGCGCTCGCCGTCTTCGGCACGCTGTTCGCGCTGAGCACGGCATCGGCGCTCCAGCCCGCCAGGGAACCGGCGGGCGACTACTTCGGCAGGCGCGAGGACGCCTACCCGCCCCAGTCGTACGCTCCGGCGCTGCCGCAGGGCCCGCAAGGCCCTCACGGCCCGCAGGGTCCTCACGCGCCGCAGGGGTACGGCGAGGTTCCCGGATCGGCAGGTGCGGGCGCGCCGGCCCACAGCCCCAACCCCGGCCCGGTGCCAGGCCAGCAGGTGCCAGCTCAGCAGGTACCAGGTCAGCAGGTACCAGGTCAGCAGGTTCCCGGTCAGCAGCAGTTCGGCCACCCCGCCCCGGGCGACCCGCAGAACAACCCCCTGCCCGGGCAGAACGTCCCCCAGACCCCGCCGCAGAACGTCCCGCACCCCGGCCAGTACGACGCCCCCCACCAGGGTCAGCCCCAGGGCCAGCCGCAGGGGTCCGCGTACGGGCAGAGCGCGCCGGCGCCGGCCCAGCCCCAGCTGCCGCCCGCCGAGCACCGCTACGCCGAGCACCAGCAGTACGCCCAGGAGCGGCAGTACGGCCAGGACCAGTACGCGCAGGACCAGTACGCCCAGGATCGGGGCCAGGGAGCCTTCGGCCAGGAGCGGCCCCAGGACGTCTATAGCCAGGAATACGAGCCGCAGCCCTCCTACAGTCCCGCCCCGACCGCCCCGCAGCCCCCGCCGTTCGGACAGCCGGGCGCCCCGGCTCCCGCCCCCGCTTCCTCTCCGGCTTCCGCTCTGGGCCCCGGCCACGGACAGGCGCAGCAGCAGCCCCGGCCGTCGCTGCAGGACGTCCAGACCGGCGCGCACTACCCCGACTACGGCTACGGCGCTCAGCCCGAGGTGGCGGCGCCCCAGCGGCCCGACTACTCCCCGCCGCCGCAGGGCCCGGTGTTCGACCAGTACGGCTACGCGGGCCAGCAGACGGACTCCGGTGGCTACGGGCAGTTCCCGAGCGCTCCCCCCACCGCGCCCGATGCCCCCGCCGCCCCCGACCCCCGCGGTTACGGCCAGCCCTCCTCCTACAGCCCGGCCCCCGAGGCCAGGCCGTACGAGCAGGACCAGCCGTACGGACAGGGTTCGCCGTTCTCCGGCTACTCGGGCCAGGCGTACGCACGCCAGGCCGCCGAGCCCACGGCCGGCGGCCCGGCCTTCGACGCTCCCCCCGCGTACGAAGGCCCGGCCGACCCGAGGGAGCAGCAGCTCGCGCAGGCCTACCAGCAGGCGCAGAGCTACCAGAAGGGCGCCCTGCCCGACCACCCCACCGGTCCGCAGGACATGCCGGAGTACTACGACAACCCGCTCGGCCACCCCCAGTCCGAGCCCGCGCCGTTCCAGCCCCCGGCGCCCGGCCCCGCCGACCAGACGCTCCGCTTCGACCCCTCCGGCTACACGGGAGACCCGCTCAGCGACCCCCTGCGCAGGGAGGAGCCGCTCGACCCGACGGCCATCTACACGCCGGATCGGTCGCAGGCAAAGTATGAGGAAGGTTCCGCCCCCGATCAGGCAGGCCGCGGAACCGACCCCAACCTCCCTTGGTATGGTTCCGAACGCTGATAGGACCGTAGATCGGGGCGTACGAACCGGGGCGAGCAGGTCTTTCCCCGGGTATCGTTATGCCGCTTGACGCCACACACGCCACGCGCGTGTAATTACAGACATGTTGTTACGCCTTCCCAAGGGTGGGTATAGGGCAGGCGTTTTTATGGGGGGCTCCATGTGGGCGGGCGAGCGACAGGGAGGTGTGCAATGACCGATCTGGTCATGGCACAGGCGCTCGATGGTGAAGATCTTGGGTGGCAGGAGCGCGCTTTGTGTGCGCAGACCGATCCTGAGGCGTTCTTTCCTGAAAAGGGCGGTTCCACCAGGGAAGCAAAGAAGGTGTGCCGTTCGTGTGAGGTGCGCGCCGAGTGCCTTGAATACGCGCTTCAGCATGATGAGCGTTTCGGCATCTGGGGCGGCCTGTCCGAGCGGGAAAGGCGCAAGATCAAGCGCCAGGCCGTCTGACGACGACGCCGACGGGGCCGTGCGTTCGTGCGCGCGGCCCCGCACTCATGTCTGGGTTGCTGCTGACATCCTGTTTCGCCTGGATGTGATCGGGTGAGTCCGGGTTGCCGTATCGTGGTCGGCGCTCAGCCGTACGACCCCCCTAGGACTCGACGTGCACTCGGTGACCGCGATCGTCGTCGCCCACGACGGCGCCCGCTGGCTCAAGGAGACGCTGGCGGCGGTGCTGCGCCAGACCCGGCCTCTCGACCGTGTCGTCGGCGTCGACAACGGCAGCCGTGACGGCAGCGGGACGCTGCTGACCGAGGCTTTCGGCTCGGGCAACGTGCTGACCCTGCCCCGGTCCACCGGGTTCGGCGAGGCCGTCCACGAGGTGCTGCGGCGGCTGCCGCCCGCGCCCGGCCAGGAATGGGTCTGGCTGCTCCACGACGACTGCGTGCCCGACGCGCACGCGCTGCAGGCCCTGCTGTGGGCCGCCGAGCAGGATCCCAAGGCCGCCATCCTCGGCCCCAAACTGCGCGACTGGCTCGACCGGCGGGTGCTGCTCGAGATGGGCGTGACCGTCAGCAGGTCGGGACGGCGCGACACCGGCCTGGAGCCGAGGGAGTACGACCAGGGCCAGCACGATGGGATCGCCGACGTCCTGTCGGTCTCCACGGCCGGCATGCTCATCCGCAGGGACGTATGGGATGAGCTGTCCGGCCTCGACACCGCGCTGCCGCTGTTCCGCGACGACCTCGACCTGTGCTGGCGGGCCCGTACGGCCGGGCACCGCGTGCTGAACGTGAGCGACGCGGTGGCCTGGCACGCCGAGGCGTCGGCGCGGCGGCGCCGCAGGATCGCCACCAGCGAGGAGCACCCGCGCAGGCTCGACCGGCGCAACGGCCTGTTCGTCCTGATGGCGAACCTGCCGTTCGGCGCGCTCGTGCGGTCGGTGCTGCGCAACGTCTTCGGGTCCGCGCTGCGGGCCCTGCTGCTCCTGCTGGCCAAGCAGCCGGCCAACGCCCTCGACGAACTGGCCGCGCTCGGCTCGGTCCTCGGCCATCCGCTGCGCCTGCGGCGGGCCCGTAAGGCCAGGAAGAAGGGCAGGAAGCAGGGCTGGCCCGCGATCCGGCGCAAGCTCTCCCCGCCGGGCGCCGCGTTTCGGCGGCTGGCCGACATGGTGCAGGGCTTCCTCGCCGGAGCCGGCCCGGTGGATTCGGCGGGCCGCCACCACGCGGCCGCGGACAGCGCCCAGGAGGACGACGGCGACGAACTGCTGACCGACTCGGGCGGCGTCCAGCGCGTGTTCAGCAGCCCGGGCGTGGTGCTCTGCCTGATCCTGGCGGTGATCACGCTGGCTGCCGAAAGGACGCTGCTGCCCGGGCTCCTGTCCTCCGACGGACACCTGGGCGGCGGGGCTCTGGTGCCGGTCACCGGGGGCGCGTCCGACCTGTGGCGGCTCTACATCGAAGACCACCACGCCGCCGGGCTCGGATCGCAGACCTGGGCCCCGCCGTACGTCGCCGTGCTGGCCGGGCTGTCGGCGGTCGCGCTGGGCAAGACGTGGCTGGCCGTGGCCGTGGTGCTGCTCGGCTGCGTGCCGCTTGCCGGAATCTCGGCGTACGCGGCGACCAAGCGGATGATCTCGTACACGCCCGCGCGGGTGTGGCTGGCCGCCACCTACGCCCTGCTGCCGGTCACGACGGGCGTGGTGGCGGGCGGGCGGCTCGGCACCGCGATCGTGATCGTGCTGCTGCCCGTCTACGCGGCGCTCGCCACGCGGGTGATCGCCGGGTCGCGGCGGGCGGCCTGGGGCTTCGGCCTGCTCCTGACCGTGGGCACGGCCTTCGTCCCGCTCGTGTACGTGCTGGTGGCGATCCTCGGCGGGCTCGCCGCGGTGTCGTTCGGAGGCATTCGCAGGGGCGTCAGGCGGTCGCTCGTGATCGGCCTCGGCACCCCGGTCGTCCTGCTGTTCCCGTGGCTGATGCAGATCGCCAGGGAGCCGGGACGGATCCTGCTCGAGTCCGGCCTGCACGACGGCCGCCTCACCGCCCCCCGCCTCGGCGCCGACTCCCTGCTCATGCTGAGCCCCGGCGGGCCGGGGGTGCCGCCCGTGTGGGCGACGGCGGGCCTGATCGCGGTCGCACTGGCCGCGCTGCTGCTGCGGCGTCACCAGATGATCGTCGCCATCGGCTGGGGCGTCATGCTCTTCGGACTCCTGGTGGCGATCGTGGTCAGCCGGGTCGACGACGCGTGGCCGGGGGTGCCGCTGGCGTTCGCGGCGACGGGCCTGCTGGTGGCGGCGGGGCACCAGGCGCACCGGATCGCCGAGTTCCGCGCCGGGGGCGGGCTGCGCCGCCTGGGCGTGATGCTGATCGTCGTGGTCGCCTTCGCGACCCCGCTCGCCGCCGCCGCGCTGTGGGTGACCAGAGGCGCGCAGGACCCGCTGCGAAGCGACCTGAGCGACCCGGTGCCGGTGCTCGCCGCGCTCCAGTCGGCGCCCGGCGAGGGCACGCTCCTGCTGCGTCCCAGGGACGGCAGGGTCGGCTACACGCTGATGCGCGGCCGGGGCCCGCTGATCGGCGAGTCCGACCTCGAACCGCCCCGGGAGGCGACCGACCGTTTCACGACCGCGGTCGCCGGGCTCGCCTCGGGCCGGGGCAGCACGTACGTCCAGACGCTCGCGTCGTTTGGGGTTCGCTTCGTGACGGTGCCGGGCGCCGTCGACCCCGCCCTGCAACGGGCGCTCGACTCGCAGCCCGCCCTGGTCAGGGTGAGCCTCTCGGAGACGGGCGGCCTGTGGCGCGTGGCCGGCCAGGTGACGGTGCCCCCGCCGCCGGCGACCGCGGGCGCGCTGCACCGGGGCTGGCTGTGGGCCCAGGGCGCGCTGCTCGTGCTCGTGCTGATCCTGGCCTCGCCCGGGGCCCGTACGAAGGAGCCGGACGTCGACTACGCCGACGCGCCCGTCGAGGAGGGGCCGCGGGGCCGCCGCCGGGCGAAGGATGGCAAGGGCAGGAAAGATCGGGTGCCCGCGTGAGGAGACTGATCGAGAACCGCTTCGGCCTGCTCGCCCTGGTGCTGGTCGCGCTGGGCGCGTTGTACGGCGTGGCCTTCGTCAGCCGGCCCGCGCCGGCCGCGCAGGTGCGTCCGCAGGCCGTCAGGGCGCCGGTGGAGTCGGTGACCGCCGTGTGCCCCGCGCCGTCCGGCAGCCGGGTGAGCGTGGTGACCCCCGCCCAGGAACAGCAGAGCCAGGAACAGCAGAACCAGGGGCCGGGCAGCGCCACCCTGTCGGCGATCAAAACTCCGGAGGAGAAGGCCGGCGGCAAGGACGACGTGATCGACCGGCCGGGCCTGCTGTGGCAGCGCGAGATCGCCGCCGGGGGCGGCCCGCTCGTGGTCGACGCCACCGGTTCGATGGCCGCCGGGCTGGAGAGCGCCCAGACCGCCAGGGAGACGTCGGGCGCCCAGCGGGGGCTCGCCGGGGTGCGGTGCGTCGAGCCGGGCGCGGAGAGCTGGTTCGTCGGGCCGGGGCCGGCCGCGGCGGAGATGACCCTCTACCTCGCCAACCCCGACGCGGCCCCGGCCGTCGTCTCGTTCATGGTCTACTCCGGGGAAGGCCCGGTGCTGAGCGAGCGCGGCAACGGCGTCGTCGTCAAGCCCGGCCAGCACCGCGTGATCAGGCTGCGCGACCTCGCGCCCTCCCCGCTGATCATGGCCCTGCAGGTGAGCACGCGCAGCGGCCGGGTGGCCGCCGCGGTCAAGGCCGTGCTGGGTGAGGGCAGGGGCGTCGACTGGCTGCCCGTCGCCGCAGCCCCCGCCACCCGGGTCGTCGTCCCCGGCATCCCCGGCACCGCCGGCCAGCGGGAGCTGTACGTCGCCACGCCGGGGGAGCGGGACACGGTCGTGCGGATCAGAGCAGTGCTGGAGGACGGCTCCTACGCGCTGAAGAACAAGGAGACGATCGAGGTGCCGGCCGGATCGGCGGCCTCGCTCGACCTGTCCACCGGGATCGGCGGGCAGCCGGCCGCGCTGGTGCTGGAGTCCGACGTCCCGATCGTGGCGGGCCTCAAGATCACCGGAACGGGGGCGCGGCAGGACGTCGCCTTCACGGCCGGCGCCGCCTCCGTCGACCTCGGCAGCGTCGTCGCGGACGGCCGGGCGGAAGGCAAGCAGACCTCCTGGCTGGTGCTGTCGGCGCCCTCCTCGGCGGCCACCGTGGAGGTCCGGCTGGTGCCCACGAAGGGTGAGGCGCCGGCCCCGGTCGAGGTGAAGCTGCCCGCCGCCCGCACCAAGGAGCTCAGGCTCGCGCCGCCGAAGGGAAGCAAGGGCGGCTTCAGCGTCGTCGTACGGCCGATGCCGGGCTCGGGGCCCGTGTACGGCGGGCGCGTCCTCGACGAGGCGGCCAAGGACGGCCAGCTGCTCACCGCGCAGCCGCTGGCCATGGCCAGGACCTGGGCGCTGGTGCCCCCGACCGTCGACGCGCCGGGCGCCGTGCTGCCCTGAAGCCTCAGTGGCGGTCGTCGTAGCCGGGGTCGATCGTCTCCGGCGTGAGGCCCAGCAGGCTGGCCACCTGCTCGACGACCACGTCGAGGACCAGCGTGCCGAGCTGGTCGCGGTCGCGGGCCCGGGCCTCCAGCGGGCGGCGGTACAGCACGACGGTGGCGGGCTCGTCCCCCGAGGCCGACTCCGCCCGTCCCAGCGGGATCGGGTCGGAGGACAGCCGGGCGGGACCGTCCACCAGCTCCGCGGCCGGCGGCACCTCCTCGACCGCGAACTCGACCGACGCGAGCTGGGTGCCCCACCGCGGCTTCAGCCGGTCGACCGCGTCGATCACCAGGTCGTCGAACCGCTCGCCGCGGGACTTGGCGATGGGGACGTGCGAGGGCGCGAGGGGGCCGCGCATGCCGCGGCCGTGCCGGTCACGCCGGCGCACCCGCCGCCCTCGATCCGGCCTGTCACCGCTCCGATCGCTCACGCAGTCAGCTTAAAGCCCGGCCCACCGGTGCGGTGGCTCCCGTGGGTCGTGTCCGCTTTGCCCACCAACGTCATGTCGACTTCAGAGATCGCGGAATTGTGGCGACACGTTCAATAAGAGCGGCGGGGTGGTGGCAATGTGAACGCGGACCGGATACGGTCCCTCCGTGAGCCCCGTCCGCAGCTGTTCCCGTACCGCCTGCAGGCAGCCTGCCGTCTTCACACTCACGTATGTCTACGCCGACTCGACCGCCGTACTCGGCCCTCTGGCGACGTACGTCGAGCCTCACTGCTACGACCTGTGCGCGGAGCACGCGGAACGGCTCACCGCCCCCAGGGGATGGGAGGTCGTGCGCCTTCCGTCCGAGTCCGTCTCCCCGAGCGGGGACGATCTGGAGGCCCTGGCGAACGCGGTCCGCGAGGCCGCCCGCCCCGCTCCCGCCGCCGGCGAGCCCGTCGGCCAGGCGGTCGAGGTGGGCCGCCGGGGTCACCTCCGGGTGCTCAAGTCCGCCCAGCCGAACAGGGAGCGATAACACCCCGCGACAACACCCCGCGATGAGATCGCACGCGGCGCGTTGGAGGGCTCATTGCGTGGGCAATCAGGCGCTATAGGCTCAGGTGCGAAGACTTAACGACTTTTAGGGGCGTGCAGTGGCCGACCTCAGCAGGATCTTCAAGGCGTACGACGTGCGCGGCGTGGTGCCGGACGAGCTCGACGAGGAGATCGCACAGGCCGTCGGGGCGGCCTTCGTCGAGCTGACCGGCGCGTCCTCGGTGGTGATGGCGCACGACATGCGCACCTCCTCCGGCCCGCTGGCCGCGGCGTTCGCGCGGGGCGCGACCTCCCGGGGCGCCGACGTGATCAACGCCGGGCTCGGCTCGACCGACATGCTCTACTACGCCAGCGGCAGTCTCAACCTGCCGGGCGTCATGTTCACCGCGAGCCACAACCCGGCCAAGTACAACGGCATGAAGATGTGCCGGGCGGGCGCCGTGCCGGTGGGCACCGACACCGGCCTGCTGCAGATCCGCGACCGTGCGGCCGAACTGCTCGACACCGGACTGGGCGGCTCGGAATTGGGCGGCGAGCCCGGCAAGGGCACGGTGACCGAGCGGAACCTGCTGGAAGGCTACGCCGCCCACTTGAAGACGCTGGTCGACCTGTCGGGCATCCGGCCGCTGAAGGTGGTCGTGGACGCCGGGAACGGCATGGGCGGCTACACGGTCCCTGAGGTCTTCAAGGGCCTGCCGATCGAGCTGACCCCGCTCTACTTCGAGCTCGACGGCAGCTTCCCCAACCACGAGGCCAACCCGATCGAGCCGGAGAACCTGCGCGACCTGCAGAAGGCGGTCGTCTCGCAGGGCGCGGACATCGGCATCGCCTTCGACGGCGACGCCGACCGGTGCTGGGTCATCGACGAGCGGGGCGAGTCGGTCCCGCCGTCCACGATCACGGCACTGGTCGCGGTGCGCGAACTGGCCAAGAACCCCGGCGCCACGATCATCCACAACCTGATCACCTCCAAGGGCGTGCCGGAGATCGTCGGCGAGCACGGCGGCAAGCCCGTCCGCACCCGCGTCGGCCACTCGTTCATCAAGGCGGAGATGGCCCGCACCGGCGCCGTCTTCGGCGGCGAGCACTCGGCCCACTACTACTTCCGCGACTTCTGGTTCGCCGACTCGGGCATGCTGGCCGCCCTGCACGTGCTCGCCGCGCTGGGCGAGCAGGACCGGCCGCTGTCGGAGGTGCTGTCCCAGTACTCGCGCTACGCCGCGTCCGGGGAGATCAACAGCAGGGTCGAGGACCAGGCCGCCGCCCTGGCCCGGGTACGCGAGACCTTCTCGGGCCGGGAGGGTGTTACCTTCGACGAGCTGGACGGACTCACCGTCAGCGGTCCGGACTGGTGGTTCAACCTGCGTCCGTCCAACACCGAGCCGCTGCTCCGGCTCAACGCGGAGGCCGCCGACGAGGAGAAGGTCGCCGCAGTTCGAGACGAAGTGCTCGCCGTTGTAAGGAGCTGACGAGTTGAAGATCGACGACTGGCTGCTGGACATCCTGGCCTGCCCGGCGTGCAAGTCCCCGCTCCGCGCGGTGCCCGACGCGGACGAGCTGGCCTGCACCTCGGAGTCGTGCGGGCTGGTCTATCCGGTGCGTGACGACATCCCGGTGCTCCTCGTCGACGAGGCCCGCAAGGCATGAGCAGTGCCGGAGGGGCCCGGTTCGAGCCCGACCGGCTCGATGACCAGGCATACCTGGTGGAGGGCGACCCCTCCGGCGTGCTCCGCTCCGTCGCGTCGTCGGCCGCCCAGGTGCGGGCGGCCTACCGATCGGCGGTGGAGAACGGCGTGGCCCGGGTCGGCCGGGACGGCCGCCCCCGCGCGATCGTCGTGGCGGGCGTGGGCGCCTCCGCCCTCGTGGGCGACGTGCTCGAGGCGCTGTGCCGGTATGGCGCCCCGGTCCCGGTGGTGACGGTGCGCGGCCACCGGCTGCCCGGCTGGGTCGGCGCCGCCGATCTCGTCATCGCCGTCTCCCGCTCCGGCAGGACCGAGGAGACCGTCGCCGTGACCGCCGAGGCCGTACGGCGCGGGTGCGCGCTCGTGGGCGTGGGCGCACCCGACACGCCGCTGTCGGCCCTGGTCGAGCGCGCGGGCGGGCCGTACGTGCCGGTGGGCGGGGCGACCGGGGTGGCCGGGCAGCCGAGGGCCACGCTGTGGTCGCTCATGGTGCCGCCGATCCTGGCGGCGGCCGCGCTCGGGCTGCTCCCGGCCGGGGAGAGCGAGTTCGAGTCGATGGCCAAGCGGCTGGAGGACCTGGCCCACCGGTGCCGCCCGTCGAGCGAGTCGTTCATCAACCCCGGCAAGACGCTGGCGATGGACCTGGCCGGGACGCTTCCGGTCATCTGGGGCACCTCGCCGCTGGCCGCGGTGGCGGCCCACCGCTTGGCCGACCGGCTGAGCGAGGACGCCGGCTACCCGGCCGTCTGGGGGGAGCTGCCCGAGGCCGCCCACAACCAGATCGTGACGTTCGACGGTCCTCTCGCCGGGCGGGACATCTTCGCCGACCCGTTCGCCGACGAGCCGGGGGAGGGCACGCGCCTGCGCCTGTTCCTGCTGCGCGACGTGGAGGAGCACCCGCAGGTGACCAGGTCCCGCACGGCCGCCGTACGGCTGGCCGAGGACCGGGGGGTTCCGGTGTCCGAGATCCTGGCCGAGGGCGTGCACCCGCTGGACCGGCTCGCCGCCCTGGTCGGCCTGTGCGACTACGCGAGTGTCTACCTCGCTCTCGGGTACGGGACGGACCCGGCGTCGGCCGCGGCGGCCACGGAACTCCAGGCCAGGATTTCCCAATAGGATCGCCTCGGCCGATTGAAATGAGGAGTTCAACGTGAGTGCGGGTGGCGGTACCAAGGCGATCCTCGCGGCGCTCGGCGCCAATCTCGCGATCGCTGTGGCGAAGTTCGTGGCGTTCCTGTTCACCGGGTCGTCCTCGATGCTCGCCGAGTCGGTCCACTCCGTGGCCGACTCCGGCAACCAGGCGCTGCTGATGCTCGGCGGCAAGCGCGCCGCCAAGGGGAGGACCCGCAAGCACCCCTTCGGCTACGGCCGGGAGCGCTACTTCTACGCGTTCGTGGTGGCCGTGGTGCTGTTCACGATCGGTGCCCTGTTCTCCCTGTACGAGGGCTGGCACAAGATCGCCGACCCGCAGCCCGTGGAGTCGCCGGTCTGGGCCTTCGCGGTGCTGATCTTCGCGATCGTCGCCGAGGGCTTCTCGTTCCGTACGGCCATCAAGGAGTCGCGCGCGCTCAAGGGCGACCACTCCTGGGTGGCGTTCATCCGCAGGGCGAAGGCCCCCGAACTTCCGGTGGTGCTGCTGGAGGACTTCGGCGCGCTGCTCGGCCTGGTCTTCGCGTTGTTCGGCGTGACGATGGCCGTGGTCACCGGCAACGGCGCGTGGGACGGCGTGGGCAGCCTCGTCATCGGCCTGCTGCTCGCGGTGATCGCGATCATCCTGGCCACCGAGACCAAGTCGCTGCTGATCGGCGAGAGCGCGACGCCCGAGGTGGAGGACAAGATCTGCGCCGCCTTGGAAGCCGCCCCCGAGGTCAGCCGGGTCATCCACCTGCGCACCCTGCACCTCGGCCCGGAGGAGCTGCTGGTCGCCGCCAAGATCGCGGTGGAGCACGACGACACCGCCGGTGAGGTGGCGCGAGGCATCGACGAGGCCGAACGGCGCATCCGCGAGGCGGTTCCGATGGCCAGGGTGATCTACCTGGAGCCGGACCTCTATCGGGCGGACGCGGCCTCGGAGCAGCACGCCGGCGCATAACCCCCGTTACGGGGAGCCGTATTTCCTTGCGCACCGTAATTGAAATGTGATGCACAGTCACTTCAGTGCGGGCGGTACCGGTCGGTAACTTTACCCTTACATTACGGCTGGTTTACCCCCGGAGGTGACTCATGATTCAGGGACGCGTGCGGTGGAAACGATTCGCCCTCGTCTTCGTGCCCGCGCTCGCGGTCGCCTCCGTGCTGGTCGGCGCGACCGCCGAGGGGGCGATCGGCGCGTCGTTCGTGGTCTCGGGTGACACGTTCAAGGTCTCCGCGGACACGCTGCAGGGCCAGGGCTTCGTGCAGTATGGCAGCACGGTCGAGAACAAGAAGGGCCAGAAGATCCCGGTCGCCGTCTCCGGCATCCGCAGGGCCACCCTGACCAACATGTGCCAGACGGTGCTGGTGAAGTCGCCCGTCGGTGCCGTGACCATCCGGATCACCGCCGGCACCGGAAAGGACCCGGTGACCGCCGAGAACATGATCGTCGACGCCACCCAGATCGAGGGCAACGCGGTCTTTACGAAGCTGGAGGCGGGCCGCGACGCGAGCTCCCTCGACCAGGTGCCTGACGGTCAGGGCGCGACGGGGATGTTCGGCCAGCAGGCCTCAGGGGTCACCATCAAGGACTTCCGGCAGGTCTCCTGGGCGGTCAATGCGGCCACGTTCAAGCTGCCCGGGCTGAAGCTGGCCGTGGAGCCCGGCGAGCACGAGTGCTTCTGATGGAGCGGCCGGTGAAATGGCGGCGGTCACGGCCGTTCTGGGGCGGGCTGCTGGTGCTCGCGGCCGGCCTCGAGTTGCTGAGCATCCCGTTCGCGACCCAGGCCCTGCCGCTCGTCATCCAGTCGGGCACGGTCGGCGCCACCTACCTGATCGCACTGGTGCTGATCATCCTGGGCCTGATGATCTGGCTCCAGCCCGGCCAGCGGGCCTTCCTCGGCGTGGTCGCCGTACTGGTCTCGATCGCGTCGTTCGTCTACGCCAACCTGGGCGGCTTCCTGATCGGCATGCTGCTCGGCCTGGTCGGAGGCGCGCTCGCGGTGGCCTGGGCGCCCGCGGAGACCACCGAGGCCGGTGCCGCGCCGATCGAGCCCGCCGCACCGCGCGCGCCGGCGGAAGGGGGAATCACCTTCACCGAGCGCCGGGTGGTCAGCGGGGACGAACTTCATGAGGTCACCCGGCCGCAGCAGCCCGTGGAACCCGCGGGCGAGGGCCCGCGCATCCTGGTCGCCCGCGTCCGCCGCGAGGCCGATCCTTCCTCCGGCAACCGCGAGGACGGCCCCGGCGACTCCGACGAGCGCCCCGACGAGAGCCCCGATGACGGCCCTGACGACGGTGGCGTACGTCCGGACGGCGGCGGGCGGGGCGACACGGGTCCGGGTCCCGCGGCCAAGGCGCTGGCCATCGCCGTGCTGCCCGTCATCCTGGCGGCCGGGACGGGCATGGCGCGGGAGGACCCCGGACCGGCCGGGCAGGGCGGTTCCCTCCTGCCCGGTGTCGTCCCGAGCGCCGTTCCCAGCGGCCTGTCCGACGTCCTCCACGGCGTCCTGCCCAGCGCGGTCCCCACGGCCCTGCCGACGACCCTGCCCACGAACCTGAAGGACGCCGTGGGGTCGCTCACCGGCAGGAAGAGTCCCTCGCCGTCGCCGGGGGAGGACGGCCGGGACGAGCCGGGGGGCTCCTCCGCGCATGGAGCGGTGACGGTCGCGACCGAGACGGCCGCCGTCCGCGCGCCCTCGCTGACCATGACCGGGATGAAGTTCACCGGCGTGGTCGAGATGCCCACCGCGACCGGAACCGTCAAGATGCTCCGCTTCACCATGGACAAGGCCGTGCTGGAGCAGCCCCAGCAGACCATGGGCCCGACGACGCTGACCGGCAGCACGTTCACCTTCGAGGGCAATGTGGTGATCTGCACGACGAAGATGACCGCCAAGCTCCTCGGCGTGCCGCAGGAGTTCACGGCCGATCACCCGAACCTGCTGGTCAGGGCACTCAAACTGGTGCCGTCCCTGAACGTCCCGCTGACGATGACCGACATCGTCAGCGAGCAGCCGTACGTCACGGCCGACTCCCTGCGGGCGGACGACCTGCACCTCGTGGTCGGCGCCTGATCCCCGAGCGCCTGATCGCCGAGCGCCTGACCTCCGAGCGCCTGACCTCCGAGCGCCTGGCTCACCGGTGCCGCAGCAGCCGCAGGGCCTTCTCCTTCTCGAAGTCGAGCGCCCGGCGCGGCGCCTGGATCCGCCCGATGCGCACGCCGAGGTCGCGTACGGCCTGGGCCACCGCGGGCTCGGACAGCGCCCGGAGCGCGAAGGCCAGTTCGGCCGGCGAGACGTCGAACCGCCGCTCCAGCTCCGTCGCCTGGCGCACCGCCTCCAGTTCGTCGGGCCCGAAGCGCCGGTGGGCGCCCTTGTCCCGCACGGGCGGCAGCAGGCCGAGAGCCTCCCGGTAGCGCAACATCCGGGGGGACATGCCGAGCCGCCTGGCCGCCTCGGTGATGCGCATCGTGCCTCCGGTCCCCGTTCCTGGGGTCCACGCTAGACAGTCCAGCGGCCCTCCGGCACCCGTCGGCGAGGGAATCTCACATTCTTGTGTCAGGTTCGCGGGCCTGCGTATGCGTTCCTGCGTCGGCGACGCCTAAACTCGCACCGACAGACAACGGAGGAGACACTCATGGACTTCAAGGTCGCCGACCTTACGCTTGCGGAATTCGGCCGCAAAGAGATCCGCCTCGCGGAGCACGAGATGCCGGGCCTCATGGCGACCCGCAAGGAGTACGCCGCGGCGCAGCCGCTGCGCGGCGCGAAGATCATGGGCTCGCTGCACATGACGATCCAGACCGCCGTGCTGATCGAGACGCTGGTCGCGCTCGGCGCCGACGTCCGCTGGGTGAGCTGCAACATCTTCTCCACTCAGGACCACGCCGCCGCCGCGGTCGTCGTCGGCCCGAACGGCACGGTGGACAACCCCTCCGGTGTCCCGGTCTTCGCCTGGAAGGGCGAGACGCTCGAGGAGTACTGGTGGTGCACCGAGCAGGCCCTCCGCTGGCCCGACGGCTCCGGCCCCAACATGATCCTGGACGACGGCGGCGACGCCACGCTGCTCGTGCACAAGGGTGTGGAGTTCGAGAAGGCCGGCGCCGTGCCGGTCGCCGGTGAGGACGACCCCGAGGAGTGGGCGGTCATCCTCGACACGCTCCGCCGCACGGTCTCCGAGGACAAGTGGTGGACCCGCGTGGCCGAGGACATCAAGGGCGTCACCGAGGAGACCACGACCGGCGTGCACCGCCTCTACGAGATGCACAAGTCCGGCACGCTTCTCTTCCCGGCGATCAACGTCAACGACTCGGTGACCAAGTCGAAGTTCGACAACAAGTACGGCTGCCGCCACTCGGTGATCGACGGCCTCAACCGCGCCACCGACGTGCTGATCGGCGGCAAGGTCGCCGTGGTCTGCGGCTACGGCGACGTGGGCAAGGGCTGCGCCGACGCGCTCCGCGGTCAGGGCGCCCGCGTCATCGTCACCGAGATCGACCCGATCTGCGCGCTCCAGGCCGCCATGGACGGCTTCCAGGTCACCACCCTGGAGGAGGTCGTCGGCATCGCGGACATCTTCGTCACCTGCACCGGCAACTACGGCATCATCAGCGCCGAGCACATGTCGCAGATGAAGCACCAGGCGATCGTGTCCAACATCGGCCACTTCGACAACGAGATCGACATGGCCGGCCTGGGCCGCATCCCGGGCATCAAGAAGATCAACATCAAGCCGCAGGTCGACGAGTGGGTGTTCCCCGACGGGCACTCGATCATCGTGCTCGCCGAGGGCCGCCTGATGAACCTCGGCTGCGCCACCGGCCACCCCTCGTTCGTCATGTCGAACTCGTTCACCAACCAGGTCATCGCCCAGCTCGAGCTGTTCACGAAGACCGACGACTACCCGGTCGGCGTGTACGTGCTGCCCAAGCACCTCGACGAGAAGGTCGCCCGCCTCCACCTCGACGCGCTCGGCGTGAAGCTGACCACCCTGAGCAAGAAGCAGGCGGAGTACATCGGCGTCGACGTCGAGGGCCCGTACAAGCCGGACCACTACCGCTACTGACGGTCACTCGCACGACGACGGGGGCGTGGGCCCGGCCCGCGCCCCCCGTCAGGAGGCAGACGGCGTGATTCAGCCGGACATCGCGGCGGACATGGCGGAGGCCGGAGAGCGGCGCATCGAGTGGGCGGCCCGGTCGATGCCCGTCCTCCAGGCGATCGGCGCCGGTTTCGGCGCCGACCGGCCGCTCGACGGCCTGCGCGTCGCCGCCTGCATGCACGTGACCGCCGAGACGGCGGTGCTCCTCGGCGCGCTGCGGGAGGGCGGCGCCCAGATCGCCCTGGCCGCGTCCAACCCCCTGTCCACGCAGGACGACGTCGCCGAGGCGCTGAGAACGTACGGCATCGCCGTGCACGCCCGCGCCGGGGTGGACAAGGCGACCTACTACCGGCACATCCACCAGGCGCTCGACATCGCGCCGAACGTCGTGCTCGACGACGGATGCGACCTCGTCAACACCCTGCACACCGAGCGGGTCGAACTCCTCGACGGCGTCATCGGCGGCTGCGAGGAGACCACGACCGGGATCATCCGGCTGCGCCAGATGGCCTCGGAGAACGCGCTGCGCTTCCCGATGGTCGCGGTGAACGACACCCGGACCAAGCGGATGTTCGACAACCGTTACGGCACCGGCCAGTCGACGCTCGACGGCATCATGCGGGCCACCAACGTCCTGCTGGCGGGCCGCACCGTGGTCGTGGCGGGCTTCGGCTTCTGCGGCCGGGGCGTCGCGGAGCGGGCCAAGGGCCTCGGCGCGCGGGTCATCGTCACCGAGATCGACCCGGTCAAGGCCCTCGACGCCGCCCTGCAGGGCTACGACGTACGGCCGATGAGCCTGGCCGCCGAGACCGGCGACGTGTTCGTGACCGTCACCGGCAACCGCGACGTCATCCGCGCCGAGCACATGGCCGCGATGAAGGACGGCGCGATCCTCGCGAACGCGGGCCACTTCGACGTCGAGATCGACGTACGGGCACTGGAGGAGATGGCGCGCGAGGTGCGCTTCGGGATCCGGCCCAACACCGACGAGTACGTCCTGGAGAACGGTCGCAGGCTGCTGCTGCTCGCCGAGGGGCGCCTGGTGAACCTGACCGCCGCGGAGGGGCACCCGGCCGCGGTGATGGACATGTCGTTCTCCGCCCAGGCCCTCGCCGTCGCATGGCTGGTCCGGGAGTCGGTCCGGCTGGCTCCCGGCGTGTACGACGTCCCGGCCGACATCGACGCCGAGGTGGCCCGCCTGAAGCTCGCCGCCGCCGGGATCTCGATCGACGCGCTCACCGACGAGCAGGAGGAGTATCTCCACTCCTGGCGCCTCGGGTCCTGAGGCCACCGCGGCCGTCACATCGGCCGGTCGACCGGCCTGCGCTTCACGGCCGGCCACACCACCGCCAGCGTGTACGCGCACAACACGGCGAAACCGGCCCAGCCGGGGAGCGGGAAGTATCCGGCGGACGGCGCGTAGTGGGCGATCACCTGCGGATACTCCACTGCCGTCTGCTTGACGGCGAAGCCCGCTGCCGGGGTGAGCCGCAGCAGCCATCGCGACACGACGTCGGGCAGGAACGGGAACGCGGTCACCGCGTAGGGCACGGCGACGAGCGACAGCGCGAGGACGACGGCCGCCCAGCCACGCCGCAGCAGGACGCCCAGCCCGTACGACAGGACACCGCAGAGCGCGAGCACCGCCGCGATCCCGACGACGACCCGGACGCCGGTCAGCGGGGAGACCGGCTGCACGGGGACGCCGTTGCCGCTCAGGATCGCGACACCGGCCGGCAGGACCACCCCGACGGCGGCGAGCCCGGTCACGAAGGTCGCGGCGCCGACCACCACAGCCCGAGCGGCCAGAACGCGGCGAGAGGCCGATGTGCCGGCCCGGGCGCCGAATCGGGCGGCCAGGACGACGACGATGATCAGTGCGATCACCAGGCCGGGCAGCAACCTCTCGACGGTGCCCTGGCCCTCGCTCCCGCTCGGGCCGATGTCACCGGTCCCGCTCACGGTGATGACGCCGTCCTTCTCGACCACGCCGGATGCGTTGTGGTACTTCTCCCAGTCGGTGTGGTTCATCTCGCCGACGGCCTGGCTGCGCCACGCGCCGGCGGACGCGCCCGCCAGGGTGACGTGATCGAAGACGCCGGTGGCCTGGGTGAAGCGGACCTCCTCGACCGCTCCGCCGAATCCGACCTTCCGCAGTGTGAGGTCGCCGGGGGACGCGGCGAACAACCCGACCTGCGCCGTCTCCGGGAGACCGGCCAGTTTCACCGTCCCGACGGTGCGCCAAAGCCGGCCGTCGGCCGACTCGGCGCCGGTGACGGTGTCGCCGGACCGCGTCAGGCGCAGCCAGCGCGGGTATCGCGGCGAGAGGCCGCCCGCGCTCCCGGCGATGTCGTTGCGGTAGTCGTACTGCATCCGCACGCCGTGGCCGCCGGTCATCATGAGCGCCGCATAGGAGGAGCCCTGCCGGACGCCGTCCTTGACGATGATCCCGGCCTTCGCCCACGGCACGAGGCCCGGGACGATCTTGTCGTGGTTGGGCGGAGGGTAGGTGATCGTGCCGGTCATCGAGGTCATCCGTACGGTGATGGAGCCCCGCGGGCCGAGGTCGTGGTGCAGGAACCAGAACTGGTCGCCGACCATCGACCCGTCCGCGGCGATTCCGTCCCTCGGGCAGGGCCCGTCGCAGGACGTCTGACTGCCGAAGGCGTAGAGCAGGCCGGCGGCGATCACGACGAGGGCCGCCGCGGCCAGGGCGATCAGCCGGGCGGGGCGGCGGAAGGCCGTCCATTCCCGGTGAAGAAGTTCTCCGGTGAGCATGCCGTCGTTCTACGGGGGCGGGCCTAACACCATCAGAACCGCTCCTGTCACCCTGTTGTTAGGTCCGGCCGGGCATCCTGGAGGCGTGATAAGGCTGCGCAGCGGGACCGTGGGACTCCGATTCACGATCTTGTACGCCGGAGTGTTCCTCATGTCCGGGATCGGGCTGCTGGCTCTCACCTTCCTGCTCGCCGGCGGGGGAAGGTCCAGCGCCCCCGTGGGCCTGCGACCACCCGCAGACGGCGGCACGGACGGGATACACCAGCAGGTTCGCCATCTGCAGGAGCAACTGGCCGAGGTGAACGCGCAGCACTCCCGGCAGCTGCTGATCGGCTCCCTGCTCGCGCTGACGGTGATGGCGGTCGTCTCCGTGCTGGCCGGCCGGGCGCTCGCCCGCCGGGTGCTGCGCCCGCTGCGGGTGATCACGGCGGCGACCCGGCGCATCTCCGCCGACAACCTCGACCAGCGGCTGGGCGTCAGCGGCCCGGCGGACGAGGTGAAGGACCTGGCCGACACCATCGACGGCCTGTTGGAGCGGCTGGAGGCGTCCTTCGCCGCCCAGCGCCGGTTCGTCGCCAACGCCTCACACGAGCTGCGGACCCCGTTGGCGACCATGCGGGCGTCGGTGGACGTCGCGGTGGCCAAGCCCGGTGCGGCGCCGCAGACGCTCGCCCTGGGCGACCGGCTGCGTACGCAGCTGGACCGCGTGGATCAGCTGCTCGACGGCTTCCTCATGCTGGCCCGCGCGCAGCACGGCACGCTCGCCGGCGCCGCCGAGGTCGACGTGGCCCGGCTGGTCGCGCAGGCGGTGAGCGACCGCGGCGCCGGGATCGCGGCGAGACGGCTGAGCGTGACCGAGGATCTGCGGCCCGGCATGCTCACCCGGGGCGATACCGCCCTGCTTGCCCGGATGGCGGAGAACGTGATCGACAACGCCGTGGTGCACAACGAGGAGGACGGCTGGATGCAGGTGGAGACCTTCCGGGAGGGCACCGAGGTCCGGCTCGTCGTGCAGACCGGCGGACGCGTACTCGACCAGCGGGACGTGGACCGGCTCGCGCGGCCCTTCGAGCGGCTCGGCGCCGATCGAACCGGATCCGAGAACGGCTCCGGCCTCGGGCTGTCCATCGTGGCGGCGATCGCGGCGGCTCACGGCGGGCGGCTCGAACTGCTCGCCCGGCCGGAGGGCGGCCTGCGAGTGTCGATCGCGCTGCCGTACGTCCCGGTCCCGGCCGAGGTGCGGCCGTGAGGATCCTGGTCGTCGAGGACGAGCGGTCGCTCGCCGAGGTCGTCGCCGAGGGCCTGCGCGACCAGGGGATGGCCGTCGATATCAGCCACGACGGGTTGTCCGCCGCCGCCAAACTGGACCTCACGGCGTACGACGTGGTGGTCCTGGACCGCGACCTGCCCGGCCTGCACGGCGACGCGCTGTGCCGGATGATCACGGAGCGGCGGGACCGCCCGATGGTGCTGATGCTGACCGCGGCCGGGACACCCGACGACCGCGTCAGCGGTCTGACCCTCGGCGCGGACGACTACCTCGTCAAGCCGTTCCACTTCCCGGAGCTGATCCTGCGCATCCAGGCGCTGGCCCGCCGCAGGCCGAACGCGCGGCCGCGGACCTTGCACGCCGCCGGGATCGAGCTGGACCCGGTGCGCCGGACCGCGGTGCGCGACGGCCGGCAGCTGAACCTTTCCGTGAAGGAGTTCGCCCTGCTGCAGGCGCTGATGCGGGCGAGTCCCGGCTTCCTCAGCACGGAGGCTCTGCTGGAGCAGGTCTGGGACGAGAACGCGGACCCGTTCACCAACACGGTGACCGTGACGATGGGGCGGTTGCGCCGCAAGCTCGGCGAGCCGCCGGTCGTCACGACGACACCGGGCGTGGGGTATCGGCTCGCCTGAGCCCTGCTGTGCAGGGCGGGCGGTGTGGCGTCTCAGGTGCTGAGAGCTCGCGCGACGGTAAGGCTGTCCTCGTAGATGTGATAGCCGGTGATGAGCCCGTCTTCGACGGTGAGGTGCAGCGCGAAGGGCGAGGTGTAGGCGGTGCCTCCGGCCCGGACCGTCTGTGCGATCTCTCCGAGCACGACGGCGTGCGTCCCGTCGACCAGGATCCGCGTCACGGATGTGCCGTTGAGCTCGGGCACATGATGGGCCTCCAGCGACCGGAAATGGTCGGCCACCTCGGCCCGGCTGGAACGAGGGCGGATCCAGGGAACCGCAGAATGCCCCTCGGCGGGCCAGGAGAGCCGCCAGTCGACGGGCTCGGCGAACAGCTCCGCCGTACGGTCGTGATCGCCTTCCGTCATCCGGCGCAGCAACTCTTCCACGACGTCGTAAGTGTCACTACTCATGCCGCAACTCTTGTGGACTCGGGCGCGATGCGTCGATTACCGGTGAGGTAACGCGACCAGTGACGTGACGCGACCGGCGAGGTGAAGCGCGGGGAAGGTCAGGTCCCCTGCATCTCGCGCATCCGCCGGATCTCGGCGGTCTGTTCGGCGATCACGTCGGTGGCCCACTGCTCGACGTTGAGATGCGAGCCCTCGGTGAGCGCGCGGGTGGCCATCGTGATGGCGCCCTCGTGGTGGGCGACCATCATCTGGAGGAACAGACCGTCGAATGTGACGCCGGACGCCGCCCTGAGCGCGTTCATCTGCTCCTCGGTGGCCATGCCCGGCATGTCGTGGTGGTCCGCGTGGTGGTCGGGCCGCGGGAGGCGTTCCCGGTCGAGCCAGGACGTCATGACGCGGATCTCCGGCTCCTGCACGTCATGGATGCGGGCCGCGAGCGCCTTCAGCTTGGCGGAGGAGGCCCGTGAGGCCGCCAGGGCCGCCATGTCCAGCGCCTGCCGGTGATGGACGATCATGTCCTGGACGTACCGCACGTCGGCCGCGTCGATCGTGGGAGAGGGGACCGCGGTGGCGGCCTCGGCGGGGCTCAGGGTCCTGGCCTCCTCGCCGGGCCGGCCGGGCGCGATCACGGGGGCGGTCGAGACGGGGGCACTTCCGCGTACGTCCTCCGCGCAGGCGCTCAGGAAGAACGCGGCACCGGCCATGAGGACGAGCCCCAGTCGCGCCCCGCCCTGCCATGCGATTCGCACCCTGCCTCCCTGTCACGGAGCGTATGGAGATCACGACGCTAACCCGACATGGGCAATAGGTCAAAGGGCGACATGTGCCAGTTTTCTTGACAGATTGACGACTGGCGGGACATCCCTGTCAAAGGTGACGATCTGATCATTTATCTCCCTCTTATATGGAGGACAGCGAGTTGTTCACCTTACGCCGCAGCGGTCGTGCGCTGGCCGTGGCAGGAGCGGCGGTCGTCCTGGCCCTGTCCGCATGTCCCGCACAGGCCGCCGACGTGCTGGCCCCGGACGAGATCGCGATGAGCGCGAACGTCACGCACGTCGCGAACGTCCCGACCCCGGCCGCCCTGGCCGGCACCATCAACACCGACATGGCCTTCCAGGGCGACTACGCCTACGTCGGCAACTACGGCGGGTTCACGATCTTCGACATCAGGAATCCGAAGCGGCCCGCGGTGGTGAGCTCGGTGGTCTGCCCCGGCTCCCAGATGGACATGTCCGTATACGGCGACCTGCTGTTCGGGTCCGTCGACTCCTCCCGCAACAACGACTCGTGCGCCAGCACGGCCCAGCCGGCGTCGGTCAAGGAGTCCTGGGAAGGCGTCCGCATCTTCGACGTCAGCGACAAGTCGAACCCGAAGTACATCAAGTCGGTGGAGACGAACTGCGGGTCCCACACCCACACCCTCGTGCCGGACAAGAGGGGCGAGAACGTCTACATCTACGTCTCCTCCTACAGCCCGTCGGCGGCCTTCCCCGACTGTCAGCCGCCGCACGACCTGATCTCCATCATCAAGGTCCCGCTCGAGAACCCCACCGCCGCGTCCGTCGTGGCGGCGCCCGTGCTGTTCCCGGACGGCGGCAACCCGGGTGACAAGCAGCCCTACCCCTACGGCACGTCCGCGACGACCGGCTGCCACGACATCACCGCCTACCCGGAGAAGGGCCTGGCGGCGGGCGCCTGCATGGGCGACGGCATCCTGATGGACATCCGCGATCCCGAGCATCCGAAGGTCCTCGACGTCGTCCGCGACGACGAGAACTTCGCCTTCTGGCACTCGGCGACGTTCAACAACGACGGCACCAAGGTGGTCTTCACCGACGAACTCGGCGGCGGCGGCGCGGCGACCTGCAACGAGGCGATCGGCCCGAACCGCGGCGCCGATGCCATCTACGACATCGCTCCCGGCAACAAGCTCACCTTCAGGAGCTACTTCAAGATCGGCCGCTACCAGGCCGACACCGAGAACTGCGTCGCGCACAACGGCTCGCTGATCCCGGTTAAGGGCCGCGACATCATGGTGCAGGCGTGGTACCAGGGCGGCGTCTCCATCTGGGACTTCACCGACTCCGCGCACCCGCAGGAGATCGGCTACTTCGAGCGCGGCCCGTGGTCGCAGCCGCTGAGCGGCGGCTTCTGGTCGGCCTACTACTACAACGGCTACATCTACGGCAGCGACTTCAACAAGGGACTCGACGTCCTGAGGATCGACGACCCGCGTACGAACCAGGCCAAGAGCGTGAAGACGGACATCCTCAACGTGCAGAGCCAGGGCTCGTACCGCGAGCACGGCAGGCATTAGCCACACAGACACGGAGGCGGGCATCTCCGGTGCGGCCTCTCCCTCAACGCACCGGCGATGCCCGCCTCAACCCCACTGCAGGTATGCCCCATGACCTGCAATGACCACAGGTGCCCCGCAAATCGCGGTCTACACCTAAATGGGTGGAACAAATCCTCCCGATGTCGTCGGAGCCTCTCCGCGCGGCGGTCCCGCCTCCCGTGGCGGGGCCGGCGTCGGCACGCCGTACCCCTGCGGGCCGTACCCCTGCGGGCTCTGCCTCTGCGGGCCGTGCCCCTGGGGGCCGTACGGCGGGGGCGTGGACCGAGCCCGGGCGAGCCGCATCTCCTCACGGCGCCTGCGTTCGGCCAGCACGGCGGCGAGATAGGCGTACGGCGGAACGCCGGGCGGGGGCGGCGGCGCCACCTGTGCGCTGATCTGCCCGGCCACGCGCAGCCCCATCTCGTCCCGCGTCCGCGGGCTGAGCTCGTGCCACCGGGACAGGTACTGCCGGGCGGTGTTGGCCAGGTCGTCGGACAGCCCGGACAGCTCCAGCGTCGCGGCCCACGACGCGAGCGACGGAGGCATCTCCGGCGGCGGGGCCTGGTGCGGCGAACGCTCCCCGATGACGGTCGTCCCCGCGAAGACGTCCCCGAGGCGCTTGCCACGCTGGTTCAGCAGTGACGTGATGAGCGCGGGAGCGCCGACGAACGTCCAGAACTCCAGGAACCCGGCGAGCCCGCGGAACAGCGCCTGCCGGAAGCGCTCCGGCCCGCCGTCGTCGCTCACCACGCGCAGGCCGAGGGCGAGCTTGCCCAGCGATCGGCCCCTGGTGATCGTCTCGAACGCGACCGGATAGCCCACCGTGACCAGCACGACGAACAGGATGAGCAGGCCGGTGGCCAGCGACTCGTCGGTCACCAGGGATGCCTGCGCGACCAGCACGACGGCCAGGATGATCACGGCCCACTGGACGGCCCAGTCGATGAGGAAGGCCAGGGCGCGGCTGGGAAGCTGGGCGACGCGAACCTCTACGACGACCGCCTCGCCGGTCACGACTTCGGACACACTGCGCACCTTACTGTGTTTGATTGCCGCGCCTTCGGCACGGCGGCTCAGGCGCCCACAGGCCCGTGGTCGTGCCGAAGGCGCGCGATGAGCACTTCCCTCGTCGCCGCTTGGTCGCTGCGCTCCCGCGCGCTCCTCAGTCCAGACACGGCCGCGCACCTCGCGGCTCCCGCCGATAAGGTCCGATCCGTGGACATCGATGCGTTCGTCGCCGCGAGCAAGCCGTCCTGGGACCGGTTGGACGACCTCGTGCGGCGGCAGCGCAGGCTGCGCGGCGCGGAGGTCGACGAGCTGGTCGAGCTCTACCAGCGGGCGGCGACCCACCTGTCCATCGTGCGGTCGGGGTCGTCCGACGCCCTTCTCGTCGGGCGCCTGTCGGCGCTGGTGGCGAGGGCGCGCTCGGCCGTCACGGGCGCCCACAGCCCGGCCTGGAGGGAGGTCGCCCGGTTCTTCACGGTGTCGTTCCCCGTGGTGGCCTACCGGGCGCGCCGGTGGTGGATCGGCGTCACGGTGGCCTCGCTCGCGATCGCGTACGTCGTGGGCGTGTGGGTGGCGCGCGATCCCGCCGTGCAGAGCCTCATCGGCACACCCGAGGAGATCCGGCAGATCGTCGAGCACGATTTCGCCGACTACTACTCGGAGAACCCGGCGGCGTCGTTCGCCGGCCACGTGTGGCTGAACAACGCCTGGCTGTCCATGCAGGTCGTGGTCTCGGCGATCCTGCTCGGCCTGCCCATCCCCTGGATCCTGTTCCAGAACGCGGCCAACGTGGGGCTCATGGGCGGCCTGATGCACTCGCACGGCAAGGCGGACGTGTTCTGGGGCCTGATCCTGCCGCACGGCATGCTGGAGCTGACCGCGGTCTTCCTGGCGGCGGCCGCGGGGTTGCGGCTGGGCTGGACGGTCATCGACCCCGGCCCGCGGCGGCGCGCCGAGGCGCTGGCCGAGCAGGGCAGGGCCGTGATGAGCGTCGCGCTCGGCCTGGTCGTGGTGCTGCTCGTCTCCGGGCTCATCGAGGCGGGAGTCACCCCGTCGGGCCTGCCGACCTGGGCGCGCATCTCGATCGGTGCGCTCGCGGAGGCGCTCTTCCTCGCGTACGTGATCGTCTTCGGCCGCCGGGCGGAACGCGCGAACGAGACGGGGGACATCGAGCACGCTCCCGACCTCGCCCCGACAGCCTGATCAGAGCCGGCCGGTGGCCTTCAGAGCCAGATACGCGTCCGCGAGCGCCGGGGCGACGTCCTCGGGCAGGGCGTCCACGACCTCCACGCCGTGGCGGCGCAGCACCGCGGTGATCTCACGACGCTCGCCGCGCAGCCGCTCGGCCGCCGCGGCGTCGTAGACGGCCTCGGCGGTGCCGCGCCCGGCCGCCATGCCGGCCACGCGTGGATCGGCGACCGAGGCCACCACGACCATGTGCCGGGACGACAGGCTGGGCAGCACGGGCAGCAGCCCCTCCTCCATGGCCGTGGCGTTCAGGTCGGTCAGCAGCACCACCAGGCAGCGCCGCCTGGCCCTGGACAGCACGGCCGCCACCATCCCGGCGGCGTCGGCCTCGACCAGCTCCGCCTCGATCGGCGCCATCGCGTCCACCAGCGACGACAGCAGTTCCGTGCGCGACGCGCCGGACACCTGGGCCCGTACGGCCCGGTCGTAGGCGAGGAAGTCGACGCGGTCGCCGGCCCGCGCGGCGAGCGCGGCCAGCAGCAGCGCGGCGTCCATCGACCAGTCCAGACGAGGCCAGCCGGAGGACCGGTCACCGCCGACCTGTGCCATACCGACCGGGGCCACGCCGACCCGGCCCGCCGAGGTGCGGCCCGTGTCGAGCACGATCAGCACCCGGCGGTCGCGCTCGGGCCGCCAGGTGCGCACGACGACGTCGCTGCGCCGGGCGCTCGCCCGCCAGTCGATCGAGCGGACGTCGTCGCCCACGACGTACTCACGCAGCGAGTCGAACTCGGTGCCCTGGCCGCGCACCAGCGCCGGATGCCGTCCGTCGAGCTCGCGCAGCCGGGCAAGCCGCGCCGGCAGATGCCTGCGGCTGAGGAACGGCGGCAGCACCCTGACGGTCCACGGCACGCGGAACGTCCGCTGCCGCGCCGCCAGGCCCAACGGCCCGACCGAGCGGACCGTCACGGCGACGGCCTCCCGGTCGCCCCTGCGGGTGGGCGTCAGCGTCGTGACCAGCCGCCGCCGCTCGCGGGCCGGCACGTCGAGCGTCACCCGGCGCGGAGCGGCCCCGGCCGAGGGCTGCCAGGCGTCGCGCAGCACGCCCCGGACCCGCCGCGGGCCCGGGTTGTCCACGACGAGGCCGATCGCCGCCGACTGCCCGAGCCGCACCCGCCGTTCGCCGTCGCGCTGGAAGCGCAGCCCGCGCACGGCGCCCGCGAGCAGCAGGTCGGCCGCCACGAGCGTGGCGAGCACGAGCGCGGCGGCCAGCACGACCAGGCCGGGCTCGGGGGCGAGGAGCACGACGATCGCGGCGAGGGCGGCGAGCAGTCCCGCGCGTCCGGTCAGCGCCACGCCGCCCTCACCGGGGAACGGGGACGGCGGCCAGGATGCCCTCCAGGATGCCGTCCGGGGTGGCGCCCTCCAGCTCGGCCTCCGGGCGCAGCCCCACGCGGTGGCGCAGGGCGGGCCGGGCCAGGGCCTTCACGTCGTCCGGCGTCACGTACGACCGTCCCGACAGCCACGCCCACGCCCGCGCGGCGGCCAGCAGCGCGGTGGCCCCTCGGGGCGAGACGCCGAGCTGGAGCGAGGGCGACTGCCGGGTGGCCCGTGCGACGTCCACGATGTAGCCGAGCACCTCGGCGCTCGCGTGGACCCGCGCGACCGCCCGGCGTCCCGCCGCGAGGTCGGCCGCGGACGCCACGGACTTGATCTCCGTCAGGTCGCGCGGGTCGAAGCCGAGCGCGTGCCGTTCGAGGACGGCGATCTCCTGCTCGCGCGGCGGCAGCGGCACGGTCAGCTTGAGCAGGAACCGGTCGAGCTGCGCCTCGGGGAGCTGGTAGGTGCCCTCGTACTCGACGGGGTTCTGCGTCGCCACGACGATGAAGGGGTCCGGCAGCGCGCGGGCCGTGCCCTCGACGCTGACCTGCCGTTCCTCCATGGCCTCAAGCAGGGCGGCCTGGGTCTTCGGCGGCGTGCGGTTGATCTCGTCGGCGAGCAGCAGGTTGGTGAAGACCGGCCCCTCGCGGAACTCGAACTCCGCCGTCCTGGCGTCGTAGACCAGCGACCCCGTGACGTCGCCCGGCATCAGGTCGGGGGTGAACTGCACCCGCTTGAAGTCCAGCGCGAGCGTGGCCGACAGGGTGCGTACGAGCAGGGTCTTGGCCACGCCGGGCACGCCTTCGAGCAGCACGTGACCCCGGCACAGCAGCGCGATGACCAGGCCGGTGACGACCGGGTCCTGGCCCACGACCGCCTTGGCCACCTCCGCCCGCAGCGCCGCGAGCGCCTCGCGGGCGGCGTCCGCGTCCGATTCAGGTGTGGTCACGAGTCTCGTACCTGCCTTTCGAGTGTGTCCAGGTGGGCTGCCAGGGTCACCAGCGCGGTGTCGTCCCCGGGCGGCGGGCCGCACAGCAGCGCCAGCACCGGCTCCGGGTCGCGGCCGGTGCGCGCGGCGGCGGCGACGGCGACCTCCTCCGCGGTCGCGGTGCGCGGCAGCCCGAGGCGGGGGGCGAGCCGGTCGGCCGCCGCGGCCCGCAACGCGAGGGCGGCCCGGTCCCTGGCCCGGCGGGACCGGTACAGGCGTCCGCGCCCCTCCACGGTCTCCGCGGCCCGAACGACCACGGGCAGGCGCTCGACCACGACGGGCCCGAGCCTGCGTCCGCGCCACAGGGCGGCCAGGGCCACCGCGACGGCGAGCTGGAGGACCGCCCACCTCACGCCGCCGGGCATGAGGTCGCCGAGCGAGCGGGCCTGCCCCTCCGCCCCGGCGCCGGGGTCGCCCGCCTCGTCGGGGTCGTCGGGCTCGGCGAGCCAGACGAGTTTCGGCCGCGCCCCGGCCAGGTTCAGCGCGAGCGCCGCGTTGCCGTCCTCCGCGAGGCGCAGGTTGGTCATGAACGACGCGTCGCCCAGCACGGTCACCGTGTGCCCGTCCGCGGTGTAGCGGACCAGGGCATGCCCGTCGCCGGCCGGGTAGCAGCCCGTGGCCCCCGGCGGCCCGGCGAAGGACATGCCGCCGGTGTAGGCGTCGCCGGCCCGCGCCGCCTCCCGCAGCGCGCACTCCGGGGCCCGTGACCGGGCGCGCACAGGGCCCTGCCTGCGTACGCCGGAGGCGAGCACGTCGAGGTGTGGCACGGACCCCGCCACGAGCCGGTCGCCGGGGGCCTCGGCGATGCGGCGGGCGGCGTCGCGGTTCAGGAAGCTCGCCTCGGTGACCAGCAGCAGGGTCTGCGGCCCTGCGGCGGCCACCGCCGCGCCGGGGGTCTCCACCCGGACCACCTCCACCCCGTGCGCCTCCAGCAGCCGGGCGAGTGCGCCGCTGCCGTTCAGCGAGGTGTCGGCGGGATCGAGGGTGCGGCCGCCGGACTGTCCCCCCGTCAGCAGCAGGGGCAGCACCGCCGTGACCAGCACGAGCACCACCAGCAACGTGACCCAGGCGGTCTGCCGCGCGCGCCCCGACATCGTGGCGGTCATGCGGCCACGCCCGTACGGGCCGACCGCAGGCGCTCGTCCAGGGCGGTGAGCGTCAGGTAGCCCTCCCGGGTGCCGCCCGCCCCGCCGTAGGTCACGTCGTCGAACAGACGCGCCGCCGCGCGCAGGTCCGCCGCGTGGGGCGGCAGCGCCTGCCCGGCGGCCTCGGCGAGTTCCACGGCGGTACGGCCCGGCATCGGGGTGACGATCGCGCGTTCCTCCAGTTCGCGGGCGATCGCGCGCAGCCGCTCCTGGATGGCCCCGGCCCAGCCGCCCTCGGCCGCCAGGCGCTCGGCCTCGGCGCGATGCTCGGCGGCCGTCCGCTCACGCCGCCCGAACACCGCGCCGCTCTCCGTACGCCGGCCGCCGGAGAAGCGGCGCAGGGCCCATAAGAGCAGCACGGCCAGGACGGCGAGGACGACGGCGATCACGACGAGCGAGGTCACGCCGCCACCGCCCGTCCCGCCGCCGCTCATGAGGTCGCCGAGGAACTGGGAGATCTCCCGCTGCAGCCGGTCGAACAGCGGCTCGTGCTGGTAGCCCGCCCCGGACAGCTCGCGTGCGGCCTCCCGGGCGGCCTGGTCGCGGCCGACGTCGACCGGCGAGGCGAGCAGCGCCGCCGCCCGCACGGTCGTCACGCCTGCGGTCCGTACGGGCCGTGCGGCCCGTACGGCGGAGCCCCGTGGTGCGGCCCGGAGGCCGGCCCCGTCCCGGCGGCGTAGCTCGGGTGCCACAGGTCGTCGACCCCGCCGTGGACCCAGCCCTGCGACTGGTTCTGCGCCGCCGCCGTCTGCAGCACGAGGTCGAACGCCTCGGCCCGCATCCGCCGGTCGGCGTACAGCAGCCCGGCCACGCCCGCCTGGAAGGGGTAGGCGATCATGGAGGCGAGGACCTGGCCGACCGCCAGGAGGAGCGCCGCGATCGTGGTCCCGGCGGCGGTGCCGCCGCTCAGCATCCCGAGGAGCGAGCCGCCGAACGTGAACGGGATCGCCAGCACACCGCTGATGATGGCCGCGAGTATGGCGGTGAGCAGCAGGATGCCGAGCACCCGCCAGCTGTCGCCCTTCACCAGCCGCCACGACCGGGTCATGGCGTCGGTGACCCCGCGGCCCTCCAGCACGATGGCGGGGGCCGACAGCGACAGGCGCGTGTAGAAGAACAGCAGATAAGGGATGTAGGCCACGAAGAACAGCAGGACGACGAGGACCGCGACCCCCGCGCCGGTGCTCCCCGTGCCGTCGAACGCGTTGGCCGCCGCGAGGCTCACGAGCACCGCGAGGAGCGCCAGCAGCGGCAGCAGGAGGATGAGCGCCTGCAGCAGCACCAGCCCGAACAGCGCGGGCACCCGTGACCGCGCCAGCCGCCACGCCTCGCCCACCGTGATGCGCCCGCCGAACACCGCGCGGCCGAGCACCCGGGTGAGGACGCCCGTGAGGATGGTGGTGCCGACGAACGTCATGACGTAGCTGATGATCGCGCCGATGTACTGCGCGGCCACGCCGGCGACCGGCACGTTCGCCGTGTCGGCGGCGTACGGGTCGGCCAGGAGATCGCCGAGCGAGCTGAAGGAGATGGCCTGCCCGATCGCGGCCGGGATTCCGGTCACCGCCGCCACGATCGCCGACAGGCCGAGCGTGGCCTTGGGGTTCGAGCGGATCAGCTTGATCGTGCCGTCGAGGATGTCGCCGAGCGTCAACGGGCGCAGCGGGATGATGCCCGGCCGCGGCGCGTCCGGCGCCCGGTACGCGTACTGCCCCCCCGCATAAGGCGCGTACGGAGCAGACGGGTACGGAGCCGACGGATACGGAGCGGACTGATGCGGGGCGGACGGGTGGGGAGCGGACGGGTTCGCGCCCTGCGGCGCGCCGGCGCCAGGGGAGGCCCAGGAGGATCCGGCTGCCCCGGCGGCCCCGCCGTATGGGGGAGGTTGCTCGGCCGCCCAGCCGGAGGGCATGTCGGGGGTGGAGCCGGGGCCGTCTGTCATGTCCCAATCCTGGCATGATGTACGCGCGCGCCGCGCGGTCGTAGAGGAGGGCTCGGGGGGATGGCCGAAACCGGGGGTGCGGGCGCACACTTGGAACGTGACCGCACCACGGGATTCCCGCCGGTGTGACCGCATCTGGTCAGATAATCGCGCGCTTCGTCTGCTGCGCCTAAACTCCAACCTCTGTCGTGGTCGTGTAACACCAAAGCGGTGGCCACGGTAGCCTGCGGGGGAAACTGTGACAAACGCCCAAATCTCCCAAACGCGTACGAATGAGGGGCCATGAAAGGACGCGTGCTGGTCGTCGACGACGACGCCGCTCTCGCCGAGATGCTCGGCATCGTCTTGCGCGGGGAGGGCTTTGAGCCGTCGTTCGTGTCCGATGGCGACAAGGCGCTCGACGCCTTCAGGGACACCCGGCCGGACCTCGTCCTGCTCGACCTGATGCTCCCCGGCGCCGACGGCATCGACGTCTGCCGCCGCATCCGCGCCGAGTCCGGGGTCCCGATCGTGATGCTCACGGCCAAGAGCGACACCATCGACGTGGTGCTCGGCCTGGAGTCCGGCGCGGACGACTACATCGTCAAGCCGTTCAAGCCCAAGGAGCTCGTCGCCCGCGTGCGCGCCCGCCTGCGCCGCACCGACGAGCCCACGCCCGAGATCCTGCAGATCGGCGACATCACCATCGACGTGGCCGGTCACTCGGTCAAGCGCGGCGAGGAGACCATCAACCTCACGCCGCTGGAGTTCGACCTGCTGGTCGCGCTGGCCCGCAAGCCCCGCCAGGTCTTCACCCGCGAGGTGCTGCTCGAGCAGGTCTGGGGCTACCGGCACGCCGCCGACACCCGCCTGGTGAACGTGCACGTCCAGCGCCTGCGCGCGAAGATCGAGAAGGACCCCGAGCACCCGGAGATCGTCGTCACGGTCCGGGGCGTGGGCTACAAGGCCGGCCCGGCGTAAGCCGCACGTCACCGACATGCCGGTCCCCGCGAGGAAACCCCGTCGCCGGACCCCGGGCCAGATCGCCCGTGGGGTCCGCAGACGCGCGCGCCGCCTCGCGGGCCGGCTGCGGCACGCCTGGCGGCGCTCGCTCCAGCTTCGCGTCGTCACCAGCACGCTGGTGCTGTCGATGGCCGTCGTGGTCGTCCTCGGCGTCTTCCTGATGCAGTCGATCAGCGCCTCGGTGCTGACCTCCAGCGAGGTGGCCGCGGTCGAGGAGTCGCGGGCGAACGTCGCGACCGCGAGCGGCTACCTCACGCAGCCCACGGACGTGACCGACATCGCCCAGGACGCCACGGCTCCGGGGCAGACGATGAACCCCGTCGACGCGGCGGCCAAGGCGCTGACCGACCGCTCCGGCGGCCGCTACGACGTCGTCGTCTTCAACGAGGGCTCGGTCGGCGAGGGCCGGGCGTCCGGGCAGGTCGACTGGACGAGCATCCCCGAATCCCTGCGGGCGAAGGTCCAGAGCACCGAGGAGCAGACGCTCTACAAGGAGATCGCGACGATCAGGTACATCGGCGCCAAGCAGCCCGAGACCGGCCTGGTGGTCGGTGCCCGGGTGAACGGCACCTACGAGATCTACCACGTCTTCCCGCTCGGCGACGAGGAGAAGACGCTGCTCACGGTCCAGCAGATGGTCTTCGGCGCGGGAGCCGCGCTCGTGCTGCTGCTCGCCGGCGTCGCCTCGCTGGTCACCCGGCAGGTGGTCACGCCCGTACGGCTCGCGCGCCAGGCGGCGGAACGGCTCGCCGCCGGCCGGCTGGAGGAGCGGCTCAAGGTGCGCGGGGAGGACGACCTCGCCCGGCTGGCGACCTCGTTCAACGAGATGGCGTCCAACCTCGCCGTGAAAATCCACCAGCTGGAGGAGCTCTCCCAGGTGCAGCGGCAGTTCGTCTCCGACGTCTCGCACGAGCTGCGCACGCCGCTGACGACCGTCCGCATGGCCGCCGACCTGCTGTACGAGGGCCGCGAGGACTTCGACGCCGCCTCCGCGCGGGCCGCCGAGCTCATGCAGAACCAGCTCGAACGCTTCGAGTCGATGCTCGCCGATCTGCTGGAGATCAGCCGCTACGACGCGGGGGCGGCCACCCTCGATCTGGAGCCCGTCGACATGCGCGACGTGGTCCTGCGCGCGGTGGGCGACTCCGAGACGCTCGCCGAGCGGCAGGCCACCCGCTTCGAGCTGCGCCTGCCCAACGAGCCGTGCATGGCCGAGGTGGACAGCCGCAGGGTCGAGCGCATCCTGCGCAACCTGCTCTTCAACGCCATCGAGCACGGCGAGGGCAAGGACATCGTCGTCACGCTCGGCGCCGACCGCGACGCGGTGGCCGTGGCCGTACGCGACCACGGGGTCGGCCTCAAGCCGGGCGAGGAGACGATGGTGTTCGACCGCTTCTGGCGCGCCGACCCCTCGCGCGCCCGGACCATCGGCGGCACCGGGCTCGGCCTGGCGATCTCGCGGGAGGACGCCATGCTGCACGGCGGCTGGCTCCAGGCGTGGGGCGCGCCGGGGGAGGGCAGCCAGTTCCGCCTGTCGCTGCCGCGCATGGCGGGGGCCCCGCTGCGCGGATCGCCGCTGCCGCTCGTGCCGCCGGAGGTCGAGATGCGGCGCACGTGGCGCGGCCATGCCACACCGGTCCTGACCCCGGCGCCGGCCGAGACGGCGCCAAGGGTGCGGGAGAACGTGGACGCGGGTGCCTTCGATGCGGAGTGAGCGGTTCGGCGCCCGCCGTCTCACCGCCGCCGCGGGTGCGGCGCTCGTCCTGGTGTCCGGCGGGGCCGGGTGCGCCACCGTGCCCACGAGCGGCAGCCCCCGCCCCGCACAGGAGGACCACGGCAAGGACACGCTCAGCCAGCCGTACGTGCGGCTCATCGCGACCCCGCCCAAGAAGGGCGCCCAGCCCGAGGACATCGTGAAGGGCTTCCAGGCCGCCATGGCGGCCTTCGACGACCCCGAGCTCGCCATCGCCCGGGAGTACCTCACCCCGGGCGCGGCCGAGCGCTGGAACCCGTGGCGGCAGACCCGCATCTACGAGGGCAAGATCGAGTCGGATCGCGCGCAGGACCTCCAGGAGGCCACGCGTACGACGGTGACGCTGAAGGGCACGGCGGTCGCCACGATCGACGCGGAGGGCAGGTCCACCCCGGCCGCAGGCAACCTCGTCGAGCCGTTCACGCTGGTCAAGCACAACGGCGAGTGGCGGATCGACGTGCCGCCTGACGCCCGCCTGCTGTCGTACGACGACCTGTGGCGTGCGTACCGGAAGGTGGACCTGTACTACCCGCCCGCCACCCGGGAGACCGGCCTCGTGGCCGACCGGGTGTGGGTGCCGATCGAACCCGGCAGGGGCGTGCCCGAGACACTGGTCCGCCGCCTGCTCGCCGGGCCGACCTCGTCCATCAAGAACGCGGTGAGCAGCGCGTTCCCGCCGGGCACCGAGCTCAACCGGATCAGCGTCGAGGGCGACACGGTCGTGCTCGACTTCTCCTCGGAGCTGGAGTCGGTGCCCACCGACCGCCTCGACGCGCTGAAGGCCCAGCTCGTGTGGACGCTCGGCGAACTGGTCACCGGCCGGACCGTCGAGATCCGCGTGAACGGCGAGTCCGGGATGCGGTTCCGGCCCGCCGACTACGCCCGCTACGACCCGAACGTGCTGACCGGCTCCCTGCAGGCGTACTACATGCAGGGCGGCAGGCTGCTGCAGTTCAAGGAGAAGGGCGACGGCGCGCCGGTGCCGGGCGCGGCCGGCGAGCAGGCCGGGAAGTTCTCCCAGCCGGCCGTCTCCAACACCGACGACTTCCCGCCCCTCGTGGCCGCCCTGGTCAACGGCGACGGCGTCTACGTCGCCCCGATGACCCCCGGCAGCCAGTGGCAGCGGTGGACCGCGGGCGGGGACATGAGCCCGCCCTCCTGGGACCGCTACGGGGCCGTCTGGTCGGCCGAGAGGGTGAACCCGCACGAGAGCCGGGTCTGGACGGCAGAGAACGGCCGGGCCCGCCGTGTGGACATCGACGACGAGCTGTCGTACGGGCGGATCCTGGAGCTGCGGGTCTCCCGCGACGGGGCCCGGATCGCCGCGATCACCGACGACGGCCTCGGCACCTCCGTGAAGATCGGCACGATCGTCCGCAACGGCCAGCAGACGCGGATCGAGTC
Source organism: Microbispora sp. NBRC 16548 (assembly GCF_030268985.1). NCBI lineage: Bacteria > Bacillati > Actinomycetota > Actinomycetes > Streptosporangiales > Streptosporangiaceae > Microbispora > Microbispora sp. NBRC 16548. The sequence continues at coordinate 432,756 of NZ_BSSF01000002.1, forward strand.
CGTACGGACGCTCATCGAGCCGCGCGACGCGCGCAAGATCAAGGACATCGCCTGGCAGGACGCCGCCGATCTGCTCGTGCTGTCCGAAGGCAGCAGCGGCCAGGAGCTCGCCACCTGGTCGGTGATGGAGGGCGTCGTCCCCAACGACGGCCCCATCAAGCTCGACTCGAAGATCAAGTCGATCGCCGCCGTCCCCGACCACGTCCTCGCGGCGGCCGACGAGGGCCAGGTGCTCACCTACAGCGTGGACAAGCACGCCTGGACCCCGCGCGCCGACAACGGCTCCACCAACCCCGTCTATCCCCTCGGCTGAGCCGGCCGGAGCGACCGGAAGCGACGCGGTGTGACCGACGGTGAACTGTCGGTGGCGGACGGCATGCTGAGGGCGTGCCGCCCGCCCTGCTCGATCTGATCCTCCCGCCCCGCTGCGCCGGATGCGGCGCGCCGGGCGCTCCGGCCTGCCCGTCCTGTACGGCCGAGTTGCTGCGGGAGCCTGCTCCCCGGTCGCCGGACCCGCCGCCTCCGGGGCTGCCGGACTGCTGGTCGGCCACCGCATACGACGGCGCGGCCCGCCGCATGATCCTCGCCTGCAAGGAACGCGGCCGGACGGCCCTGGTGCCGGTCCTGGCGGCCGCCGTGAGCGCCTGTGTGGCCGCGTGGGCGGCGGGCGGGGGAGTCCGCCGCGAGGTGTGGCTGGTGCCGGTTCCGAGCGCCCGGGCCGCCTCCCGCCGCCGAGGGCACGACCCCGTCCGGGCCGTCGCCGCGGCGGCGGCCCGCGAGCTGTGCCGGCGAGGCCGGCCCGCCGCCGTCGCGCCCCTGCTGCGGCTGTGCCGGCGCGTGGCCGACCAGGCGGGGCTGGGATCGGCGGAGCGGGCCGTCAACCTGTCCGGGGCGTTCGAGGTCGTGCCGGGCCCGGCGGCGCGGCCACGGCCCTCTGGCCGCGGTCTGGGGGCCGTCGCCGTGGTCCTGGTGGACGACGTCGTCACGACGGGGACGACGCTGGCGGAGGCGGCCAGGGCGTTGCGCGCGGCGGGCGCGGAGCCGTCCGCGGCGGTGACCATCGCCGCGACACGCCGGAGACGTCCGATTGGTGATTATCACGGACAGTAAAGACTTGGGTAAGCGCGGGGCTTGCCGCCGGGGAGCGACTGCCTGCCCACTTCGCGGCGACTTGCCTGCTCAATGCAGGTGTGGATGCCGCGGTTGCGGGGATTCCCAGAATATGACCACGAATTTTCCGACGGCGAGACGGCAACCGGGATCGCGCAAAGTGATCGTTTAGCCGATCTCCTGGCTGACATTCGAGGCGGTAGCGACTAGCGTTCAGACATGGCACCCGTCCGGGTCCGTGGTTGCGCCGGGCCGACTCCCTCGCGGGGTCCGGCCTGGCTAGCCGATGCCAGCCGCAGGCGAAACGGTCCACGTAAGGCGACTCTTGGTCGACCGATCACGGTGCGGCTTAGAGGTAAGTCCTGCCCTCCCGGGGGTCCAGATGTCCCCCGCAAGAGGAGAAGGGCAGTAGTGGCGAGTGAGCTGCGAACCCCTCAGCAGGCGGATGTGGGGACGAAGACCAGGTCGGCCGGACGGGTGTCCAGGAGCTCGTGCACCACCGTCGATGTGCGAAGGGGGGCTTTGCGTGGAAATCATCGTCAAGGGACGGCACACCACTGTGGGTGACCGGTTCCGCGATCAAGTGACGTCCAAGCTGGCCAGGATCCAAAAGCTCAACAACAAGCTCATCCAGGTCGACGTAGAGGTCTCAAAGGAACCCAACCACCGGCAGAGCGGGCAACGTGAACGGGTGGAGCTGACAATCCACTCGCGGGGCCCCGCCATCCGCGCGGAGGCCTGCGCGGACGACCGGTTCTCGGCGCTGGACATCGCCATCGGCAAGCTGGAGGAGCGGCTGAGGCGGCTCGCCGATCGCCGCAAGATCCATCACGGGAAGAGCTGCCCTCCCTCGATGGCAGAGCTCACCGCGGTCATGGAAAACGCGCAGGGGGTGGTCACGACCATCCGGGAAGAGCCGGAGCCGGTCGCCGAGATCCCGGCGGAGACCGCCGGAGGGCGGACCGAGAGTTCCGAGCCCATCGTGCCCATCGAGATGGACGGCGAAGGACCGCTGATCGTACGCGAGAAGTTCCACAAGGCCGACCCCATGACGATCGACCAGGCGCTCCTGGAAATGGAGCTCGTGGGTCACGACTTCTACCTCTTCCGCGACAAGGAAGGGGGCCAGCCGAGCGTCGTCTACCGGCGCCGCGGCTACGACTACGGAGTCCTCAGGCTCGTGGAGAGCTAGCTCTCCCGGCGCCCCGGTCCGGACACCCCGGGCCGGGGCGCCGCACGATCCGGTAGGAACCGGGAGGAGAGGGGCGGGCCGGCGCGACGAAGATCCCTAACCACCCTGGAACCCGTGTAATGATGGCGATCCAGCGTCCTTGGCCCCCGCAAGGAGGTTCCGTGACCCGACCCGACGAGGCGGCCCGAGCAGCCGGTCGAAGCGAGCCGATCCGTGTGCTGATCGTCGACGATCACGCGCTGATCCGCCGCAGCCTGGAGCTCGCGCTGGCCGCGGAGGCGGACATCGAGGTGGTAGGCGAGGCGAGCGACGGCCGGGAGGCCGTCGAGCTCGCGGACCGGCTGATGCCGGACGTGGTCCTGATGGACGTCCGCATGCCGAAGCTGGACGGCATCGGGGCGACTCGCAAGATCAAGGAGTCGGTGCCGAGCACCCGGATCATCATGCTCACGGTCAGCGACGAGGAGGAGGACCTCTTCGAGGCGATCAAGGCGGGTGCGACCGGTTATCTGCTCAAGGACGTCCAGATCGACGAGGTGCCCGACGCCGTGCGCGGCGTCCACGAGGGCCAGTCGCTCATCAACCCCGCCATGGCGGCCAAGCTGATCAGCGAGTTCGCGAACATGAGCCGCAAGGAGGCCGAGCGGCCCCCCCAGCTCCCGGTCCCCCGCCTGACCGAGCGGGAGATGGAGGTCCTGCGCCTCGTCGCGAAGGGCATGAACAACCGCGAGATCGCCAAGGACCTGTTCATCTCCGAGAACACGGTGAAGAACCACGTCCGCAACATCCTGGAGAAGCTCCAGCTCCACTCGCGCATGGAGGCCGTGGTCTACGCCGTGCGCGAGCGGCTGCTGGAGATCACCTGATCGGCGCGCGAGGGCCGCGGGCCACCGCGGCGCGTAGCGGGGCCTCCAGGTCCGGTGCGCCGACCCGCTCCACCCGCACGTCGGTGCAGCCGACCCAGCTCGCGGCCTCCCACAGGGCGTCGCTCATCGCCTCCACGGCCCTGGCCCGGCCGTTGCCCGGCTCGAAACCGACCTGCCGGGCGACCAGCGTGGCGCCCTCGCGGGCCGGGTCGACCCTGCCGATGATCCGCCCGCCCGCGAGCACCGGCATCGCGAAGTAGCCGTGCACCCGCTTGTCCTTCGGGACGTACGCCTCCAGGCGGTGGTTGAGGCCGAACACGCGCTCGGCCCGCGCCCGCTCCCAGATGAGCGAGTCGAACGGCGACAGCGGTGTGGTGCGATGCCGCCCGCGCGGCTCGCTCTCCAGCGCGTCGGGGTCCGCCCAGGCGTTCGGACCGTCCGGGTCCGCACCGCGCCGCGCGGGCCAGCCCGACACGCGTACGGGGACGAGGCCGGCTGCGCCACTCAGCAGCGCCTCGTCGAGCATGGCGGCGTGCCCGCCCTTGACGCGGGTGAAGTCGACCAGGTCGGCCCTGGTCGCCACGCCGAGCGACCGCCCGGCGATCGTGGTCAGCCGGGTCACGCACTCGTCGTCGGACAGGTCCTGGGCGAGCAGGTCCGCCGGGACCGCGCGCTCGGCGAGCTCGTAGACGCGCCGCCAGCCGACGCGGCGGGTGCAGACGACCTCACCGATGTCGAGCAGGAACTCGATGGCGATCTTGGTGTCCGACCAGTCCCACCACGGGCCTCCATTCTTGGCCCCGCCGATGTCGGCCGTGGTGAGCGGGCCGTCCGAGCGCACCTGCTCCAGGACCTTGTCGACCACGGGCGGCACCTCGTGCCAGCGGTAGCGCCGCTCCCGGTACGCGCGGCGGCGGAAGGCGTAAAGCGGCCACTGCTCGATGGGCAGGACGCAGGCGGCGTGGCACCAGTATTCGAAGGCACGGGCGGGGGCGTCCCAGTAGGCCCGCTCGACTACGGAGCGGCCGACCGGCCCGAGGCGCGCGTACGCGACGAGCTCGTGGGAGCGGGCGAGGACGGAGATGGTGTCGAGCTGGACGGCGCCGACGCGCCGCAGCATGGCGGGGACGCCGCCGCCGCGGGCGGTGGCGCCGAGGAAACCCTGGGCCCGGAGGATGATCCTGCGGGCCTCGTCGGCGGTCAGGTCGGTCACAGCCAGAGATGCTAGACGCCGTGACCGACAAAACGCTTACGGCGGTTCGGGTGCGGGCCTGGAAGGCCTCAGGAGGTGATGGACCGGTGCTCGAACGGCGAGTGGTGCTCCTGGACCGACATCTCCCGGGGTGCGTCCACGATCACGTCCGAGAAGATGTCGAACGCGAGCGCGAGCAGCCCGCCGACCGCGCAGATGCCCACGCCGATCCAGACGAAGAGCCAGTTCGGGCCGAGGGTCAGCGCCACACCCCCGACCGTGAAGCCGATGAGGATGATGATGACGGCAAGCCAAGATTTGGCGCTTCCCGCGTGGCTGCCCTGGTGTCCGCTCTGTGCCATACCCCGTTTTCTACCTGATGGCGGAGGTGGTCGGAACATCGGGGGAACCTTGGGGGCGGTTTTCCCCTATGAGTTATGCGATTGTGCCGCGGCGCTCCGTCGATTGCAGGTGGGTGTGTCTGGTACGGGAACCGCCTACGATGGCTAGCGGGGAAGTATGTCTCGTCCTCACACCTCGGCCATCAACCGGGGTAGACCTGCGAGGAGCTTTACTAAAAGTGCCAGCCATTCTCGACAAGATCCTTCGCGCCGGCGAAGGCAAGACTCTGCGGAAGCTCAAGCGCATCGCCGAGCAGGTCAACTCCATCGAAGAGGACTTCAAGAGCCTGTCCGACGCCGAGCTCCGCGCGCTGACCGCCGAGTACAGGCAGCGTCACACCGAGGGCGAGTCCCTCGACGACCTGCTGCCGGAGGCGTTCGCGACCGTCCGTGAGGCCGCCCGCAGGGTCCTCGGGCAGCGTCACTTCGACGTGCAGCTCATGGGTGGCGCCAACCTGCACATGGGCAACATCTCCGAGATGCGCACCGGTGAGGGCAAGACGCTCACCTGTACGCTTCCCGCCTACCTCAACGCGATCTCGGGCAAGGGCGTCCACGTCGTCACGGTCAACGACTACCTGGCCAAGCGCGACGCCGAGACCATGGGCCGCGTCCACCGCTTCCTCGGCCTGGAGGTCGGGGTCATCCTGGCCAACATGCAGCCGGAGGAGCGCCGCAAGCAGTACAACGCCGACATCACGTACGGCACGAACAACGAGTTCGGCTTCGACTACCTCCGCGACAACATGGCGTGGTCGATCGAGGAGTGCGTCCAGCGCGGCCACAACTTCGCCATCGTGGACGAGGTCGACTCGATCCTGATCGACGAGGCCAGGACCCCGCTCATCATCTCCGGCCCGGGCGAGCAGTCGGGCAAGTGGTACCAGGAGTTCGCCAAGATCGTGCCGAGGCTGCGGCGCGGCACCGAGGGCAAGGACGGCGAGGAGAGCACCGGCGACTACGTCGTCGACGAGAAGAAGCGCACCGTCGGCATCCTCGAGGCGGGCGTGGAGAAGGTCGAGGACTGGCTCGGCATCGACAATCTCTACAAGCCCGAGCACACCCACCTCGTGCAGTTCCTCAACAACGCCCTCAAGGCCAAGGAACTGTTCAAGAAGGACAAGGACTACATCGTCGTCGAGGGCGAGGTCCTGATCGTCGACGAGTTCACCGGGCGCGTCCTGCACGGCCGTCGTTACAACGAGGGCATGCACCAGGCCATCGAGGCCAAGGAAGGCGTGAAGATCAAGGACGAGAACCAGACTCTCGCCACGATCACCCTGCAGAACTACTTCCGCCTCTACGAGAAGCTCGCCGGCATGACCGGTACGGCCGCCACCGAGGCGAACGAGTTCCACCAGACGTACAAGCTGGGCGTCGTCCCGATCCCGACCAACCGGCCGATGGTCCGCAAGGACCAGGCCGACGTCGTCTACAAGACCGAGGACGCCAAGTTCCAGGCGTGCGTCGAGGATATCAAGGAGCGCTACGAGAAGGGCCAGCCGGTCCTCGTCGGCACCACCAGCGTCGAGAAGTCCGAGAAGCTGTCGCGGATGCTCAAGCGCCAGGGCGTGCAGCACGAGGTGCTGAACGCCAAGAACCACGCTCGTGAGGCCACGATCGTCGCCGAGGCGGGCCGTAAGGGCGCGGTCACGGTGGCGACCAACATGGCCGGTCGAGGCACCGACATCATGCTCGGCGGCAACCCCGAGTTCCGCGCCGACCTGGAGCTTCAGCAGCGCGGCCTGTCGCCGTCCGAGACTCCGGAGGAGTACGAGAAGGCCTGGCCCGAGGCGCTGGAGAAGGCCAAGGAGGCCGTCAAGGCCGAGCACGAGGAGGTCACCGAGCTCGGCGGGCTCTACGTGCTGGGCACCGAGCGGCACGAGTCGCGGCGCATCGACAACCAGCTCCGCGGTCGTTCCGGCCGTCAGGGCGACCCCGGCGAGTCGCGCTTCTACCTCTCGCTCGAGGACGACCTCATGCGGCTGTTCAACTCGGCCAGGGTCGAGATGATCATGACGCGGCTCAACATCCCGGACGACGTGCCGATCGAGTCGGGCATGGTCTCCAAGGCCATCGCCTCCGCGCAGCACCAGGTCGAGCAGCAGAACTTCGAGATCCGCAAGAACGTCCTGAAGTACGACGAGGTGATGAACCGCCAGCGCACGGTGATCTACGCCGAGCGGCGGCGGGTGCTGGAGGGCGCCGACCTGCACGAGCAGGTGCGCGGCTTCGTCACCGACGTCATCGACGACTACGTCAAGGGCGCCACCGCCGAGGGCTTCGCCGAGGAGTGGGACCTCGAGAAGCTGTGGAAGGCGTTCGGCCAGCTCTACCCGATCTCCTTCACCGTCGACGAGCTCATCGAGCAGGCCGGCGGCGACCGGGAGGAGCTGACGGCGGACCTCATCGCCGAGAAGGTCAAGGAGGACGCGCTCGCGGCCTACGACCGCCGCGAGGAGCAGCTCGGCTCCGAGGCGACGCGCGAGCTGGAGCGCCGGGTCATCCTCTCGGTGCTCGACCGCAAGTGGCGCGAGCACCTCTACGAGATGGACTACCTCCAGGAGGGCATCGGCATGCGCGCCTATGCCCAGAAGGACCCGCTGATCGAGTACCAGCGCGAGGGCTACGAGATGTTCTCCGCGATGCTCGACGGCATCAAGGAGGAGTCCGTCGGCTACCTGTTCAACCTCGAGGTCGAGGTGCAGGCCAACCCGATCGTCGAGGAGAACGCCGAGGAGGACACGGCGCTCTCCGAGACCGGCTCGATCATCGCCCGGGCGCTGCGGCAGCCGTCGCGGCCGACCGAGATGGTCTACACCGCGCCGGGCGAGAGCGGCGACGTGGAGGTCAACCGGGTGCGGTCGACCCCCGAGCAGCGCGCCGCGTACGGCGACACCGAGCGCAACGCGCCCTGCCCCTGCGGCTCGGGCAAGAAGTACAAGCGCTGCCACGGCGACCCGCGCAACCAGCAGGCGTGACGTGACCTGAGAAGGACCCCGCCGGGCCATGCCCGGCGGGGTCCTTCGCGTAATGCGGGGCCTGGTCACGCGGTCTCGAAGTCGGTGACCAGCCACTGCACGCCCTGCCGCTCCAGTCGTACGGCGAGCACGCGGCTGCGCGGCCCGCAGTGGACGAGCAGGCACATCTCGATCACCCCGTCGCGGGGCCGTTGCACGTGGGGGAGGCCCGTCAGGGGCGGCCGTTCGGCGTCGATCATCTTCCCGGCCCGGACCAGCTCGCGGTAGGCCCGCTCGGTCAGCCGGTCCTGGACGGTCTCCGGTGGCCTGCGGCCCGCCAGGATCTCCGCGAGCGCTTGGCCGAGCCCCCGCAGGCGGCGCTCGTCCATGGGCGTGCCCGTACGGCGCGGGATGGGAGCCAGGGCGAGCGCGCCGTACGTGCCGGGACGCGTGACGTGGCCGCCGCCGTCACGCTCGTCGTAGGGAGGATCGGCCGGGGGGACGGACGCGAGCCGTGGCAGGGGGACGGGCTTGGGCATCGGGGGACTCCGCTCTCATGCGCCGTGAAGCTGACGCCTAATAGAGGTTGCGGTCCTCCGCCCTGATACGGGGAAACGCCAACTTTGCCGAGTCACGAGCCTTTGTGCCGCCGTTCGTCCGGGAAGATTCCTCCGGGTTGGCGGGGCCGCCTCGGATTTGAGCACGGGTTGATCGGCGATTAGCGGCATCCGCAATGGCGGGAAACACAACAGGGGCGCCCGGGATCACCGGGCGCCCCTGCTCCCTGAGAGGGGGACCTGACGCGTCAGGCGCGGGCACGCGCCGTGTCGGCGCTCTCCCCGGAGTCCACGTCGGGCTCGGGTTCGCGACCGGGCGTCATGATGTTCAGCTTCTTGATGAGGAAGCTGAAGACCACGTAGTAGAGGAAGAAGTAGACGACGCCGATCAACATGATCAGCCAGAAGTTGTGCGTGTTGTCCTTCGTCGCGTTCAGACCCGCGTCGATCGCGCCGGCGGAGAACCCGAAGCCGAGGCGCCCGTCCAGGGCCGCGACCAGGGCCATCGAGACGCCGGTGAGCAGCGCGTGCGCCGCGAACAGGATCGGGGCCACGAAGATGAACGCGAACTCGATCGGCTCGGTGATGCCGGTGACGAACGAGATCAGGGCAGAGGAGATCATGATGCCGCCGACGGTGGCGCGGCGGTGCGGCGGCGCGGCCCGCCACATGGCGATCGCGGCGGCCGGCAGGCCGAACATCATGACCGGGAAGAAGCCCGCCATGAACGCGCCGGCGCCGTCCTGCCCGGCGAAGTAGCAGTTCAGGTCGCCCGCCGCGTGGGTCGCGCCGACGGTGCACTCCGGCACGGTGAACCAGACGATCGAGTTGACGAAGTGGTGCAGGCCGAAGGGGATGAGGCCCCGGTTCACGATCCCGTAGATGCCCGCGCCGAGCGTGGAGTTGCTGGCGAGCCAGTCGCCGAAGCTGGTCAGGCCCTGCCCGATCGGCGGCCAGATCAGGCCGAAGACGACGCCGAGCACGAGCCCGGCCAGCGCGGTGAGGATCGGGACGAAGCGGCGGCCACCGAAGAAGGCCAGGTAGGCCGGCAGTTTCGTCCGGTAGTACCGCTGCCAAAGGATGGCCGCGACGAGACCCATGAGGATGCCGCCGAGCACTCCGGTCGGATTGGCCGCCGCGAGGTTGAGCGCCTCCGCCGGCTTGCCGTCCGCCCCCACGATGGACTGTGCCACCTTCTTGTGCACCGCCGCGTCCGCGGAGGCGTCGAAGAACATCAGGTGGGTGACCCGGTCCCAGACGAGGTAGCCGACCACGGCCGCGAGAGCGGTCGAGCCGTCGGCCTTGCGGGCGAAGCCGACGGCGACGCCCACCGCGAACAGCAGCGGCAGCGCGTCGAACAGGGCGCCGCCCGCGCCGCCGATGACCTGTGCGATCTTGTCGAGGGCAGCGTTGTCCGTGCGGCCGAGGAGGTCGTCCTGGCCGAACCGGAGAAGGAGGGCCGCGGCGGGCAGTGCCGCGATCGGGAGCATCAGGGAGCGGCCGATGCGGGACAGTGCGGTCAGCACCGCGTTCTGGCCGGAAGGTGCCGCGGGCAGGCCCGCGTCGGCGGAGGTGGAACTCATCGGGTGTTCCTCCAGGATGGGGGGACTACTAGAGGCGTCTGGCCGGGGCTCCGAGGAGCGTCCGGAGCTGGTAGCGGTCGGCGCGATAGGTGGAGACGCCGAGTTCGGCGCACACCCCGCCGGCGAAGGACCGGCGCTGCAGCAGCAGCACGGCCCCGCCCCGGGGCAGTTTGAGCAGGTCGGCGTCGCTCGGATCGGCGAGGCCGCCGTCGATGGTCAGCTCCCCGGCGTCCATCACGAGCCCGTAGCGCGACTCGAGCAGGGCGTACAGGGATCGTCCGGTCAGGTCGTAGGCATCGAGATCGGGTGCGAGCGCGACCGGGATGTGAGCGCGCTCGATGCTCAGCGGTTCCCCGTCCGCCGTGCGCAGCCGCTCGATGAAGTGGACGGCGTCTCCCGGCTGGATGCCGAGCTGCCGTGCGAGGTGGGCACTGGCCCGGACCACCCGCCGGTCCAGGTCGCGGGAGCCCGGCTCCATGCCGCGCGCCCGCATGTCGTCGGTGAAGGAGGTGAGTTGGAGTGCCAGCTCGATCTTCGGGCGGGCCACGAACGTTCCCTTGCCCGGGACCCGGTGCAACCGGCCCTCGGACACCAGGTGGTCGACGGCCTGCCGTACCGTCATACGAGACAGGTCGAAGCGCTGGCTCAGGTCGCGTTCGGAGGGGATCGCCGCGCCGATCGGCAGCTCGTTGCTCTCGATGAGGTCGAGCAGGATCTCCCGCAGCTGGAAGTACTTGGGCACCGGGCTGTCCGGATCGATCTGGGCCACTGATCCCTCCCCTCTCGCTCTGGATCGTCCGAATAAGTTAAGGTTCTTACTGGTCTAGTCCGGACTAGACCACAGCCGGGAAATGTGTGTCAATGTATGGGCCGGCGACGGATCGATAACGGACAAATCTCGCCAAGCAGAGGATGATCATCGATGACGACCAGGATGCGCGGTGAGATCGCCGAGCAGCCCGCGGCGATTCGGGCGACGCTGGACGCCCTCCTGCCGAGGACCGGCGACGTCGAGGCGGTCGCGCGGGACACCCGCCACCTGCTGTTCGTCGCCCGCGGGACCTCGGACAACGCGGCGGTCTACGGCCGCTATCTGATCGAGGCGCGGGCGGGCCGGATGGCCGCGATGGGCGCCCCCTCCGTCGCCACCACCTACCGCCGCAGGCTCGACCTCGACGGGGTGCTGGCCGTTGGCCTGTCCCAGTCCGGCCGTACGGAGGAGATCGTCGAGACCCTCCAGTGGGCGAAGGACTGCGGCGCGAAGACCGTCGCGATCACCAACGGCGGCGAGGAGTCGCCGCTGGCCCAGGCCGCCGACCTCGCGCTGTGCACGCTCGCCGGCGAGGAGAAGGCCGTCCCGGCCACGAAGACCTACACGACCCAGCTCGCCGCGCTGGCCGTGCTCGCGATCGGCCTCGGCGCCGACGTGGACCCCGACGATCTGCGCCGGGTGCCGGACGCGGTGGAGAAGCTGATCTCCGACCCCGGCGACCTGGACGCCGTGGTCGAGGGCCTGGCCGACAAGCCCGGCGTCGTCGTGTCCGGCCGCGGCCTGGCGTTCTCGACCGCGCTCGAGCTGGCGCTCAAGCTCAAGGAGGCGTGCTACCTGCACGCCATGGGCCTGTCGTACGCCGACCTGCTGCACGGCCCGATCGCGGTTGTGGACGCCGAGACCCCGGCGATCCTGGTGGCGGCGGGGCAGGGCCCGACACTGGCGGGCACGGTCGCGCTGGCCGAGCGGGTCACCAGCGCGGGCGCCGCCGCCTTCGGCGTCGGGGGCGGCGAGCGGCTCGCCGCCGCCTCGACCGCCGCCCTGAACGGTCCGGACCTGCCCGAGTGGGTGGCTCCGCTGGGACTCATCGTCCCCGGGCAGTTGCTCACCGAGGCGCTCGCGCGCAGGCTCGGTATCGACCCCGATTCCCCCCGCGGTCTGAAGAAGGTCACGCAGACCGACTGACGCCAGACCGGCCGAACAACAGGAGGACCCCCATGGCTGCAGACGCCGAGGCGATCATCGCCGGGCTCGGTGGCGCCGACAACATCATCGAAGTGGAGCCGTGCATCACGCGGCTGCGCACCGAGGTGCATGACGCCTCTAAGGTGGACCAGGCCGCGCTCAAGGCGGCCGGCGCCCACGGAGTGATGGCGGCGGGCAACGTCGTCCAGGTCGTGGTGGGCCCCGAGGCCGACACCATCGCCAGCGACATCGAGGACATCATCGGCTGAACCCGGGAGATCGTCGCGGGTCCGCCGGTCTCGGGCGGACCTGTGGCGACGCCTGCCCGGATCTCAGGGAAGGGCTCTTCATTGACGACTGTTCTCGCCCCGGTCGCGGGGGCGGCCATCGGCCTGGCCGCCGTGCCGGACCCGGTGTTCTCGCAGGCGATGGTCGGCCCGGGAACCGCGATCGACCCCCTCCGGCAGCCCGTCGAGGCCCTGGCCCCGATCAGCGGCACGATCGTGAAGCTGCACCCGCACGCGTATGTCGTGGTGGGGGACGACGGCAGGGGCGTGCTGGTGCATCTCGGCATCGACACCGTGCAACTCAAGGGCGAGGGCTTCCGCCTGCTCGCGGCGGAGGGGGATCGCGTCGGCGCCGGGCAGCCCGTCGTGGCCTGGGACCCCGCGGCGGTCGAGGCCGGCGGGCGCTCGCCGGTCTGCCCGGTGGTGGCGCTCGACGCCGTGGCGGGCTCGGTCGGCGAGCTCGCCGAGGGCCGCGTGAGCGCGGGTGACCCGCTCTTCGAGTGGTCGTGATGCTCAGGTGATGGAGGCCGCGCTCTTCGACCTCGACGGCACCCTGGTCAACACCGAGGTCCGCAGCCGCGCCCTGTGGCGGATGTTCCTGGACGACCGCGGCATCACGTACGACGAGACGCTGTTGCGGCGCGTCATGGGCCGCCGCGGGGTGGACGTCGTCCCCGAGGTGCTGCCTGGCCTGGATCCGGAGGTCGTGATGGAGGAGATCCGCTCCTACTACGACCATCCGGACCTGCCCGACATCGTGCCGGTCCCGGGCGCGGCGGAGCTGGTGTCCCGGGTCGCGGAGCAGGGAGCTCCGCTGGCCCTGGTCACCTCGGCCCAGCGGTGGTGGGCGGTGGAGCGGCTCACCGAGATCGGCGTTGTGGAGGTGGTACGGACCATCGTCTCGGCCGAGGACGTGACCGTGGGGAAGCCGGATCCGTCCGGCTACCTCATGGCGGCCGACCTGCTCGCGGTGGACCCGGCCACGTGTGTGGTGTTCGAGGACTCGCTCGCCGGGATAGCGGCGGCTCGGGCCGCGGGTATGACGTGCGTTGCGGTGGCCACCACCCATCATCCGGATGAACTGTCACACGCGGATCTGGTAATACCCGATATGTCGGGTATTGACTGGCCTTTGACGGAACTACCGGCGGTCTAGACCACCGCCGCAGGAGGAGGAAACGTGGCCGAACGCACAGTCAGCGTCGCGTCCGAGGTCGGGCTGCACGCCCGCCCGGCGGCGACGTTCGTGCAGACCGCGGCGAAGGCGTCCTACGACGTCACCATCGCGAAGGCGGGTGGTTCGCCGGTGAGCGCGAAGAGCATCCTGTCGGTTCTGGCGCTCGACGTCCGGCAGGGCGAGTCGATCGTCATCAGCGCGGAGGGCGACGGCGCAGAAGAGCTGCTCGACGAGCTCGCCCAGATCGCTTCGGCCTCCTGACGCCAGTGGACGGACAGCGGAAGACGGGGACGACGGCGGGGAACGAGAACGGCGCGCGGTCGCTGGCCGGCACGTCGCTGGCCGGCACTGTGCTTGCCGGTACGGGGGTCAGCCCCGGCGCCGGATACGGCCCGGCCCATGTGCTCGCGGGTGAGATCCCCGAGCCCGACAAGGAGGCGCACCACGACGGCGACGCCGCCGCCGAGCGGGCCCGCGCCGAGCGGGCGGTCGAGGAGGTGGCCGCCGACCTGGAGGCGCGGGGCGCCAGGGCGGGCGGCGAGGCCCAGGAGGTGCTCGGTGCGCAGGCGTTGATGGCCCGCGACCCGAGCCTGGCCGTGGAGGTCGGCGAGCTCATCGAGCGAGGCGTTGCCGCCCCGCGCGCCGTCTTCGACGCCTTCGGCAAGTATCGGGACCTGCTCGCGGCGGCCGGCGGCTACCTGGCCGAGCGCGTGGCGGACCTCGACGACATCCGCGACCGGGTGATCGCCGTGCTGACCGGCCTGCCCATGCCCGGCGTGCCGGCCAGCGCCGCCGAGCCGTTCGTGCTGGTCGCCAAGGACCTCGCCCCGGCCGACACGGCGCTGCTGTCGAAGGACGTGGTCGCCGCGTTCGTTACCGAGCAGGGCGGGCCGACCAGCCACACGGCGATCCTCGCCCGCTCGATGGGCGTGCCCGCCGTCGTCGGCTGCGCCGGCGCGACGGCGATCGCCCCCGGCACCCCCGTGCTGGTCGACGGCGCGTCCGGACAGGTGCTGCTCGCGCCGGACCCGGCCCGCGTGGCCGAGGCGCGCGCCGCCGAGGAGGCGCGGCGGGCGGTGCTGTCGGCGGCCACAGGTCCCGGCGCGACCGCCGACGGGCACCCCGTTCCCCTGCTCGCCAACATCGGCGGCCCCCGCGACCTGGAGAGCGCGCTGGCCAACGGCGCCGAGGGCGTCGGCCTCTACCGCACCGAGTTCCTCTTCCTCGACCGTGAGACCGCGCCGTCGGGGAGCGAGCAGGAGGAGGCCTACCGGGCGGTGTTCGAGGCGTTCCCGGAGGGGCGCGTGGTGGTGCGCACGCTCGACTCCGGCGCCGACAAGCCGCTGGCGTTCCTGCCGCCGCCGGAGGAGGAGCCGAACCCGGCGCTCGGGGAACGCGGCCTGCGCATGTTCCGCAGGTATCCGGAGATCATGACCGCTCAGCTCGGCGCGCTGGCGCGGGCCGCCGCGGGCGTCTCGGCCAAGGTCCAGGTCATGGCGCCGATGGTGGCCACCGTCGAGGAGGCCGAGTGGTTCGCCGACGCCTGCCGTACGGCGGGGCTCGACGGCACGGGCATCATGATCGAGGTGCCGTCGGCGGCGCTCCGGGCGGTGGACCTCATCCGGGCCGTCGACTTCTTCTCGATCGGGACCAACGACCTCACGCAGTACGCGCTCGCGGCCGACCGCCAGGTCAGCGCCGTGGCAGGACTGCAGGATCCGTGGCATCCGGCCGTGCTCGACCTGATCGCGATGGCGGCCTCGGCCGCCGCAGCGGCGGGCAAAGGCTGCGGGGTCTGCGGCGAGGCCGCGGCCGATCCGGTGCTCGCCTGCGTGCTCGTCGGCATGGGCGTCACGTCGCTGTCCATGGGCGCCCCCGCGCTGCCCTGGGTGCGCGCCGCCCTGTCGCGGCACACGCTCGCGCAGTGCCGCGACGCCGCCGCCGCGGCGCGCTCGGCCACCTCGGCGCAGGCCGCCAAGGCCGCCGCACGCGCCGAACTGCCGGGCCTGGAGGCACTCGCGCTCTGACCGTCCGTGACCGGGTTCCTGGCCCGGTCACGGCCGGGCGCGGCTACCGTAAAGAACGTGCCACGAATCAGACACGGTGTCGTCATGCTCGCCGCCCTCCTCGCGACCGGATGCTCGTCCGGCGTCGGCGCGGCGAGCCCGGCGCCCTCGCCGCGCACGTCAGCGCCGGTGTCCGTGTCCCCACCGCCCCCCTCGCCGTCGGCCCGCCCCTCGGGAAGCCTGGC
Source organism: Microbispora sp. NBRC 16548 (assembly GCF_030268985.1). Lineage (NCBI taxonomy): Bacteria > Bacillati > Actinomycetota > Actinomycetes > Streptosporangiales > Streptosporangiaceae > Microbispora > Microbispora sp. NBRC 16548. The sequence continues at coordinate 448,289 of NZ_BSSF01000002.1, forward strand.
CGAGCGGACGCTCGCGGCGATGAGCCTGCGGGACAAGGTGGCCCAGCTCTTCACCATCGTGGTGTGGGGCCAGAAGGCCGGGGCGGCGAGCAAGGAGAACGAGGCGCGGTACGGCGTGGGGACGCCGGCGCAGGTGGTGGAGAAGTTCCACCCCGGCGGAGTGATCCTGTTCGACTGGGCGGGCAACGTCTCCGGCGCGAGCCAGGTGGCCGCGCTCACCACCGGCCTGCGCGAGGCGGCGGCCAGGTCCGGCGAGGCACCGCTCATGATCGGCGTGGACCAGGAGAACGGCCTCGTCTCCCGGCTCAAGTCTCTCGTCACCACGTTCCCCGGCGCGTCGGAGATCGGCGAGACCGGCAAGACGGCGAACGCGCGCGACGTCGCCAGGGCGACCGGTGAGGAACTGCGCGACCTGGGCATCTCGCTCGACTTCGCGCCGGTGGCCGACGTCAACATCAACCCCCGCAATCCCGTGATCGGCCCCCGCGCGTACGGCTCCGACCCGGGAAAGGTGGCCGCGATGGTCGGGGCGGCTGTCGACGGCTTCCACGCGGCGGGCGTGGCCTCCGTCGCCAAGCACTTCCCCGGCCACGGGGACACCTCGGTCGACAGCCACACGGGCCTGCCGGTCATCACGCACTCGAAGACGCAGTGGCGGAAGCTGGACGCGCCGCCGTTCCGCGCGGCGATCGCGCACGAAGTGGACGCGATCATGTCCGCGCACGTGGTGATGCCGAAGCTCGACCCCTCGGGCGACCCCGCGACGCTGTCCCACCGCATCCTCACCGGCCTGCTCCGCGAGGAACTCGGCTTCGACGGCGTGATCAGCACCGACGCGCTCGACATGGCCGGGGTGCGGAAGAAGTACGGCGACGCCGAGGTCGCCGTGCGGGCCGTGCTCGCCGGGGCCGACGTGCTCCTCATGCCGCCGAACCTGCCCAAGGCGTACGACGCCGTCCTCGACGCGGTGAAGTCGGGCCGGATCTCCGAACGCAGGATCGACGAGTCGGTGCTGCGGATTCTGCGGCTCAAGGAGAAGCGCGGCGTCTTCGGCCCGATCCGCACCGACCCCGGCGCACTGAAGTCCGCCGCGCACCGCAAGGTCGCGGAGCGCGTCTTCGCCGTCGTCAGGTGACGGCGGGCGCGTCTCCTTCGGGCTCGTCCTCCTCTGGCTCGTCGGCCTGGCTGTAGTCGAAGTACACCGTGATCGACGGCCAGTCGGTCCCGTCGTCGGTGATCTCGTTGTGCATGATCAGGTCGTACACCTCGACCTGGCCCAGTTCCTCGATCGTGGTCGCGACCCGGCGGAGCAGCGCAGGCACGCTGTCCTGGCCAATCCCTTCGGGATTGTTCTGGGTGAAGTGATGCATGTGATTGGTGATCGGTTTGGTCATGACACGTCCCTACAGGAAACGCCTTTTCTTCTTGCCCTGGGTGTTCTGATTCTGCTGGCCCTGCTGCTGGTTCGCGTTGCCCTGGCCGGATTGGTTGGACTGGGTGCCGCGCTTCTGGGCGTTGCGGTCGCCGTCGAGCTTCTCGCCGGTCTTCACCTTCTGCTCGGCCGCTTTGGCGGCCTTCCTGTCGTACGGCTGACCGGCCTTCTTCGCGTCCAGCGCCTGCTGCTCCGCGGAGGACAGCTGTGGGCCGGTCTGTCGCGAATAGGGCTTGCGGCTCCTGGCCATGTCGAGCTTGACGCCGCCGCGGGGCCCCGTCTCACCTGCCGTCCGCAGGGGCGCGCCCCTCAGGGGAACATGGGGGCCGCCCGCTCCCGCCAGGGCCGGGCCGCCTCCGAAGGGGCCGCGGGTGTTCTTCAGGATGCGTTCGAGCGGTTCGGTGATGTGCCGCGTGACGGCCGGAGCCAGAACCCGGGCGCCGCCCTCCTCGGCCTCCCTGAGGATCTTCCGCATGGCGTACCGGGTGGCGAGGAGCCCCGCCGTGGCCGAGGCCGCGGCGAACGGGCCGCCCGCGACGAGCGTCGAGGCCAACTTGGTCGCGCCCGCCATGGCCTGCGTGATGATGGCGACCTTCGTGGCGGTCACCGCGGTGGCGGTGCCTTCGAGCACCGCCGGCGCGTACGCGGCGGCCCCGACGGCCGTACGGAGGTGTTCTGTGGTGCCGGTCTTGGTCCAGTTGGTGCGCATCGCGTCGGCGGACACGCCCTGGTACACGCCCGGCAGCCGCCTGACCTCGCCCTCCGCGCCGCTCCCCCCGGAGGCGGCGCCGGCCTGCACGACCTGCCACGGGCGGATCTCCGTGCGGATGTCGGCCTCGTCGATCTTCGGGAAGTTGACCAGGCTCGCGATCGGCTGTGCCCAGTCCGGCGGCATCAAGCCCATGTCAAGCCCTGTGCGTCGTGCGCCCCCGCGATCTGGCGCCCCGCGTCGCCCTCGGCGTCCGACACCCGCCGGCGCGCGACCGCGAGCGCCTCTCCCGTGCCGCCCACCGTCCCTCCGAGCTGCGCGTACGCCTCGACGGCCGTCAGAGCGGAGCGGTTGTACGCGGCCACGAAGGCGCCGAACAGGCCGTCGTCGCCCCACGAGGAGGCGCCCGCCCGCTCGCGCAGATACTGGAGGGCGGTCACGAATTCATCGCCGTGCTCCGTCAGGCGAGAGGAGGCCCTGTCCACTTCGCTGTGTTCGATGCCGAGTTCCCCGTGCATGCGCGGCACGTTAGCATGACCCGCGAATTACGGACGGGTGAATTGCACAGTAAAAGCCTTTTGTCCTTTTTGTGGAGGAATACTTGTCCCTGTCGTTTCCGGGTGGCAGCGACCTGGAGCTGCTGGAGCAGATGATTCGCCAGGCCGAGGACGTCATGCGCGGCCTCGCGGACGTCCAGGCCGAGATCCGGCAGGTCACCGGCGAAGGGGAGGGCGGCGACGGCCTGGTGCGGGCCAGGGCCGACGGCCGGGGACAGGTCACCGCCATCACATTGGATCCGCGGGTCATGCGGCTCGACGCGGCCGTCCTGAGCGCGGAGGTGACGCGGGCGATCAGGGCCGCCCAGGACGCCGCGAAGGAGAGGACCGACGAGCTCGTCGCCGCCGCCCAGAGCAGGGTGACCGGGCTGGCCGCCCCGCTCGACGAGACGTTCGTGCGTTATCGGTTCGACCAGCTCGCCCAGGAGCTGGACGCGGGAGCGGACGCCTTCGGCCCGCACTCCGCGGACCGGGCCGACGACCTGGAGCAGGACGCGGAGCGGGCCGCACAGATCGAGGCATGGCTGGAGGAGGGGCAGCGCGAGATCGAGGCCGTCACCGGCCACGGCCGGGCGGCGGACGGCCGGATCGAGGTCGTCACGACGGTGTACGGCCAGGTGCGGGAGGTCGTCATCGAGCCTCGTGCCATGCGCCTGCCCAGCCGGACGCTGGCCGAGGAACTCCTGCTGGCCCTGGGCCGGGCGCAGCAGGACGCGGAACGGCAGAGCCGTCAGATGGTGAGTGACGCGCTGCGGGAGCTGGCGCCCGGCGAGTCGTTCGGCCCGGACGCCGTCGACGAGTGGTTCGGCGGCGTGCTCAAGCCGTTCGAGCGGCCCGACTGACCACTCCCTATATTTGTAGGCACGTGGGGTGGGAGGCGCGGTGCTCAAGGGTGTGCTGATCGACTGGGGCGGGGTTCTGACCACGAGCCTGGCCGAGTCCGTCGCGGAGTGGATCGAGGCGGACCGGATCGACCCCCGGCACTACCGGGAGGTCATGCGCGCGCTGGTCACGCAGGCGTACCGGGCCGGCGTCGAGCCGGACGGCGAGAACCCGATCCACGCGCTCGAACGGGGCGAGATTCCGGTCCTGGAGTTCGAGCGCGCCCTGGCGGCCCGGCTGGTGACCCTCGACGGCGGCCCGCCGGAGGCCGACGGCCTGCTGACCCGGATGTTCGCCGGGTTCCGGCCGGTCGAGGAGATGAACGAGATGCTCCGCCAGGCCCGGACGGCCGGGCTCGGCACCTGCCTGGTGTCCAACTCCTGGGGCGACCACTACTCGCGTGAGGGCTGGGAGGTCCTCTTCGACGCGGTCGTCATCTCCGGAGAGGTCGGCATGCGCAAGCCCGAGGAGCGGATCTTCCGGCATGCGCTCGGCCTGCTGGGACTCGAGCCGGGACAGTGCGTGTTCGTCGACGACATCGAGGCGAACATCGTGGCGGCCCGCGCGATCGGCCTGGTCGGGGTCCACCACAGCGATCCCTCGGAGACCATCGCCGAGATGGAGCGCCTGTTCGGCCTGCCTTTCCGCGAGCCCGGCACCGGTGCCCGCCTGTAGCTTCAATCAGAGACCGAGTCGAGGAACGCATGCGCGTCTATCTGCCGTCCACCATTCCCGCGCTGGCGCGCGTCGTCGCCGCAGGGGAGCTGGGCCCGGCCCCGCTGACCGGCTTCGCGGTCACCCCCGCGTTGATCGAGTGGTACGCCTCGGGCGACACCGAGGAGCTGGAGTACGTCGCGCTGACCGAGGCCGCCCGGACCTCCCTGCGCATGCTGGCCGCCGACCGCGAGGACGGCGTCGAGGTGGCCGCACGTCGGGTGGTGATCGCGGCCGAGGTGCCCGACGAGACCGTGAAGGCCGGCGCCGACCTGGAGGAGCGCGCCCGCGTGCGGGTCCTGGAGCCGATCCCGATGCGGCTGGTCGCCTCGGTCCACGTGGACGACGCCGACGCCGCGCCGGACGTGGAGGCGGCCATCGCGGCGCTGCCCGCGGCCGACGTCGGGGACGACGACGCGCGGTTCGTCGTGGACGGCGCGGAGGACCACGAACTGCTGTGGTACGCCACCCAGGAGATCCAGGATCTGCTCACCTGACCCGCGTAGTTCATGGAGTTGTCACGCCCGGCGTCTAAGCTGGAGGCGAGATGACACACATTGTTTGGGACTGGAACGGGACGCTCTTCCACGACATCGACGCCGTCGTCGGCGCGACCAACGAGCTCTTCCAGCCGTACGGCCTGGGGCCGTACGACGCGGAGGGCTTCCGCGAGGTGTACACCCGCCCCATCTGGGTGGCGTACGAGCGGATGCTCGGCCGGCCGCTCGGGGAGGGCGAGTGGGAACTGCTCGACGCGGGCTTCCACGAGCACTACCACCGGCTGATGGAGGCGTGCAGCCTCGCCGAGGGGGCGCTGTCGAGCCTGCGCGCCTGGGAGGGGTCGGGCCGCACGCAGTCGCTGCTGTCCATGTGGGGCCACGAACGGCTGGTCCGTAAGACCGGCGAGTTCGGCATCGACGGCCACTTCACCCGCATCGACGGCTCACGCTCGGCGACCGGCGGCCACAAGGCCGAGCACATGGTGGAGCACATGCGCGCGCTCGGGCTCGACTCGGCGAAGGTCGTCGTCATCGGCGACAGCGTGGACGACGCCCACGCGGCCCAGCACGTCGGCGCCCGCGCCATCCTCTACACCGGCGGCATGACCAGGCGGTCGGAGCTGGAGGGCGTCGGGGTCCCGGTGGTGGACTCGCTGGCCGACGCCCTCGACCTCGTCTGACGCGTCAGCGGGCCTGGCGTTCCTCCTCCTCCAGCAGCCACCGGGGCTTGGCCCTGCGTGGCGGCCGGTAGAGCCGCTTGACCGCCACGCCTCCGGCGACGAACGACGCGAACAGGAACAGGCCCATGATCGCGTCCCAGGTCTCCTGGCCGGAGACCCGGGTGTAGGCGAGCATCACGGCCCACATCGCGAGCATGACGGCCCCGGGGAGCTGCGCGAACGGCAGGTTGCGCAGCTCTTTGGGGTTGTCGGTGTCGAAGTAGCGCGCCGCCCAGGTGCCGCCGGGCCCGCCGCGGACGAACCTGACGTGGTTGACGAAGCCGAGGATCGCGAGCAGGGCGGCGGCGAGCACCGCCCACACCGGCGCGTGCGGGTAGCCCACGACCTCGGCCGTGTCGCCCAGGGCGGCCGTCAGACTAGCCAAAGAGACTCTTCCATCCCTTCTTGATACCCGACCCGACCGACTTGACGGTGTTCACCACCGGCTTGCGCATGTGGTCGTACGCGGCGATCGCGGTGTCGCCGACGACGCCGCCGACCATACCGCCGACGTACGCGCCCGCGGCGCCGCAGACCGCGGCGAGCACGACGCCCGGGCTGCACGCCGCCGCGCCGATCGTGGCACCCGCGTAGGAGCCGCCCGCGACCGCGGCCCCGCGGATGGTCGCCCGCGCGACCTTCTCACCGGTGTTGATGTCCTTGCCCGAGTCGCTGCCCCACTGTGTGAGCGCGCCGTCGGCGAAGGTGGCGACGACCCCGAACCTGCCGACGAACTTGCCCGCCTTGCCGAGCCGGCCGCCCCACTTGATGCCGCGTGCCTCGATCCGGGTGGCCTTGGCGTCGTACCACTTGCTGAGCCCCTGCCACAGCCACTTGGTCAGCCAGTTGCCCTCCGGATAGCTGACCGACTTGAGCTTGTAGAGGCCGGCCATGACCCGGCGGCTCTCCTTGAAGTTCTCACCCCAGGTGTTGAGCATGTCCGCGGGGCCGCCCAGCCCGTACGCCAGCCAGCCCAGGGCGGTGAACTTGCGCGGATCGACGCTGGCCAGGGTGTTGCTCTTGACCGTGGAGCCGAAGCTCGGGCCGGAGCGGTGCGGAGCGCCGCCGCCACCCCCGGTGTAGCCGCCACCACCGCCGTGGCCTCCGCCGCCGTGGTTCCCTCCTCCGCCACCGCCGTGGTTGAGGATGGCCAGCAGGGCCCGCAGGAGCGCCAGGAGGATCGCCAGCCAGCTGCCCCAGAACTTGCCGTCGGGGTCGGTGAAGGTGACGGGGTTGTTGCCGGCGTAGGCGTAGCCGTTCATCTGCTGCGGGTCGTGCGGGTCGATGATCGGGTCGACGCTGATGAACCTGCCGGTGGCGGGGTCGTACTCACGCGCCCCGAGGTGGGTGAGACCGGTCGACTCGTCCACGGTGCCTCCGACGAAGCCCTTCTCGCCCGGCCAGGAGCCCGGGGGCGATCCCCGAAGCTGGCCGAAGGGCTTGAACCGGCGCTGCGTCAGCGACTGGTTCGCCGCGTCGATCGCGAGCTCCGACGTGCCGTTCTGGTCGGCGGCCAGGAACTTCACGCCCGAGGTGGTGCGCACCGCGACCGTCACGGTGTCGTGGCTGTAGTACCTGGTCGCCTGGACCTTGGCCGTGGTCTTGTCCAGGCGCAGCTCCATCCCCGGAAGGTAGAGCGTGGTGCCGCCGGGGTCGCGCCGGATGAGCCGGTTGCCGTCGGCGTCGTACACGTAGGAGGTGACCTTCGTGCCCTCGGTCACCTTGGCCAGGTGGCCCTCGACGTCCCACTCCAGTGTCTGGGCCGTGGCGCCGATCGTGCGGCCGGTGGTGTTGCCGGTCTCGTCGTAGGCGTAGGACTCCGTGCGGGCGCCCGCGCCGCCGGTCTGGGTCACCCCGGACAGGGCGTGCGGGTGCGGCGAGCCGGGGGCCGGGTAGCCGTAGGCCCGGGTCGTGTCGGCGGCGCCGCCGACGCCGTGCTCGACCTCCTTCGTGCGGTTGCCGGTCACGTCGTAGCCGAACGACTGCCAGTAGGGTGCGACGCCGCCGATGACGCTCGCGCCCGGCGCGCCCGCGCACGACTGGGTGCCCTGCGTCCATGCCTCGGTGAGGCGGCGCAGGTAGTCGTAGGCGAAGCACTGCGTGTCTGTGCCGCTGCGGGACACGTCGGAGATCGAGACGACGTTGCCCACGGCGTCGTAGGTGTAGGTGGCGTCGCGGTCCACGCCCGCCACGTCCTCGCGGTCCACCCGCGACGACCGCAGGCGCTGGGTGCCGTACTCGTAGGAGTAGGTGAACCAGGTCTTCTTGCCGCCGGTCGACAGCTCGTACTGCTCCGGCTTGCCGGTGAGGCTGTGGATCGAGTCGGTGACGTACGGCGACAGGCCCGACATGGTGGTGGGCCGGCGCAGGTCGTCGTAGGAGTAGACGACCGTCTCGGCCGGCAGGCCGCCCGCGTCGGGGTAGGTGGCCGACTGGACGGTGCCGTCCAGCTTGTAGCGCGTGTCGAACACGTAGCTGCCCGCGAGCGCGCCCTCGGCGGACGGGATCGTCACGGTCGTCCGGATGGCCCGGTAGAGGTTGTCGTAGGCGTTGAACGTGGTCGTGTACGCCTGGCCGTTCGCGTACCTGGTGGCGCTGGACGCCTGCCCCTTGCGCACGGTGTCGTAGGCCCACGACGCCATCAGCGGGCCGGTCGCCGAGCCCTCGCGGGTCTCCGTCTTACGGCCCATCGAGTCGTAGACGTTGAAGATCGTCTTGCCGCGTGCGTCGGTGGTGGTCAGCACGTGGTCGAGGTCGTCGTACGTCGTCTTCGTCGTCCCCTTGTCGGGGTCGCGCACCTCGATCTCCCGCCCGCGCAGGTCGTAGAAGTGCGTCCAGACGTTGCCCGCCGGGTCCTTGACGGTCGAGAGCTTGCCGGCGGGCGTGTAGGTGTAGGTCGTCTTGTCGTAGTCGCCGGTGGGCGAGTCGCCCTTGTACTGGCGCAGCTCGACGATCTGGTTGCGGGCGTCGGTCAGCGTGGTCACCGGCGTGTCCCCGGTCGGCGGGTCCACGGTGACCCTGCCGCCGCCGTAGCTGGTGACAGTGCGCCACTTCTCCTTGGTCTCGCCGTTGCCGACGAGGAACCGTTCGACTGTCACCCGGTTGCGGCCGTCGTAGTCGAACACCTTCTGCGACTCGACGTCGCCCTCGTACGCGCCGAACAGCTTCGTGGCGGGGGCCTCGGTCGAGTAGTACTGGCCGTACTCGCGGGCCACGTTGCCGCGAGAGTCGTAGAACTTGTCGCTGACCAGGCGGCCGCCGTCCGGCCCCGGCTCCTGGGTCTGGCGCAGCCGCAGGCGTCCGTCGTACAGCTCGTAGGTCGGCGGGGTCTGACCGCCCTCGGCGTCCAGCTTCTTCGTGCCGATGGCGACGATCTGGCCGTCCACGATGCGGTAGCCGAACTCCAGGTTCGGCGTCTGGCCCGCCGCCTTCGACCGGTCGGGCATCCACACCTTCATGAGGCGGCCGAGCGCGTCGTACTCCAGGTCGGTGCGCTTGCCGTTCGCGTCGATCTTGACGGTCTCGAACCCGTACGCCGGGTCCTTCTCCTGGCTGGTGACGTGGGCCGTCGAGGCGTCACCGGGGACCACGGGCGGGCCGGTGACCTTCACGCCCGTGTTCAGCCCGCCGGTGTCGGTGTAGGCCGTGGTCGTGACGTGTCCGGCCGCGTTCTTCGTGGTCAGCTCCCGGCCGTAGGAGTCGTACGTCGAGACCTCCTTGGCGACGTACGTCGCGGTGGTGCCGTCGTGCGCGGCGATCGTCTCGACGCGGGTGATGTCGCCCTTGGTGGGCGCGGCCCCGAAGGCGCCGTTGTCGTAGAAGGTGCGGTCGTCCTCGACGACCTGCTTGGACCGGTCGGGGGTCGCCGAGCACGCCACCGCGACGGTCTCCACCCTGGATGGATATTTCAGCATCCAGGCCTTGGTGTTCTGGGCGTAGGTGGTGCGGGTGCACCGGTCGTCGGCGGTGGTGGACAGGTCGCCCTTGTCGTCCACCTCGGTGGTGAGGCCGGCGACGGGCTCGTACTTCGTCCCGGTTTCGGTCTCCCGCCAGCCGCCGCCGTCCATCGCGGTCCACGCGTGCGTCTTGGCGACGTTGACGATGTTCGCGGTGACGGTGCCCCAGCTCCGGGTGCGCTTGGCCGTCTCCTGGTACCACGGGGTGTTGACGGTCTTGACCGCGACCGCGCCGTTCACGTCCTCGTATTCGGTCCGCTTGAGCTCGAACCCCTGCAGCGGGTCCTCGTCGACGACGCTGCCGCCCTCGCCGTCGGAGACCGTGACCTTCTTCGTCCCGCCGCCCGGCCCGGCCCTGTCGCCGTTCATGCCGCGCAGGTAGCGCGTCTCGACCAGGGAGCGCAGGTCGTTCCAGCCGCCGGCCCGCACCCGTACGCGGCCGTAGCCGCGCCACTGCGACCAGGTCTTGTACTTCTCCTTGGTCATGCCGTCGTCGTCGTCATAGTGCCAGGCGGCGCCGTCGAGGTACTCGTACGTCGTCAGCGCGTCGGGGGAGCCGCCGGTGCGGTCGGTCTGCACGACCTGGGTGACGACGTACTTGTGGAACCAGTCGGTGATCGGGTCGTCGTAGCCGGCGGGCGTCCACTTGACGGGGAAGCAGCGCCGGGTGTTGGTCTCCGGGGTGGGCAGCGAGCCGAGCGCGCAATCGGCGTCGGAGTAGTTGACGTCGATCTGCCCGCCCGACTCGTCGTAGATCGCCCCAAGGCGGTACTTGACGAACGGCGGGATGTCGTCGCCCTGCTTGTCGACCCGGTTGGGCAGTTGCACGTGGTTGAAGGTCACCGACGGCAGCGCCACCGGGCTGCCGGTCGCGCGACCGGTGTGCGTGATCGACTTCACCAGCAGGGCCTGGTCGATGTCCGCGTCGCCCCACAGGTGGTCGAGGGTCCAGTCGTCCACGTCACGGTAGGTGCCGTCGGCCTTGATCACCTGCGTGGTCACGCCGGTGAGCCGCTTGCGCGACCAGAACGTGGGCGCGAGCGTGCCGTGCGTCGCCTTGCACTCGGTGCCCGCGTTGCAGTTCAGGTCGTACGGCACGTCCGGCCACTTCGTGGGATTCGAACCGATCTTGCTCGGATCGCAGTCGAAGGCGTCGGTCTTCAGGCATCGTTCGGAGACGCCGAACACCACGCGTGCCGGGGCCTTGGCGGTGAAGAGGGTGTCGGAGCGCTGGCCGTACTCGATGCGGTCGAGCCAGCCGCCGCGCACGTACGGCGTCTCGTCCTCGGGCTTGAGGTCGCGGCCGTAGTGGTTGCCCTCCTGCTGGTAGTAGTACGAGATGGCGTTGCCGCGCGGGTCCACGACGTAGTCGAGGTTCCACTGGTAGGCCTGCTGGCACCAGGAGGCGGCGAAGGTGGAGGCGTGGCACGGCTCGTCCGCGTCGTTGCCGAACACGGGGTGCGTCCAGGCCGACTTCGTCTCCGGCTTGCCGCTGCTCCACCCGGGCAACCGGTTGAGCCCGAAGAAGAACTGCACGCCGTCGGGGGTGGTGAGCTTCCAGTACTCCCCGTCGTCGTCGCCGTTGGACTTGGCCGTGTCCTTCAGGCGCTCGACGCGGGTGCCGTCGTCGTTCTTCATCCGCCACGTGCCGTCGGAGGCCTGGATCAGCTCGCCGCCGCGTCCGTTCCAGCTGATCACGGCGTTGTCGTACGCCCAGCACTGGTCACCGGGCGGCGTGCCCCACTGGTCCTTCGGCGCCCCGTCGTCCGCGCAGGGCTTGTAGGCGCGCTTGATGTAACCGGGCCAGTAGTCGAAGCCCTCGCCCACCCAGGACGGCTGGTTGTTGGTGTTGGACGTGCGGCCGTCCACGGCGCCGGAGGAGTAGCCGATCTCCACCTTGGGCGTCAGCTCACCGGGGACGGGCGGCACCCGCAGGGGATACGACCAGGAGAAGTCGCCCGACTGCTCGGCCACGGTCCAGGTGGCCGACGGCGACAGCTTGGTGGCCTTGTAGTCCCCCTTGTCGCTGGAGTCGCCGGACACGGCCGCCAGCACCGTCGCCTCTGCCGGGATCGCGGCGGTGAGCGTACGGTTCGCCGCGTCGTTGCGCGCGCGGACCGGCGTCTCCGTACGGCAGGCGGGCTGGTCGGGGGTGGTCAGCGCACAGGCGGGCAACCGGACCAGGCGCAGCCGGCTGCCGTACGAGCCGCCGAAGTCGCCGGCGAGGCCCGAGTAGTCGACGGTGACACTCGACGCCCTGTCTCCGGCGGCCGTGACCGTGAACAGGGCGGCGTCGGCGCCCACCCGCTCGGCGGCGGCGTGGTCCAGCATCCGTACGGCGCCGGGGGAGGTGACCTTCACCTCGCCGGACGCGGGCCGCCGTTTGGCGGGGGTGCCCGCCGGGTCGGGGCGGCGGGGCTTGACGCTCAGCGTCTCGCCGCGGACCACGCGCTCGGCGCTCTTCACCTCCGGGCGTCCCGCGTCCGGCGCCGTCGCCTGCGCGGGCTGGGCGACCAGGGACGCGGCGACGGTGGCCAGCGCCGTGACCGCGGCGACCCTGCGTCTGAACCGCTGCTTGAACCGCTGCCTGAACCGCCGGCTGAACAGGCGGCGGGCACGTCTTGTCGGGTGGGGGAACCCGTTCATGCGCAACCTCCCGCCCGGCCGCCGTGCGGCGGCCGGACCTGGTTTCGATTTCGAGTCGCCGGTTCTCTACAGGCCGGTGTTCTTACAAGCCCGTGTCGGTGGGCAGCTCGGCGCCGCCGGCCAGCATCTGGATCTGTTCCTCGGTCGCGATCCCCTGGAAGGCCCACACGTCGTCGATCACGCCGGGCCAGTACTCGCCCCATGCGCCGTCCGCCTTGGTGCGGCCGAGCTGGAGCCCCTTGCCCGCGTTGAAGCCGATCACGTTGTGACGCCAGGACACCGTGTCCTCGACCTGTTCCAGCTCGCCGTTCACGTAGAGCCGCATCTCGTCCTGGAAGGCGTCGTACACGATCGCCACGTGGTCCCAGTCGAAGCCGGACTGGAAGGCCGAATGCTCGGCGGTCGGCCGGGCCGCGCCGGTCGCGTCCTTGTCCGGCATCTCGATCTGGTAGCCGCCCGCGTTGGCCGGGTCGGCCGGGTCTGGCCGGTAGCGCAGGGTGAACGCGCTGTTGACCGAGCCCTCCTGGCTGAAGACCGCCGCGGCCCTGGACGGCCGTCCCGCGGTGGTCACCCAGCCCGCGATCGTGAAGCTCTCGTCGGTGCGGACGACCGGGACGGAGGTGGCGGCGTAGTCGCCGTCGCCGTCCAGCACCAGGCCGCCCGGCGGGGTGCCCACCCAGCCGGCTCCCTGGTCGATCCTGGCGTTGCCGTTCAGCGTGACGTGGCGCCCGGACGGGCCGTCGTCGGCGGCGATGGTCAGCGAGGCGCCGGAGGCCAGCGTCGCGATCTCCGAGTCGCTGATGATCTGGTCGTACAGCCGCACGTCGTCGATCTCGCCGGGGAAGAAGGACTTCAGAGTGCCGTACCAGCCGGCCCCGATCTGCACTGGGCCGGTGGCCTTCCACGGCGTGGTGAAGGCCGTCGTGGAGTTGAGCTTGCCGTTGACGTAGAGCCTGATCTGCTTGTTCGCCGCGTCGTACACGCCGGCGAGGTGGGTCCAGACGCCGCCCTCGGGCACGGCCGTGGACTGGGCCCGGGTGATCACGTCGTCGTCGTTGTCGTTGTTGTAGCGGTTGAAGATCCACCGGTCGTAGCTGGAGGAGTAGTACAGCTCGAACCCGCTGCGCCGGGAGCCGGCCTGCGTCGCGATGATCGCGGCGTGGGTCGGTTTCGTCGCCGGGAGTTTCGCCCAGGCCGACACAGAGAAGCTCTTGGTGGTGTCGGGCAGGACCGGGCCGCCGGTCTTGAGGTAGCCGGTCGTGCCGTCGAGGTGCACGGCCTTGCCGAACCGCCCCGCCGCGCCGAACGTGACGCCGCCCTGCGGGCCGGCCGGGTAGGCGCCGCCCGTCTCCTCTGCGCGCGTGGCCCCGGCCGCCTCGTCCATCTTCCAGTAGGCGGTGGCGGCCCGTACGGCGGAGGCGGAGTCGTTCAGTTTCCAGCGGGCGGCCACCACGGGGTGCTGGGTGAACAGATTGCCGACCTCCTCCGGCGTGACGATGCGGTCGAACAGCCGCACGTCGTCGATCTCGCCGGGGAAGAAGGCGTCGAGCTTGCCGTACCAGCCCGCGCCGATCTGCACCGGGCCGGTGGCGTTCCACGGGGTCGTGTAGGCCGTCGTGGCCTCGAGCCGGCCGTTGACGTACAGCTTGATGTTCTTGGCCACCGCGTCGTACACGCCGACGAGATGGGTCCATTCGCTGCCCTGCGGCGCGGCGGTGCCGATCGCCCGGGTGATCGTGCCGTCGGTGGTGTCGTTGTTGTAGCGGTTGAAGATCCACCGGTCGTAGCCGGAGGAGTAGTACAGCTCGAAACCGCTGCGCACGCTTCCAATCTGGGTCGCGATGATCCCGGCGTGCGTGGGCTTGGTCGCGGGCAGCCGCGCCCAGGCCGACACCGCGAAGCCGTTGCGCGTGTCGAGCACCGGCCCGGCGGTCTTGGCGTAGCCGGTGGTGCCGTTGGTCTGCATGGCGGTCTTCGACATGCCGTCCACCCCGAGCGTCACCCCGCCGTACACGGTCGCCGGGTACGCGCCCGAGACGTCGGCCACCTCGGTGGAGTCGATCGGCTCGTCCAGGGCCCACTGCGCCTTGGCCGGGGAGCCCGCCTTCACGCGGAACACGTAGCGCCCGATCTCGCTGGAGTTGCCCGCCGCGTCGAACGCCTTGACCGTGAGGTAGTTCGGCCCGGCGTGGTCGGGCGCGATGTCGATGGTCACCGCCCCGCCCGCGCTGGACGGCTTGCGCTCGTTGGCGGAGGTGGGGTTGGAGTTGACGCCGAACCAGTACTTGACCACGTCGCCCGAGGACGAGGCGGCGGTGAAACGGCCATAGCGGCCCACGCCGTCATACCAGGGATCGGCCTCGTTCTCCGGGTCCGACTGCGGGTATGCCGTCGACGACAGCGTGGGAGCCGCCGGCACGCTCTTGTCGTAGGTGAAGTAGCACGCGGTGGCGTCGCCCGCGTAGCTCCACGGGCTGTACTGGTAGCCGTCCCAGGTGCGGACGTACCAGTTGATGGTCTTCTTCTCGGGAATCGACGCCGGCAGCGTGACCTGGAAGGTCGAACCGGTGGTCTTCGGGCCGATCTTGCCCGACGACCACTTCTGCGCGCCGTCCCAGGTCGCGCCGAACTCGGCGTACACCTTCTTGGCGTCGGCGGAGTCGGCGTCGTACAGGACCGCCGAGATGGTGGGGGGCACGCGTACGGCGGGGGCGGGGGAGTAGACGCAGGTGCCGCCGGGGTTCATCGACAGGTTCGACATCTTCGGCTGCGGCGGCGGGGTGTTGTAGTTGACCCGCAGGTAGGCGTCGTCGGCGAAGCGCTTCCAGCCGTAGGCGTCGGTCTCGTAGCCCGCGCGCAGGCCGAACGTCGTGGTCGACCACTTGCCGGCCGCGGCGTCCTTGACGGCCTTGGTCGCGTCGAACTCGACGTCGCCCGCCGGGCAGCTGGACGACCAGCCCTTGGCCACGTCACGGGTGTCGAGGTGCTCCAGCCAGTTGTCCGAGGTGGAGTTCCAGGTCGAGCTCTCGATGAACCCCTTGGTCCGCCACAGCTGCACCGTGCGGCCGTCGCAGGAGTACGACCAGGTCTCCTTGGCGACGAAGTCGGCCGAGATGATGTACTTGCCGGCGTACGCGCTGGTCGGCATGCGGTAGAAGATGCGCTTGACGTCGGACGGCGCGCACTTGGAGTCGCCCGAGCACAGACCGAGGCCCGAGTCGGCCTTGCCGCCGAACTTGTAGTATGACGTGCTGGGATAGGTGCGCGACACGTAGGCCCAGGCCGACGCCTTGACCGTCTTCCACACCGGGTCGATGTAGACGGGATAGCGGGTGTCGGGCGCGTCGAGCAGCGCCCGGTCGGGGGTGAGGGTGAGGTTCCCGCCTTCCACGGCCGCGTTCAGACCGGCGACCTTCGAGGTGTCGGAGGGGCCACGCTCCAGCGGGGCCGAGGTCGCCGCCTTCAGCGCGGGGGCCGGGGCGCCGGAGTCCCACATGACCGCCGCGGGCGCCTCGAACAGCGCCCCGCCGCCGGCGGCGTCGACCGCCTCGACGGCGCCGCCCTCCTTCGTCCGCACACCGACGCCGGCGCCGCCGAGCCCGAGCGTGAGCCGGGCCAGCGCGTTGTTCGCCGCGGCCTCCCTGGTCTTGACGACGAGCGTGTGGGAGAAGCCGTCCACGTCGGCCCGTACGACGAGGTCCACATCCTTCATGACGTCGTGGTAGACGGCCGAGTCGCCCCGCAGTTCGGGTTCTGGCAGCCCTCCGGGCCACTTCAGCGACATCTCGCGGCCGGCCCTGGCGACGCGGGCCAGCGGTGCGTCGCCGCCGCCGGACAGCGACAGCCCGACGGTGCTCGCGCGCGGCCCGATCGAGCCGTCCGGCCGCCTGACCAGCGTGGTGTCGGGCGCGACCCAGGCGTCGCCCTGCCGCACCCGCACAGGGCGCAGATGCTCGACGGTGGTGAAGGTGCCGTCGGGGTTGGCGTAGGTCTCCCGGTCCTCGCCGCGCTTGGCCAGCACCTCGACCGGGCGGCCGGTCTCGCGGGCGGCCCGCCCGGCGGCCTCGTCGGTCGGCGCTCCTTCCCCCGGCTCCTGAGGATCGGCCTGCGCGGCGCGGGGAGCGGCGTACGCCGCGCTCCCGCCCTCGTCGATTACGGTCAGGCCGATCGCGAGGACCGCGGCCAGCACTGTAGAACCCAGCTTTCGGTACACGACGTCCGCCTCATTCTGGACAGGGTGGGACGAGAGCTAAGAACCGCGCGGAAAGTACAAAAAACGTTTACTGATCATTAAGAGAACCGCCGGTGACATGTCTTGTCAATATCTTGTTTGCGGGGTGGTGGACGGTTACGATCTCCGCGCGTCAGGCGGCGGGGAAGACGGGTTCGGGCCGACTCCGCGGCGAATTTGCGGACTCTCCACATGCCGTGCGGGCCGGGTTCCGGTCACGGCGGTTGCCGGGGTAACGGGCACCGGGGAGAGCGCCGGGGCGGATTTCGGCCGGTACCTCGCTCCCCGTCCCGCCTGTGAGGGGTTATCAAGGCGGCTGCGGATACAGCGGGCACTCCGCGTGGGCCGTACGCTGAGCACGATCCACACCGCACCCCCACGGAGGCCGCGATCAACCGCCTCGTTCTCTGGAACATCGACCTGACGCTCGTCGACGTCGCCATCGTCACCCGCGACGCCTACGCGGACGCGTTCCGGATGGTGACAGGGCGGCCGCTGGTGAAGCTCGCACCGGCGCTGGGCCGCCCCGACTCGGAGATCGTCTTCGAGACCCTGGCCGTCAACGGCATCGCCGTCGAGGACCACCACCTGCCGAGGTTCCTCGACGCGCTGGCCGTCTGCTTCGCGGAGCGGCGCGACCGGCTGACCAAGGACGGCCGTGCCCTGCCCGGCGCCAAGGACGCGCTCAAGGCCGTGGCGCGCCTCGACGGCGTCGTGCAGTCGGTGCTCACCGGCACCATCAAGAGCAACGCCGTGCACAAGCTCAAGGCGTTCGGGCTGGACAAGTGGATCGACGTCGAGGTGGGCGGCTACGGCGAGGAGGTCTATCCGAAGGCCACCCTGCTGCAGGTCGCGCAGGGACGGGCCAAGGCCGGGTACGGCGCCGTCTTCACGGCGGGCAACACCGTCCTGATCGGCGACTCCACGCGTGACGTCCAGGCGGCGAAGATCGGCGGCGCGGCCATGATCGGCGTGGCGTCGGGCCGGTCCACGGCCGCCGAGCTGCGCGAGGCGGGCGCCGACATCGTGTTGTCCGACCTGTCCAACCCCTCCGAAGTCGTCGCGGCCGTCGCCCGCCTGACCACCCCGGTCGACCGTACGACGCCCTGACCTGTCGCCGCTGCCCCTTCACCTGTAGATCGAGAGCACCGGGAGGACGTCAGACGAGGTGGCCGCTGACGTGGCCAGAACGGCTCGAGTGAAGCCTGCCGAGTGGCTGACGGCCGGCGCTCACTCAGCCTTCCTGTCGCGTTCCTCGTCGTCCCCGCGCCGACGGAGCGCTCGCTCGGCAATCCCGCTGGAGAGCTTGCCCGTCACCGATCTGGCCCGGTCAAGGGTCTCGTTGCCGAGGTGCCTGGCGGCGTCGACGCCCTCTGCTCCTGTCTCGAGCACCTTGTCCCGCACCTCCGCGGCCGCGTCCACCCATCGTCTCGCCTCCAATGACTGTCGGCTGCGCTCGATTCCGAGCCGTCCGTGGAAGTCGACGACGGCGATCGCGACCTGGCCGCTCGAATGCACCACAGCCCGGGACGTGGTCGGGTGCAGCAGCACCTTCGTGTTGGCCGTGCCGGCAGCCGCATGCATGCGGGCCATCAGACGCTCGGTGCTCCGTGTGATGAGTTCCAGCCGATTTTGCCGTGCAGCCCGAAGTGCGAGGCGATGCCGGTCCAGCTCCTCCGGAGACGCGTCCAGCACCCGGTCGAGTTCGAGCACGGCGATCGCGTCCTGCAGTTGGAAGCAGCGAGCCAGAACGGCGAGCCACTCCTGAACCTTGGACTCGGCTTCCTTGGACGTCTTGGCGAGATCACCGATCTTGGTCTTGTGCTCCATCTTCTCCGCGAGCGCGTCGAGTTGACGCAACGCGTACGCCTGGGTCCGTGCGATCGTCACCGGCGTGGCCTGCACCTTCGACCATGTGACCTCGGAGACCCGGCCCACCTGCTCTCGGATGGTCATGGCCTCCTCGATCACGAGGTCCACTCCGATCATGTCCGCCAACACCGCGTCTTTCTGGGCGCGGAGCACGTCGTCGACCTTCTCGTCGATCGTGGCGAGATAGTCGGTGATCTCGTCCATGGTCTGTCGCATCGCGAGCTGCGCCATGATCCCCGCGGCACCGGCGAGAAGCGCCGGGTTGGTCAGAAACGATCCGGGCCCCTTCGTGAATTCGACGAATCCCTTGATCTGGCCCTTGTTCCCCTTCAGTACTCCGGAACTGAGACCCGACTTCGAGCTTTTCCTCAGCCCGTACTTCTCGACAAGCTGCGCGGATTCCTTACTCAGCTTCACCCAGCGACCTGAGTTTTCGACAATCTCGGAACCTGCCTGTGCGGCTTCAGCCCCGATATTGAGAACAGATCCGAGCCGTTTCAGCCCGAGGTCCTTCGACGGAAGTCCCTCAGAGACCAGGAAGCGTTCGACAGCCGTCGGATTCCCGATGACCGCCAGTCCATCGCCGTCACTGATCAGCTGAATCTCGTCATTCATCGTCGGCTCCTGAAGCGTGGGCGGGGAAAGCGGCTCTTCGCAGTTGCGGGTGGAGCCGGGGTGCGCGCGGCATTCGCGGGGCGGGGGTCGAGGTCTTCCAGGATAGGAGTTCCTGCGCTCACCGTCGGCGGAAGACCTCGACGTGCCCCACGCTATTTTCGACACCCCTGACCTTTCCGCGTTCTGCCACTTCGAGGAGCTCGGATTGGAGGCCGTGGACAGCGGCTGGAGCCGGGCCGGGCGGTGATCGAGTGCCGCGTCGCGGAGCCCGACCCCGATCCGTGGTTGCGCACCGTGCCCCGCGGCCCCCCCTCGCGCACGAGCCGTTCGGGCACCGGCCCACGATCCTGCTGGTCCGGGTGCGCCGCTATCGGCGCGGCGTGTGCGGGCGGGTCTGGCGGCGGACATCGCGAAGGCCGCACCGCCGTAGGCGAAGCTGTCGCCCGCGTCGCGGCCGGGCTCGGGGTGCCGTGGCACACCGCCGACAGCGCGGTCCTGGCCGAGGGGCAGCGGGTGCTCACCGGCGACGAGGTGGTCGCGATGGACGCTTTCATCGGGTTAAAGACCACCGCCGTCGAGGAGCCGCCCGGACCGCCCCGGCGCCGGCTCGGATTCCGCAACCTGACGAAAGTGATGTTTCCCTTTATTCGGTTTAGCCCCAGTTCACCTGCAACTCCAACTAATCCGTTCGGCCGGTTGCTTCCCGTGGAGAAGGGGTGAAAGAATTCATATAGATTTTCGAATTACTTGAGGAGGGTGTGATGGATCTGTTCGACCTCGATCCTGAGCACTCTCATCGTTCGAAAAGCTCTGATGGCTCTGACAGCTGTGACAGCTCTGGTGACTGGTGGGACCGGTTGACTTCCGGTTCCCGGTTGTGGTCTGCCGAGGGTTCGCTCGCTCGTGAGCATTTAGCGATCACTGACCCTGAGCTGCGGCAGGACGCGCGTCAGGACACCAGCGACAGCGCGCCCGGTGCCGGGAGCACAAGCACGGACAGCCCGGGTGTGGATGCCGGTGGCGCGGGTGATCGCCGGGCCCGGTCGTCGTGGGTGCTGGTCGGGTCTCTTCGTGAGTCGGCGCAGGCGTTGGCGTTGGCGCCGTTACCCGACGATGCCGACATCTGCCTCGCCGAGGCCGAGGATCTGCTGTTCGCGCGGGATCGGATCACGTGCGCTCTTGCTGATCGGGTGGGGCGGGTGCATGGTGCGGGGCAGGCCAAGCAGCATGGGCATGCCTCCACCCGCAGTTGGCTGCGCACCGCCGGAGGCATGAGCGTGCCCGGTGCTGGTCGCCTGCTCACGCTGGCGGTGGAGTTGGCGCGTCTGCCTCGGGTGCGGGAGAAGTTCGCCGCCGGGGACTTGGCGGCGGGGGTGGTGGAGGCGATCTGCATGGCCACCGCGCAGTTGAGCGACGAGCACGCCTGCCTGGCTGAGCCGATTTTGCTGGAGCTGGCGGGTAGGGCAGGTGCGGCGGAGGTGGCCAAAGCCGGCCGCTACCTGCGGGCGGTGCTGGACCCCGACGGTGAGGACCGCGATGAGCGGGCGGACTTCGGGCGGCGGTTCCTGCGGGTTCGCCCCACCCCGGGTGGCGGGCTGGAGGGCGAGTTCTACCTACCGCGTGAGGCGGCCGCCCGGCTGCGCGCGTTGTTGGACGCGTATGCCAAGCCTCGGGCTGAGGGGGATGACCGGCCGCTGCGGGTGCGTAATGCGGATGCGTTCATCGCGCTGCTGGAGCAGAAGATCGCCGCTGAGCTCCTGGTCCTGGTCACCGCCGAATCCCTCCCCACCGACCCCCAGCCCGCCGACCCCGAACCCACCGACCCTCAACCCGCCACCTCCGACACCAACCACCCCGCCGACGCCGAAGACGCCCAGGATGCCGAGGGCGCGGAGGACGCGGAGGACGGCCGGGACCGGGAGGACACCGGCGCCACCGGCGACACGGCCGGGGCAGATGCCGGTTCGGAGACAGATAGCGGTGCCGATGCAGCCGCCGACGCCGTCGCCGAGAGCGCCGACCTCGCCACCACCGGCCCCCGCGATGAGGAACCTTGCGATCCCGGGACTTATGAGCCCGGGGCCTGTAAGCGTGGGGCCAATGGGCGCGGGGTCAGCGAGCAGGACACCGCGAGGGCCGCCTCTGCCGAGGGCGATGGTAATGCGAGCATGGCCTCTGCCGAGGGCGACACCGAATCCGCCAAGGGCGGAGACCGCGATCGTGCTGCGGCCCAAGCTGAAGCAGACCCCAGGCGCGCAGCGGCATGGCCTGCATTCGGCGGTACCACGCCTCCGCACACAGCGCCTCCGCACAGCGCAATTGCCGGATCCTCCTCCCGGGGACGCCGCTGTGCATCACGCCCACGCCGGGCATTGGCCTGCGGGGGACTGTCGGCATGCGCAGAGCACGCCTGAGGACAACGGCCACGAGCATTGGAAGCACGACGAGGGCGGGTGCGGGTGCGGCGGCGAGGCACAGTGCTCGCGTGCGACAGGGACAGCGCCGGAGAGGCCGCCGGGAACAGCGCCAGGGACGCCGCCGGGCGTGCCGGGACCGGAGCCGGGCAGGCCAGCGGGAACAGCGCCAGGGACGACCCCGGGGGCGTTGCTGGGGGCGGCGCCGGGAGTGTTGCTGGCGACCGGGCAGATGCTGCCGGTCTCCAGCGTGTACCGCCTTGCCCACACATCCACCCTGGTCCGCCTGGTCATGGACGCCGAGGGGCAGGTGCTGGACATGGGCCGCAAGGTCCGCCTGGCCACCCCCGCCCAACG
The DNA here is from genome assembly GCF_030268985.1 of Microbispora sp. NBRC 16548. Classification (NCBI taxonomy): domain Bacteria; kingdom Bacillati; phylum Actinomycetota; class Actinomycetes; order Streptosporangiales; family Streptosporangiaceae; genus Microbispora; species Microbispora sp. NBRC 16548. The sequence goes on from NZ_BSSF01000002.1 coordinate 469,893, forward strand.
CAGGGCCGTTTTCGCCCGCTACGCCACCTGCTGGATCGACGGCTGCCCACTCCCCGCCACCATGTGCCAGATCGACCACGCCGACAACTGGAGCAACGGCGGCCTCACCGACCTGAAGATGCTCGGACCGGCCTGCCAGTTCCACAACCGCGACCGCTACCGGCATCCCGACCGCTACACCCGCCGCAAAGCCGGCACCGACCGCTGGGCCTTCACCTACCACAACCCCACCAGAGCCCGGCGGCTACGGAAGTGAGAGAGGTGCCTCGCAGACAGGCCCGGGCGGCGCGATGGGCGCAATCACAGCGCTTTGCTGCGAAGTCACAGTGCTTTGCTGGAAAGTCACAGTGCTTTGCTGGGAAGTCACAGTGCTTTGAGGAAGCGGGCCGCGACGGGGGCCGCCACCTGCGCTCCGGTGCCGCCGCCCTCGACCACGACGGCGAAGGCCAGGTCGCCCTTGTAGCCGATGAACCACGAGTGCGTAGGGGGGTTCTTGCCATCCTCGGCTGAGCCGTACTCGGCTGTGCCGGTCTTGCCGGCCGTGCCGGCGGGGAAGGAGACGCCGCTCGCGGTGCCCTCGCTGACGACGGCGGGCATGAGACGGCGCAGCGCGGACACCACCGCGGGCTCCAGCGGGCGCGGGGGCGTGCCGCCGTCCGGGACGAGCGAGGCCGGGATCAGTCGGGGTTGCCGCCAGGTGCCCGCGGTGATGGCACCCGCGACGGCGGCCATGTTCAGCGGGCTGGCCAGGACGCGCCCCTGGCCGATGGCTGCGGACGCGAGGTCGGTGTCGTCATGCGGCGCGGGGAAGGCGGCGTCCACGGCCGGCACCCCGATCTTGATGCTGGCGCCGAAGCCGAAGTCGGAGGCCACCTTGGACAGGCGGTCAGCGCCGAGGCGCCGCACCGCCATGTCGCCGAACGTCGTGTTGCACGAGTGGGCGAAGGCGTCGACGAAGCGCAGCGTGCCGTAGTCGTGGAACTCGGCGTTGTGGAACGGGAAGCCGCCGATCGTCTTCTCTGCCGGGCATTCGACGGTCTGGCCGGGCGTGACGCCACCGGCCACCAGGGCCGAGGCGGTCACGATCTTGAAGGTCGAGCCGGGTGGGTACGTGCCGAGCAGGGCGCGGTTGTAGCCGCCCGGCTTGTTCACCACCGCGAGGACCTCGCCCGTCGACGGGCGCAGCGCGACGAGCGAGGCGGGTTTGTCCACGCCCTCCAGGGCCTGCGCCCCCGCCCGGTGCACGCGCAGGTCGAGGGTGGTCGGCAGCGGCTTGCCGGGCTTCGATCCGCCCTCGGCGAGCGTGGCGACCTTCGAGCCCGTACGGCCGTCGACCAGGTCGGCCCGGGCGGACGCGGTGCCGGTCAGGCGGGAGGCGTACTGCTCGCGCAGCCCCTCGACGATCTGCTGCACGGAGCCGGGCGTGTCCGGCGTGTCGATGCGGGTGCCGTCGGCGGCGGTGATCGGGGCGCGCTCCGCGGGCACGGTGGTGAGCTTGACCCGAATGCCGTCGGTCATCCGGGGGTGGACGGCCGCCGGCGTCCATGCCACCTTCCAGGCGCGGTCGTGCTCGACCAGGCGGAGTCTCCCGTCGTACGCGATGGGCAGCGGGCCGGTCAGCCGGGCCCGGAACCGAACGGTGTCGTCCTGGACGCTCGTCACCTGGAATCGCTGCCCGGTGAGCTTCAGGTTGTCATGGAAACGGCGGTACGTGCTTTCGAAGCCGGTCGGCGGGTCGGCGGCGAGTGTGCGCATCGCCGCGTAGTCCGAGCGTGACCAGGCCGCGAGGAAGTCCCGCGCGGTCTCCTCGGGCGATCCCTTCGTCCGCAGCGCCCACACCGTGACCCCCGCGGCCACCACCGGCACGAGCACCGCCGCCGTGACGTACGGCCAGCGCCTTCGCTCTCGCATGCGTCCCCCTTCGAGTCGAGTGCACGCCAAGAGCAGCAGACCAGCCGGGAGGATGTCCAATATGGATATCAACGCTCTATATGTGCGATTCGGATATGCTCCCAGCTCGTGGACCTTGTCCGGCATCTCGGCTACTTCCTGGTCGTGACGGAAGAGCTGCATTTCGGGAACGCGGCCGCGCGGCTGGGGATGGCACAGCCGCCGCTGAGCCAGCGCATCAGGCGTCTGGAGGAGGAACTGGGCGTGCGCCTGTTCGAGCGGTCGAGCCGGCGGGTGGCGCTGACCGAGGCGGGACGGCTGCTGGTGCCCGAGGCCCGCGAGATCGTCGCCAGGGTCGAGCGGATGCGCGACCTCATGTCGGACCTGGCGCGCGGCGACGCGGCGGTCGTGCGGGCGGGCGTCCCCGCCGACCTCGGCGCCGCCGTGCTCGCCGCGCTCATCGCGGGGTTTCGCGACCGCCGCCCCGACGTACGGCTGTCGCTGACCGAGATGGGCACGGCCGCGCAGGTCGCCGCGTTGCTGGAGGGCAGGCTCGACGTCGGGCTGCTGCGTCATCCGGTCGCCGCGAACGGGCTCGCGTACGGGCCGGTGCTCGTCCGGCATCCGGGCGTCCTGCTGGCGGAAGACGACGAGCTGACCGCCTGGGCGACCGTGCACCTCGGCGACCTGGCCGGGCGGGACCTGGTGCTGTTTCCCCGGGACGCCGAGCCCGGCCTGTACGACGACACGCTGGCCTCGTGCCGCCGGGGTGGCTTCGTCCCGACCGACATCATCTGCACCGACCGGGTGGAGTTCGCCCTCGGCCTGGTCCTGTCCGGCACGGCCGTCGCGTTCGGCGCCCCTGCCGAGGTGCCGGGCGTGGTGTGGCGGCCCCTCGCGGGCACGCCTCTGGCCTGGCGCTGCTCCCCGGCCTGGCGGACCGAGCCGGGGCCTTACGTGCGAGACTTCACGACCGTGGCCGTACAGGTGCTGAAAGAGAGCGCCGGCATGGTGGACGAAGGCGTGCCGCCCGCGCCGCGGGTGACGCCGCGTCCGGCGACCGGATTCCTCGCATGAACCCCGTGGAGCGGGTGTTCCGCAGCGCCGGCGTCACCGGATGGTTGCACGCGGTCGACGTCGACGACGGGCGCGAGGTGGGCCTGCGGGCCGACGAGCCGGTGGTGCTCGCGTCGGTCTTCAAAGTGCCCCTGCTGCTGGAACTGCACCGCCAGGCCGAGCGCGGGCTGCTCGACCTCACCGAACGTGTCGGCGTGCCGGCGGCGGACCGTACGAGTGGGGGCACCGGGCTGGCGGCGATGCTGGACGACGCCACGCTGTCGCTGCGCGACCTGGCCTACCTGATGATGGCGGTGAGCGACAACACCGCGGCCGACGTGCTGCTCGCCCGGGTGGGCCGGGAGGCGGTCAACACGCTGCTCGACGGCCTCGGGCTGACGGCGACGCGGGTGGTGCAGGACTGCCGCGACATGCTGACCAGCCTGTGGGTGGACGCGGGCGTGGCGGACCAGTCGGCGGTGACCCAGGCGTGCACCGACCCTGAGGTGGTGGCGCGGCTGCGCGCGCTCGACCCGGCGCAGGGCAACCGGAGCACACCGCGCGAGATGACCCGGCTGCTGGCCATGATCTGGCGTGACGAGGCGGCGGGGGCGGCCTCCTGTGCGGCGATCCGCCGCCTCATGGCTCTGCAGGTGTGGCCGCACCGGCTGGCCTCGGGGTTCCCGTTCGACGACGTCGCGGTGAGCGGCAAGACGGGCACGCTGCCCACGCTCCGCAACGAGGTCGGGGTTGTCGAGTATCCCGACGGCGGGCGCTACGCCGTGGCCGTGTTCACCCGGTCGTTGAGCACGGCGCAGAACCAACCGCGGGCCGACGCCGCGATCGGGGCCGCCGCCCGGATGGCGATCGACCAGCTCAGAACCCACATATGACAGACCCTTTCTATGTGGGCGGGGAGGGTGACATGCGGCTCAAGCGTGGCAAAGATGGGGGCATGGTCGAGGAAGGCGCTCTGCTCTGGGAACCCACGCCCGACGTCGTACGTGCGGCCCGGATCACCCGTTACATGGAACGACTGGGCCGTACGGGGGACTACGAGGACGTCTGGAAGTGGTCGGTCGAGTCTCCGGCCGACTTCTGGACGTCCATATGGGACTACTTCGGCGTGGTCGGTACGCGTGGCGACGGGCCCGTCATCCAGGGAACGATGCCGGACGCCGAATGGTTCGAGGGATCGGCCCTGAATTACGCCGAGAACGCGCTGCGCGGCCACCCCGGCCGGACGGCGGTGATTTTCCGCAATGAATCGGGCAGCCGCTGGCAGTACTCGCTCGGCGAGCTCCGCGAGGAGGTCGCCCGGGTCCGGGCGGGTCTCGCGCGGCTGGGCGTCGGGCGTGGTGACCGGGTCGCCGCCTACGTCCCGAACATCCCCGAGGCGCTCATCGCCTTCCTGGCCACCGCCTCGCTCGGGGCGATCTGGTCTTCCTGCTCGCCCGACTTCGGCGCGCCCAGCGTGACCGACCGGTTCGCGCAGATCGAGCCGAAGGTGCTGGTCGCGGTGGACGGCTACCGCTACGGCGGCAAGGCGTACGACCGGTCGGAGGTGGTGCGCGAGATCGCCGGGAAGCTGCCGACGCTGCAGGCCACCGTCTGGGTCCCCGCGCTCCGCGAAGGCGCCCCCGATGACGGGCTGAGCTGGGACGACCTGCGTGCCGAGAGCGCGCCGCTGGAGTTCGAGCGGGTGCCGTTCGGCCATCCCCTGTGGGTGCTGTACTCGTCCGGCACCACCGGCCTGCCCAAGCCCATCGTCCACGGCCACGGCGGGATCGTGCTGGAGCACCTCAAGTCGCTGTCCTTCCACCAGGACCTCGGCGAGGGCGATGTGTTCTTCTGGTACACCACCACCGGCTGGATGATGTGGAACTACCTCATCGGCGGCCTGCTGGTGGGGTCCACCGTCCTGCTGTACGACGGCAGCGCGGCCCACCCCGACACCGGCGCCCTGTGGCGGCTCGCCGCCGAGGAGGGCGTGACGTACTTCGGCACCGGCGCGCCCTACATCATGGCGTCGATGAAGGCGGGGGTGAAGCCGCAGGGGCTCGACCGGTTGCGCGGGATCGGCTCGACCGGCTCGCCGCTGCCGCCCGAGGGGTTCGCCTGGGTCTATTCGGATGTGAAGCCCGACGTGCAGCTCGGCTCGTTCTCCGGCGGCACCGACGTGTGCACCGGGTTCGTCGGCGCGGTGCCGCTGCTGCCGATCCGGGCCGGCGTCATCCCGTGCCGCTGCCTCGGCGCGTCCGTCGAGTCCTTCGACCCCGCGGGTGCCTCGATGGTGGGCGAGGTGGGGGAACTCGTCATCACCCGGCCCATGCCGTCCATGCCGGTCATGTTCTGGAACGACCCCTCGGGCGACCGCTACCGGGAGTCGTACTTCGCCGACTACCCGGGCGTCTGGCGGCACGGCGACTGGATCAAGATCCTCCCCGACGGCGGCTGCGTCATCTACGGCCGCTCCGACTCCACCCTGAACCGCGGCGGCGTACGGATGGGCACCAGCGAGTTCTACCGTGTCGTGGAGCGCTTCGAGGAGATCGCCGACAGCCTCGTCATCGACACCGGGCAACTCGGCCAGGAGGGCAGGCTGCTGCTGTTCGTCACCCCGGCCGACGGCGCGTCTCTGTCCGACGAGCTGACGTCTCGCCTGCGTACGGCCCTGCGCACCGAGCTGTCGCCCCGGCACGTGCCCGACGAGATCCATGTGGTCCCGGGCATCCCGAGGACGCTGTCGGGCAAGAAGCTTGAGGTCCCCGTACGGAAGATCCTGCTCGGCACCCCGGTCGAGAAGGCCGCCAACCCCGACGCCATGGCCAACCCCGAGGTCCTCACCCATTTCGCGCCGGAGCGGTAGGACGGCGACGTTTATAAGTACACTTCTAAGAAGTCGGCTTCTTAGAAGTGTACTTATATGGGGGTCTCATGAAGCCTGCTCACGTCTTCGATCGAGATCGCGAGTGGGCCGCCCTCAGGGACTTCGCCGAGGCGCCGGCTGCGGAGATGAGGCTGGCGGTGGTGAGTGGCCGGCGCCGCCAGGGCAAGACGTTCCTCCTGCAGGCCCTCGCGGACGTGTGCGACGGCTTCTACTTCGTGGCCGTCGAATCCACGTCCGCGGACGCGCTCCGGCAGTTCGGTACGGCCGTGGCGGCATACCAGGGAGTGCCGGGCACGCTGGCGTTCGCGAACTGGGACGAGGCGATCACCCATCTGCTGGACCACTGCGGCGACCGGTTGATCGTTCTCGACGAGTTCCCGTACCTGATGAAGGCCGATCCTTCGATCCCCTCGATCCTGCAGCGGGAGATCGACGCCCGGCTCGCGCATCGCGGCACGGGCAGTCGGGTGCGTCTGGTGCTCGCCGGATCCGCCATGTCGGTCATGGGGAAACTCCTCGCCGGACAGGCGCCACTACGCGGGCGGGCGTCACTCGACCTGGTGGTACAGCCGTTCGACCACCGCGTGGCCAGGCGGTTCTGGGGGATTGAGGATCCGCGGCTCGCGCTCCAACTGAATGCCATCGTGGGCGGGACACCGGCGTACAGAACCGGCTTCGTCGACCACGAGAGTCCGGGCGACGATCTCGACGACTGGGTCGTCCGGCGGGTGCTCAGTTCGGCGACGCCGCTCTTCCGGGAGGCCCGATACCTGCTGACCAACGAGATGGAGATCCGGGACGAGGCGCTCTACCACGCTGTCCTCGGCGCGATCGCGGCCGGGAACAACACGCGGGGCGGTATCGCGGGACACATGGAGCGCAAGGCGACGGACATCGCCCATCCGCTCGCCGTACTGGAGGACTGTCAGCTCATCCGCAAGGAGATCGACCCGATACGAAAGCGCTCGCTCTACCGTGTCGCGGAGCCGCTCGTGACGTTCTACGAGGCGATCATGCGGCCGGCCTGGAGCCTGCTGGAAAGGGGATGGGCCGACCGGGTGTGGCAGGCGGCCAGGCCGAGGTTCACGTCTCAGGTGGTGGGCCCGCACTTCGAGCATGTGTGCCGGGAGTTCGCGCTCGCCCGAGACTGGGGTGGCGAGTTCGCCGCCGAGGTCGCTGCGGGGATCGCACCCGGCGGCGGCAGGGGGCAGAACATCGAGGTCGACGTGATCGCCCTCGCGCCTCAGGACAACCACACACGCCGGCTCTTGTCCGTCGGCGAGGCGAAGTGGTCGGAGATCATGAACGTAGGCCACCTGAAGCGCCTGGAACAGGCCAGAGAACAACTGCACAGGCGCGGGCTCGACACCCGCGACACCGTGCTCGCCCTCTACAGCGGCGCCGGTTTCGACGGCGCACTCACCGACGCCGCCGCCCGCGACCCCCGGGTCCTCCTGGTCGACCTGCCCATGCTGTACGACTGAGCCTGACGTTCCGGGTCGCGTATGGAGCGGTCAGAAGACGAGGGCGTACGCCCGGACGGGGAACGTGCCCATGCCGGACACGGCGACGGGCGCCGCGTGGAGCCGGAACCCGGTGTGCGGCAGCCGTTCCAGTCCGCGCATGTGCTCGATGATCGGGATGCCCGCGGTGAGCAGGGCGGTATGGGCCGGGCGGAGCCCGTCGGCCATGTCGTCGATGTTGACACTGTCGATGCCGACGACGGCCGGTTGCCGGTCGGCGAGCAGGGCGGCCGCGTCCGCCGTCAGGAAGGGGTGGTCCTGGTCGCCGTAGGCCGGGCTGCCCCAGTGCCTGTCCCAGCCCGTACGCAGCAGGACCGCGCGCCCCCTGACGTCGTGGCCTTCGAACGCGTCGACGCCGATGCCGCGCCGGAGGGAGCCGGAGACGTCGATCAGCAGACCGGGGACGTCGACCAGCCGGGACAGGTCGATCTGGGCCAGGTCCTCGCCCTCCGCGAGCCGGTGGAACGGAGTGTCGACGTACGTGCCGGTGTTCGCCACCATCGTGATGCGGCCGATCTGGAACTCGGTGCCCGGGGCGTAACGGCCCCGGGAGTCCTCGCGCGTCAGGTGATCGCCGATCTCCGGTGCGGGCAGGCCCGGATAGGTGACCATGCCGTGCCGGACCACATGACTGAGTTCGACGACACGGCCGCGCGGGTGCTGCTGATCTTCGGATGTCACGTTTCCATTGTCGATGACGTCGCCAGGACCCCTTCGTACGCATCCTGGAGCAGCTGGGAGGCGCGGGGGCGATCGGGGTCGGGGCGGGGGATGCCCAGGTGCGCCTCGCGCAGTTCGTCCATCAGGTCCTCCCAGAGGGGCGGGCCGCCCTCCTCCAGCAGCCGCGCCCGGATGGTCAGCTCCGGTGTCGTCGGCCGATGGCGCAGGCCCCAGGAGCCGAGCGCGACCATGACCGGAACCGTCTGGATGCCCGCCTCGGTGAGGCTGTAGGTCCCTCGCCGTCCTCGCCCCGCTTCCTCGTGGCTCAGCAGGCCTCCGGCGACGAGGGCCTTGAGACGGCTGCTGAGGATGTTCGACGCGATCCCCTCCTCGGAGTTGGCGAGCAGGTCACGGAAGTGCCGGCGCCCGCCGAAGACCACGTCGCGCAGGACGATGAGGCTCCATCTGTCTCCGAACGCCTCCACTGCCGCGTTGATCGCGCATCCCGACCGCGGCTCGTCTCGCATGACCGACCTCCAACTGATTGCGTTTTGCCACCACCTAGTCTACGCTCAATCTCAGTAGTTGCAATCCGCAAGCAGTGGTGGGAAACAGGAGATCAGCAATGTCTCGTGTCAGAGTGCACAATTTTTCCGTCTCTCTGGACGGCTTCGCCACGGGCGAGGGGCAGAGCCTGGACGAGCCGTTCGGCCACGCAGGCGGACGGCTCCACGAGTGGTTCTTCACGACCCGGACCCTCCACGCCATGCAGGGGAAGACCGGCGGCGGCACCGGGGTCGACGACGCCGTCGCGGGTACGTGGGACGCGGGCATCGGCGCGGAGATCATGGGCCGCAACAAGTTCGGCCCCCAGCGCGGCCCGTGGGAGGACCACGAGTGGACCGGATGGTGGGGACCGAACCCGCCGTTCCACACGCCGGTCTTCGTCCTGACCCACCACACCCGGCCCTCGGTGGAGATGGAGGGCGGCACCACGTTCCACTTCATCGACGCCACGCCCGAGGAGGCCCTGCGTCAGGCCCGCGAGGCCGCAGGCGGCCTCGACGTGCGGATCGGCGGCGGGCCGAGCACCGTCCGCCAGTTCCTGGCCGCCGACCTGATCGACCACATGCACATCGCCGTCGTCCCGATCATCCTGGGCCGCGGCGAGCGCCTGTGGGACGGGCTCGAAGGACTCGAGAAGCGCTTCCTCATCGAGTCCGTGACCACCCCGAGCGGCGTCACCCACATGACCTTCACACGACGGTAGACCCCTGAAAGGCTGACGGACATGACCGAGAACATCACGTCCAAGGACGGCACGATCCTCGCCGTCGACGCGATCGGCCAGGGCGCGCCGGTGATCCTCGTCGGCGGCGCGTTCAACGACCGTTCGACCGTGGCCGGGCTCGGCGCCGAACTCGCGCCGGCGTTCACCGTCGTGACCTACGACCGGCGAGGCCGGGTGGGCAGCGACGACAAGAGCGACGACTACCAGGTCGCCAACGAGATCGACGACCTGGCGGCGGTCATCGAGCACGTGGGCGGCCGGGCCTCGGTGTTCGGGCACTCCTCGGGCGCCGTCCTCGTGCTGGAGGGGGCCATGCGCGGGCTGCCGATCGACCGGGTGGCCGTCTACGAGCCGCCGTACTGCGCCGACGAGAACCAGCCGAGGCCGGCGGCCGACATCTACGACCGGCTCAAGGCCCTGGTGGCCGCCGGTGACCGCGACGGTGCGGTGGAGTTGTTCCTCCACGAGGCGGTCGGGGTCCCGACCGAGGCGATCGCCGGGATGAAGGCCGGGGAGGAGTGGGCGTTCCTGGCCGACAAGGCCCCCAGCCTGCCGTACGACCTGCTGGTCAGCGCGCCCTGGCAGGTGATGCCGTTCGATCGGCTCGCCGGGATCGGCGTGCCGGTGCTGGCGGTGTACGGCGACCAGACCGCGCCCAACCTGGCGGAGGGCACGAAGGCCGTCGCGGCGACCGTGCCCGGCGCCGAACTCCTGGTGATGCCCGGAGAGGACCACGGGGTGCTGCACCGGCCGGCGGCGCTGGCGCAGATTCTCACGAAGTTCTTCGGCTGAGCGTCTGCCGGCGCCGGACGCCGGAAATTGTCGGAGCGGGCGGATACCTTCGAGTCGGCATGCGAATCGACGGCGCGAGCACTGGACTGATCGGCACCGAGCTGATCGGCAGGGAGCATCCTGCCGCGATGCTGCGCGCCGAGATCGCGCGGGCGGTCGGCAGCCACGGCGGCCTGACGCTGGTCGCCGGTGAAGCCGGCATCGGCAAGACCACGCTCGTCACCAGCGCGGCCGAGGAGGCCCGGCGTCTGGGCGCGCTGGTCCTCAGCGGATCGTGCTGGGACTCCGACAGCGCCCCGGGCTACTGGCCGTGGGTGCAGATCCTGCGCGGGCTGCGGCGGTGCGCCGCGCCCGAGGAGTGGGCGGCGGCCGAGGACGCCGCGGGCGCCGGACTGCCCGCGCTGCTGGGCGAGTCGCCGAGCGCCGACGCGGCCGAGGGCTTCCGGCTGTACGACGCGGTGACGAGCGGCCTGGTGGCGGTGTCGCAGAGCCGTCCCCTGGTGGTCGTGCTCGAAGACCTTCACTGGGCGGACGTCGCGTCGCTCAGGCTGCTGGAGTTCGCGGCCCAGCACACCTGGTTCGAGCGGGTGCTGCTGGTGGGCACCTACCGCGACGTGGAGGTGGAGTCGGCCGACCATCCGTTGCGGCCCCTCGTGCTGCCGCTCGTGGCGCGGGCGACCACGGTCACCCTGACCGGGCTCGAACGCGAGGAGGTCGGCGCGCTGATGACCCGCGCCGCCGGCCGGCATCCGTCCGCCGATCTCGTGGCCGAGGTGCACCGGCGCACCGGCGGCAACCCCTTCTTCGTGGAGCAGACGGCGCGGCTGTGGCGCAGCGGCGGCTCCGTCACCACGATCGCTCCCGGTGTCCGCGACACCCTGCTGCGCCGGCTGTCCCTGCTGCCCGCGCCGGTCGTGGACCTTCTCGTCACCGCCGCGCTGCTCGGGCGTGAGTTCCATCGCCAGGTGCTGGCCGCCGTCGCCGCCGTTCCCGTTCCCCAGGTGGAACGGCTGCTCGACCAGGCGGTGGCCGCCCGGCTCGTGGTAGCGAGGGGCGGGGAGGCGCGGGGCGGGGAGGAGTTCGCGTTCGTGCACGACCTGGTCCGCCAGACGCTCTACGAGTCTCTCGACGAGAAGGCGGCGTCCCGGCGGCACGCCGCGGTCGTCCACGCCGTCGACGGATCGCCCGCCCTCGCCGAGCATGTGCTCCCCGCCGACGTGGCCCGGCACGCCTACCTCGCCGGTGACCACGTCGAGCCGGCCCGCGTGGTGGACCGGCTGCTCGCCGCGGCCCGTGACGCCGCCGCTCGCCTGGCCGGCGAGGAGGCGCTCGGGCACTACCGCAGGGCGCTCGAACTGGCCGCCGTCGCCGGTGATCCGCGCCGGCGTGTCGTGGTCGCACTCGAACTCGGCCGCGAGCTCTACCACGGTGACGACGGCGACGGCCAGCGTGCGTTCGAGGAGGCGGCCGCCGTCGCGCGGGAGACCGGCGAGCCCGAGCTGGTGGCCCGGGTGGCGCTGTCCGTCTACGCGGCCTGCGGCGGCGACGGCGGCCCGCTGGTCGCCGACCTGCTGCGGGAGGCGCACGGCGAGCTGGTCCGGGACGGCCGCCCTTCCGACGAGGAGCTTTCCCTCGACCACCTCGCGCGGGAGCTGGCCATCCATGTGGCGCTGCTCGCCCGGCGCGGCGAGGACGACGAGGCGCTCGCCTTCAGCCTGTGGGCCTTCCACGACGCCATCTGGGGCCTGGGCACCGCTCCCGAGAGGGCGGCGCTCACCGGAGAGCTGCTGACCCTGGCCCGCCGCACCGGCGACGTGGAGATGGAGAGCATCGCCGCCGCGTTGCGCTGGGTGGCTCTGCTTGAGCAGGGCGACCCCGCTTATCTCGGCCAGTTCCGCGAGTTCGTCGCGCTCGGCGGCCGCGCCGACCTGCCGCGCATCGACATGGCCACGGCCAGCGACCGCAGCATCATCGCCGCGCTCACGGGCGACTTCGGCCAGGCGGAGACCCTGCTCGACGAGCTCGCGCGGTTCGAGCACGGGCACGACCACTTCGCGTACATGCTGGACCACCACCGCTGGGCGGTGCGGATGCTCCAGGGCCGCGACGACGGCCTGGACGAGATCCACCGTGCGCTGCGCAGGAGCCGGCACCCCTGCCCGGGCCTGCTGGAGGCGATGACCGCGCTGCGAAGGGGAGACGGCGCGACCGCGCTGCGCCACCTGCGCGACACCCTGGCCAGAGGCGAGCCGCGGCGCTCGATACAGCCCCTGTGGCTGCGGTTCCAGGCCATGGTCGCCGCGTGGTCGCGCGACCCGGAGCTGTGTGAGAAGGCGAGGGCAGAGCTCGACCCCTACCTCGGCAACTGGGCGGTGTCGATGTACGGCTGGGACATCGGCGGCCCGGTGGTCCTCCTGCGGGCTCTCGTCGACGCGGCGCAGGAACGCTGGGACGAGGCGATCGACGGGTTCACCGCCGCCTGGCACTCCGCCGAGCTGCTCCTCGCCCGCCCGTGGTCCGTCGAGGCGCGGGCGCATCTCGGTGAGGCGCTGCTGCGCCGGGGCCGCCCGGGCGACGCGGAGGAGGCCGGGAAGCTGCTGGACGACGTGGAGGGCGAAGCACGCCGGCTGGGCATGCGGCACGTTCTGGAGCGCGTCCGCAGGAGCCGTACGCCCGGCCCCGGGGCCGAGTTCCGGCGGGACGGCGCGGTCTGGACCCTGGGGTTCGGCGGCCACACCGTTCACCTGCCCGACGCCAAGGGCCTGCGCGACCTCCACTGCCTGCTGCACCACCCCGGGGCCGACCTGCCCGCCGTACGGCTGCTCGCCCCGGAGGGCGGGGAGCTCGTCGTCGCCGCCCGGAGGATGGGCGGCGACGCGGTCCTCGACGAGGAGGCCAAGGCGCGATACCGGCACCGGCTCGCCCTGCTCGACGAGGAGATCGACCGGGCGGCCGAGCAGGGAGACGACGGCCGGGCGGCCGAGTTCGACAGGGAACGGGCGGCCCTGCTGGCCGAGCTGCGCTCCGCCTCCGGGCTCGGCGGGCGTGACCGCCGCCTCGGCGACGAGGCCGAGCGCGCCCGCAAGGCCGTCACCGCCCGAATCCGCGATGTGCTGCGCAAGCTCGACCGGCTTCATCCCGCGATGGCCGCCCATCTGCGCGCCGCCGTCTCCACCGGCGCCACCTGCCGCTACCAGCCCGACCACGAGATCACCTGGCGCCTGTGACCTATTTGCGGTTGTAGAGGCGCATGGTCAGCGCGCCGAAGACCACGATCGACACCGCGCCGCAGACCAGCACCCAGGTGATCTCCCCGGTGTCCGGGCTGCCCGCCATCAGCGAACGCGCCGCGGTGACCAGGTGGGAGATGGGGTTGACTCCGACGAACGCCTGCAGCCAGCCCGGCATGGTCTGCGGGTCCACGTAGACGTTGCTGAGGAAGGTGAGCGGGAACAGCACCAGCATGCTGACCCCCATCACCGACTTCTCGCTGCGCAGCAGCAGCCCGAACATCGTCCAGATCCACGAGAACGCGAACGAGAAGACCACCAGCAGCGCGATCGCGGCCAGCACGCCGACGACCCCGCCCTGCGGGCGGAAGCCCAGCACCAGGCCGACCACGAGGATGACCGTCGCGGCCATCGTGTAGCGGAACGCGTCGCCGAGCAGGTAGCCGACCATGGTCGACGGCCGCCAGATCGGCAGCGTACGGAACCGGTCGAAGACGCCCTTCTCGATGTCCTTGTTGACCTCGACCCCGGTGTACATCGTGATCATGACGACGCTCGTCACCATGATGCCCGGCAGCAGGAACTGCAGATACTCCGTCGGCGAGCCCGCCAGCGCACCGCCGAACAGGTAGGTGAACATCAACGTCATCATGATCGGGAACGCGGTGACGTCGAACAGCTGCTCGGGCACGTGCTTGATCTTCAGCATCGCCCGCCAGCCGAAGGTCAGCGAGGCCGACAGGGCGCCGGGGCGCGGCGGGCGTGCCCCGGGGGCCAGCACCGCGCCCAGCGTGTCGGCCGCGGGGACGAAGGACGTGCCGGTCTCGGTGGTCGTAGCGCTCATGCCGCCGTCTCCTCCATTTCCTTGTCCGTAAGAGCCTTGTCCGTGAGTGCCAAGCTGTGTTCTCCAGGAGGCGCGCCTGTCAGCGCGAGGAAGGCTTCGTCGAGGCTGGGCTGGCCGAGGGAGAAGTCGTCCACGACGATGCCCGACGCCGCCAGCGCGGCGAGGGCGCGCGAGGCCCGCTCCGCACCGGCGTCCGCGTCCTCTCCGGCGATGCGGGCGGTCAGGGCCACGGGGTCGGCCTCCAGGTGGACCTGGGTGTTCAGCTCCCCGGCCAGCACCCGCTCGGCCTCGGGCCGTTGCGCGGCGTCCCGCAGCCGTACGTGCACCGACCCCGAGCCCACCGACGACTTGAGCTCGCCGGGCGTGCCCTCGGCGATGACCCTGCCGTGGTCGACGACCGCGATGCGCCCGGCCAGCCGGTCGGCCTCGTCGAGATACTGCGTGGTGAGCAGCACGGTCGTGCCGTGGGCGACCACGATCCTCACGATGTCCCAGACCTGGTTGCGGCTGCGCGGGTCGAGGCCGGTCGTGGGCTCGTCCAGGAACAACAGGTCGGGCGTGTTGAGGATGCTGGCCGCGATGTCCAGCCTCCTGCGCATGCCGCCCGAGTAGTTCTTGACCTGCCGGCCGGCGGCCTCGGTCAGTCCGAACGCCTCAAGCAGCCGCATGGCCCTGTCCCTGGCGGCGGACTTCCGGTGGCCCAGCAGCCTGCCGAGCAGGACCAGGTTCTCCATCCCGGTCATCTCCTCGTCCACCGAGGCGTACTGGCCCGTCAGGCTCACCCGGCTGCGTACGGCGTCGGGCTCACGCAGCACGTCGTGGCCGAACACCCTGGCCTCGCCGCCGTCCGGGCGCAGCAGGGTCGCCAGCATCTTGACCGCGGTGGTCTTCCCCGCCCCGTTGGGGCCGAGCACGCCGTACACCGTGCCCGCGGGCACCGTGAGGTCGAGCCCGTCCACCGCGCGGTTCTTGCCGAATGTCTTGACCAGGCCCGATGTCTCTATTGCCAGATCTCGCATGATCTGTCGTCTCCGTTCCGTTCAGCCGTTCACGGAAGAGGCGCCAGACGTGGGGCAGGGCCCGCTAGATCCGATCTAGCGACCGTGACATCTGTCGTGGGCGGGTCGTGACAGACGGCGGAGGTCCGCGTCGGGGCGCTGGCGGAGGCTTGCCGCATGGACATTCACGACGGCGCCCCCGCCCTGTCCGTGGCGGGGCTGCGCAAGACGTACGGCGAGACCCGCGCGGTCGACGGGATCGACCTGGTGGTGGACCGGGGGGAGGTGGTGGCCCTGCTCGGCCCCAACGGCGCGGGCAAATCCACCACGATCGACATGGTCGTCGGGCTGGCCCGTCCGGACGCCGGGGAGATCGCCGTGTTCGGCGCGTCTGCCCACGAAGCGGTGCGGCGCGGCATGGTGGGCGTGATGCCACAGGAGGGCGCGCTGCTCGACGACGTGACCGTCCGGGAGACGGTGGCGCTGATCGCGTCTTTGCACCGGACGCCGCTGCCGGTGGAGGAGGCGCTGAGCCGCGCCGGGGTGGCCGACCTCGCCGACCGGCGGGCCGCGCTGCTGTCCGGCGGCCAGAAGCAGCGGGTCCGGTTCGCCATGGCGCTAGTGCCCGGCCCGGACCTGCTGGTGCTCGACGAGCCGACGGCGGCCATGGACGTGACGGCCCGGCGGGAGTTCTGGCAGTCGATGCACGCCTTCGCCGAGACCGGCCGGACCGTGCTGTTCTCCACCCACTACCTGGAGGAGGCCGAGGCGTACGCGGACCGGGTCGTGCTGATGCACGCGGGCCGCGTCGTGGCCGACGGGCCGGTGTCCGCGGTCATGGCCGAGGTGTCCGGCCGTACGGTGACCGCGACCGTGCCCGGCGCCCGCGCCGAGGACCTGGGCGCACTGCCGGGCGTGACGGCGGCGCACGTCCGCGACGGCAGGGCCGAACTGCGCTGCACCGACTCCGACCTGGTCGTACGCGAACTGCTGACGCGCTATCCCGAGGTGCGGGACGTCGAGGTGGGCGCGCTGGGCCTGGAGGACGCCTTTCTCCGCCTGACCGGAGCTTCGGAGGCCGTGCGATGACCGGATATCTCACGTTCGAGATCAGGCGGACCCTGCGAGACGCCAAGTTCCTGTTGTTCGCGGTCGCCCTGCCGGTGGGGCTCTACTTGCTGATGGCCGACCGTTTCATCGACCAGGGGGCTCCCGCGTCGTACGTCATGGGCGGGGTGGCGGCGTTCGGGGCGATGAAGGCGGCGCTCGACGTCGGTGCCCGCACGGCGGTGGAGCGCGGTATCGGCTGGCAGCGCCAGTTGCGGCTGACCCCGCTCAGTGGAAGCGGCTACCTGCTGGCCAAGGCGTCGGTGGCGATGGTCGTGGCGCTGCCGCCGGTGGCCGGGGTGTCGCTGGTCGCCGCGCTTGTCAGCGGGGTGCACCTGTCTCCCGGCGGGTGGGCGGTGGCCGTGCTCGGCGTGTGGGCGGGCACGGTGCCGTTCGCGCTGCTCGGCCTGCTGATCGGCCAGTTCGCCACCGCCCAGAACCTGCAGGCGTACCAGGGGGCGGTGGTGCTGCTGCTCAGCTTCGTCGGCGGGCTGTTCATCCCGGTGAGCACGTTCCCGCAGGCGCTCGCGACGGTGGCCAAGGTCCTGCCGAGCTACTGGCTCGCGCAGGTCGGGCACGCCACCGCGCTCGCTGGCGGCAGCGGGGATGACAGCTGGCAGGCGGCGCTGGTCCTGGCGCTGTACGCGCTCGTGCTGGGCGCCGCCGTGGTCGTCCGGTATCGCCGCGCCACCGCTCGGGCCTAGGGTGACTGACGTGGGCGAGCAGGGTGTATGGGGGCGTTCCGCCTGGCCGGTGTGGAACCCGGCCCGGCCGGGGTCCCGTTCCGCCCACGTCCGTGGTGTCCTCGTGCTGTCGCTCTTCCTGCTCTGGCCACTGTGGGAGGCGCTGGGACCGGACGGGATCTGGCCGGAGGCCCCGGTCGTGCGGATCGCGATCGGTGCCGTCACGCTCCTGTACGCGGCGGGCTGGCTCGGCGCCATGGTCGCCGGGGTCCGCCTGCCGCCCCGGCGGCGGATCCTGCTCGTCGGGGCGCTGTTCGCGCTGGCGGTCGTGGCGGCCCTGCTGCGCAACGGCCCGCTCTACCTCGGCCACGCCGGCGTGTTCAGCTTCGTGCTCGCGGTGGCGGCCTGGCTGCTCCCGGCCCGCTGGGGCGTGCTGCTCGCGCCGGCGAGCTGGGTGGTTCAGGTGCTCGCGCACAGTGCGGCCCCCGGTCCCGTCACCTGGGGATATGTGGGCGGGCTCGTCCCCGGGATCGTGATCCCGGTGGCCGTGACGCTGCTGATCCGGCTCGTCGTCCAGCTCGGCCAGGCCCACGAGGAGATCGCGGCGCTGGCCGCGGCGGCGGAGCGCGACCGGCTGGCCAGGGACCTCCACGACGTGCTCGGGCACAGCCTGACCACGATCACCGTGAAGACCGGCCTGGCCCGCCGGGTGCTGGAGAGCGGCGGCGACCCGGAACGCGCGCTGGCCGAGCTGCGCGACGTCGAGCGGTTGTCCCGGCAGGCGCACAGCGAGGTGCGCCTGACCGTGTCCGGCCGCCGCCGGCCGTCCCTCGCCGCCGAGCTGGCGGGGGCCCGCGCGGCGCTGCGGGCCGCCGGGATCAGCGCCGTTCTCCCGTCGTCCGCGGACCGTGTCCCGGCCGAACTGGCCGAGCCCTTCGCGTACGTCCTGAGGGAGGGAGTCACCAACGTGATCCGGCACAGCGGCGCGACGCGGTGCGAGGTGCTGTTCGGAGACGGCTGGCTGGAGGTGCGCGACAACGGCCCGGGGCAAAGAACGGCAGGGCAGAGCGCGGCGGAGCCGGGCAACGGCCTGTCCGGGCTGGCCGAGCGGCTGCGCGCCGTCGGCGGGCGGGTCGAGGCGGGCCCGCTTCCCGCCGGTGGCTTCCGGCTGCGGGCGAGCCGCGCATGATCAGGGTGTTGCTCGCCGACGACCAGGCGCTCGTACGCGGGGCGCTGGCGGCGATGCTCGCGCTGGAGCCCGACATCGAGGTGGTGGCCCAGGTCGGCTCGGGCGAGGAGGTCGTCGAGGCGGCGCGGCGCAGCCGGCCGGACGTGGCGTTGCTGGACGTGCAGATGCCGGGCAGGGACGGCCTGGAGGTCACCGCCGACCTGCGCGCCGCGCTCCCGTCCTGCCGGGTGGTGATCTGTACGACCTTCGGGCGGCCGGGCTACTTCGCCCGTGCCATGGAGAACGGCGCCTCGGGCTTCGTCGTGAAGGACGCGCCGCCCGAGCACCTGGTCGACACCGTGCGCCGGGTCCACGCGGGCCTGCGCGTGGTCGATCCCGCTCTGGCCGCCGAGTCGCTCGCCAGCGGGTCGAGCCCGCTGACCGCCCGGGAGCGCGACGTGCTGCGCGCGGCCCGGCAGGGCGGCACCGTGGCGGAGATAGCGCGGAGCCTGCACCTGTCGGCCGGGACGGTACGCAACCACCTGTCGGCGGCGATCGGCAAAACGGGAGCGAGCACCCGCGCCGAGGCCGCGCTGATAGCCGACGAGCACGGCTGGCTCTGAAGCGTCATCGCGGCCACGGGAAAAGCGAATGACCGGCATGTGGCTCAGGCGGGACAATCGCCCCCATGTCTCAGCCGATACTGCGGACCGACCGCATCACGCTTGTTCCGCTGTCCGACGAACACCTCGAGCACGAGATCGAACTCGACGCCGATCCTGAGGTCATGCGCTACATCACCGGGCGTGCACGTAGCCGTGAAGAGGTGGAGGTCCTCCATCGTCAGCGGCTCGCCGCCGCGGACGACGTCGCGGGGCTCGGCTTCTGGGTCGGTTTCGTGGATGGGCGGTTCGTCGGCTGGTGGCTTCTGGAGCCACCCACGCGTGCCGACCAAGGCCCGGTCGAAGGACAGGCCGAACTCGGATACCGGCTCCTGCGACGCTGCTGGCGCCAAGGCTTGGGCAGCGAGGGAGCCCGCGAGCTCCTTCGCCATGGATTTGAAGATCTTCGACTGATGCGCATCTTCGCCGAAACCATGGCGGTCAACGCCGCCTCCCGCGCGACGATGTCCGCGATCGGCATGCAGCACGTCCGTACGTTCCACATGGACTGGGAGGAACCGCTCCCCGGCAGCGATCGTGGCGAGGTCGAGTACGCGATCACCCGAGAGCAATGGCTCGCTTCCCGAGCGGCCAAGCTTGGTTAAGTTGTCGATATGGAGGCAGAGATCGGCGGCATACCGGTGCATTTCGTCGAGCACGGCGACGGGCTTCCCGTTCTGGTGCTACACGGATCGGGGGTGGACCATCGCGAGATGGTCGGCGCCTTGGAGCCGGTCTTCCGCGACCGGCCTGGTTATCGGCGCGTCTACCCGGACCTGCCCGGCATGGGGCGCACTCCGGTGCCGGACTGGTTCCGTGGCTCTGACGATGTCCTCGATCTCGTGCTCGGCCTGATCGACGCCGTCGTCGGCGATCAGCGGTTCGCGATCGTCGGCCATTCGTTCGGCGGGTATCTGGCCGGGGGCATCGCCGGCCGGCGCCCGGCCCAGGTCGCGGGGCTGGCGCTGATCTGCCCCATCGGTGAGGAGTCGCGTGACGTGCCCCCACACGCGGTGCTGCACGCCTTGGTCGACGTGGCCGATGCCCTGGATCCGGCCGAGCAGGCCCAGTTCCGGGACTACTTCGTCGTGCAGACGCCCGCCACTGTGGAGCGTTTCCGGGAGTACGTGGCTCCGGCCCTGCCCCTCGTCGACCAGGACGGCCTCGGGCGGATGTTCGATCAGTGGCGGCTGAGCGACCCTTCCGGGGACGCGCCGCCGTACACGGGCCCGACTCTGATCCTCACCGGGCGCCAGGACTCCACGGTGGGGTACGCCGGTGCTTGGGAGCTGGTGGAGCGATATCCGCGTGCCACGTACGCCGTCCTGGACCGGGCCGGCCACGCGCTGCCGCACGAGCAGACCGGGCTGCTCACCGCGCTCATCGCCGAATGGCTCGACCGAGTGGGCGAGCATCGCGCAGCCTGAGTGCCGAAACGCCGTTCACTGACGTGCTCGTACTGAAAGATCCAGGTCAGCCGTAGGCCGATCGCGTGGCAAGTACTTCAGGTACTTGACGTACTTGTAGGCGGATCTGATACTGGGGGAGAGCGAAGGGGATCGGTATGGGAGTGCATTTCGCCAGCTACACGGAGGCCCGTGCGAAGCTGAAGGAGCTTCTCGACGCGGCGGAGCGGGGCCGGAGCGCTACCGTCAGCCGTGATGACCGGACTGCTGCTGTGGTGGACGGCGAACGCCTCCGTTACTTCCTGGCCCGAATCTGCCCGTCCAATGCCCAAGTGGTGGCCGAGGATGGCGGATGGTCGGTCTTCATTCCAGGATTGCCCGTAGCCGCGGACGGATCGACGTTCGACGAGGCCATCGACGAGATGATCGACGCGCTTCGGGAGTACGCCGAGGACTGGCAGGACCACCTGTTGGACGCGCCTAACCACCGGGACAGCTGGGGTCTGGTGCAGATGATCTGCCTGAGCAGCGACAACCAGCTACGGGAGTGGCTGACCGGGGTGGCTCCATGACGTGGCCGCAGCCGACCCGGGAGGATCACGAGCGCTTCTGCAAGAACGAAGGCTGGCGACGAATCCGGGATGCCAGGGGACGGACGGGCACTCACCACGTCACGTACGAGTTCGACCTTCCCACGGGCGGCATCCTGCGGACGCGAATCTCACATCCACCTGACCGCACGACTTACGGGCCCAGCCTTTGGGCTCATATCCTGCGGGACCAGCTCCAGGTCTTCGAGGAGGAGTTCTGGGGCTGCGTCCGGGACGGGATCGTTCCTGATAGAGGAGGCCCTCAGGCGCCGCTAGAGGCTCTTCCCGCGGATCTCGTGCACCTCCTCATTCACCGAGTGGGACTTACGGATGCCGAGGTCGCCCGGATGTCGAGGGACGAGGCGCTTGCTCGCCTGCAGCTCTTCTGGTCGGAAGGCTCGTAGCCCGATCAGGAGGCGGGGCAGCGGCGGTCGCCGCTCGGCCTGGAACCGCTCCCCGACGGTCATCGCGGTGAAGGCGCCCGAGGAGACAAGGCCCGCCTGAGAGGCGCCGGTGGCGTCGCGACCGTCCGCGGTCCCGGTCCGCTCACGGATTCGGCGGGTACGGATCGCTGCGCAGCCTGCTGTACATCCAGCCGTCGCGCCACTGACCGCGGAGGAACTCCACCGCGCGTAGGACGCCCTCCAGCCTGAAGCCGGCCTTCTCCAGCGACTTCTGCTCCGCGATGTTCTCCGGATGGGTGAACGCCTGGATGCGCTCGACCGGGGTGTGGGTGAACAGGTAGTCGCACAACATCGCCTGAGCGCGCCAGCCGACGCCACGGCCACGCCAGTCCGGCAGCAGGGCGATCCCTATCTCCCAGTATCGGGAGACTCCGAACCCTCGGGCCGACCAGCTCATCATGCCCGCGGCCGTGCCGTCGGCCTCGACGATGACCCTGCTGTCGTCCACCCCTAGATAGCCGTCGATGGCGAAGCGTCGCGCCGGGGCCTGGGCGTCGCGGAATCCCGCCCAGTCGAGGCCGATCAGTCCCGGCTCGGTGACGAAACGCCGGAACATGGCGAGATCGTCCTCTGTCACCGGCCGCAGCCGTACCTCAAGTGCGCTCACCGTGCCGCCTCCCCTCGATGCTCTTCGACGATAGCGCTGAGATCGTCAGCCGGTGACGGCGCGAAGGGCGCCGGGGTGGCGGCCGGTGAGGTGGTCGAGCCTGGCGGCGGTGACGTCGTCCGCGGGGAGGTAGGCGATCAGGAGTTGGTTGTCGTCGCCGGACAGGCCGAGGGTTTCATAGGCCAGACGTAGTTCGCCCGCCTCCGGATGCGTCAGCCGTTCGACGCCGGTGCGCCTGGACGGGCCGGGCGGAGTCGTCAACCGGTCGGTGAAGGGGGCGCCGACGGCGAGGGTCAGTTCGTCGACGAGGTGCTCGACGTGCGGGTCCTCACGGGAAACCCCCAGTTTCAGCCCGGCGAGCCGCTCGTCGGCGACCCGGTCCCAGTCGGGATACGCGGCTCTGGCCCGGGGGTCGGCGAAGACGTACCGCACCAGGTTGGGCGGCCGGCGGTCCAGCAATCCGATGGGGCCGGCGAGTCGCTCATAGCCGTTCGTGTGGGCGAGCACATCACCGAGCCGGTTGACCACCAATGCCGGGGCCGGTTCGAGCCGGTCGAGCAGTGCCCGGACGGTGGGACGGACCGACTGCGCGGGCGGCCCCTGGCACGGGCCGACGAGCCGGCCGGCACCGTCGGCCGCCTTGAAGTGATGGAGCAGATGGAGGCGCTCGTCGGCGGACAGGCGCAACGCGTCGGCGAGGGCGGCGAGCACGGGCACCGAGGGGTGACGATCACGCCCCTGCTCGAGCCGGGTGAGGTATTCGACGCTGATCCCGGCGAGCGTGGCCAATTCGGAACGGCGAAGGCCGGGGGTGCGGCGCCGGCCGCCGCCGGGCAGCCCGACCTCTGTGGGGGTCACGGCCTCGCGGCGGGCCCGCAGGAACTCGCCCAGAGTGTTGTCGCTCACGATTCGGCAGGCTACCGAGTGGCTTCGTTTCCGATCGTGGCCCTGCGGGGGCCAGTCTCGGCCCGGTCTCCCTCCGGTGGTTCCTGTCGCCGGATCCTTGGCCCTGCTCAAGGTTTCCACTGTCGTGAGGAGCATTGGAATGGATCTGGGACTCAGCGGCCGTACGGTCATCGTGACGGGAGCCTCCGGTGGCATCGGGCGCGAGATCGCCCGTGGGTTCGCCGCCGAAGGGGCCGATGTGGTGCTCGCCTATCACCGCTCCCAGGCGGGCGCGGAGCAGCTCGCCAAGGAGATCGGCGGACGCTCGCTCGTCGCTCCGTACGCGCTGGACGACGACGAAGCGGCCCGCGGCCTGGTCGAGAGCGTGCTCGGATGGTCCGGCCGAATCGACGTGCTGGTCAACAACGCCGTGCACTGGGGCGCCACCGAGCCCGATGGGGACCTCCCCTTCGATGCCGTGCCCGACGAGAGGTGGCAGAAGGTGATCCGGGCCAACGTCGAGGGCGCGCTCCGGCTCAGCCGGGCGGTCGTCCCGTCGATGCGGGAGCGCGGATGGGGCCGGATGGTGCACATCTCGTCGAGCATCGCGGTCGACGGCATGCCCGGTGGGGAGTACTACGGCGCCGCCAAGGCGGCGTTGCACGGTTTCAGCAGGTCCGCCGCGTTCGGGCTCGGGAAGGACGGCGACATCCTGTCCAACGTCGTCATGCCCGGCTTCACCAGGACCGAGACCAACGTCGCGATGGTCGAGCAGGCAGGCGGGCACTACAGCGCGCGTGCTCCGATCGGCCGCCTGCTCGACGCCGCCGAGGTCGCGGGCGCCGTCGTCTATCTGGGCTCGGCCGCCAACACCGGCATCACCGGACAGGCCATCAAGGTGACCGGCGGCGCCTGACACCTGTCCGCTGTGACGACCCGATGCGAGCCCGCGAAAGCAGCCGGCTGGTCTGATGCCGGACGACCTGCGGGCCCGCACGACGTGGGCCGCGGTGTCGTACCGCTGGAGAGGCGGAATTACCGGCGCATCAGCTTGAAGGTGTGCTCCCCCTCCGTGCCGATCTCGGCGTCGAGCGTCTTGTCGTCGAGCGCGGGTGCCACCCCCGCCTCGACGAAGACCCGGGTGTCCGCCTTCTCGATCACCTGGTCGCCGGCCTGCGGCGCACTCACCAGAGACAGTTCGAGCGAGGCTTCCGTGCCGGGCTTCGCCGCCAGCCGCAGGCCCGCCTGGTCGGGAATGTTCTCACCGACCGTCAGATCGCGAATCGCCGTGACGGCGTTGTCGGTCAGCGTCAGCATTGAAATGCTCCTTCACCAATGGGGGACGGATTTTCCGGACGGCCGGAGGGAATCCCGCACCGCCTGTGGGTCGGGACGGCTCGACGGCGCGTGTGCAACCCGGCCGCCCTGACCGCGTAACGCCGTACCCCCGATCCGGGCGGGAAACCGCATAGCGCTCCGGTCGTGCGCGTCCTACCGATCACTTCCGCCCATCGGTCCTCTTCCCGTCGCTTGTCCTCGCCGGTTTGCGTGATGCTACACATTCAAGCCTATTTACTTGTTTTTCTGTAGTTGTCAGTACTAGCGTCGTAGCCATGATTCTTGTCACCGGAGCGACCGGGCTCAGTGGATCGATCGTCGTCCAGGAGTTCGCCCGGCAGAACGCTCCCGTCCGAGCGCTGGTCAGGAACCCGGACAAGGCCCGGAAACTCCACGGGCTGCCGGGTGTGGAACTGGTCGAGGGCGACATGCTGCGCCCCGAGACCCTGAAGGCCGCCCTGCGCGGCGTGGAGCGCGTGCTCATGATCTCCTCCCCGAGGGAGCGGATGGTGGAGACGCAGTGCACCTTCATCGACGCGGCCAAGGCCGTAGGCGTGCCGCACATCGTGAAGTACTCCGGCAAGGAGTCGGGTGTCGGCTTCGATCCCGACAGCTTCATCGGGACGCACGAGCATCTGGAGATCGAGCGCCACCTTGAGGCGTCCGGCCTGGCCTGGACCCATCTGCGCCCGAGCCAGTTCATGGAGTTCTACCTGCCCGGCACCCTCACGGGCGTGGATCCGCATCGGCGGGAGCTGCGCATGTCCATCGGCGACAGCAGGCTGTCGCCCGTCGCCATCGAGGACGCCGCGAAGGTCGCGGTCGCGCTGCTGAACTCCGGAGGCCACGAGGGCAGGGCGTACGACATGACCGGCCCGGAGGCGCTGACGATGAAGGAGGTCGTCGAGCACATCTCGGCGGCGACGGGAACCGCCTTCCGCCATGTGGAGCTGCCCCTGGAGGACAAGCTGCGCGAGTGCGCAGAGGCGGGCATGCCCGAACCGTCTATCCGGATCCTGAGGGAGCTGTTCGCCGAGCGCGGGCGGCGTCCCGAGTCCCATGTGCGGCTGGAAACCCACCGGACCTTCGGGGTGCGGCCCACGAGCTTCGCCGAGTTCGCCCGCGTCCACGCGGCGGCGTTCCTCGGGCACGCGGCCCGATGAGGTTCGGGCGGCTGACGATCTTGGAGGATGGAATGAGTTCGGAACTTCACGAGGCGGTCGCAGGGCCGGTCGAGGAGCGCGCCGTACGGGCCCTGTTCGAGGTGACATCGGCCGCGTGGTCGGACGGCGACATCGACGCGTTCGCCGGCCGGTACGCGCAGGACGCCACCGTGATCCTGCCGGGGGTCCACCTGCGGGGCAGGGACGGCATCCGGTCCGCCATGGGCGCCGCCTTCGCGGGGCCGCTGAAGGGGTCCAGGCGCCTTCACGCGACGGAGAGCGTCCGGCTCCTCGGCCCGGACGTGGTTCTCGTGGTCACGCGGAGCGCAACCGTGTTCGCGGGGGAGGCGGAGCCCCCGGCCGACCGGTGGGAGCTGGCGACCTGGACGCTCGTTCGGCGCGGCGGCGAATGGCTCGTCGAGGCGTATCACAGCTGCCCGGCCGGGATGCCCAGCTGACGCGCTTCGCTTCGTGAGGCTGTGGCGGCCGGACCGCACTACGGGAAAGCAAGCATCTGCTCCGGGATGAGTAGGATGAGCGCGTGACCACGGCACGCACATACGGCGACCCCTGCGCCGCCGCGCGCGCTCTCGATCTGCTCGGCGAGCGCTGGGCGTTGATGATCGTGCGGGATCTGCTCTTCGGCCCGAAGCGCTACAGCGATTTGCAGGGCGGCCTGCCCAACGCCAGTCCCACCGTGCTCTCGCAGCGGCTGCGCGATCTGGAGGAGGGCGGGGTGATCCGGCGGCGCAAGCTGGGCCCGCCGGCGCGCGCGTGGGTCTACGAGCTCACCGAGTGGGGCCACGACCTGGAGCCGATTCTCGTGCACCTGGGCCGATGGGGTCGTCACTCTCCGCCGAAGGAGACGACGACGCCCCTGGGGACCGATTCGCTGATGCTCGCTGTGAAGAGCCACCTCGAATCCGCCCGACTGGGCGACCTCGACGCCACGTTCCTGGTCGACGTCGGCGGGGACGTCTTCACCCTCCGCGTGTCCGGCGGCGAACTCGCGATTCGCCGGGGCGAGCCTGATCGGTGGGACGCGGCCCTGCGGACCGTTCCCGCCGTCCTCAAGGCCCTGGTTATCGACGGAACGCCACTCGGGCAGGCCGGGGAGCCGCTGGAGATCACCGGCGACCGCGTCACCCTCCAGCGGCTGCTGGACGCCCTTCATCTGGGAGACCAAACGTGAGCCCGTCATCGGCGTCCAGCGAGGTTTCGTCCCTCTTCGGCTACCTGAACTGGAAGCGGCAGCACGTCCTCGACATCCTGGACGGCCTGGACGAGGCCGACCTCCGGCGCCCGGTTCTTCCATCGGCCTGGACCCCGATCGGCCTCGTCCACCATCTCGCCCTCGACGTCGAGCGCTTCTGGTTCCGCGCGGTCTTCGGCGCCGACCCCGAAGTGGTGGCCTCGTTCGCCACCCCGGCGGACGCATGGCGGGTGCCCGGCGACCGGCCCGCCTCGGAGGTGTTCGACCTGTACCGCGAGGAGGTGGCGCGCGCCGACGAGGTGATCGCCTGCAGCGACCCGGACCAGGCGCCGCGCTGGTGGCCGGATTACCGCGACGACCGGCCGCCGCGCGATTTGCGTGCGGCGATCCTCCACGTCCTCGTCGAGACGGCGACCCACGCCGGCCACCTCGACGCGGTCCGTGAGCTGATCGATGGCAGGCAGTTCCTCGTCCTGGACTGATGAGAAGAGTCAGGAGGCGGGGCAGCGGTAGGCGGCGTGGCGGTTGGGGGAGCAGCACACCACGCCGCAGGTGAGGAACCGGCCGCCGGTCAGCCAGATGCCCCACTGCACGTCCACGCCGTTGGTGAGCGCCTCGCGGGCGGTCTTCAGCCTGAAGTCGAGCCCGATCCGGGCCTCGTCGGCCGGGTGCAGGAAGGAGCCCTGGGCCGTACGGTGGCGCTCCGCCAGCCACGCGAGCGCGTCGTCGAGTGAGGCCGGAGAGGCGTCGATCCGGCGGGCCGGCTTCAGCAGCCAGTCGCAGGTCCGCATCGGCGGCAGCGGGGAGCTCGTGAAAGTCCCGGGGTCGGCGGGCGGCAGCGGTGGTCGTCGCTCGGCCTCGTTGCGGAGGTCTTCCCCCGACCCGCTCCACACGTAGCAGTGCAGGTGCATGGCGCTCCGTACAGTGGGGGTGGCCCCTGCCTGCTATCACCGGGCAGGGGCCACCGTGCTCCTACAGTGTGGTCAGGCCGGCCGCGCGAAGCTCGGCACCGGTGAACCGGAGAGTCCCGGCATCCGGGTTCTTGCTGTCACGCAGGGCGAAGGCGTCGGCCTCACCCGGAATCGGGGCCAGCTCGACGCAGGACTCCATGTCTTCCTCCTGCTGGTTGCCGCCGCACAGCCGCCGGAAGCGCACTCCGGCGAGGTCGCGGTCGTACAGGTCCATCGCGTTCCTTTCCTGTTGGTGGTCCCGCCTCGGACGGTTCGCCGGGCGGGCGTCTTATGGGCTTCAGCGGGCGCGGCCGAGCAGCAGGTCCAGCCACGTCCGGTGCGCCCGTGCGTCGGGCAGCCGTTCGGTTTCCCGGACCTTCGGCGTGTTGGCGGTTCTGTCGGTACGACGGACGAACAGCAGCCCACCGGAAGAGCACAGTTCGTACGCCAGCGGCGAGCAGTAGTCGCAGGTGTGGGCCACGACCCGGGCCCGGACGCTGCGCCTGGTCTCCCGCATCCACCGAATCGCGACATATCCCGGCTGCTCCGGAGCCACATGCAGCCCCAGACAAGCGTTTTCGTCAGGGAATCGACGCAAGGGCGGCCAGGCTCTCCTGCTCGGCGATGACCCGGCAGAGCTCGGCCAGGTCGTCGCCGTCGACGGTCCGGGCGGCTCCGACTTCTTCGGCCTTGGGGGAGAACGGCCGCTCGCGAGTCGCCCACAGTCGACCGGCATCGCTCGTCATCACCCGCCAGACCTCGGTCGGCGCGGTGCCTTTCCGGTCTGTCACAGCTCGGACCTCGATTCCTGATCAGGGGTCCTGTGCCGGACCCCGTTCGGTGCTACCTGCTATGACAGCGCTGCGTAACCTTCCCGGCACAGGTGCGGATGAGGGAAACTGAGGGCGCCCAGGGATCACCCCCGGATCCGAGCAGAGGTGCAGGCGATGAGCGACGACCTACCCGCATGGGCAGTACGGCTGCGCGCCGAGCGGCGCAATCGGTTGTGGAGCCAGCGTGAGATGGCCCGCCGCCTGGTCGAGGCCGCCGACGAGGACATCCGTCCCCGCCTGCCCTCCCGCGAGACCATGATCCGCCGCATCAAGGCGTACGAGGCCGGACACAACCGCCCCGGCGACCCCTACCGCGTCCTGTACGCCCGAGCCTTCGGGCTCGGCGAGGTCGAGCTATTCGGCGAGGACCGCGTAGCTGCATCGAGTCAGTGCGGTGCCGCGTGTCAGGGGAGACGCGATGACATCCTGGCGATGGACCCGATCAATGTCGGTGCCTCGATGTACTTACCTCACCACGGCTCTGTAGCCCCGGAGGTCGTCATGTACTTCCTCGAACAGCTCCCCGGTCACTACAAGGCGGATATGTGGCTGGGACCTCGCCATCTCATCCCGACCGTCGCTACGCAGGCCGAACTCATCAGGGAACTCGCCCAAGCCGCGGACGCGCCCGTACGCCATGGCCTCCTGGGCGCTGGCGTCGCGTACGCGGCGCTCCTCGGCTGGCTGTACCAGGACGCCGGTGACGTCGGCCGTTCCGGAGCCTGGCGAGCAATGGCCCTCGACATGGCCCACCGCTCGCAGGACCCGCAACTGATCAGCTACGCGCTCACGAACCAAGCGATGCTCGCGGTGGATCTCGACGACGGGCGCATGGTCGTGGACTACGCGGAAGCGGCCCTGGCTGACGAGAGCAAGCTGTGCCCGAAGGCACGGGTACTCGCGCTGGTTCACCAGGCGCATGGCCACTCGATGCTGCCGGAGAAGAAAAAGGACCTCGTCGATCGACTGCTGGATCAGGCGGCACAACTCGTGGATCGGATTGACGACGAATACCTCTGGGGCAACGCCTGCCGTCGCACCGAGGGATACATTGACGTGCAGCGCGCGACCACTTACCTGCGACTGGGCGCCTACCGGGAGGCCGTCGCTATTTGGGACCAGCTTCTCGGCACTGCTCCGGAGTCTGCGCGTCGCGACAACGGCGTGTTCTGGGCACGTCAGGCCGCCGCTCTGGCCGCTGTCCCAGAGCCGGAACGGGTCGTTCAGATCGTGTCAGTCGCCGCTTCCGCCGTCGAGGGGACAGGATCGGCCAGGCTACGCAAAGAGCTTCGGGCCGTTCCGCGTCACGCGACCGCCTGGGCCAGCACTGCTTCCGGCCGCGAACTGGCCGATATTGTCGCTCAATTCGTGTGAGCTTATCGACGTGGAGATGCGATGACCCCCCAGCCGCTGTCCGAAGAGGAGATCGCCGCTCACCTGAGCGGGCTACCAGGATGGGAACGCCAGGGTGAGACCATCGCCCGCACCTTCAAGCACTCGTACCACGAGTGCGTTCACCTGGCCATGTACGTCGCCGCCAAGGCCCGGGAAGTCGGTCACCACCCCGACATCCACATCACCTGGCAGCGAATCCGCTTCGTGATCACCACACACGACGCAGGCAACCGGCTGACTGCCAACGATTTCGAACTCGCTCGCCACGTCGACTCAATCGCCGCAGGCCACGGCGCCGCGGCGATCGCAAGGTGATGGTCCGCCTGAGGGATCACTCGCAGGTAACGTCAAAATGCGGAACTTTAGTCTCAGACCATAGCGGCAGGTTCTGAGCGGTCCGCCGTTCGAGAATCTGCACGTCGATATCAAGTGCCGCGACTAGCACGTGCATGGCAAGCAGGGGAGGGATGGCGTTGCCGATCTGCTGGGCGACGTCGTTACCGAACCAGGGATAGTCGGTAGGAAACGTTTGGAGTCGCCCCGCCTCGGCATAGGAGAAGCGGGGGAGGCTCCTTCCGCCGCTAGGTGTCACCACGCGATTTCGAAAGATTTTGCCAGTCACGGTAAAGGATGGCTCGGTGGAGGCGCGCCGGCCGCGAGCTTTCGGATCGCCGCCGGTGCCATAATTAGACACGACAACGAAAGGGTCTGGCCGGTTCAAGACGTCGTTCATAGCTACCCAAGGAAGCAGGTTCTCGGCTCCCTCGGTGCGCGACGTTCCCTTCCTGTATGGACGATGAGTAGGCTTAGGTAATGCCGCATCCGCGCCAAGGCGTGCGATTAGCACGGCTCGGCGACGTGTCTGGGGTATTCCATATTGCTCTGTTCGCAGCACCCCGTGCGCCACAGAGTAGCCCTCTTTATCGAGAATTTCGCCTACGGCTTCCCACACCGGCAAGACGGCCGGAACCTGCTCCAGGACGATTGCCCGATAGGGGTTCTCAGCCTTTATTGCTCGAAGTGCCCATCGTAAAGGTTCCAATACCAGAGCGGTCCGCTCGTCGGGTATCTGTTTTAGATCTTCGGTGACGTCGTCACCGTTTCCCATACGTTTAGCGAAAAGGAGTACTTCATCGAGGGCCTTGCGTCCATGCCCGGATCCTGCAACGGTGAATGTCTGGCAGGGCGGCCCGGCCGCTAGAACATCGGCGTTCGAGAAACAACTGGGCTCGAAGTGGCGTACATCGCCCTGTTCTGTGAGTAGACCAGCTGCGCGTCGAGTGGCGCAAGCGTTTGGGTCCCACTCGATGCCGATGACAGGAATACCTAGCCAAGTTGCTGCCACGTCGAGCCCGCCAGGGCCGGCGAACAGATCGATGATCCCGTACACATGATCTCCAGGCTGCCCGGCGATGTCACAGAGCGTAGAGCTGGCGAGTACCCGCCGTCGACAAACCGTTAAGGATCTTCATGATGTCCGAAAGCATACTCTTTCTTTGCGCACGTCCGCACGCTGGACGCTGAGACATGCCTGCCGAGCATGCCGGTCCCGACTCCGAGGCACTACAGCATGCAGCCACGTTCGACCTGTTGCTCCTCGGGGTTCCGCGCTGCACGAGGACAAAGGCTAAAGGGGACCGACCGTGCTTGGGCGGCAGCTCTTGCACGAGGCTGGCCAAGGCAGTAGAGAGAGCGGTCCCGGGACAGTGGGATGTGTCGGTGATCAATCGGTTCCCGCGTACCTTGTACCTCATGGGGTCGAGAGCAGAGTCCTGGGCTTCGAGTGAAGGCACTCGGGCGAGCATGAGATCCAATCGGCCTCGCGATACCAAGCCTGAGCTCGCTTTGCGACGAGCAGTTCACGCTCTTGGCCTGCGTTACAACGTGGCCGCGCGTCCCTTGCCCGCGGTCCGACGGACGGCCGACATGGTCTTCCCCCGCATACGTGTCGCAGTCTTCCTCGACGGCTGCTTTTGGCACGGGTGCCCTGCACATCACAGTGTGGCCAAGACCAATGCCGATTACTGGGCGGAGAAGGTGCGCCGCAACCGCGAGCGAGATCTGGAGACCGATCGCATGCTCAGGGAGGCAGGCTGGTCCGTCATCAGGATCTGGGAGCACGAGAAT
Organism: Microbispora sp. NBRC 16548; assembly: GCF_030268985.1. Lineage (NCBI taxonomy): Bacteria > Bacillati > Actinomycetota > Actinomycetes > Streptosporangiales > Streptosporangiaceae > Microbispora > Microbispora sp. NBRC 16548. Next base: position 501,658 of record NZ_BSSF01000002.1, read on the forward strand.
CCCGTAGAGGCGGCACATCGCGTTGCGGAGGCGGTGCGAGCTATCCGGGCCTCTCGAGCTTTCGGTAAAGGACGCTGATCAGCCCCCCGTCGCATTCGAGGAGCCGCCGAAGACCGCAGCTATCTTGGCCTGCCGTTCGTCCTCCGTCAGACTCGTTGTACTGAGCAGCGCGGTAACGCTCTCCCTAGCGGCGGCGCGAAGCTCAGCATCTAGTGATCGCTCGTCGAGACACTCGAAGAGAACGAAGGGAGCCAGCCGAAGTAGTCTTTTCAGGAAGTCCTGCAAGGTTTTGCGTTCGTCGAATCCGCGAAGGTCGAGTCCGTTCCAAATGCGCAGGATGGCCTTGACCAGGTGCGGGCTGTTACCGAGCGCCCGCCGGCGCGCATAGATTTGGTCGAATGCGGCCTCGCCGAGGATATTCAAGGCTGCATAAGGCTCAGGATCGTCTGAAGAACGCACAAGCTGGGCACGCCACCACATGCGTCCGAATACGTGCCGTGTGAGGTCGGTGCCAAGGACGCGGTCCCCGGGTGGTGCCGGATACCTCCAGTAGGCCACGTCTGGAAGCAGCACTAGGGCGAGGAAAGCCCACACGTCCCCAGAGGCGGCCTCGGCGGGCACGATCTCCATTTCGGTATGCAGAACCTCTGCGAGGCTCACATCGAATGCCGCCCGGAGTTCTCGATTTGATTCGTGCGGGAAACCTGAGTTCTTCGCTAGGTCCACCACCAACTGTCGCAGCTCGCGGAGCCTGGCCTCGGAGATTCGGTCACCTCCTGTGGCGACGTAAACGGCCGATTCGTGACTGGCGGCGGCGAGCTGCGTAAGGTCGGAAATAGGCAGGTGCCGGTAGCTGTAGTGCAACGGCCCCGCCTGACCAGCAAGGAGTCGGGGGTAGAGGAGGCCCATCAAACATCCTCGAATATTTTGACTGCAGCCTGCAATTCTGAAGAGAAGAGGCTGGGGGAGTGGTTGAACCTGAGTCGGACATCGTTTATAGATGAGCCCGGGAACAGGCGATGGAACAGCGACAGCAGCGTGGAACCCAAGGTGTCGTCGGAGAAGACCGCCTCGTCTTCGAACTCTTCATGCCGCAGCGCATGCTCGATCATTACGCGTGCGACGTCGGCATAGACCGCCGATAGAACGACTTTGTCGACGGGCCGCGGCTTCGCTGCATTCTGGAATGCGGTCGCCGTGGCGGCGTTCTTCTCGTTTACCAACAAGAGCAACGAGCCCATCGCTGCCCCGTGCAGAGTGCCGCCGATCTGGAGGTGCCAGGCTGCGCTTTCAGGGAAGGAGGTTTTTGCGAAGTCGATCACCGCCATCGGGAATTGTGGCGCATCGCCCTGAAGGCGCAGAGATCTGCGGTCGCTCCAGAGCACGGAGCCGCCGCGTCGAGGCGACGACGGCCCTCCTGTCGTGAGAGCCTCTGGCAGCACCAGGACCGTGTCCAGCATGAGTACCCCGCCGAGATCGGACCCACGGAGGTTAGTCGTGATCTCGACTTGCTGTAACCCGCCGCCTTCGATTCTTCTACGGGCTCCGGGGCCACGCAGATTGGATCCTGTGGCGGTCCAGACGATGGCCAAGGTGAGTGCAGTCTCGGGTGAGAGCCCTGTCTCGGCTCGGGCTCGGTCGACGTCGACCTGGACCTTGCGCCGCAGTCGTAAGTCCATCTGGTAATCCCAATCGGACAAGGACTCGTGCAGCGGCATATCGCCGTCCTCGGTCACCAGGAACCACGGCTCAGCTTGCACGACGTCCTCGGAGGGACGGCGGTAGGGCAGGGCGCGACGGCTCATGATGCCTGCACGGGATCGGTGATGATGTCGATTTCTGTCATCGTGTCTCGTGCAGGACGTATTATCGCGCGCCAGATCAAACCGTCACCGCCCGTGATATGGCAGGACGGAATCTCGTGTAAAGATCCGCTCGCGTCCTCCCACCCGATCAGAGTGGGCATCTCCGCGTTCAGCGGCGGATCGGTTTCACGCCCGCTTGCGCCCACTAAAGCCACAGCTAGATCGACACGCACCAGCTGGCTTCCGGGCACAGGTAGACGGAACTCCTGGATCAACACCGGTGCACCGAAACGCTCACCGTGGTAGGGGTCCCCGATGTACTCGACCCGCGGCCGGCGTCGACGCGCGAGGTTCGGTCCCGTTCCGCCTCCCTTACCTGCTCCTCCGGTGGGAGTCGTCGAGTCGGTCGCCGGCCGATCCGCAGTGCCTCCCTCGATGCCCCCTCCGCCCTGACCGCCCGCGGTTCCCGAATCGGTGCTGCCGGGTTTGCTGTACGCGGTGGCACCGCCCACACCCCATGCGCCGCCGATGAGCGAAGAGAAACGTGTGCTGGCGGCTCCCAGAGCGATCTTGGCGGCACCTCCCCGCACCCCGCCGCCGAGATCGAGTAGTCCGGCCAGCGCTTCATCAATGCGACGGAACGTCGTGTTGACGAAGGTGCTCTCCGGATAGTCGAGGGACTGGGGATTCCAGGCGTCGTGAGTCGGGGGCTCCGCTCTCGCGTACGTCTCGTCCATTTCGGGATCGGCCCGGAAAACACCGGCATAGTGCTGATACTCGCTCGAGGGCTTCGGCCCCGGCCGGTACGTCACCACGAGCTCGGCCGGGCGCATGAGGCATATGTGATGTACGGTGTTTTCAATTTCCACCATGCGCGACGCATCGGTGGCCTCCAGGGCGGGTGCTGGCCGCTTAATCAAGCCGAGCCTACCTAGGCGTTTTTTGGGCTTGTAGCACTCCAATACCTTGCCATCGGGGCCGTGCATGGCTTCATATGCAGCGACGAAGAGGTTGAGCGGCCTAGTCTTGTGCGGGTCTGGAACCGGATAGTCAAGTCCGTCGCAAGTCACCGAGAAGCGCATCGCGGGTAGGCCATCGCCAACGGATGCTTCGAGCATCTTGGGCCATAGGTGCCATGAAATGGTCTCGGCGAGATAGGCGGCAACCACGGATGGCTCACGACCGCTCAAGTCCGGATCGATCACGATGACTGTGGTGCCGGTCTCCCCTGGCCCGAAAGGTCTCAGACCGAGCTGGCGTGCCATGTCGTCGGCCTCTGCACCGACCAAAGGTTCGACGACTTCACCGCTGACATCGCCCCACCAGTGCCGGCCTGTGTATCGCGTGGGTCCGCCAGGCTCGTCGGCCACATAGCTGTTCCAGAGCGCGCAGCCCATCAGCCGGGTTTCATATCCGCCGTCCACTTCGCAACGCGTGTGTAAGAGGACCGTTCCAGGCCGGGAGATGAGGTAGAAGATGCCCTTGCCGAACCCGTAGGTACCACCGCCGAGCTCGGTGTCGCGTGGCTCTCCGACATTACGCACGAAGGATACGAAATCGTGGTCTTTGGTCACGGCCTTATCGGCACGAGTGGGACCGCGGAGGCCGGTGGTACCGCGGTCTGATATCGCCATCACCCTGATGAGCGCAGGCTTCAGCGACTGACGGATCGGTAGATGTTCATTGGGAGGAGCGCTCTGCAACAGCAACTCGCGCCACGCTCCTGCATGTGCAGGACTTACGGTCCACATGCTGATCGCGTAGTCAACTGGTTGGGGACGGTGACGCAAGCGGGCGTCCCAGCTGTTCTGCGCCGATTCCCGAATCAGGATCGTCAGCAAGTCAAGCTCAGGACGACCGAGCTGGTTGCGTATTCCCTCCGCCACGCTCGCGCCTTCGGGGGGAAATGGCTGAGAGAACCATGACACCTTCGTCATGAGGACTCCTGGAGTAGCGTGCTGAGATGTTCTTCCACTTGCTCTGGTCCCAAGGGGGTCGGCGGCTCGCTGGAGAGGTCGATCGTGTAGGTGACGTCCCTGACCCTGATCGGGATGCCTACCGCTGCGAGATCGTTACCTGTGAGCTTGGGGAACTCCATGCCTACTTGGTACCAGCGCTCTTCGGTAGTGGAGAAGCGGACGTCCTGATAGAAGGCAGTGTCGGCGGAGCGATAGTTGGCGTTGGCAAGCAGCCTGAGTAAGGCGGCCTCGTCGTCGCAGAGCCTGAGCGCTCGGTCGACCAGTTCGGGAACGCTCTCGCCCTGATCGGATACTCGCTCCAGCTTGTAATAGACGAGTTGCAGAGTTCCGTCCACTGGCGGCTCTAACTGTTCAAGTCCGTGGACACGAACTCGACGACCCTCGCCAGCGGTCGACGCCTTGACTTCGACTGCGGCGCCGCCTGCGGAGAAGTCGTGGTGATGGCCACGGGGTCCATGCCACAACCGGTGGGCGCTGCCATCCTTCTCGAACAGCCGAACGAGCACCTTCAGCTCCCCGTATAACCCTGCGAGCTGGTCGGCCCCGAGCGGTGCGCCCTTGGTCTGGAACAGCGCCTTCCACCGGTCCAGCACTCGGTAGAGGGCCTTGAGCGGTTTATCGGGCATCGCACCGGTCGTCTCCAGCACATCCGCGCACAGCATCGTGAATAGGTCATTCAGATCTGGACGCAGGCAGCAGAGGTCGGCATACGTCTGATAGGTGTCCTCGTCTTCGAGAGGGCGCTTCCGGAGTATAAGGACCGGCCCGTCGAGCCCCCGGCGTACAGGTTGTTGTGGACTAATCGGAACCAGAATGTGACGATGGCCCTCGTGATCTACTGCGGCTGACAGTCGGCCCTGGGCGCTGCCGAGAGGAAGCTCAGAAACTCGCACTTTGCGTTCTTTCGAGACCTGCCGGGACTCCAGTGCTATCCAGTGTTGATCAATGAGGTCGCGGTGCCTGTCCTTCACGGGGACTCCTCGGCCTCGATGGGGCTGAGGTCCTCTTCTTCGATCTCGACACCCGAGAGGTCCGCAGAGATCCACTCAACGGTGCTGTCCTCACCGTGAGGTTGCGGAAAGACCAGACCGACGCCGATCACATGCTCGTCGGCGTTCAGCGGTTTGCGGAGCTGCTTCTTCCGTTCGGGCGGGGTCGAGACCTTGTCGATCGGGTAGAGCACCAGCAATCCCGTATTGGGTAGTTGCTTCTGCCGTTCTGACTTGATCTCTTGCTCGGTGAGGTTGCTCGTCTCGCCGTCGAGGTCGATGGCCGCATCCCGGCGGCTCATCAGCGTCTTGATGTCGGCGTAGCCCACCTCTTCAGTCTGTAGTCGTGCTCGGATGATCCGGTGGACTGCCACCCCAGGGGCAAATTCGAAAGCAGTGTCGCTGTTCCCCGTCGGGTTCCCCACGATGGCGACGTTCCATCGTCGAAGGGAACCTGCACCTTGGACACGCTTCTCGATGTAGCCGACGAGCAGCTTGGCGTCGCATTCCATGGACTTCTCGTGGAAGTGGTATTTCCTAAGAAATTCGATGACCAGGTCATATGGGACGTTGCGGAAGACGAACCGACCGTCCTCCGGGCGCGCGTCGTATCGGCTTGCGTGCTGCATCGCCTTGCCGACGAGCCGCTTCGCGGCTTCCTGGTTGTCGAGAAGCCACTGGCCATCGGTGCGGAAGTATCGTGTCTGCACGCGCTGACCGCCGTACGCGGAGGCGGCCTTCACCGCGTCCTTCATCTTGGCCGCCTGGGTGACCCGGAGTGCGGGGTGTGTTCGAAGACGCACTGCGAAGGTCAGGGGATTTTTGTCCTCCGTCATGTAGACGTCGATGTCCCGTCGCATTTCTGTCTCGACCGTTGCGAGGTGCCGGAACCAATCGCTGAGCTCTGTCGTCATCCAAATGCGGGGCAGGTCGGCGTAGCCGTCGCGGTAGCCGAACCAGCGTCCCATTTGTAGGAGAGTGTCGTACGCGGATACCGCCCGCACAAAGTAGCTGACTGACAGGCCTTCCAATGTCAGGCCGCGTGAAAGGGTGTTGCCGCCGACCGCGATTGCCACGACCGGGCCGTTCTCGTAGTCGAGGCGGTCCTCGCTGCTGGAGTTGTCCATGACAATCCGACAATCGTCAAGGACGCCGGGCAAGTGGGAAAGAACTTCGTCAAACTCTATCTTGACCTCGCCGAAGTCTTCGGCTGGCACCCGGGCCGTCTCGGTGTCCCACAGGTTCCGAAGATTTTGAAGAACGTCCAGATTGTCGAGGTCGGTCCTCATGTCGTCGCGGAGGCGCGTCAAAGGCATTTTGAAGCTGTTGTGAACCGCAGTGTTCACGCTTGTATGAATGAGCATCGTGCTGTGGGGGGTTCCGGCACCGCGCACCCGCCGGGCCGCCGTGACCAGCCAAAAGTAACGGATGGCATCGCGTAACGTTTCGGTGATCTGAGGTGTGAATCCGTAGACATCGGCCCTTTTGAGTGGACGTACGCGTTCTACATCCTCGTCTGGGACCCTACGGATCATGTCGTAGCCGTCGTCGACGTCCTCCGGATCCTCGCCGTCGAGCGCGTACCGGCCGAAGAGCACCTCGGTGCCGAAGTGCCCATCCGGCTTCGGCAGGTTGACAATGAAGTCCTTTGGATAGAGATCCTTTGCGCTGGGGTTGATGAGCAGATTTGCGAAAGGCGAGGCGGTATAGCCCACGTATGCAGACTTGGGCAGATGCCCGAGGATCTGCCTGATTCTCGGGTTGATCGTCTTGGTGGCGACCGTCGCCTGGTCGGCCTCGTCATCGATGACCAGCGCGGGGCAGTCCTGTAGATAGTCCGATGCGGATTCGAGCCACTTCGCGAACTTGCGGAGGATGGTGGCGTTCTTCTTGATAACGCAGAGCACATGCGCCTTGTTGTTCTTGCCAAAGAACGACGCGGCATTGGCGGTCGGGACGAAGTCTCGATCAAGATCGGTCAACTGATGCCAGCGAGTGGGGTTGGGCTCCACGAGCTGCTGGACGAGTCGGGCCTGAGTCTGTCGGCGAAGACCGTTGTGAATGCCAGCGAGGACGATGAACAGCTTGTATCCGCGGTCGGCCGCCTTCGCCATTACCGCCGTGAAGTTGGTCGTCTTGCCCGACTGCACGTATCCGACAACGAGCCCTTGAGTCGAGAACGCCTTCTCCTTGGGGTGGCGCAGCAGCGAGACTATCCGGGTCGAGGCGGTGTCGAGACTTTTGATGGCAGATTCGGACCAGCCGGACATCTCCAGCCGGCCGACTATCGCTGGCCAGCACTTGTCATGCGGCGACGGCCCGGTGTACCAGGTATTCCGGTTGTCTAGGACGATGGAGCGGGGCTCCTCGAGCTCCTTGATCCGAATCGTCTGCCGCTCGTGTTGCTCCCGGATCTTCTGGATGACGGCGGTGCTGGCTCCCATGAGCTCAAGCCTCTTGATCGCCTCTGATGGCGTGTAGATGTCCAGGAGAGCCTTGAAAGTGTCGTAATTGTCATCGAACTCGTCCATGGAATCTCCGGTGGCGCATTTCTATCTCGGCATCAGGCTGCGTGGCGGATGTCCAACCCGGACAGATGGCATATAAGGGGCGATCCGGGCTGTAACTCCACTTGGTGAGTCACAATCAAGATAGCTGGACGAATCGGTGATGGCATCATGGCCGGTCGCAGTGAGGGTCGGGATGTGCCCACTTTGTAACATTATGTGCTGAAATGGGAAGTCATGCTTGTTTCCGTCCTGACGCGAGGGGTCATTGTGCCGCCGGTCGTTCGCTTGCACTCCTCTACCCCGCGGCCGTAGTAGCTCGCATCAATGCCCGTCTTGAGCGCTCGCTTAAAGCGGCCTATCCTCGGTTTTAAGCGGTCGCTCAAGGCGTTGGAGGGCATGCGTGGCTCGGTTCGTGTATGTCGAGTGCTTCATTCGGGCGGACATGGACGCCCTTTGGGGGCAGACGCAGCGGCCTGAGCTGCACAAACGGTGGGATCTTCGGTTCACGGAGATCGACTATTTGCCGCGTGCGGACGGCGAGCCGCAGCGGTTCCTGTACACCTTCAAGCTCCTGCCCGGGCTTGTCATCAAGGGCACCGGCATCACCACCGGGGACCGGCACGACGCTGACGGCAGGACGTCGGCGCTGCGGTTCTCCTCGGACTATCCGCTCTCGCTGATCCGCTCCGGCTCCGGCTACTGGCGGTACGTCCCCACGAGCGACGGCGTCCGCTTCATCACCCGGTACGGCTACCGCCCTGGCTGGGGCAAGGCCGTGGACTTCATGTTCCGGCCGCTCATCGGCTGGGCGACGGCCTGGTCCTTCGACCGGCTTCGCCTCTGGCTGGAGACCGGAAGGACGCCCGAGCGGTCCCTGTGGCAGGCCCTCGCCGAACTGTGCGTACGCGTGCTCGCCGCCGGCATCGCTATACAGGCGACCCCGGCCGCCGTCGCCTGCCTGATAGGAGCGGCGGCCGTCCTCTTGCCGCCGCTCCCGTCAACTCCCGCGGCTCGCCGATGCCTGCGCCGTCCGCCCGATCGGCTGGCGTCGAAAGCTCCCCTGACTTACCTGGAGACACCATGACCTCGATTTTCGAACGCGTCCTCGGCGCTGACTTCGACCGGCTGCACCCGCAACTGCGGCGCCGGTTCGGCGTCAGCGTCACCGACGGGCGGGCCTGCGTCGGCACGGGGGTGATGGAGCACATCTGGCACGCGGGCTTCACCCGGCCGTTCCTCGCCCTCGGCGGAACCCGCAACATCCTGATCCCCGAGCAGGGCCGGCAGGTGCCGTTCACCATCGAGAACTACCCGTACGTCGACTCGTACGGGCGGGAGACGGTCAGCTTCGTCCGCACCTTCGACCTGCCAGGCCGCCCCAGGCGGTTCGACGCCCAGATGGTGTACGACCTCGAAAAAGACGGCATCGTCGACTACCTGGGCTCGCACCAGCATCTGGCCGTGGACCTGGACTTTCAGGTGGACGAGCGCGGGGGCCTCGTCATCCGCTCCAGTGGGTTCCGCCTGCACGAGGGCCGGCTCTCCTGCCGTCTTCCCGCGCTGATTACCGGCACCGCCGTCGTCAGGGAGTCGTACGACGACGAGGCGGGGGAGTTCCGCGTCGGGGTGACGGTCTCGCACCACACACTGGGCCCGATGTTCGGCTACTGGGGCGCATTCGAAGCCCGGTACGTCGACGTCACGGAGCACGGCGTGCCCGCCGCCCTGAAGCCGCGGCGTGAAGAGGCACGCCTGTGAGCTCAACGCAGCGGGGGCACGGCGTTGCGAGCGCGTTCGAGGGCGAGGGCGGGCCACCAGGTGCCGCCAACGGGGTCCACCTGGTGACGCACCGGATCCTCCGGCCCGGAGCCGCCCCGGAGGCACCGGCCGTTGGACTGGCCGGGATCGCGGATCCACAGGAACGCGTCGGCGAGCTCGCTGCCGGTGTCGGTGGTCGGGCGGGGGCCGACGCCCCGTCCTGGAGGGTTGCACCACAACTGGGGGTCGGCGTACTTGCCCTCGGGAGCCTTCCACACGCCCCTGCCGTTGCGGCTGGTGTCGATGACGAAGTGCGTCAGCGGTGCGTCGGCCGGCACGGCGTCGATGTCGGCACCCGCACACGCGCTTCCGCCCTTGGCGGCGACGAGGTAGACGCAGCGGGAGAGCCTTTCCCCATATCGGAGAAGGCTGTCGGTGTGCTGGAAGTCCGAGCTGTTCAGATAGAAGCCATCAGCCCGCCCTATCGCGGCCTTGACCAGCCGATCGGCGATATCGGAGACGGACTCGGGCCAGCCCTGGATGCCGCCGTCGAGGTAGACGGCCGTGTGCGGCAGCGCCCCCAGGCGGTCGACGGCGTAGCCGAGCTCGCGGTAGCGCTCGGCGGTCCCCGCGGTGCCGCCTGTCTCGCAGTTGTCGGTGCCGGGCACTTTGGTCAGACTGTTCGGTTCGAGCACGACCACCGCCCGGCCCGCGCCGATGCCGGCCGCGACCTGGTCGATCCAGTCCCGGTACGCCTGCTCGTTCGGCGCCCCGCGATCGGAGCAGTCCGTCAGGGGGATGTAATCGGTGAGGAACACCGGCACGGCATCGTGGGCCGCGGCGAGCCGCATCGTGGACCTGACGGTGTCCTCGGCCTCAGTGGCCGGTCCGCTCAGGTTCACCGAGTGCGGCACCGCGGCGAGGGCGCGCATCAGCGCGGCGTCGGCCTTCCTACCTTGGGCGTCCCAGGCGTCCGCCTGGCGCTGTGGGTCGGGCTCCTGCTTGTACGCGAACCGTACGCCGGGCTCCCGCAGCGGATTGCCACTGGTGCCGGCGACGGAAGCGGACGGGAGCGCGGCGGCCACGGAGGCAGCCGAGGTGGCGGATGAGGTGGCGGACGAGCCGGACGAGGGCGAGCCCGACGAGGTGCCGAGCCAAGTGGCGGTCACCGCCGCTACCAGGGCCAGCGCGCCCGCCCCGGTCCCGATCATCAGGCTGCGGCGGCGTCTCCCACCACCCCCGGGAAGAGTGGCGACGGAAGGTGCCGCAGAACCGGTGAGCGTGTCGAGGATGTCCTGTACGGCCGGTCGTTGTGCCGGGTTCTTGGCCAGGGCGCGGGCGACGAGCGTGCCCAGCGGTCCGTCGAGGCCGGTCAGGTCGGGTTCCCCGTTGACGACTCGGTTGAGCACGACGGGGAGCGATCCGTGACCGAAGGGGGCGTGGCCCGTGCCCGCATAGGTGATCGTGCTCGCCCAGGCGAAGACGTCGGAGGCGGGTGTGAGGGGGCCGCCGTCGAACTGCTCGGGAGACATGAACGAGGGTGTCCCGACGACCGCGGTGCTCATGTGTCCGGCCATGTCGGTCAGGTGGGCGACGCCGAAGTCGATGACTTTGGGGCCGATGGGGGAGAGCAGGACGTTGCCGGGTTTGAGGTCGCGGTGGATGATGCCGGCGGCGTGGATGGCGCGTAGGGCGGTCGCGATGCTGACGGCGAGTCCGTCCAGGCTTGAGCCGCGTAGCGGTCCGTCCCGTTCGACGGCCTCCCGGAGGGTCGGTCCGGGGACGTACTCGGTGACCAGATAGACGGTTTCGCCGTCCACTTCGGCGTCCAGGACGGCGGCGGTGCAGAAGCGGGCGACTCGCTTGGCCGCCTCGACCTCGCGGCGGAACCGGCGGCGGAAGTCGGGGTCGGCGGCGATCGTGTGGTGGAGCAGCTTGACCGCCACGCGCGTGCCGTCCGGCGTCTCGCCCAGGTAGACGGTGCCCATCCCGCCCTCGCCCAGCCTGCGCACCAGCCGGTAAGGCCCCACCTGGTGCGGGTCACCGGTACGCAGGCCGGACTCATGCTGCCCGGGTAAGCCCCCCGCCTCGCTGCCGCCGTTCACATCGCCCCCGCTGGGATGTCCGGAAGGTCAGGTCACTACGGATCTTATTGACCGCCGCCGGGCCGGGCCATGGCCGAACACGTGCCGCTACGGTGAAGCCGCGAAGAGGAACGAAGGGGGAGACGATGGGCGACACCCGTACGCGGCTGCTCGAAGGCGCTCTGGAGACCTTGCGCACCCAGGGCATCGCGGGGGCCTCTGCGCGGGCGATCGCCTCCACGGCCGGGGTGAACCAGGCGCTCGTCTTCTACCACTTCGGCAGCGTCGACGACCTCCTCGCCGCGGCCCTGCGGCACGGGTCGGAACAGCGGGTGGCGGTCTATCGGGCTCGGTTCGCGGCTGTGAACTCCCTGAAGGAACTGCTCGACCTCGGCCGTTCCCTGCACGCCGACGAGCGCGAGGCGGGGAGCCTGGCCGTGCTCGCCCAGATGCTCGCGGGCAGCCAGATGGACGACAAACTCGCCCCCGCCACCGCGGCCGGCCTCGGCATGTGGGTCGCCGAGGTCGAGGACGTCCTCCACCGAGTGCTGGCCGGCACCCCGCTGGCGGAGTTCGTGGACGTCGCCGGGCTGGCCCGCGCCACCGCGGCGGCCTTCGTCGGTCTCGAACTGTACGAGGGCGTCGACAAGGACGGCGCGGAGCGCGCCTTCGACAGCGTGGAGCAGCTCGCCGGCCTGGTCGCCGTCCTGGAGGACATGGGCCCGCTGGTCCGCCGTACGGTCCGCGCCCGCCTCCGCAAGGCCAACGGCGATTGACGAGTCAGCACTGTTCAGAGCCCGATGCGGTACGCCTCAAGGCGGTCGGCCAGCTCCTTCGGGTGGCCGAGCATCGGACAGTGATCACCAGGCATTTCGTCCGGCTGGAAACCGAGACGCTCGGTGACGATCCCGCGCATGAACTCGGCCGGGAAGAAGCGGTCGCCGGCAGCCATCAGGAACCTGGTCGGCACGTCCGGCCAGGAGGCCAGCGGCCACGGCGTGCCGAACGGGGTAGGCGCCTGGTGCCGCTGGTGTCGGGTGACGAACTCGGCGGCCAGGTCGGTCGGGGTGTCGTGCAGCACGAGGGAGGACGTGTCCTCCTCCATTCCGCCCGGGACGCCTCGGCGCCGGTCGGCTTCCTCCCGTGCCGCCCAGTAGCCGGTGTTGCCCCACCATTCGCCGGGTGATTCGGCGGGAGCCGGGATCTGGGCCTGGAGCATCACGAGCAGGTCGGCAGGCACCCGGTCGCACACCAGCGGGCCGGTGAACCCGCCGAACGAGTGGGCGACGACGACCAGACCGGTGCGCCCGCCGATCGCCTCGACCACCGTGTCCGCGTACTCCACGAGCCCGGCCGACTCCTGATCACACGGCAGGTCCGGCGCCACCACGTCGTGGCCCCGGTCGCGCAGGGCGGCCGAGAGCGGTCCCCAATACCAGGAATCGACCGCCGCAGCGTGGATCAACACGTAAGTCGCCATTGGACAGAATCCTCCTGAGTTGTCGATCTCCTCGTCCGCCGTCGTCTCCCACGATGGCCGTAGTTCAGCGCAGCGGGGGGACGGCGTTGCGGGCGCGGTCGAGGGCGAGCACCGACCACCAGGTGCCGCCTTGGGGGTCGACCTGGTGGTAGACGGGGTCCTGGGGACCGTGGCCGCCTCGCGTGCACTGGCCGTTGGACTGCTCGGGGGAGCGGAGCCACAGGAACGCGTCGGCCAGCTCGCTGCCCGTGTCGGTGGTCGGCCGGATGCCGACGCCCCGGCCCGGAGGGTTGCACCAGATCTGGGGGTCGGCGTATTTGCCCTCCGGCGGCTGCCACACGCCCTTGCCGTTGCGGCTGGTGTCGATGACGAAGTGGGTCAGGGGCGTCCCGGCCGGCACCGCGTCGATCTCGGCGCCGGTGCAGGTGCTCCCTCCGCTGTTCATCTTCAGGTAGAGGCAACGGGACAGGCTCTCCCCATACCGGAGAAGCTCGTCGGTCTCCTGGAAGTCCGCCGTGTTCAGGTAGAAGCCGTCGGCTCGCTTCACCCCGGCCTTCACGAGCCGGTCGGCGATCTCGACGAGGCTGGGCCAGCCCTTGATGCCGCCGTCGAGGTAAACGGCCGTGTGCGGGAGCTTCCCCAGACGGTTCACGGCGTACGAGAGCTCGCGGTAGCGCTCGGCCGCGCCCGCCTTGCTCCCCTGCGAGCAACTGTTCGAGCCGGGGAGCCTGGTCAGGCTGTTCGGCTCCAGCACGACCACCGTCCGCGCCTTGCCGATGGCCTTCGCCACCCGGTCGATCCAGTCCCGGTAGGACCGCTCGTCCGGCTCCCCCCATTGGGAGCAGTCCTTCATCGGCACGTGATCGGTCACGAACACGGGAACGGCGTGACGGGCGGAGGCCACCCGTACGGTGGACGCGACCGTGCGCCCGGCCTCGGCGGCCGGCATGTTCAGGTTCACGGGATGCGGCACTGCGGCCAGGGCGCGCATCAGCGCGGCGTCGGCCTTCCTGCCCTGCCCGCTCCAGACGCCCGCCTGGCGCTGCGGGTCGGGCTCCTGCTTGTACGCGAACCGTACGCCGGGCTCGCGAAGCGGGTTGCCGCCGCTGCCCGTCGGAGCCTTCGACGCGGTGGAGGCGATGGGCGTAGGCCCCTCGGGGATCACCACCGCAGAGCGCGTGGAGGTGGCGGAGGAGGTCGCGGACGCCGAGGCGTGCGGGTTGCCGCCGGAGGGCCATACGGCGACCACCGTCGCGATCAGCGCCAGCCCGGCTACTCCGGCCGCGGCCCCGGTCAGCAGCCTGCGGCGGCGTCTGCCGCCCCCCGGCAGTGTCGTGACCCACGACTCTTCAACCGGGGGTGATCCGGTGAGGGTGTCCAGGATGTCCTGCACGGTCGGCCGTTGTGCCGGGTTCTTGGCCAGGGCGCGGGCGACGAGCGTGCCCAGCGGTCCGTCGAGGCCGGTCAGGTCGGGCGCCCCGTTGATGACCCGGTTGATGACGACCGGCAGCGGTCCGTTGCCGAAGGGGGCGCGGCCCGTGCCGGCGTACGCGACCGTGCCGGCCCAGGCGAAGACGTCGGAGGCGGGTGTGAGAGGGCCGCCGTCGAACTGCTCGGGAGACATGAACGACGGCGTGCCGACGACCGCGCTGCTGTGCGTGGCGGTGTCCGACAAGTGGGCCACGCCGAAGTCGATGACTTTGGGGCCGATGGGGGAGAGCAGGACGTTGCCGGGTTTGAGGTCGCGGTGGATGATGCCGGCGGCGTGGATGGCGCGCAGGGCGGTCGCGATGCTGACGGCGAGTCCGTCCAGGCTTGAGCCGCGTAGCGGTCCGTCCCGTTCGACGGCCTCCCGGAGGGTCGGTCCGGGGACGTACTCGGTGACCAGATAGACGGTTTCGCCGTCCACTTCGGCATCGAGGACGGCGGCGGTGCAGAAGCGGGCGACTCGCTTGGCCGCTTCCACCTCGCGGCGGAACCGGCGGCGGAAGTCGGGGTCGGCGGCGATCGTGTGGTGGAGCAGCTTGACCGCCGCGCGCGTGCCGTCCGGTGCCTCGCCCAGGTAGACGGTGCCCATCCCGCCCTCGCCCAGCCTGCGCACCAGCCGGTAAGGCCCCACCTGGTGCGGGTCGCCGGTACGCAGGTCGGCCGGATGCTGTGGGCCGGACGGCCACCCGGGGCCGGACTCATGCCCGTCACCGAAACCGCGTAAGCCCCCCGCCCCGCTGCCGCCGTTCACATCGCCCCCGCTGGAATGCTTTTCGACAGATCGACAAAGATCCTATTGACCGCCGCCGGGCGCGGCATCGCCCGGCACTGGGGCCGCTGTCGACCGTTCAGCGGCTGCGGCGGTCGTTCTTGCGGTCGCCGTCGTCCTTCCCACCGTGGTCGAGGCCGATGAACTGTCGTATGTACGCCTGGTAGGCGTCGGCCCGGACTCTGGCCGACGGCGATTGGACGCCTCGGGCGATGCTCTGAGGAATGCCGCCGGGACCGGGCCGCCTGGACTGGTAGTCCCGCAGTCGTTCCTTATGCTCGTCCGCCCAGTCGTGAAGCGCCCCGATGCGGGCGAAATAAAACGCCGCGGCCAGCAAGGGAGTGACGAGAACCGTTGTCGCTATGACGCCGATGTCGTGAAGGAGCACGCCAAGGATCAGGAGGGCTCCGACCACGGCGCCGGCTCTGATCAGACCCCTGCGAACGCTTCCGGGGTCGGCCCGGGCCTCCTCTGCCCATTCGCGCATGCGCCGCAGCGGAGGCTGGTACGCCGCGCCGAGCCGTATGACTCTTGGTAGCCAGCCTGCGTACGCCGCCAGGGTCAGCGCGACGAGATACCAGGACATCGTCGCGGCGATGTCCGGCCGAGCCCAGCCCCACATGATCCAGGCCACCGGGATCGTGGCCACGCCCCAGGTCCCGAGCCACAGCGCCGCGCGGATGACCGCTCCCGATCGGGCGGTGGGCGAGAGCCGCCGGCTCTCATAGTCGGCCCACTGCCGGTCTCGCAGAGTGGAGGCGGCGTCCAGCGCGGTCATCGCCTGCTGGTTCTGCCGGTCGACCGCCGCCTGCCGACGCCGCTGTTCCGCCTGAGCCGCGGCGAAGGCGGTGAAGTCGGTGCGCACGAGCCATCCGATAGGGGTATCGGAGCCGCCATCCCGCGCGCGCAACCAGTCGTACCAGGTGATCTCACCAGTGGGGGGTGGCGCCACGCTCTCGCAGGCGGCGCGCAACCACGTCTTGCTCTCCGAGGAGGGCAGAAGGGCCGCCAACAGCAGCCCGCGCGCCCCGCTCCCGGCCCATTCCCGGGCTTCGGGTGGCAGGTCGGGCACCCGAGCGGCCAGCCGCCGCCACGAATCCCAGACCTCGTCCCAGGTCCGTTGCGTTCCGCGGAGCGCGCTCAGCACGGTGAACCTGGAGAGGGCGTCCAACAAGCCGCCCTCGCAGAGGTCGCGGTAGAGCCCCCATTCGGGGCCGCTTTCACGCAGACGACCGATCCTGAGCGCCTCGGAAAGCGACTCCGGGGTCACGACCGTTCCCCGCCAGACGGCTTCTCCCTCCGGATCGAGCCAGCCCAGCAGGTGAAGCAGTTTCAGGTCAGCCGGGAGTCCGTCGTCTCGGAGCCGATGGTCGATGAGTTCGATCTGAGCGGTCAGGTCATCGGCGGTGAGACCGTCGAGCTCGTGCAGCCAGGCGAGAAGGCTGAGCCAACCGTCGGAGGGTGCGCCGGTCGTGGCCACGCCCTCGAAGAACTGACGCCTCGCGGCAGTCCAGTCGCCGCGGATGGCGGCGGCCAGTTCCTCTCTTGTCGTGACCGCCACACCTGCGAGGACCAGCGGGCGGCGCTGTGGCGCCGGCTGGTGGATGTGATTGATCTGGACGTTGCGATCGCCGAGTTGGAAGGGGGCCGGGCCGTGGAAGACGTTTCCCGATACTCCGTCTCTTCCTGATTCGGAGTCGCGGGTCATGCCCTCGGCCCGAAGTGGTTGTCCTGACGGTTGCGGTTCCCGACCTGAAACGCGGTCGGTCCATGGAAAACGTTCCCCGACACTCCTCCCACGGATGCGTGACGAGCCTCGTCGGCGATGTCGTTCAGTTCGTGGGCGATCCGTTCGCGTTCGGCCTCGCCGAGACTCTCCAGCAGCATCTCGAATCGGGCCGTCCAGGACGCCTCCTGCCGGGCCCGCATCAGCGCCGCCTCCCCCGGGGCGAGCGAGGCGAGATCCGTCGCGGTCTGATCCAGCCGCATCAATTCCGCCTGCTCACGTTCGGGATCGTCGCGGCCGAGCACATGCGCCACCCGCTGCCGCACGCTCACCCACACGTCCGTGCCCGCGGCCTGCACCACCGCGGTTCCACCCGCCGCGGCCACCGCTGCCAGCCATTCGACCAGCATTTTCGGCCTCCTCACATGTTTTCATGACACTTTATATCTGGCCATGGTGAGGTCGCCGGATGTCCCGACATGAAAGTCGGCCCGGAAAACGAGGCCGCCTAATTCGGCTGACCGCGCCCCGCGATCGACACCGAGAGGTGTTACCGCACGCAGAGAGCGGACACGGTCACGTCGGCCGATGAAATTTCCGCGCCCTCGTCCCGAGCCCGTATTGGCTCACACGGTGGAGTCCAGCTGCCGCCATCGGCCGGGGTCGTTGAGCCGTTGCAGCCGTAGCGCCTCGTCGTGGTAACCACGCCGGGCGTCGTCCTCCGTGTGGAAGGCCAGGGGCCTGCCGCGGGGCTCCGACGACGTCACGTACCAGTCGCCGTACTCGCAGCCGCTCGGCAACCGCCCCAGGGTGATCTGGAAGGACTTGCGCGGATCGGCGGCGGCGAACTCCCATCGGGCCACCGGTTCGAGACCGGAACAGGTGGACAGCCACCCCGGGGGCAGGTCCCCGCTCCCTGCTTCCGCCCGCTCGCCCGCCAAGCGTGCCAGTTCCTGTGGAGCGACCAGCAGGTACGCCGCCAGGACGCGTGACGCCTTCGACAGCCCATATTCGGCGGACAGGTCGCGGTCGACCTCGTCCCAGTGGGTGCCGACCACCCGCCCCAGCTCCAGCGCGTCCAGCCTGCCCGACATCAGTTCCTCGCGGACCGGAAGGATGTCCCGAAGCCATCCCGTGCCCGACTCGTGCAGGTTGAACAGCTCGGAGTCCTCGGCGTACATGCTGAACCGCAGGAGCAGGTCGTCTTCGCTCGTTTCCATGCGCAGGCCTTGAAGCACGTCGCCGTGCAGGTGCGGGGCGACGGCCTGCGCCGGCAGCGCCTCGCTGGGGATCCGGAAGGCGACCGTACGGGGACCGTCGTTGTCGAAGAACAGCCAGGCGTCAAACGTCTGCTCGACGAATTCCTCCATCTCTCGCGTGTAGTCGTCCCAATCCACGGATGCGGAGAAATGGTCGGCCGTCACCATCGGCTGCCCGGGCAGCATCCGCAGCACCGACTGCGTTTTCTCGTCGAGAACACGGCCGAGCACCACGGCCTCGATGTATCTGTAGTGACGACGTTCGTTCCGGTACTTGCGCCTGCCCATGCCTGCACTCCCTGGGAACGCCCCGTCCGACGTACTGTAACGATCACGCGAATCGAACGGGCGGAATCAGGCGCAAAAGGGCCGGACGCCGCGCAGGTCAGTTCGTCAGCGTGGCCGCCAGCAGCTCGCGCATCGCGATCGGCTTACGACCGAGCAGCTCCCCGAGGGCGGGGCCGGCCTCGGCGAACTCTCCCCGGCGGCTGGCCTCGAACATGCCCAGCAAGAAGCGGGCCTGCTGCTCGGGCGCGCCGCGCGACACCATGCCCGCGACCCACTCGTCGTCCGGCACGGTGACGCGGGTGATCACGCGTCCCGTCAGGTCGGAGGCGATCGCGGCGACGTCCGCGAGGTCGAGTGACTCGGGACCGGTCAGCGGCGGGGTGATCCCGCCGAGCTTGCCCTCCTCCGTCAGCGCGACGGCGGCCACCTCGGCGAGGTCGGCGTGGGCGGTCCAGGAGACCGGGCCGTCCTCGGGGGCGACGAGCGTGCCGCTCCGCAGCGCCTGACTCACGAAATGGACCGCGGTGGTCGCGTAGAAGCCGTTGCGCAGCGCGGTGAACGCGACCCCGGATGCGCGCAGGTCCTGCTCGGTTTCGGCGTGGGACGGCATCGGGGCGAAAGGGGAGGCCGGGTTCGCGCCCATGTGGCTCGTGTAGAGGATCCGCTCGGCGCCCACGGCCCTGGCGGCCTCGATCGCCGTACGGTGCGGGCGGGCGTCCGCCGGGCCGGAGACGATCAACACCTGCGACGCGCCCTCGAACGCGTGCTCCAGGCTCGCGGGGTCGTCGAAGTCGCCCTGCCGGACTCGTACGCCGAGGTCCACGAGGTCCTGGGCCTTGAGGGGGTCGCGGACGCTGACGCCGATCCGGTCGGCGGGGAGACGCGCGAGCAGGCGCTCGACGACGCCGCGGCCGAGCTGACCGGTCGCTCCGGTGATGACGATCACGATGCACTCCTTGCTATCGCTGATATCGGCTGAACGCTAACACTGGAAAATCGGCGATAGCAACATGCTGATATCGTTGGAAGCATGAGCGATCCGGAGAGCGAGGCGGCGAGCGGCCGCGACAGGACGCGGGCCCACATCGTGTCGGTCGCGGCCCGGCTGCTCGCGAGCGGTGGGCGCGACGCCCTCTCCACCAGAGCGGTGGCCGCCGCGGCGGGGACGCAGGCCCCGACGATCTACCGGCTGTTCGGCGACAAGGAGGGCCTGCTCGACGCGGTCGCCGAGTATGGCTTCAGCTCATATCTGCGGGACAAGAAGGCGAGCCCGCCTGCCGACGACCCGGTCGAGGCGTTGCGCTCCGGATGGGACCTGCACGTCGGCTTCGGGCTGGCGAACCCCGCGTTGTTCTCGCTCATGTACGGCGATCCCACGCCGGGACGGCAGTCGCCCGCCGCCGTCGCCGCCTTCCGCATGCTGGGGGAGCGCATCCGCGCCATCGCCGCCGCCGGCCGGCTGAAGGTCGGCGAGCGCCTGGCGGCGGACCTCGTGCACGCCGCGGGCTGCGGCACGGTCTTCACGCTGCTCGCCCTGCCAGAGGAACGGCGTGACCCGCGCCTGTCAGAGGTGGCCCGCGATGCGGCGATAGCCGCCATCACCACCGACGCCCCCGCGGTCGAAGCCCCCGGACCCGCCGCGGCGGCGATGGCGCTGAGCGCCGCGCTGCCGGACGCAACGGCTCTCACCGACGGCGAACGCCACGTGCTCGGCGAATGGCTCGACCGCCTCGCCGCGGACGGATCCGCCTGACATCTCCGCGTAGGGGACCGGGGTCAGCGTGCCGCGCCGGTCTCGGCGTACTCGAGCAGGAGTTCCCGGCGCAGCCGGGTCAGGTACGTCTCGCTGCCTGCGGACGAGCGGCTGTAGCGGTCGATGTCGTGGAGGGTGCGCCAGCCCGGCAGCCGCTTCTGGGTAAGACGCAGGAGACCCATCCCGGCCACGGAGCCGGCGCCGCCGTCGGCGGAGCGCAGGATGGCGGGTGCGGAGGCGAGTATGGCGTCCACCTGGGCGAAGCCGTCCTCGACCTGGCGGGTCACCTCGTCGATCGCCTCCTGCCTGGTGCAGCCGGTCTCGTGGCGGAGCACCCTGACCAGGTTGTAGGGCGCGCCGACGGCCTCGTCCTCGTCCAGGGTCCGCAGGTCGTTCTCCGCGAGAGCCGCGGCCGTGGCGACGTCCAGCAGTCGCCGGAAGAGCGGATGGTCGCGTACCGCCGGCTCGAACTCCCTGCCGTACGTGATCTCGACACTGTCCAGGAAGACGGGCGCCCCGGAGCTCCCCAGGCGCAGCGCGAACTGGTCCCGCAGGCTGGGGATGAACCCGCTGAGCCGGTGGCATGCCTCGCGCTCGGCCGCCTCCAGCCATTCCTCGAAGTGGCCGAGGGCGCGCGTCCGCCATGAGGGCGGCTGGATCAGGCGGATCCGCTCCCATGCCTGGACCATGGCCGTGGCGACCGCTCCACCGGTCGGCGGGGTGTCGTCGAGCCCGCGGACGAGGCGGGTGAGCCGGTGTCGCAGCCGGACGATCTCGCCAGGGTCGGCGAGACCCGGCTCGTCGAAGAGGTCGTCGACGACGGCGATCACCAGCATCCACCGGGCCAGCGTCTCGGCCTGCTCGGCGTCGGCGTCCGGCCAGAACCGCGCGGCGGTCGAGGCCATGGCGTTCCATCGCGGGTGGCGGGCCTCCTCAGGCGTGGCCGCCAGCCCGGTGTGCAGCAACCAGGCGTCCAACCGCTCCTGTACGCGCTCCTTTTCCCCGGCCGGGACGCCGGCCCGAGCGGAAGCCGGAACGAGAGAGGGAACGGGAAAGGGGGCGGGCACGGTGACGGATGCCGGGGCGGCCTTTCCACCGGAACCCATGACCGACCGCACGTAGCCGGCGAGCCCCTCACGTGATCGCGGATCGCCGAGGCCCCGGAGCTGCAGGAGATCGAGTCGCCGGAGAGCCGTCTCCATGTGGGAGTCGACGACCTGCCGGGCTTCCTCCACGGCTCCGCAGGACAGGACCAGTTGCCGCGCGCGCTCGGCGTCGGCCGAGGTCAGGCCGCGGCGCAGCAGCCGGGCGAGCGCGGGTTCGCGGCCCAGGGCCCTGATCACGGGGAGCGTGTAGACGCCTTCCGTGATGTCGGAGTTGGCCGGCTTTCCGAGCTCCCCGGTCGTCGCGGTCAGGTCGAGGATGTCGTCGCGCACCTGGTAGGCCAGGCCGAGATGCCAGCCGAACCGCGCCAGGTCCTCCTCAGCCTCGGGGTCCCGCCCGGCCTGCATGGCGCCCAGCCTGCAGGCCAGGGACAGTAACTCGGCCGTCTTGGCGCCGGTCACCTCCAGATAGGCCTCCTCGGTGCGGGAGAGCAGGAAGCGGTCGGCCGTCTCGGCGATCATTCCCGAGCAGGTGCGCTGGGCGGTCTCGGCGACCATCAAAGCCTCACGCCGGCCCAGCTCGGACAGGATCCGGCTGGCGCTGATGAACAGGAGGTCCCCGGCCAGGACCGCCAGGCGCGCGCCCCACACGATGTTGACGCTCGGCCTGCCCCTGCGCTGGCGCGCGTCGTCGATGACGTCGTCGTGGTAGAGCGATGCCATGTGCAGCAGTTCGACGGCCGCCGCGGCCTTGACGGCGCGGACGTCGGCGGCCCGCTCCGGCCCGGCGAGCACGTAGTACGACAGCAGTGCCAGGGTGGGCCGGATCAGGTGACGGTGACCGGCCGGCTGCCTGGTCAGCGGGGCCAGCTCGGAGCGGCTCGGCACATCCGCCATGCCGACGATCTCCCGCACCCGATCCAGGTCGGACTCCAGGGCGGGGAAGGCACGAGAAACGCTCTCAGATGTCACGGATACTCCAGACGGGGACTCATGAATGCGCCGTCACCGGCCCGCCCACCGGCTGGTGCGCGCGCGTGCGGCCGGCGAAAGCGGAGATGCCGAGGATCACCGTGCCTAGCGCCCAGCACACGGCCGGGCCGACGGCGTTCCAGGGCACCGTGTCCATGGCCACGGCAGCGACCGCCGCCTGCATCGGTCCGTAGTCGGGCAGGTAACGCACCAGGGCGCCGGCCGCGGCGGGGGTGGCGAGGGGGCTCTGCAGGGCCAGGTCGATCGAGCAGATCACGGTGACGAGGACCAGACCGGCCAGGTCGCTGGTCAGCACCGCGGCGAGCGCGATGCCGATCCCTCCGTAGATCAGCGCCCCGCCGGCGAGGGCGGCGGCGAGCAGCAGGGGCTGCGCGGTCGGATGGGTCAGGCAGATCAGGCCGGTCGCGTAGAGCGCGACGCAGAGCGCGACCACCGCCAGGGCGGTGAGCTTCGCGGCGATCAGGCACAGCTGGGGGAAACCGGATCGCACCAGCCGGCGGTCGAAGGACGCCGAGTTCATCGTGGTCACGAACATCATGAACCCGGTGATCAATGCCAGGATCTGCAGCGCCCCGCCGAGCTGGTTGAGGACATTGGCCGGCACCGTGACGGTTCGGTCGGCGGCCCGGACGTAGAACGGGAGCGGGATCTCCAGGGACAGGGCGTAGATGAGGATCGCCCACACCGGGATGAAGACCACGATGATCACCAATGCCAGCCGGTTGCGCAGGTGCTCCACGAACGTCATGCGCACGGCGGTGGCGTAGCAGGCCCAATGGCGTCTCACACGGCACCGGTCCTGTCCGCGACATGTAGCAGGCCGCCCTCCAGGCGATGGAGCGTGTCGAGCCGGGCCGCGTCGTAGGCGAGATGGGAGACCACCAGCACCGAGCGGCCACGCGCGCGCAGTTCCTCGGCCAGGTCCCAGAACCGTACGTACGTCTCCCAGTCGAAGCCCTGGTAGGGCTCGTCGAGCAGGAGCACGTCCGGGTCGTGCATCAGGGCCACGACGAGGTTGAGCTTCTGCCGCGTGCCGCCGCTCAGCGTGGCGGGGCGGGCCCGGCCGGAGCCGGAGAACCGCAGCGCCTCCATCAGCTTCTCGGCCCTGCACAGGCTCCGCAGGCCGTAGGCGACCTGGAAGAACCGCAGGTGCTGCTCGACCGTGAACGCGTCGTGCAGCACCGTCTCCTGCGGACAGTGACCGATGCGCCCGCCGTGGCGCACCGACCCGCCGTCCGGCCGCAGGTCGCCCGCGAGGACGCGCAGCAGCGTGGTCTTGCCCGCGCCGTTCTCCCCGACGATCCCCACCACCCGGCCGGGCGGCAGATCGAGATCCACTCCACGCAGGACCGGGCGACCCCGGTAGCTCTTCCGTACGTCCCGCACCCGCAGCACGGGCTCATCCGACGGCATTCAGCACCCTTCCCCACCCGGTCCCGCGTCGGCTACTTCGATGTGTCGACGGCGATGAAGGCGACCGTGCCGCTGCCCTGGGCGCTGCTCACGCCCTTGCTGGAGCACTGGCTGATGTCGGAGGTGGGAGCGGCCTTGCCGGCGATCCGCTTGCCCTTCAGCTTCCCTTCGGTGACCTCGCCGACCAGCATCATGTCGCCGGGGTTGTACGAGGCGATCCCGTTGAGGTTGGGGCGGACCGTGGAGGTGCCCAGCGTCTGGCCCTGGGCGTCCTTCCAGGTGACGGTGCCCGTGCCGGCGACGTCCTGGACGCCCGTGCAGGACGCCTGCCCGGTGCCCTTGAAGGTGGCCGTCCCCGAGCGGATGTTGGGGAAGCTCCCGTCGGGAGAGGAACAGCCGGTGAGCGTCACGGTGCCCTTGGCGGTCACCGCGCGGGCCTCCTTGCCCACCGCGGGGTCGGCGGTGATCGGCTGGCCGTTGGTGCTCACCGCGCACGTCAGCACGGTGTGGCCGCCCGGCTGCTTCGGCGAGGGGTCGGCGACCGGCCTGGTGCTCTGGCCGCTGCCGCTCGACGCGCCCTCGGCGACCGACGGGACGACCGTCAGGGCCAGGCCCAGCACACCCGCCGCGGCGGCGCCGAGACCGCAGGTCAGGTACGCGCGAGATCGAGATACGTTCATGGACTTCCCCCCGAATGATTGCTGACGGCAATCTATTTATCACATTGAGTAACGGGAGGGTCGGCGGCTCGGCATGGCTCACGTGGAAGAGGACTGCAATGCGAGGGCAGTGGCGAGCCGGTCACCAACGACGAGATCACGTCAATGGTGGCCGAGGGGACTGCTGTCAGATCATGACCGTCATCGCACTGTCGATCATGCGGAAACCGACCCTCTCGTACACGCGGCGGGCGGGGTTGCCCTCGGTGACCACCAGGCCGACGCCGGTCAGCCCGTCCGCGCCGGCCCGGGCCAGGGTGGCCGACAGCATGAGCGCGCCGAGACCTCGCGGCGACCGGTCAGGGTGCCGGAACACGTCCGCGATCCACGGTCCCCGGTTCGAGTCGGTCGCGAAGACGCCGCCCACCACCTCGTCCGTTCCTGGAGAGTCGTCCCGTACGGCGAGGACGCTGCAGGGAAGCAGGGGGCCGATCTCCTCGCCGCCGAGGAGCGGAACGAGTTCCTCCTGCAATGCCTTCTCGCGGTCCCGCGGGCGGTAGTCGGGATGGCCGGGCGGATAGGCCGCGAACCACGCGGGGAAGATCTCGACGGGCGACCGGTCACAGGGCACTATGCGTAAGCCGTCCGGAGCGACGTCCGCGACCGGCCGGGTGACCGGCCGGGTGATCGGCAGGTCGCACCGCATCATGTGCATGTGCCGCAGCAGCCGCGCGCCTCGGCCGAGCAGGGACTGACCGAGCTCGACCGGCGCGGAGACCGCCCAGCCGGGCATCCGCGACGTGATCGCGCCGGCGGCTCCCGGACCGATGTCCTCGATCGCGTAGGCCCAGGGGCTGCCGTCGCGGACGCCTTCCAGGTAACTGAACACCGGGGCGCCGTCGGCGCCGATCATCGTCCGCCGCTCCTCGCTCATATCGTGAGGTTCGCGCAGCCAGGCCCGATCGGCAACCGTTCACACACCCTGGGGGAGGCGGAACAGGCGGCCGGGGTCGTACGTGGCCTTGACCTGGGCCAGCCGGGCGGCGTTGGCGCCGTAGTACTGCTGCCGCCAGTCCTTGAGCTCCGGATCGATGTAGTTCACGTACGCGTGGTCCCCGAAGTACGGCCGCATGGCGGCGTGGGCGGTCCGGGCCCAGCCGGCGGCGCCGGAGAAGTGGGAGTAGTACTGCACGCTGAAGAGCGCCTTGCGGTGCGGGAAGGCGGTGGCGTCGGGGCGGACCCTGGCGACGGCGCCGCCGAGCGCGTCGATCAGCACCGAGTGCCGTCCCGGCGCGGCGACCTGGGCCAGCAGCGCCTTGATCCCGGCGGACGACAGCGGCGTGTAGGCGAAATGCGACTTGGCCGAGAACGAGTCGCGGACGAGCTTGCCGCTCGCGTTCTGCCCGGGAAGCGTGCCGGGACGGTGGCACTGGGCCACGGACATCGACGCGCAGCCCGCCTCCACCATCATCGCGTGGTCGTAGGCGGACGTCGCGACGTAGCGGGTCGAAGGGCCCGAGCCGACGCGGTCGACGAGCTTCTGCAGCAGGTTCTCGCACGCCGTCTTGCCACCGAGGTACAGCCCGCCGACCATCACGTCGAGCGACGGGTCGTGGTTGAGGTGGCAGTTGGACCACATCGCGTCGGGCGCTGAGGGCGCCCACGCCTGCCATGCCTTCAGCACGGCCGCGGCCTTCGACCAGGGCCAGTGCAGGAAGAACAGGGTCACGGAACGCGTCGGATGAGTCCGGAACGTGAACGACGTCGCCACGCCGAAGTTGCCGCCGCCGCCTCCCCGGGAGGCCCAGAAGAGGTCCGGGTGCGAGCTCGGCGAGCAGGTCACCACCTTGCCGTCCGCCGTGACGACCTTCAGGGACTCCAGCACGTCGCAGGTCAGGCCGTACTGCCGTGACACCACGCCGATGCCGCCGCCCAGCGTGAGCCCGGCCACCCCGACGGTCGGGCAGGAACCCGCCGGGATGCTGACGCCGTGCGCGGCGAGCTTGGCGTACACGTCGACCAGGCGCGCCCCGGCGCCGACCGTGGCGTGGCCGCCCGAGTAGGACACGCCGCTCATCGGCGACACGTCGATGACGAGCCCGCTGCCCGTGGACCAGCCCGCGTAGCTGTGCCCGCCGGACCGGGAGGTCACCGGCACGGCGTATCGCCGGGCGAACGCCAGGCACTCCGACACGTCCGCCGCCGTCGTGCAGTAGGCCACCCCGGCCGGGCGTACGGAGTCGAAGGCCGAGTTGAAGACGCGGCGCGCGTTGTCGTACGACGCGTCGCCGGGACGGATCAGTTTGCCGTCCAGCCCCCGCCCGAGCGCGGACCAGTCGGCGGGACGGGGACCCGCGGCGGCGAAAGCCGTGCCGGAAAAGGCGGCGGCCCCGGCCAGGGCCGAGACGCGAAGGAAACTCCGTCTGTCGATCATGGTCGTACTCCCGAGGTGGTGATCTACCTCGTTGAGACGCTCATGGAACCGGTCCGGTTGGTTACAAGCCCATCACTTCATCCCTATGCGGAGGGCCAGCGCGGGGCACATCTCCACGGCCTTCTGCGCCTCGCCCAGCAGCCAGGAGGGCACCCCGGTGTCCATGAACACCGGAAAGCCGTGGCGGTCGAGCTTGACCAGCTCGGGCACGAGGTGCGCGCACAGGCCGTGGCCCTGGCAGCGGGTCCAGTCGACGACGAGCCTGGCGTCCTGCGCGTCCTCGATCGGCAGTGGCAGCACGCCCTTCGTCGCCCGCCCGCAACCGCCGTGGAAGCGGTGCTCCTCCACGTCGTCGGCGAACGCGTCCAGCGCCGACAGCACGAACCTGGCCGAGCCGTCCGGGTGGAAGCAGGCGCCCCGGCCCTTCACGGCGGCGGCGGCCCGGCGGACGAGGTCGGGGCCGTCCGGGTCGCCGTCCTGGAGCCGGCGGCAGGCACGCGCGAGGTCCGGCAGGCCGAGGCGGCACGGCCCGCACTGCCCGGCCGACTGCGCCGTCAGGTAGTTCGCCACCCGCGCCGTCTCGCCGAGCGGGCAGGTGTCCTCGCCCAGCACCACCACGATGCCCGCGCCCAGCTCGCCGCCCGCCTCCTTCGCGCCGCGGCGGGACAGGATCGCGCCGTACGCGTCCTCGGCCGACATCCACGTGCCGTGGTAGCCGCCGAGCAGCAGCCCATCGCCGATCTTCGCCTCGCACAGGTTGAGCACGTCGGCCAGCGGCACGCCCGGCGCGACCTCCACGACCGCGGGGGTGGTCACCGAGCCGCCGACCGTCAGCAGGATCGTCCCCGGCTCCTGGACGGTGCCCACCGAGGCGTACTCCTCCGGCCCCAGCTCGGCGAGCACGGCGAGCTGCGCGAAGGTCTCGGCGTTCGACAGCAGCGTGGGCAGCCCGCGCACCCCGTTGTCGCTGGAGCGGACCTTCCGGCCCGGGGGCAGGCCCGCCTCGCCGTTGACCGCACGGACGAGCGCGCCGCCCTCGCCCGCGATGAACCGCTCCTGGATGCCCGCGACCCGGACCAGGCCGGTCAGGCCGCGCTCGGCCACGGCGGCGGTGACCGAGGCCTCGGCCAGCTCGCCGGCGCCGACCGCGATCACCACCTCCCGGGAGCCGAGCGCGCTGGCCGCGAGCAGGGCGCCTTCCAGAACGAGGTGGGGCGCCCGGGTGAGCAGGGTCTTGTCCTTGAGGCTGGCGGGCTCACCCTCGGCGGCGTTCACCAGCACGACCGTCTCGCTGTCGCGGGCGCGGGAGGCCACGGCGCGCAGCTTGCGCGCGAACGGGAACGCGGCGCCGCCCCTGCCCCGCAGGTCCACCTCCTCGGCCATGGAGATCAGCGCGTCCACGGTGTGGCTCGGGAGCCGGTCGTGGAACTTGTAGTGCGCGTTCAGGTCGAGCCTGCGGTGGTCGTCCAATCCGGCGGTGAGCCGGGCCGGGCCGAGCCGCCGGACGTGGGAGACACGGTAGGGAATCAAACGATCCTCCGGAGGCGGGGTTCCTGGGGGGTGGGAGGTGTGTCGAGGACGTCGAGGGGATCGGTGCCGGTGCGCCCGAGGACGGCGGCCTCACGCGGCGCCCGCTGCCGCCGTACGGCGGCAGCGGGCGCCGCGAGGTCCTCCCGGGACGCACGGCCGGCGCTCCACTCGGCGTTCCAGTCGCCGGTCGCCGCCTGCCGGGCGGGCCGGGTGGCGGCGGCGAGCCGGATCAGCAGGGCGGCGCCGACCGCCGCCAGGCAGGCCACGTAGCTGAAGGTCACCCAGGGCGCGGCGGCCCGGCCGGCGGTCAGGCCGTGCAGGATCGCCACCGGCCAGGCGAGGTAGGCCAGGTCGTGCAGTCCGCGCCACAGCCAGGGCCGCTCCGCCTGGGCGAACCTGCCGCGCATCACGCCGGTCGCGACGATGACGACGAACAGGTCCGAGGCCACGGCCCCCAGCGACACGTAGACGTCGGTGGAGGGGATCACCGACCCGTACGGCGGCACCAGCCCGGCGGCGATCTTCATGCCGATGTGGACGATCAGGAAGCCGATGCCGAGCAGCGCCATGGCGCGGTGCACGAGCTGGACGCGCACCCGCTGGGAGATGGGCAGGACGACGCGGTCGGTCGCCGCCAGGCCGAGGGCGACCGTCGTCGTGAGGCCGACGAGCGAGAAGACCCCGGCGTAGAACGTGAGGAACGCCTGGGCGTCGGCCAGGAACGCCGCGCCGCCGCTGGTCCGGGTGGCGGCGAGCCCCCCGGTGAGGGCCAGGGTGACCACGGCGCCGAGGCCGATCCGTACGCCGCGCCTTTCGAGGTCGAGGCCGGGATCCGGCCGGGTGTGCCGGGGAGCCCGTCTGTTGGGCAATGATTCCTCCGTCTGATCAATGCGGGCTCGAAGTGGGGGGCGCCGTTCCCGTCCTCAGGCGGGGGTGGTCTGCGAAGGACCGGACGGGGAACGGCACGAGCGGGGCGGGTTCAGTGGTGCAGGGCTCAGCAGCGCAGGCCGCGGTTCACGCAGGAGACGACCGTGCTCATCAGCCGGTCGGGCATGACGTTCTCGAAGTCGGCGTGGTCGGTGACCGGGTTGTGCTGCTGCTCGGGGAAGCTGTCCACCGCGAACGACGGCCCGCTCGGCACCGAATAGGCCAGGGTCATGCGCAGCTGCGGGATCGCCCGAGTGCCCGCGGGGCAGGCGCCGTTCGCGCCGGGGAACACGACGTGGGTCCTGTGGGTGGCGCTGTCGGTGTTCTGGCCGTCCCAGCAGCTGGGGAAGTCGAGCACGCGCAGGACCAGGCCGCCCCGGGGGCAGAGCGGATATCTGCTCGTCAGCCGGTTGGTGAAGCCGGTGCAGGTCCACTGCGCCCGGGCGTTGGCGCCGCCGTTGGTGGCCGCCTTCGCGTCGCCGGTGATCATTCGAAGGAAGCGGGGCATCGCGACGACCCTGCTGACCGGGTTGCCGCGGAACTGCAGCGTGACCGACCGGGCCAGGAGGATCCTGCCGACGTTGCCCTCGGACGCGCCGCCGGGCTCGTCCGGTGAGGGGGAAGGAGAGGCGGCCGTCTGGGCGCCGACGCCGGTCCGGCCGCGCAGCACGGGCCAGAAGTACGCCGACCGGTCGCCGAACCGGCAGGTGGTGCCGCCCGCGGCGAGGCTCTCGTCGGTGGAGAAGCCGTTGGTGGTGAGGTTGCCGACGTAGTCGTGCACGTGGTGCGCGCCGTTCGACACCCCGGGAGTGACGATGTGGTTGTCGGAGTTGCGGTGGCCGTTCTCGTTGCGTCCGCAGCGCGAGGTGAACGAGCCGCGCCCGGCCCGTACGCCGGTGTCGCCCGGCGGGACCTGCCGGATGTCGACGAAGTCCTCCAGGGCCGGGCCGACGTCCTCGCACTCCGCGCCCTGGACGGAGGGGTCGCAGTGGTCGGCGAACGCGGGCCGGCCCACACCGGTCAGCGAGCCTGCGAGCAGTACGCCCGCCATCGCGAGCACGAGCCGTTTTCGCATGGATGCTCCTTAGACAGTGCCTTCTAGACCGTGTCTTCTAAACCGTGGGAGTGGGCAGCGTGGAGTAGTCGACGAGACCCGTGCCTTCGAGCAGCGTCATGTGCTTCATCACGACGTCGACCGCCTGCCCGGCGAAGTCGCGGATCAGGCTGTTGCGGGTGCCCGCGCGTACGGCGGAGACGAAGGTGAACACCTTGCCGTGCGCGTCGCGCAGGCGGGCGGCGAAGACGCGGTCGAAGGCGGCGCCGCGCGCGGCGGCCATCTCGTCCAGCCACCCGCGCTGGTCCGGGTTCGGCTGGTCAGGCAGCGGGACGGCGAGCTTGGCGGCGAGTTCCCTGACCGCCGCGTCGAGCTTGGTGTGGTCCTCCACGAGGTGCCTGCCGACGTCCTTGACCTTGTCGCTGCCGGCCCGGTCCTGGGCCCAGCGGCCGGCGGGGATCTCCCAGAGCCCCGCCCAGCGCACCCGGACCAGCAGGTCGCGGTCGGCCGGGCCCAGCGGGCCGTAGGGGGTCTGCGTCCAGCCCGACCGCGTCCAATCCGACTGGGACGAGGCGCTCCGGGGGACGACCACGACGACCGTGACGGCCGCCGCGAAGAGGAAGACGCCGAGCACCAGGAGTTCCCCAAACCGGAACCGCATCGTGCCTCCTTTCGTGACCTTCGGTCGGAGGTACGCGGTCCCCTCAGGCGCGGTTCAGGAAATAGTCAGAAATGACTGGAGTTACGGATGTGGTGTACGAACCAGTAACCCTGGTGCAAATATGTGGCCGTGCGTCGACAACTCGACAGCCGGTTCGTGCGTCTTGACCCCCCTGACTACGACGCTGACAACGACGACCCCGATCGGGACGAACGCCTGATCCGGGAGCTGTACCGCGAGTTCGGCGGTCCGCTGCTGCGTCACGTGCGCAAGACGACCGGCAACGACCTGCAATGGGCTGAGGACGTCGTCCAGGAGACGCTCGTGCGTGCCTGGCGTAACTCGGCGAAGCTGACGTGGGAGCCGCCCCTGCTGTGGGCGTGGCTCCTCACCGTCGCCCGCCGCATCGTGATCGACGGGCGCCGCAGGCGCGGCGTACGGCCGAGGGAGGTGGAGGCTCCCGAAGAGGACAGCATCGCCGTACCGGACGGCTCGGACCGGACGCTGGCGGCCATCGTGGTCGCGGACGCGCTGCGGCACCTGTCGAGTCAGCACCGGGAAGTTATCGAAGAGACATACTTACGCGACCGGACGGTAAGCCAAGCGGCCGAGGTTCTGGGCATCCCACCGGGTACCGTGAAATCGAGGCTCTTTTACGCCCTGCGCGCGCTTCGCACGGCCCTGAAGGAGAGGGGGGTGGCCAGCTGATGTCCGCGTCGTCGCCGCACTTCGACGTGGCAGCGTACGCCCTGGGAGTGCTGGACGACGACGACGCCGAGGCATTCGAGCGGCACCTCGACGAATGCGCGCCATGCCGGGCGGAACTGCTGGAGGCCCAGGAGCTGCCCGGCATGCTCGACGCCGTCAAGGACGGCTCCGTCTCCTCCTCGGAGCGTTCCCACCCCTGACCGGCCCGCGCCGGCGGCCCGCGACGGACGGTCTCGGGACGGACGGTCTCGGGACGGAGGGCCCCGCCAGGGTGAACGTGCCCTCCCTGCGGACCGTGTGCCAGCGCAGCCGGGCCCCCAGGACCGCGGTGGCCACCGACTGGATGACGACCAGATACATCAGCTGCCGGTAGACGAACTGCTGCAGCGGCAGCACCCACAGCACCGAGGCCCGTTCGCCGTCCAGGCGCAGCGCGTACCAGCCGGTGAGCGCCTGCACCGCGACGAAGCCGGCCCACACCGCGACCACGGGCAGGGGATCGCCGACGAACAGTCCGTAGAGGGCCATGACGTCGACGACGGGGGCCAGCAACGGCAGGATCACCTGGAACAGCGTGAGATAACCGAGGCATCGCCGGCCGAAGGGACGGCGCTCCGTCACCGCGCCGCGATGCTTCCAGATCGCCTGCAGCGTGCCGTAGCACCACCGGTACCGCTGCCGCCACAGCTGGCCGAGCGAGGCGGGCGCCTCGGTCCACGCGCGCGCCCGCTCCTCGTAGACCACCCGCCAGCCCCTGCGGCTGATCGCCATGGTCAGGTCGGTGTCCTCGGCGAGCGTGTCCGCGCTGACGCCGCCGGCCGACGCGATCGCCTCGCGGCGGAACGCGCCGATCGCCCCCGGCACCGTCGCCATGCAGCCGAGCAGGTCGAACGCGCGGCGGTCCAGGTTGAACCCGACGACGTACTCGATGTGCTGCCAGCGGCCGATCATCCCGCGCCGGTTGCCGACCTTGGTGTTGCCGCTGACCGCGCCGACGGTTCGGTCGGCGAGCGGCCGTACGAGGGTCCCGATGGTCGAGGGTTCGAAGACGGTGTCGCCGTCCACCATGACCAGGATGTCGTGGGCGGCGTGGGCGATGCCGGTGGTGAGCGCGGCGGGCTTCCCGGCGTTCGGCTGCCGGATCACCCGGACTCCGGGCAGGCCGAGCGAGGCGGCGATCCGCCCGGTCTCGTCGGCCGAGCCGTCGTCCACGACGACGACCTCGACCGGGCCGGGATAGTCGGTCCTGACCAGGGACCGGACCGTCGCCTCGATCCCCGCCGCCTCGTTGTAGGCGGGCACGATCACCGAGACCGGCGGCGTGGCCGCCCAGTGGGGAACGCCGGCGTTCGCGGATCTCCCGCGCGTCCTGCGGGCGTGCGCCCACGCCAGCGCGACGAAGAGGGCCAGCCGGAGCAGCGTGAGCACGCCGGCAGCGGCGAGGAACCAGCCGAGCGCCTCGACGAAGGTGAAGGAGGCGCGCTGGGCGAACCCCAGGACCGTGCCGAGGACGCGCTCGTCGGGGGAGGCGGCGGTGTGCGCCGTGGGGAGCCCGACGGCGTCCGTGAGGGTGGTGGCGGTGTATCCCTTCTTCTCCAGCCGGGTGAGCAGCCGGTCGACGGCGGCCAGCGTCCGGGCGCGGTCGCCGCCCGAGTCGTGGAACATGATCACTGCGCCCTCGCCCTCGACCGTGCGCGCGAGTGACGCGAGGACCATCTCGTCCGCGGGCGGGCGGCTCCAGTCCTGGGTGTCCACGTCGGTGAACGTCACGAGGTATCCCTCGTCGCCGAGCAGCCGCATGGTGGCGAGCTGCCGGTACCCGACCGCTCCCGGGGCCGAGGAGTACGGGATGCGGGCGAGGCGGGTGTGGATCCCGGCCGCCGCGGCCAGCGTCTTCTGCGTCAGGGACATCTCCACGCGGACCCGCCAGGCCGGCACCGCGCCCAGGTCGGCATGGGTGTAGGTGTGGTTGCCGATCTCGTGCCCTTCGGCGACCACGCGGCGGGTGAGCTCGGGGTGGTCGGCGACGTGGGCTCCCAGGACGAAGAAGGTCGCCTTCGCGTGGTGCTCGCGGAGCAGGTCGAGCAGCCGGGGCGTCCACCGCGGATCGGGTCCGTCGTCGAAGGTGAGCGCCACCCGGCGAGGCTTGGGCCGCGCGCTGAGCGGCCGGGATCCCGAGACGTTGACCAGGGGGCCGCCGGAGCGAATCCGTTCCAGCTCGGCGGAGTCGCCGAAGTCCGCCGGGGGCGGCTGGGTCTCGCCGACCACGTTGTGCGCGTACGCGTTGAGCAGCAGCGCTCCGGCCATGAGCAGCGCGGCGATCGCGGCGAGGAACCAGTGGCCGCGCGGCTCGGCGGGTCTCCGCTCGGCCGGTCTGCGCTGTCGTCTCATCGACGCATCACTGGGAGGCCCCCGGCTGCTGGGGAGGTGTCTGGACGGTGCTGGGCTCCGCTGCCGGGGTCCGCGTCGCCTCCTCCGCCGGCGCCGTGGTCTGCTCGACCTCGGGAGCCGACGGCGCGGGCGTGGACTCAGCGGACGCGGAGATCTCCACATCCGGCCCCGGACTCGCAGAAGGCGTCGTGCTCGGCCTCGGGCTCCTCCGGTTGGAAGGAGCGGCGGAGGGCACCCTGCTCGGCGGCCTGCGCGCGGAGGGAGTCCGCGGCGCGGGAGCCGCCGTCGCGCGCGGCGTGCCGCTCGCCCGGGGGACACGCCTGTGCTCGGCCCCCTGGGACGGGGTGGGGGAACCCGTGGGGGAGCGTTCCACGACCTGCTGCCCCTGCGTGCCGAGCCATCCCATCGGGGGCAGCTCGGGGCCGGCGAGTGCTCCGCTCACCAGAGTGAGAGTCAGCGCGAGGACGACGATCGCCCCGCCGACCGCGGCGGCTGTCAAGATCTTGGCCCGGCGCCCGCTCTGGTCCACGAAGACGGCCGCACGCTCCGGACGATGATCTTTCACAGCGCATGATCGTACGTGAATCGAAAGCAGCTTCGATAAGTTCAAGCCGTTTTGTGATCAGGCATTCGCGATTTCCCGATGCCCGGTGCGAGGGCCTCCCGTCGGCGGGCGGTCATCTCCGGCGGCTGTATGCGCATGAGACCCCTCGGCGGAGGTGCGGCTGGTTAAATGGGGCAAGGTCAATCCCCTGATTGCGAGCGCGCGACGAAGTTGACGTTTGTGCCGTTATGGGGTGGTATCGGGGGCGGTGGTGCCGGGCTTTCGGTCAATGGGGACCGGAAGGGACGCGCCCATCGTGGAGGAGTGGCGCATGCCTGCGACGCCGTACGGCCGGGCCGGGTCCGGGGACGTGCTTCCCCCGCCCCGCAGCTTCGGTGAGGAGGGCGGGCGCCTGTCCTATGGCGGCTATCTCCGCCTGTCCGAGCTGCTCGGCCAGCAGGAGCAGCGCTCGGGTGCCAGCGACGAACTGCTGTTCATCACCGTCCACCAGGTCTACGAGCTGTGGTTCAAGCTCCTCCTGCACGAGCTGGAGCGGATCAGGGACGCGATGGTCGAGGGCGCGCTGTGGCGCGCCCGGCATCTGTTCCGCCGGGTCCACGCGGTGGAGAAGGTCATGGTCGACCAGGTCCAGGTGCTGGAGACCATGACGCCGCAGGACTTCCTGGAGTTCCGGTCGGTGCTCGCCCCCGCGAGCGGTTTCCAGTCGGTGCAGTTCCGCGAGCTCGAGTTCCTCTCGGGCGCCAAGGATCCGGCGTACCTCGGCCGGCTGAGGGACGCGAGCGAGGCGGAACTCGCCAGGCTCCGGCGGCGGCTCGCCGAGCCGACGCTGTGGGATGCTTTCCTCACCGCCCTCTCCCAGCGCGGCCTGCCGGTCTCCGACGAGGAGATCATGGAATCCCTGCTGGCCGTGGCCCGTGACCGGGGGTCGTACGACGATCTGTGGGACCTGGCCGAAGATCTCCTCACCCACGACGAGACGACCGCGCTCTGGCGGATGAGGCACATGCAGATGGTGGAGCGCCAGATCGGCACGAAATCCGGTACGGGAGGCTCCTCCGGGGCACCGTACTTGAGGGGAAGGACGCGTTTGCACTTCTTTCCCCTGCTCTGGGAACTCCGGGCCTGGCTTTGAATCCTCACAAGGGAGTGAGTAGCGACATGCCGCTCGAAATGGCGCTGAATCGGCAGGAATCGGATGAAGCGCTGGACGAGCTTCTCCGCATCGCCGCCGAGAGGTGCGCGCACGCGCCGGGAGCGCTGCACGTGGAGGGCGAGGACCCCCTGGCCTTCCTGAGGCGGTACTACCGCAACGTCCCGGTCGAGGACCTGGCCGACCGCGACCCGGTGAACGTGTACGGCCCCGCGATGGCCCACCGCCACCTGGCCCAGCACCGGCCGCAGGGACGCGCGCTGGTCCGCGTCTACACCCCCACGCTTGAGGAGTGCGGCTGGGACCCGGGCCGCACGGTGGTCCAGATCGTCACCGACGACATGCCGTTCCTCGTCGACTCGGTGACGACCGAGCTGGACCGGCACGAGATCGGCACCCACCTGATCGTCCACCCCCAGATGCGGGTGCGCAGGGACATGACGGGTGAGCTGCTCGGCCCCGACAGGGAGAACGTGACCGGGCAGGTCGTCCGCGAGTCGTGGATGCACATCGAGATCGACCGGCAGGCCGATCACGGCGTGCTCAAGGAGCTGGAGAGCGACCTGCAGCGGGTGCTGCTCGACGTGCGCTGCGCGGTCGAGGACTTCGCCAAGATGCGGGCGCTGGCCGTGCAGACCGCCGAGGACCTGGCGGTCAACCCGCCGCCGCTCGACCCCGCGCAGGTCGAGGACGGCATGGAGCTGCTGCGCTGGCTGGCCGACGGCCACTTCACGTTCCTCGGCTACCGCGAATACCGGCTCGAGGACACCGACGGCGGCGCCGCGCTGCGCGGCCTGCCCGGCACCGGGCTCGGCATCCTGCGGGCCGACAAGGCCGGATCGGCCAGCTTCGCCGCCCTGCCGCCGAAGGTGCGGGCGAAGGCGCGGGAGAAGCAGCTGCTGATCGTCACCAAGGCCAACAGCCGGGCCACCGTCTACAAGCCCCACTACCTCGACTACGTCGGGATCAAGGTCTTCTCGCCGGAGGGCGAGGTGATCGGCGAGCGGCGGTTCCTCGGGCTGTTCACCCACGTGGCGTACAACGAGTCGATCTCCCGGATCCCGGTCCTGCGGCGCAAGCTCGCCGAGGTGCTGGAGCGTGCCGGGCTGTCGCCCGACAGCCACGACGGCAAGGATCTGATGGAGATCCTGGAGACCTACCCGCGCACCGAGCTCTTCCAGATCTCCGTTGGCGAGCTGCTGCCCATCGCGCTCGGCGTGCTGCGGCTGCGCGAGCGCAAACAGGTCAAGCTGTTCCTGCGCCGCGACGACTACGGCCGCTACATCTCCTGCCTGATCTTCCTGCCGCGCGACCGCTACACCACCAAGGTCCGCCTGCACATGCAGCGGATCCTGATGAAGGCGCTCGGCGGCTCCTCGCTCGACTACAGCACGATGATCGGCGAGTCGGCGCTGGCCCGGCTGTACGTCGTGATCCGCGGCGAGCGCGGAAAACCGCTCGGCGAGACGCCGGTCGACGTCGAGGAGCTGGAGGCGCGGCTGGCCGCCACCACCCGCACCTGGGAGGACGACCTCGCCGCCGCGATCGGCGAGCTGTGCCCGGAGGAGGACGCGCCCCGGCTGCTGCGCCGCTACGGCACCGCCTTCCCCGAGGGCTACAAGGCCGACTTCCCCGCGCGTACGGCCGTCGCCGACCTCAAGCGGCTGGAATCGCTCGGCGAGGACCCGAACGCCATCGGCATGAACCTCTACGAGCCGTACGGCGCGGCGGAGGGGGAGCGGCGCTTCAAGCTCTACCGGCTGGGCGCGCCGATCTCTCTGTCGCGGGTGCTCCCGCTGCTGCAGCGGATGGGCGTCGAGGTGGTGGACGAGCGGCCGTACGAGATCGACCGCGACCACGACCCCGACACCAGGGACGCCTGGATCTACGACTTCGGCCTGCGGTACACCCCCTCGGAGGAGGTGCACCGCGACGAGTTCAAGCGGCTCTTCCAGGACGCGTTCGCCGTGCTGTGGCGCGGCGAGGTGGAGAACGACGGCTTCAACGCGCTCGTTCTGGCCGGCGGGCTCACCTGGGAGCAGGCCGAGATCCTCCGGGCGTACGCCAAGTATCTGCGGCAGGCCGGGACCACGTTCAGCCAGTCGTACATCGAGAGGGTGCTGCGCGGCAACGTGCGGCTGGCCCGGCTGCTGGTGCGGCTGTTCGAGGCCAGGCTCGACCCGCGGCGGCCGGACGACGGCAGGCCGGAGGTCTGCGACGCGCTGACCGAGGAGATCCTCGCCTCGCTGGACGAGGTGGCCTCGCTCGACGAGGACCGCATCCTGCGGGCCTACCTGGAGATGATCCAGGCGACGTTGCGCACCAACGTCTTCCAGGCCGCGCGCGACGACGGGCGCGACGCCGGGGACGCGGGCAGCCAGTTCGTCACCGGCAGGCGCAAGCCGTACATCTCGCTGAAGGTCGATCCCCAGTCGATCAGCGTGCTGCCGCTGCCCCGGCCGAAGTACGAGATCTTCGTGTACTCGCCGCGGGTCGAGGGCGTGCACCTGCGCTTCGGCAAGGTCGCCCGCGGCGGCCTGCGCTGGTCGGATCGCATGGAGGACTTCCGCACGGAGATCCTCGGCCTGGTCAAGGCGCAGATGGTCAAGAACACCGTCATCGTGCCGACCGGTTCCAAGGGCGGCTTCGTCGTCAAGCGGCCACCCCAGCTCAAAAACGGCGCGGGAGGGCGCGACGAGTTCCTGGCCGAGGGCGTGGCCTGCTACCGCCAGTTCATCTCCGGCCTGCTCGACCTGACCGACAACCTGGTCGCGGGGGAGGTCGTGCCGCCGCCCGACGTCGTGCGGCACGACGGCGACGACACCTACCTCGTGGTGGCCGCCGACAAGGGCACCGCGACCTTCTCCGACATCGCCAACGAGGTGGCCAAGGAGTACGGCTACTGGCTCGGCGACGCCTTCGCCTCCGGCGGGTCGGTGGGCTACGACCACAAGGCCATGGGCATCACCGCCAGGGGCGCCTGGGAGTCGGTCAAGTACCACTTCCGCACGCTCGGGGTGGACGTGCAGAGCACCGACTTCACCGTGGCCGGCGTCGGCGACATGTCGGGCGACGTGTTCGGCAACGGCATGCTCCTGTCGGAGCACATCCGGCTCGTGGCGGCCTTCGACCACCGGCACGTGTTCGTCGACCCCGACCCGGACGCCGCGCGGAGCTTCGCCGAGCGGCGACGGCTGTTCGAGCTGCCCAGAAGCTCCTGGGACGACTACGACAGGTCGCTCATCTCGGCGGGCGGCGGCGTGTGGCCGCGCACCGCGAAGTCGATCCCGGTCTCGCCGCAGACGCGCGCCGCGCTCGGCCTGCCGCACAACGTCACCGCGCTCGCGCCGAACGACCTGATCAGCGCGATCCTGCGGGGCCCCGTCGACCTGCTGTGGAACGGCGGCATCGGCACGTACGTCAAGGCGTCGTCGGAGACCCACGCCGACGTGGGGGACAAGGCCAACGACGGGCTGCGGATCAACGCGGCCGACCTGCGCTGCAAGGTCGTCGGCGAGGGCGGCAACCTCGGCTTCACCCAGCGCGCCCGGATCGAGTTCGCGCTGAACGGCGGGCTGATCAACACCGACTTCATCGACAACTCGGCCGGTGTGGACACCTCCGACCACGAGGTGAACATCAAGATCCTGCTCGACCAGGTCGTCCGTGACGGCGATATGACCGACAAGCAGCGCAACCAGCTCTTCCTCGACATGACCGACGAGGTGGGCAGGCTGGTGCTGGAGGACAACTACGCCCAGAACGTCGTGCTCGCGGCGGCCCGGGCGCAGGCGCCGGAGATGCTGCACATCCACGCCCGCTACCTGCGGAGGCTGGAGCGCGAGGGCCTGGTCAACCGGGAGCTGGAGTTCCTGCCGTCGGACAAGGTGCTCGCCGAGCGGCGTCAGGCCGGGCTCGGGCTCACCAACCCCGAGTTCGCGGTGCTGCTCGCCTACACCAAGCTCGTGGTGGACGCGGAGCTGCTGCAGTCGGAAATCCCCGACGACCCGTCGCTGGCCTCGTGGCTGGTGTCGTACTTCCCCTCGGCCCTGCGCGACCGCTTCCGGGCGTACATGGACTCCCACCCGCTGCGCCGGGAGATCATCACGACCCG
Source organism: Microbispora sp. NBRC 16548 (assembly GCF_030268985.1). Classification (NCBI taxonomy): domain Bacteria; kingdom Bacillati; phylum Actinomycetota; class Actinomycetes; order Streptosporangiales; family Streptosporangiaceae; genus Microbispora; species Microbispora sp. NBRC 16548. The sequence continues at coordinate 541,248 of NZ_BSSF01000002.1, forward strand.
GATCGTCAACGACGTGGTGAACTTCGGCGGGACGAGCCTGGTCTACCGGTTCGGCGAGGAGACCGGCGCCTCGACGCCCGACATCGTGCGGGCCTACCTCGTGACGCGGGAGGTCTTCGACCTGCCCTCGTTCACGCGCCAGATCGAGGAGCTGGACAACGAGGTGGACACCGCGACCCAGCTCGCCATGCTGCTGGAGGGCCGCAAGCTGTCCGAGCGCGGCACCCGCTGGCTGCTCGGCAACCGCCGCCCCCCGCTCGACCTCGCCTCCACGGCCCGCTACTTCATCGAGGGCGCCGGGGGCCTGCTGCCCCACCTGCCCAAGCTGCTGACCGGCCCCGACCTGGCGGCGTACGAGGAGCGCAGGGACTCCTTCGTGGCCAGGGGCGTGCCCGGCGAGCTGGCCGAGCGGGTCGCCGCGATGGTGCCGGCCTACTCCACCTTCGACCTCGTGGAGATCGCGGCGTACACCGGCCGGCCGGTGAGCGAGGTGGCCGAGGTCTACTTCGACCTGGCCGACCGGCTCCAGCTCGCCCGGCTGCGCGAGCGGGTGATCGCGCTGCCGCGCGACAGCCGGTGGAACTCGATGGCCAGGGCGGCGCTGCGCGACGACCTGTACGCCGCCCACGCGACGCTCACCAGGGACGTGCTGATCCACAGCCGGCCGGGCCTGTCGCCGGAGGAGCGGCTGGCGAGCTGGACGGAGGCCAACCAGGCCGCGGTGACGCGGTCGCGGCAGACGCTGTCCGAGATCTGGGAGAGCGACACCTTCGACCTGGCGACGCTGTCGGTCGCGCTGCGCGCGGTGCGGACGCTGGTCTCCACCAGCAACCTCCCGCACGCGGAGGCGTGACCGTGCTCGGCGATCAGCGGTTCGAGCCGCCGGTGACGATGCCCTCGTAGCCGACGACGTGCGCGGGCGCGGTGGACGCCTTGGGCGGCACCGCGCTCACGTACTGCTGGGTCTCGACGATCTGCCGCTTCTGCCGGATGAACAGGTCCTTGGTGTGGCTCAGCAGCCAGCGGGCCGCCGCGGGGAGCGTCACCGGGCGCCCCTCGCCGCACTTGAGCCCCTGGGGATTGGGGGTCCACGAGGACGTGCGGATCAGCGTGTACAGCATCATCGCGCCGCCGTCACGCGTGCGCAGCGCGAAGATCGGGTAGTTGGGGGCCGAGGCGAAGATCGACTCGTAGTTCATGCAGTCGTCGGCCTTCGCCGTCTCCTTGGTCTTGCTGATCTCGTCGTAGAAGCCCGTCGTCTGCGGGCCGGGGGCGATCAGCCCGGAGGCGTAGCCCTTGGGGCCCTCCTCGGCGACCGTGGCGTGCAGCGGGCCCATCAGATTGGGGCTGATGGCCACCGAGGCGTCGCGCGACTCCAGCGCCGTGGCGTACCCGTCCGCGTCGAGGGCGACCGAGGGCGGTTTCTCGCCGGGGTAGAGCAGGGACGCGAAGCTGTTGAGCCACCGCTCGTCCCGGCCCTGCCGTACGAACGTGAACACGCCCGTGCGGACCTCGCCGGACGCGTCGCGCCGCCTGGCGGTGGCCGCGAACCAGACGGTCGAGCGGCCGCTCTGCCGGGGCACGAGCACCGTACGGCGATCCCAGGTGTAGCGGGCGGGCTTGCCCTCCTGCGAGTGGATGTCGGCGATCGTGATGGGCCGCTGGCCGTCCTGGGTGAGCAGGAGCTCCCACCGGTCGGCCCCGGCCAGCCGCAGCACGTCGTCGGTGTCGAGGAACGCGTCGAGCGCCCGGGACGCCTCCTCAAGCGTCACCGCGGGGGGGCTGGGCGACGGCGACGGGCTGTCGGCGGGACTCGGCAGGGCGGAGGTGGCGGCCGCCGGGCTGGCCGTCGGCCGGGCGGGCTCCCCGCCGGAGCAGGCGACGGCCGTACAGGTGACGAGGGCAAGAGCCAGCGCACTCCGAACGACCCCGTTCACGCCAGCCTCCCCATGCAATCGATCCACATGGTACCGACGTGTGCTGCCTGACCGGGTCTCCGATTCGCGTACCCTTTACAGACGTGGCAGTCATCGATCCAGCCGAAGAGATCAACGAGCTTAGCGGCACGCTGAAGGGCATTCAGGACGTGCTCGACCTCGACGCCCTGCGCAAGCAGATCGCCGAGTTGGAGGACCAGGCTGCCGCGCCCGACCTGTGGAACGACCCCGATCAGGCGCAGCGCGTCACCAGCCGGCTCTCCCACCTGCAGGCCGAGGTCAACCGGGTGGACGGCCTGGGCCGTCGCCTGGAGGACCTGCCGGTCCTGTTCGAGCTGGCGTCCGAGGAGGGCGACGAGGACGCGCTGGCCGAGGCGGAAAGGGAGCTCGCCGCGCTCAGGTCCGAGGTCGGCGCGCTCGAGGTCCGCACGCTCCTGTCGGGCGAGTACGACGCCCGCGAGGCCCTGGTGACCATCAACGCGCAGGCGGGCGGCGTCGACGCGGCCGACTGGGCCCAGATGCTGCTGCGCATGTACCTGCGGTGGGCCGAGCGCAAGGGCTACCCGGCGGAGGTCTACGAGACCTCCTACGCCGAGGAGGCCGGCATCAAGTCCGCCACCTTCGCCGTGAAGGCCCCCTACGCGTACGGCACGCTCAGGGGCGAGCACGGCACCCACCGGCTGGTACGGATCAGCCCGTTCGACAACCAGGGCCGCCGGCAGACCTCGTTCGCGGGCGTGGACGTGGTGCCCGTGGTCGAGCAGACCGACCACATCGACATCAACGAGGACGACCTGCGCATCGACGTCTACCGGTCGTCCGGGCCGGGCGGCCAGGGCGTGAACACGACCGACTCGGCCGTGCGGATCACCCACCTCCCGACCGGGATCGTGGTCTCCTGCCAGAACGAGCGGTCGCAGCTGCAGAACCGCGCGACGGCGATGGCCGTCCTCCAGGCCAAGCTGCTGGAGCGCAAGCGCCAGGAGGAGGCCGCGGCGATGAACGAGCTGCGCGGCGAGACGACGACGTCATGGGGCACGCAGATCCGCAACTACGTGCTGCACCCCTACCAGATCGTCAAGGACCTGCGTACGGGTGTGGAGGCGGGCAACCCCACCGCCGTGCTGGACGGCGACCTCGACGAGTTCATCGAGGGCGAGATCCGCTGGACGCGCCGCCAGGAGTCCGGTGACGGTCAGTAACCGCTGACGTGCGTGAGCGCGACAAGCGCCACGACCAGTAGCACGACAAGCGCGATGACCAGGGGCGACAGCCCCATGAATCCGTGGTGGTGAACCTTGGCGCGGCCCTCACGGCAGACGGGGCAGCGCCCCTCCACCACGGGGCCCGCGCACGCGGCGCAGATCAGATGTTCGCAGCTCATAGCAGCTTTACCGCCCCATCGCCCAAGGGCTAATCGTTTTGTTTCCGTTATGGACGTTCCATGCCAGTGTTACCCCTAGACTGGCCTCTGGCCAAACGGAACGTCGATCCAGAGCAAAGTGACCGGCGACCCCCGTACCGGCCGTCCCACCCCCTAGACTGGCTAGCCGTGATGCGCCCGTGATCCATTTCGATAATGTCACCAAGGTCTACGCGAACCAAAACCGGCCCGCCCTCGACCACGTGAGCGTGGATGTCGACAAGGGCGAGTTCGTGTTCCTGGTCGGTCCGTCAGGGTCGGGGAAGTCCACCTTCCTCCGGTTAGTCCTGAAGGAGGAGCGGCCCAACAGCGGCTCCATCCACGTGGCCGGCAAGGACCTGTCGAAGCTGTCCAACTTCAAGGTGCCGCACCTGCGCCGCCGCATCGGCTGCGTGTTCCAGGACTTCCGGCTGCTGCCGAACAAGAACGTCTACGAGAACGTGGCGTTCGCCCTGGAGGTCATCGGCAAGCCGCGCCGCTTCATCCGCAAGGTCGTGCCCGAGGTCATCGAGCTCGTCGGCCTCGAGGGCAAGGCGCACCGCATGCCGGAGGAGCTGTCCGGTGGCGAGCAGCAGCGGGTCGCCATGGCCCGCGCGTTCGTCAACCGGCCGATGATTCTGCTCGCCGACGAGCCCACGGGAAACATCGACCCCGCCACGAGCATCGGCATCATGAAGGTGCTCGACCGAATCAACAGGACCGGCACGACCGTCCTCATGGCGACACACGACGCCGCGATCGTCGACTCCATGCGCAAGCGCGTGGTCGAGCTCGAGGACGGCAAGATCGTCCGCGACCAGTCGCGCGGCGTGTACGGCCAGGCGTATTAGGAGTAACTGGGACCATGCGGGCCAACTTCATCTTCTCCGAGGTCTGGATCGGCCTTCGGCGCAACCTCACGATGACCATCGCGGTGATCGTGACAGTGGCGGTCGGCATGGCGCTGCTCGGCGTCGGACTGATGATCAACTCCCAGGTCTCGAAGCTGACCGGCTTCTGGAGCGACAAGGTCGAGCTGTCGGTCTACCTGTGCACCAAGGGCTCTCCCTTCGAACCCTGTAAGAACCGGGGCGCGGTCACCCAGGAGGAGAAGGGCACCCTGGAGCAGACGATCAAGGCGCTCCCGGACGTCGAGCGGGTGCAGTTCGAGAACCAGGCCCAGGCGTTCAAGAACTTCCAGAGCACCGAGAGCAACACGCTGCTGCTTTCGGTGACCAAGCCCGAGGACATGCCGGAGTCGTTCCGGGTCAAGTTGAAGGACCCGGAGAAGGCGGCGGCCGTCGCGAGCAGCCTCAAGGGGCAGCCCGGCGTCTCCAACGTCGTCAACGAGCGCGACCTGCTCCAGTCGGTCTTCGGCTTCATGGACACGCTGCGCAACGTGGCGCTCGGCATCGCGATCCTCATGGTGATCGCGGCCACCCTGCTGATCGGCAACACGGTCCGGCTGTCGGCGTACAACCGCCGAAGGGAGACCGGCATCATGCGGCTGGTCGGCGCCTCCAACATCTACATCCAGCTTCCGTTCGTGCTGGAGGGCCTGATCGCCGGCCTCATCGGCGGCGTCCTGTCCGGTGTGATCCTGATCATCGTCAAGGTCTTCATCTTCGAGTCGATCCAGACCTACATGGCCGCGCCCCTCGGCTGGGACACGGTCGCCGGCGTGATCACCGGCACCATGGCCGTCGGCGTGCTGATCTGTGTGCTCGCCTCGTTCGTCACCCTGCGCCGCTACCTGCGGGTGTGATCCCGCACCGGCCGCGCAGCTCGTTTCCGCCCTTCGCGGCGACGGTAGGCTCCCCTTATGCCACGTGAGACCGGGCGCAAGCTGATCGCCCAGAACAAGCGTGCCAGGCACGACTTCTTCATCGAGGACACCTACGAGGCCGGGCTCGTCCTGACCGGCACCGAGGTCAAGTCCCTGCGGGCGGGAAAGGCCAACCTGACCGACGGCTACGCCTCGGTCGAGGGCGGCGAGGTCTGGCTGATCAACGTGTACATCCCTGAGTACAGCCAGGGCACCTGGACCAACCACGCCGCCCGGCGCACGCGCAAGCTGCTGCTGAACCGCAAGGAGATCGGCAAGCTCGACGCGACGCTGAAGGAGAAGGGCCTCACGCTGATCCCGCTGTCGATGTACTTCAAGGACGGCCGGGCGAAGATCGAGATCGGTATCGCCCGAGGCAAGAAGGACTACGACAAGCGGCAGACGCTCATGGAGAAGCAGGCCGGCCGGGAGATGGCGCGGGCCATGTCGAACGCGGTCCGCCGCCGGGGGGGCCGTTAGGCCGTGTCCTTCCGATCATTCGGGGTCGTCCGGGCGAGAGCCGTACGGGCCGCGCTTGCGCTGGGGCTGACCGCGCCCCTGCTGACCGGCTGCTTCGAGGAGCCGTCGCCGCACGAGGCGGTGCGCGACTTCCTCGTCGGCTGGCAGACGGGGGACTACGCGGCCGCCGCGCGGCGGGCCGACGGCGATCAGGCGGCGGTGCGCAAGGCGCTTGAGGACGCCCGGCTGCAACTGGACGCCGCCTCGATCCGCTTCTCCCTGCGCGGCATCAGCCAGGACGGCGACGCCGCGCAGGCCGGCTACCACGCCGAGGTGGACCTCGGCGAGAACAACCCCCTCTGGCAGTACGACGGGAACCTGCCCCTGCACCTGGTCGGCAGCCAGTGGAAGGTGCGGTGGTCGCCGAGCGTCGTCCACCCCGACCTGCATCCCGGGCAGCGGCTCGCGGTCGCCACCGTCCCCAAGGGCCGCAGGCCGGTCCTCGACCGGAACGGCAGCCCGTTGCAGGACGAGACCGTCCTGCACGTCGCCGGGGTCTACCCCGCCAAGGTCAAGGACCCCGGCCGGCTCTGCGACCAGCTGTCGAAGGTCACCGGCTTCGCCCAGGACCGCCTGCTGAGCCGCATCCTGTCGTCGCCCCCGCAGGACTTCGTCCCCCTCGCGACGTTCGGGCGGACGAAGTTCGCCCAGATCAGATCCAAGCTGGAGGCCATCCAAGGTCTGGAGTTCCAGATCGACAACCCGCCGGTCGCCCCCAAGTCGCCCACCCAGATCGTCGGGGTGGTCACGGCCATCACCCCGGAGGCGGAGCAGCGGCTCGGCGGGCCGCAGCGGGCCGGCGACACGCTCGGCCGGGACGGCCTGCAGAAGGCCTACCAGGACCAGCTCACCGGCTCGACCGAGACCCGGGTCGTCATCCTCGACAACGCCACCGGGCGACTGGTCAAGGAGCTCAAGGCGTGGCCGGGGCGGGAGAACTCGTCGGTCCAGACCACGATCGACAGCCGCCTGCAGAGCGTGGGGGACGCCGCGGTGGCGGGGCCCCGCCCGGCCGCGCTCGTCGCGGTGCAGGCATCCACCGGCCAGTTGCTGGCCGTCTCCACCAACCAGTTGCACCAGGAGAAGGACGCACTGGCCGGCAAGTTCGCGGCCGGCACCGCCTTCTCGGTCGTCGCCGCGGAAGGACTGCTCCAGTCGGGCCTCGACCCGAAGCAGAAGGTGCCGTGCAGCGCCGATCGCACCGTGGGCGGAGCCCGATTCCAGCAGCCCGGCGTCGACGGCGTGATGACGCCCACCTTCCAGACCGACTTCGCGCAGGGCTGCGTGACCGCCCTGGCGTCGCTGGCGCGGCGGATCAGCGGGCAGCGGCTGTCCGCCAGCGCGAGCCAGTTCGGCATCGGCGGCGACTGGAAGCTGCCGCTGAAGACGTTCAGCGGATCGATGGACGCCCCCGACGGCGACGCCGCCATCGCGAAGATCATGGCCGGGCAGGGCGCCCGCGTGAGCCCGCTGGCGATGGCCCTCGTCGCCGCGGCCGTCAAGTCCGGCACGTGGCGGCCGCCGGTGCTGGTGACCTCGCCCGTCGCTCCCGACCCGGCGGCCGGGGACGGCGTCACGCAGGCCGCCGCGCAGCCCGTGACGCTCGATCCCGCGATCATCGCGAAGCTGCGCACGCTCATGCGGGCCGGTGTGACGTCCGGCGCGGCCTCCGCCGCCTCCGCCCCCGGCGACCCCGTGTACGGCGTGGCCGCCGAGGTCACGCAGACGGAGAAGAAGGAGCGCACCAAGCTCTCGTGGTTCGTGGGCTGGCAGGGGGACGTCGCGGTCGCCGTGCTCGCGCAGAGCGGCGATACGGCGGCCGCTTCGGCGATCGCCGGAAGCTTCTTCCGCGACGCCCAGCCCCAGACCTGAAAAATGCTCGGAGGCGAGCAACCATCAGGGCGGCGACCGGCGTCTTTCTAGGTGACTGGGACCCGCTTGGGGGGTTGCGGGCCCAGTCGCCGTGATGAGGACAGGGCTCCATCTCGGGGGGAGCCCTGCCCGTCCGGACCGGCTCGACCCTGCCGGTCGGCCCCCGGGGGCGCGCGCCAGAGGCCGCGTTCCCGGGGGCTTCGGCGTCTCACCGGCCCACCGGCCCACCGGGGGGAAGGAATTCGAGTCGCGTCGCCGGTGTTGTCATGAGTAAGCTTGTGATGCCAGGCCCTCGGGTCTGGATTGACAACTGCACAGGGGGTGACCGGTTTCGACTTCGGCATTGCAAGTCAGGGGAAGCGGGTCGGGGACTGCGGACATAACCCCGTCAACACTGTGACCGCAAACAAATAAGTGCCAATAAGAAGAGCACTGAGGTGAGCCAGGCTTCCCTGGCTCTCGCCGCCTAAGCAGCGAGAAACCTCTGTCAGCCCGGGAGTGCCTTCGGCCCGGAACTGACATCGCTAGAAGGCTCAACCGTCCGGCCCGGTCACGGGACCGTACGGGAAACCAAACAGTGACTGGGCCCGTCGGCGACTCGCCTGTGAGATTGCCGGGGCCGAGAAAAGCGTAACAGGCTGCACCCGGAGAAGCCCTGTCTTGGTGTTGAAGGACGCGGGTTCGATTCCCGCCACCTCCACATCTCCGCGGAAGGGCGGGGAGGAAGCGAACGCTTCCTCCCCGCCCTTCCGCTGTTTTCCGAGGTCACCGCGGTCCGACAGGCCGTGGCGATGCATCTGGGCAGGAAGCCATGGATCGGCGTCCGTGATCCCCGTCACCCCGTGGAGCCCAGCTCCGGCGTGGCTCTCAGGTATGACGAGTACTGTCGGGGACGGTACGAGGGAGGGGTCTGCCGTGGGGGAGCCGGGAATCATGGTGCGGCGATCGTTGCCGTCGGAGCCTGCCGTACGGGGATCGGCCTCGTTGTTCCTGACGGAGGCGGAGCGGCAGGGGGTGCGGGCCGGGCGCAGGATGCTGTACGTCGGCCCGGAGCCCGCGTCCGAGCATGTGGCCGCCGGGCTGCGGGTCGAGCCGGGCACGCCGGTGCTGGCCCGGCGCAAGCTGCTGCTCGCCGGTGACGTGCCGGTGCGGGTCGCCACGAGCTTCCTGCGGCTCGACCTCTTCGCGGACACGCCGCTGTGCGAGCCGGGCTTCCTCGCGCCGAGCCTGCAGGCGCGCATCGAGGAGCTGGGCCACCGGTTCGGGCGGGCGGAGGAGCACCTGGTCGCCCGGCCGCCCGGGGGCGACGAGGCGGCCACGCTCGAAGTAGACCCCGGCGAGTGGGTGGTCCAGATCGTGCGGGCCTCCTACTCGGCCGACGATTTGCCGATTCACGTGCTGGAGACGGTCTGCGCCGCCTCCCGGCACGTCTTCGACATCGTTCAGGTGAGCGGCGCCGACGAGTTCTGACCGACATGTACTGTGGTACGGCGTAGTACGGGTCGTTAGGATGGGAAGATGAGCGCCAGACCCAGACCTGTCGATGTCAGTGTGCGGCAGTTCGTCAGCGACTCCGGCAGCATCACCCGGGGGCTGCGGCAGGGACAGCAGTATGTGTTGACGATCAACGGTGAACCGCTTGCCGAGGTCATCCCGATCAAGCGCCGCCGGGCCGTTCCAACCGCAGAGGTGCTGGCCGTTTTCGCTACCGCGCCTGTTCTCGATCCCGACGAGCTCCGCGCCGACCTGGACGCCGTGATCGATCAGGAGTTGCCCGCCGATCCGCTCGAGGGGACCGGCCTGTGAGACATGCGGAAGGTGTGCTCGACACCAACATCGTGGCCGTGCTGTCCCTGTTCGATGCCGCCGAACTCCCGGAAGCGTCCCTGATCACCGCTGTGACGCTTGGCGAGTTGTCGGACGCGCCGCATGCCACCGCTGACCCGATCAAGCGTGCTCGGAGGATAGCCGTCCTGCAGCATGTCGAGGCCACTTTCGACGCGCTGCCCTACGACGCAGAGGCAGCCCGGATATATGGCCAGATATGCGCTGCCGTTCGTATCTCCGGTCGGCAGCCACGCGGCAGGGTGGCTGACTTGATGATCGCCGCGATCGCCGCCAGTAACGAGCTGCCTCTCTACACCGCCAATCCGAAGGACTTCGCCGGCCTCGACGGCATGGTGGAAGTCGTGGCCGTCTCGCGGCCTCCGGGCGCGACGGCCTGACCCACCCCTGAGGGGCGAAGACGGTCTGCGTTGCCTCCCGGCACGTCTTCGACATCGTTCAGGTGAGCGGCGCCGACGAGTTCTGAGCGACGTAGGCGTCGATCTCCGCGAGCAGGGCCGACGTGCCCTCCGCGCCGAGGAAGGACGCCTTCACCGCGGCGCGGGCCAGGTCGGCGACGCCCTTCTCGTCGAGGGAGAGCAGTTCGGCCGCCACGGCGTACTCCCGGTTCAGGTCGGTGCCGAACATCGGCGGGTCGTCGGTGTTCACCGTGATCGGCACCCCGGCCGCGACCAGCGCGGGCAGCGGGTGCTCGGCCAGGCTGGGCACGGCCCGCGTGCACACGTTCGAGGTGGGGCAGACCTCCAGCGTGATCTCGTGCTCGGCCAGGTGCTCCAGCAGCGCCGGGTCCTCCACGCTGTGGATGCCGTGCGCGATCCGCTCCGCGCCGAGCTCGCGTACGGCGTCCCAGACGCACTGCGCGCCGGTCACCTCGCCGGCGTGCGGCACCGAGTGGAGCCCGGCGGCGCGGGCCGCGGCGAAGTGCGGGGCGAACAGCGACCGGGGCACCCCGTGCTCCCCGCCGCCGAGCCCGAGGCTGACGAGCCCGTCCGGCCGCTGGTCGAGCGCGAGGGAGAGCGTCTGATCGGCGGCCGGGACACCGAAGTCGCCGGGGATGTCGAAGCACCAGCGCAGGACGGTGCCGTAGTCCGCCTCGACCCTGTGACGGGCGTCCTCGATCACCTCGCAGAACTCCTGCGGGGCGAAGCCCCGCACCAGATGGGGCTGCGGCGTGATGGTGAGCTCGGCGTACCGCACCTGCTGGGCGGCCATGTCGCGGCCCACGCCGTGGATCAGCGTCCACAGGTCGTCGGGCGTCCTCACCAGGTCCACGACCTGCAGGTAGACCTGCAGGAAGTGCGGGAAATCGCGGAAGTCGTAGAACGCCTCGACCAGCGCGGGATCGGCGGGCACGGGCGTGAATCCTTCGTGCCGCGCGGCGAGTTCGGCGACGATGCGCGGAGACGCCGCGCCCACGTGGTGCACGTGCAGTTCGGCCTTGGGCAGCCCGGCGATGAACCGGCTGAGTTCCGGGGAGATCACGGACCGACCGTAACAACCAGGTAGGAGCCCCCTCCAAGAGAATTCGCGGTATCTCACACCACTTTGTCAGGATCGGGCTCATCCCCCGGCTGGCAGCTCGCTGAGCACGACGGTGACCGTGCTCCTGGTGCCGTCCGGTTGCCTCAGCTCGACCCGGGCCTTGTCGCCCGGCTTCAGCGTCACCAGGACCTGCGACAGGGCGCTGGCGGTGGGCGTGGGCGTGCCGTTGACCTTCACGATCACGTCGCCGGGGCGGATGCCCGCCTTGTCCGCGCCGCCGCCGGGGGACACCGAGCCGACGGCCACGCCGATCGGGTTGCCGTCCGCGTCGACCGCCGTGCCGACCCGTACGCCGAGGGCCGCCCGATGGCTGTTGACGACCCGCCCGTACTGGATGATCTGCCGGGCGATGTCGGTCGCGGTGTCGCTCGGGATCGCGAAGCCGAGGCCGGGCGCGGCGCCCAGGTTGGGGTCGACGGCGGCCAGTGTCGGGATGCCGATGACCTGGCCGGACAGGTCCACCAGTGCGCCGCCGCTGTTGCCGGGGTTGATGGGCGCGGAGGTTTGGACGGCGTTGGCGATGGTCGCGGCCCCGCCGCCGGCGTGCCTTTCGCCCGTCACGGTGCGGCCCAGGGCCGACACGATGCCCTGGGTCACGCTGCCGGAGAAGCCGAGCGGGTTGCCCATCGCGAGCACGATCTGCCCGACCTTGAGGTTCGCCGAGCGGCCGAAGGTCGCGGGGGTCAGCCCGTTCTTGTTCTCGACCTGGATGATCGCCAGGTCGCCGGGGGGATAGGAGCTCACCAGCCTGGCCTTCCTCGGCTTGCCGCCGGTCGCCAGCGTGACCTGGAACTCCTTGGCGGCGCCCACGACGTGGGCGTTCGTCAGGATGTGGCCGTCGGTGTCGTAGACGATGCCCGAGCCCAGCGCCTGTCCTGTGGTGATCTGCACGATCGACGGAAGGACCCTCTTGATGACCTGCTCGTAGGCCGTCTCGAGCTCGATAGGGCGGGTCGGGACGGGCGCGGCCGTCCCCGTCTTCGGGGGCGTCGCCGGAGGGGAGGTCTGGCCCGGGGCGGTTCCCGGCGCGCATCCCCCCGCGACCAGCGCGGCCACGGCCGGGGCGGCGACCGTACGGAGGACCTTCCGTGAGAGCTGCATAGCCCCCTGTCTACCTGCGGGAACGGTCGCCGCAAGGCGGCACGCCGGACCCGGCGCAGGTCATGACGGGTGCCCGGGACAGCCGATACCCGGGCGCTCCGAGTACCCGCGCTCCGAGTAATCCGAGCGCACGGCCACGGCCTAGCCAGCGAATATTCCTCTAGAATATGGTTCTACAAGGACCTAGTGCTGGAGGATCTAATGGCGATCGGGCTGAGCGAGGAGCACGAGGCGCTTCGCGAGTCGGTGACCGGATGGGCCGAGCGGGCCGTGCCCGCCGACGTCGTGCGAGGCACGGTGGGTGTCCTCGCCGATCCGGGAACGGAGGAGCGCCCGGCCTTCTGGCCCGCTCTCGCCGGACAGGGGCTGCTCGGGCTGCACGTCCCGGAGGAGTTCGGCGGCTCCGGCTACGGCCTCCTGGAGGCGGCCGTGGCGATCGAGGCGCTGTCGGAGCGGGTGGCGCCCGGTCCGATGGTGCCGACCGTCCTCGCCAGCGCCGCGATCCTCGCCTCCGAGGGCAAGGCGCAGGCCGAGCTGCTGCCCGGGCTCGCGGACGGATCGCTGACCGGCGCGGTGGCGCTCGGCGGCGAGATCACCGGTGTCCGCGACGGCGACGTCCTGACGATCAGCGGCGCGGCCGGGTTCGTCCTCGGCGCGACGGTCGCCGACGTGCTGGTCCTGCCGGTGGCGACGGACGGCGGCGAGGAGTGGGTGGCCGTCGACGCCGCCCAGGCGACGGTCACCGCGGTCAAGTCGCTCGACCTCACCCGCGGCGTGGCCAAGGTCGAGCTGGACGGCGTAGGGGTGCCCGCCGAGCGGGTGCTGACCGGCCTGACCGGCGCCGAGGTGCGCAACATCGCCGCGATCGTCCTCGGCGCGGACGCGGCCGGGGTGGCCGCCTGGTGCGTGTCCGCCGCCGCCGACTACGCGAAGGTCCGGGTGCAGTTCGGCCGCCCGATCGGCCAGTTCCAGGGCATCAAGCACAAGATCTCGCGGATGCTCGTGGCGCTGGAGCAGGCCCGGGCCACGGTCTGGGACGCCACCCGGGCGGAGGGCGCCGAGCGCGACTACGCCGCCGCGATCGCCGCCGTCATGGCGCCCGACGCGGCCGTGCAGTGCGCCAAGGACGCGATCCAGACGTTCGGCGGCATCGGTTACACCTTCGAGCACGACGCCCACCTGTACTACCGCCGGGCGCTGACCGTCCGCGCGCTGCTCGGCTCCTCCTCCGAGTGGTCAGACCGGGTGGCCGCGCTCGCGCTCCAGGGCGTCGCCCGGGAGATGGAGATCGACCTGCCGGAGGAGTCGGAGCCGCTGCGCGAGTCCATCCGGGCGGAGCTCGCCGAGATAGCCGCCCTGGAGGGCGTCGAGCAGAAGCGTGCCCTGGCCAAGGCGGGCTTCGTCATGCCGCACCTGCCCAAGCCCTGGGGCCGCGCGGCCTCCCCGCTGGAGCAGGTGCTCATCCACCAGGAGGTCAGGGCGGCCAAGATCAAGCCGCCGCAGATGATCATCGGTGCGTGGGTGGTGCCGTCGGTGGTCACGTACGGCACGCCGGAGCAGCAGGAGCGGTTCCTGCCGCCGACGCTGAGCGGCGAGCTGATCTGGTGCCAGCTCTTCTCCGAGCCGGGGGCAGGCTCCGACCTCGCGTCGCTGCAGATGAAGGCGGAGAAGGTCGAGGGCGGCTGGAAGCTCAACGGCCAGAAGATCTGGACGTCGGTGGCGCACGTCGCCGAGTGGGCCATCTGCATCGCCCGGTCCGACACCTCCAAGCCGAAGCACGACGGCATCACCTACTTCCTGGTGGACATGAAGGGGCCCGGCGTCACCGTGCGGCCGCTGACCGAGATGACCGGGGAGAACCTGTTCAACGAGGTGTTCCTCGACGACGTCTTCGTGCCGGACGAGCTGGTCGTCGGCGAGGTCGACGAGGGCTGGCGGGTCGCCAGGAACACGCTGTCGAACGAGCGGGTCTCGCTGTCGTCCGGCTCGGGCGGCACCGGCGCCTCGGCGCCCGACCTGCTCGGCCTGACCGGCCGGCTGGGCCGCGAGCTCACCGCCGCCGAGCGGCAGGACCTGGCCCGCGTGGTCTGCGAGGCGCACTCGATCAACGCGCTGTCGCTGCGGGTGACCCTCAAGCAGCTCGCCGGCAGCGAGCCGGGCGCCGACGCGTCGGTGCGCAAGCTGCTGTCCACCGCGCACGCGCAGCACGTCTCCGAGGTGGCGGTCTCGCTGCTGGGCCCGGCCGCCGTCACCGCCGCCGACTGGAAGCTCGGCGACGCCGGCTACTGGAACCGCGCCGTGCTCGCCACCCGCGCGATGACGATCTACGGCGGCACCACGGAGGTGCAGCTCAACATCATCGCCGAGCGCATGCTCGGCCTGCCCCGCGACCCGGAGCCGGGCAAGTAGCTCCGGCCGCGGCAGGTCGCGCGGGCCCCTCGGGCGCCCGCGCGACCTGCCGCCGGCGCGGACGTACGCGCGGGCGGCGCGACAGCCGTGGGCGCGGGCCGGGGTCAGCCGCCGACGTGGCGCGGGCTCGTCCCAGGGACGGGATCGCCGAGGTCGAGCCGGCCCAGTTCGGTTCTTGAGGCGACGCCGAGCTTGGGAAAGGCCTTGTGCAGGTGATAGCCCACCGTACGCGGGCTCAGGAAGAGCCGGGCGCCGATGTCACGGTTCGTGGCGCCCCGCGCGGCCAGGCGGACGATCTGCAGCTCCTGCGGGGTCAACAGGCCGGCCACGCCCACCGCGCGGACGTCGCTGGACACCTCTCCTGTGGCACGCAGCTCGGCTCGGGCACGCGTGGCCCAAGGGCCGGCGCCGGCGCGTTCGAACATGTCCAGCGCCTGTCTGAGGTGGATTCTGGCGTCGGCCTTGCGCCGGTTTCTGCGCAGCCATTCTCCGAACAGGAGTCTGGTGCGGGCCTCCTCGAACGGCCGCCCTCCGTTGAGGTGCAGGCTGACGGCCTGGACGTAGTCGCTCTCCGTCTCCTCGTCCCGCGCGGCGGTCAGCGCTTTACAGCGCAGGGCGACGGCGCGCGCCCAGGGCTGCCCGGTGGCGGTGGCCCATTCGTCGAACCTCGCGAGCGGTGCCCTGGCCCGTTCGGGCTGCTCGCACCGGACCGCCGCCTCCACCAGGTCCGGCACGAACAAGGTGGTCGTGAGCTGGTGGCGGACGGTGCCGGTGATACCCGTCTCCAGATGGTCCAGTGCGGCCTGCGCCCTGCCCTGTCCGAGGGCGAGCAGGCTCTGCGCCCAGACCGCCCAGGCCAGGCTCGACACGTTGCCGTGGCCGATGGCGTGGGCGCGAACGCGGCTCGTGAGATGTTCGCAGGTCCGGTCGTCGCCGGAGACCGCGGCGAGCCACGCGAGCACACCCTGCAGGTGGTCGACGCGGTGGTGCTGCCCGGTGTCCTCGGCGATGCGCACGGCTTCGGTGGCCGACGCCTTCGCGTCCTGGAACCGGCCCAGGTAGAGCTGGCTGCTGGCGAGGTTCTGCAGCGCGTGCGGCAGCCAGCCGATCATCGCCTGGGCCCGGCAGTCGTCGGCCAGGCCGGCGGACAGGTCCAGGGACGTCTCGTCGTCGCCCACCATGAAGGCCATCGACGCGATGATGAGCCGTTCTCCGGGGCCTGCCGGCTGGGATCGCCTGGCGTCGGCGAGTGCCGCGTGGATGGGCACCAGCCCGCGTGCGGGGTCGCCCGCCAGCAGGGCGGCCAGGCCGGTCATCGCGGCGATGACCGGGTGGAGGGGATGCCCGGCCGGCAGCTCCAGGGCGTGGAGGCGGTCGACGGCCTGCCCGGCCAGTTCGGGCGCGCCGGCGAACCAGGCGTCGCGTACGGCTTCCACCAGCATGGACGCGGCCATGGCCGGGTCCGCGGCTGCGATGGGGGCGGCGGCCGTCATGAGGATGCCGTGCGCGACCCGCGGTGAGCCCTGCTCGAACTCGACGGCGGCGCGGACTCCCGCGAGCTTGGCCTGCTCGCGCGGATCGTCGGTGAGCAGGGCCGCCCGGTCGGCCAGCGCGCGGGACCGCAGGAGCTGACCGGCGTCCATCGCCGCCTCGGCGGAGCTGATGAGCCGGCGCACCCGCTCGCGCGGGTTCGGGGACAGCTGCGCCGCGCGCTGGTAGGCCGCGGTCGTGGCGGCGTGGCCGCTTCTGCGCCTGGCCCGCTCGGCCGCGTGCTCCAGCTCGGCGGCGACGGCTTCGTCGGGTTCGGTGCACGCGGCGGCGAGATGCCAGGCCCGCGCGTCGGCGTACCGGCCGCCGTCGGCGGCTCCCTCAAGCGCGGCGGCCAGTGCCCGGTGCGCGGCCACGCGCCTGGTGAACGGCGCTCCCTGGTAGGCGGCGGCCCTGATCAACGGGTGGCGGAAGGCGAGCTCCCCGTCGACGCGGATGAGCCCGGCACGCTCACCCGGTTCGGCCGCGTCGGCGCCGACGCCCAGCCGCCGCGCGGCCGCGAGGATGACGGTGAGGTCGCCGGTGCTCTCCGCGGCCGCCACGAGCAGCAGGGTCCGGGCGGGTTCGGGCAGGGCGTGGATCTGCGTCTGGAAGGCCTCCTGCATCCGTCCGGTGAGCGGGAGCGGGCCGAGGTGGTGGGCGAGCGGATCGACGTGGCCGGCCCGCTGTTCGGGCGTGAGCGCCGCGGGAAGCTCGATGAGCGCGAGCGGGTTCCCCTCGCTCTCGGCGAGGATGCGGTCCCTGACGTGCGGCGCCAGCGTGCCGGTGGTCTCACTCAGCAGCGTGGCCGCGTCCGCCGGGCCGAGGCCGCCGAGCCTCATCTCGGGCAGGCCGGTCGGCCCGAATCCGTGGCTGCCGTCGCGGATGGACAGGATCAGCGCCACCCCTTCCGCCTCCAGCCGCCGCGCGGCGAAGAGCAGAGCGTCGGCCGAGGATCGATCCAGCCACTGGGCGTCGTCGACCAGGCACAGCAGGGGCCCGTCGCCGGCGAGCTCGGACAGCAGGGTCAGCGCGCCGAGACCGACCAGGAAGCGGTCGGTCGCGGTGGATGCGGCCAGCCCCAGGGCTCCTCTGAGGGCGTCCGCCTGCGGGACCGGCAGCCGGTCGAGCCGGTCGAGCCCGGAACGCAGCAACAGGTGGAGTGCGGCGAACGCCAGCTCGGTCTCGCTCTCGATGCCCACCCCGCGCAAGGTCCGCATCCGTGTGGCGGAGGCATTGCGTGCCGCGTGGTCGAGTAGCGCCGACTTGCCGATCCCCGCCGGTCCGCGAACCACCAGAGCGCCGCTTCGGCCGTCCCTGGCCTCGGCCAGCAAGTGATCGATGCGATCGGTTTCGGCGCTACGCCCGTACAGCACGGGACGATCCTATTGAGGACGTGACGTATGTCCGCTTCGGCATGACCGGTCACGTGACAGATTACGGGCGGGCGCCGCCGCCCTAGCGTCGTCGGCATGGATCTCCCGACGTTCTCCCCGGCGGAACGGGACCGGCGCTGGGATCTCGCCCGCGAGCTCATGGACGCCGAGGGCGTCGACGCGCTCGTCGTCTACGGCGGGCGCGGGAGCGGCGGGCCGGCGGAGTGGGCGCCCGACGTGTTCTTCACCAACGACTGTCCCGGCGCGATCGTCGTCTTCCCCCGGGTCGGCGAGCCCATCGCGCTTGTCCGGTCTCCCGCGCGCATCGGTGACCACCTCGCGGCGAGCGCGCGCGGCGACGCGGTGTGGATAAGGCCGGAGAACATGCTGGTCGCCGGGCACGCGTACGGCGTGGCGGAGGTGCTGCGCGCACACGGGCTCGACAGGTCGCCGATCGGCGTGCTCGGCCTGGAGGCCTGCGCGCCTTCCCACACCGACCCGCCCATGCCGTACACGTTGTGGTCGTCGGTGCTCCAGCAGCTTCCCCAGCTGACCTTCAGGTCGGTGGAGCGCGGTTTCGTCACACGAACCCTGCCCCAGTCCGCCGAGGAACTCGCGGTCGTCGGCCATGCCGCCGCCGTCGGAGAGGCCATGGCGCAAGCCATGCTGCGGGCGGTGCGACCCGGCGTCAGCGAGGCGTCGGTGTACGCGGCGGGCGTGGCCGAGTGCCTGCGGCAGGGCGCCACGGCTCCGGGCATGTCGATCACCTCGGGGAGGGAGCCCGTCTCCTGCGGCCCGCCCGCCTGGTCCTACCGGCCGCAGAGGCCGCGCGTGATCGAGGACGGTGACCTGGTCCTGGCCGAGATCTCCTGCTCGTACGGCATGCGCGAGACCCGGCAACGGGTCGCCGTCGCGGTTGGCGGCATCCATCCCGAGCTGGAGGCGGCGGCGCGGAGCGCCCGCGCCTCCTACGAGGCGGGGCTGGCGGTCCTGCGCCCCGGGCGCACGTTCGGCGAGGTCGTGACCGCGATGACGCGGCCGCTGGAGGAGACGGGCGGCCGGCACCCGCACCCCCTCGTGCACGCCCTCAATCCTCGCGCGGCGGTCGGCGGGTCCGGGGCCAGACTCGGCGTGTTGCCGGAGACCGCGCGCTACGGGCTGCTCGCCGAGCAGCCCACCATCGGCTCCGATCTGCCCCTCGTTCCGGGAATGACCTTCGCTCTCACGCCCACCTGCGCCTACGGCCGCCGGTCGGCCGGCCTCGGCGGCACCGTCGTGGTCGGCGAGGACGGGCCGATCGAGCTCAACAGCATCACAACCCACCTCATGAGGAGCACTGGATGACCCGCCACCGTTCCACCGTCGCCGCCGGCCTCGTGGCCGTCGCCCTGATCGCCCTGTTCGCCTACCTGTCACCGGGGCTGGCGCTCTGGCTGACCTTCATCCCGGCGATGGTGATCGCCTACGGCTGCCACCTCGCGACCACCGACCGCAGGCTCCCCGACCCCTCCCGGGTGCTGCCGATCTACCTCATCGGCCTGGCCTGGCAGTTCCTCCACTTCGGGGAGGAGTTCATGAACGGGTTCAACTGGCGCTGGCCCACCGAGGTCTTCGGCGCGCACGCCATGTCCCTGTCCCTGTTCGTCTGGATCAACATGATCTCCTACGCGGCCTTCGCGCTGGGCGCGCTCGCGATCTACCGGGGCTGGCGGGTGCCGATGCTCATCGCCTGGTTCTTCGCCGTCATGGGCGCGATGGGCAACGCGATCGGCCACCCCATCTACGACCTGGTCTCCGGTGACCTCGCCTTCCCCGGCATCGTCACCTCGCTCGGTTACTGGGTCATCGGCCCGATCCTCGTGTACCGCCTGTGGACCTCCGCTCGCCCGCACGCGGACGTCGCCCCCGGCGCCCGCCCGGTCGCCGCCTCCGTCTGATCGCCGGGTACGCCGCCGCCCTCTCGACGGCGGCGTCCTCACCCGCAACCTGAACCGAAGGGAATCGTCATGTCCATCTCTCGTATTCCGGAGCGCGAGATCGCCGAGCGGCCCACGGGCTACGGAGGTCCGAACCTGTCGCCGGTGGGTCTCGAACTGGTGCCGCACGAGTTCACGCCCGGCGTGTGGGCGCTCATGGCCAACCTGCCGCCGAAGGACAACAACGGCGTGATCACGGGGCGGGACGCCGCACTGGTGGTCGACGCCGGGATCACTCCCGGCGTCTCGGACAAGATCCAGGCCGTCGTCGCCCGTCTCACCGACCGGCCGCTCCGCTACCTGGTCAACACGACGTACCACGGCGACCACACCTTCGGCAACGCCGCGTTCCCCCGGGAGGTCGTGATCGTCTCGTCCGGGGCGAACAAGGCGAACATGACCGACCTGGCGTACGAGAAGCAGACCCGCTCGGCCAACATGTACGGCGACGTCGCACTGCTCGACGAGGTCACCGTGTGGCGCACGCCGGACCTGACGTTCGACTCCTTCGCCGAGATCGACCTGGGCGGACGCGTCGTCCAGCTGCATCACTTCGGCCCGGGCAACGGCCCGGGAGACACGATCGTGTACGTCCCCGACGCCCGCACCGCCTGGACCGGCAACTTCCTGTGCCACGCCGGCATCGCCCACATGCTGCTCCAGGGCGGCCCCGAACCGTATCTGGGCTCGCTGCGCAGGATGCGCGAGGCCCTGCCCGATCTGGAGACCATCGTCTCCGGGCACGGCCCGATGGGAGACGGGCCCGCGGCCGTGGACGCTCTCGTCGGCTACCTCGAACGGCTCCATGCCGAGGTTGAGGCGAGTGTGAAGGCGGGCCGCAGTCTGGAGGAGACGTTCGCGGCCTGCACCGATCCCTGGGCGGAGCGCCTCGATCCCCGGCTGTCGGCCGCCCTCGCGCTTTATCCGGTGCCAGGGGAACTCGCCCAGCAGGGCATGCTCACCCTCTGCCGTGATCTGCACCGGCTCAACGTCCTGGCCACCTACCGCCTTTACGAGGACCAGTGAGGACCCGCCGAGTACGGCGGCGCCCACACTGACACCTGGAACCGGAAGGTCGTTACCCGACCTTCCGGTAGGCGTACCTCCAGCTGCCGCAGGAGGTGACCGTGCGGGTGCCCGTGTCCCAGTAGCAGACCCTGACCCGGATGCTGTCGGGAATGTCCTCCTCCCACGCCTTGATCGTGAAGGGGGTGAAGCCGGCCGGGCCGCACTTCTTGATCGTGGGCTCCCAGAGCTCGCCGTCGGTGTCGATCCTCATGTGCAGGTAGCCGCACAGCCGGGCGGGGGAGTTCCGGTCGTACAGCCGTGCCTCGAAGTTGAAGCTGTCGTTGTCCTCGTTATCCCACACCCGGCCGCGTGCCATCGCACGGCCGTTGCCGTAGTAGCCGGAGTAGACGGGCCCCCAGTCGGCGGACAGGTCGTCCGCCGCGTGGGCCGTCGAGGTGAAGGCGGGCAGGCCGCACGCGACGATCGCGGAGGCGGCGGCGAGACCGAGCAGGTGGCGGATCGAGCGGTGCATCTGGCTCTCCCAGGGGTCGTGCCGAGCTTCGGTGACCCAAGTCATACGCCCGGCCGCTTGCAGTCGCCCTGATCTCCGCTTGCCCGTCCCCCGTCGAGGGCGCACTTGTGCCCCTCCCGCCGATCTTTGCCCCGTCGCGTCGCCCAGAGCGGCACCTCGCTGCGTTGTCGCTCGTAGCTCCGCTACGAGCTCCTCCTCCGCCTTGCGATCCACCACTCCGGACACCGCTCCGTCCGGGCAAACCTTGTCGGTCCCGGCACTAGCCTGTACGGCATGCCGCCGCCCTTCCGGTTCGTACGGCTTGGCCTGGTGTGGGGTGGTCCCGCCCTCCGGCCGCGTGCCGTGCTCGCGCGGTTCGGGCCGGCTGTGCTGGGGCTGGCGTTCGGGGTGCTGGCGCTCGGGCCCGCCCTCGGGCCGGGGTTCGTCCTGCGCTACGACATGGTGTTCGTCCCGGACCCGCCGCTGCGCCTCGGCGAAGGCTTCCCCCGGGCGGTGCCGAGCGACCAGGTCGTGGCGCTGCTGTCGGCCGTGATCCCGGCCGAGATCGTGCAGAAGGCGATCCTGCTCGGGCTGTTCGTGCTGGCCGCCTCGGGGGCCGCGGCTCTCGCGCGCGACGCCCTGCCGGGAGGCGGGATCGTGCCCCGGCTGGCCGCGGCGGCGTTCTACGCCTGGAACGCCTACCTGGCCCAGCGCCTGCTCATCGGGCAGTGGGCGCTGCTGCTCGGATATGCCGGGCTGCCCTGGGCCGTGCGCGCCGCGGCGCGCGGCGGGGCCCTGCGGCTCGCGGCGGCCCTCCTGCCCGCCGCCGTGGGCGGGTTCCAGGCCATGCTCGTCAGCGCCCTGACCGTGCTCCCTGTGGCCGCGTCGCGCGGTAGGGGTGGGGGAGGCGGCGGGGGAGGACGGACGCGGGCGGTGCTGTCGTCGGTGCTGTCGTCGGTGTTGCCGTCACTGGGCGTCCTCGCCGTGCTCAGCCTGCCGTGGCTCGTCCCGGCGCTCGTTTCGGTGCTCGGGGCGGGCGCCGCGGCCGATCCCGCCGGGGTGGCCGCCTTCGCGCCCCGGGCGGACGGGCCGTTCGGGACGCTCGGCAGCCTGCTCACCCTCGGCGGCATCTGGAACTCCCACGCCACCGTGCCCGGGCAGGACACGCCCGCGCTCGCCGCCGTCCGCCTCGCCCTCACCCTCGTCGCGGTCGCCGGGTTCGTACGGCTCGGGTTCGTGCGGCTCGGGTTCGCACGGCGGCCCGCGTGGTGGCCCGGCCTCGCCGCGGCGGCGTGCGCCGGTGTCCTGATCGCGTGCGCCGGGGCGTTCGCGCCGGGCGTGCCGCGCGCCCTGATCGGCTGGTGGGCCGGGTTCGGCCCGCTGCGCGACGGCCAGGTGTACGTCGCGCCGTTCGCGCCGGCGCAGGCCGTGGGGGTCGCGGTGGCGGTGGCGGCCCTCCGCGCCGCCATGCCGGCGCCGGTCGCGGCGGCCGCGGTGGCGGTGCCGGTGCTGGCCCTGCCGACGTTCGCGCTGGGCGCGTTCGGCAGGCTCGGGACGGCCGAGTATCCCGAGGAGTGGCGCCGCGTCCAGGCCGTCGTCAACGGGGATCCCGCCCCCGGCGCGCTGCTGTCGCTGCCCTGGAGCGCCTACCGGGCGTTCCCCTGGAACGGCGGCCGGGTGGTCCTCGACCCCGCCACCAAGATGTTCTCCCGGCCGGTGGTGTGGAACGACGCGCTCGTCGTCGGCACGGGCGGCGGGAGCCGGATCCGGGTGGCCGCAGAGAGCCCCCGCGCGCGGCGGATCGGCGCGCTGCTGGCCGGGCCGGCGGCGGTGCCCCTCACTGGGGCGCTCAAGCGGGAGGGGGTGCGGTATGTGCTCGCCGGAGGAGTTGACGAGAACACGTTCTTGTCCCGATTGCCGGGGGCGACCCCCGTCTACAGGGGCCCGGAACTACTGCTGGTGCGCCTGTGATCAGCCAAGATCCGCGACTCGCGGCATACTGGACGGTAAGTCTTTTTATCACGGTTTGACCAAGGCTATGGTGTAGGAGCTGTATCACGTTCTAATCTCGGCGCACCGCGCGTTTCGACGAGGAGGAAGCATCCGTGTTGAAGGTGCTGGCTGCTCTCGCGGTCGGGGCCGTGCTCGCCGGCGTCGCCTCCGTGGCGGTCGTCAACGTGGCCGCGCCCACCGCTGAGCCGCCCAACAAGCCGCTCTACAACTACGGCGACAGGTGAGCGCACCAGACCTGACACCCGTTCCATAAGGACTCCCTCGAAAAGGACTCCCCGCGAAGGCCCAGTTCGTCAGGGGCGTGGTTTCGCCATGCCCTCATGCGTCCGTGCCCCGATTCGCCGCACCGCCCACCCGCCGCGCCCCGGGACCACCTGTACCGGGGGCCGCGTCCCGCGGTGCCCCGAACTCGCCGCGAAGACGCGTCACCCGAAGGAGTGGTCGTGGTCGCACAGGGTGCGAAGGCGAAGTCCTCGGGGCGCCCGGCCCCCCTTCCCGAGCCGCCCGACAGGCCGCATCTGGCGGCCACCGGCGCAGGTGCGGCTCCGGCCGCCGTTCCCCCGCTCGAAGGCGTGCGCGTGGCCGTGCTGAACTTCCGCGAACCGGGCCAGACCGTCGCGGGCGGCGCGGAGGAGTACGCCTGGCGGGTCTCCGCCTACCTCGTCGGCCAAGGGGCGCGCGTCCACTTCGTCACCAGCCGGGAGCGCTACCAGACCCGCGGCGAGTCGCGTGACGGCATCGAACTGCGCAGGATGGGCAACAAGTATCTGGTCTACCTCCTCGTCCCGTTCTGGCTGCTGCTGCACCGCCGCCGGTTCGACGTGGTCGTCGACTGCATGAACGGCATCCCGTTCTTCTCGCCGGTCGTGGCACGGCGCCGTACGCGGGTGATCTGCGTGGTCCACCACGTGCACGACCGGCAGTTCTACGCGTTCTTCCCCCGGTGGCTGGCGCGGATCGGCTGTTTCATCGAGGGGCCGGTGGCGCGGCTGCTGTATCGGCGGTGCACGACGGTGACGGTCTCCGACTCCTCCCGCGACGAGCTGCGTGAGCGCCTCCGCTGGCTGGCCCCGATCGAGGTGGTGCCCAACGGCAGCCCGACCGCCAGGCCCGTCGCGAGGGAGCCGGTGCCGGGCGACCCGGCCGTCGTCTACCTCGGCCGCCTGGTCGGCCACAAGCGCGTCGAGCGGGTGGTCGAGCTCGCCGCCGACCTGGCGCCCGGCCGTCCCGGCCTGCACGTGCACGTCGTCGGACGGGGCCCCGAGCACGACCGGCTGGCCGAGCGGGCGGCCAGGCCCGACGTGGCCGGCCGCGTCCACCTGCACGGATTCCTGCCGGAGGCGGAGAAGAACGCGGTGCTGAGCGGCGCCAGGCTCAACGTCACGGCCTCGGAGTTCGAGGGATGGGGGCTGACCGTGATCGAGGCGGCGGCGCTCGGCGTGCCCACCGTCGCCTACGACGTGGCCGGCCTGCGCGACTCCGTACGGCACGGCGTGACGGGGTGGCTGGTGCGCGACGGCGAGCGGCTCGCCGACGTGGTCGACCAGGCGCTGCGGGAGCTGGACGATCCCCTGACGAGGGCGCGGATGGCCCGGGCGTGCCGTCGCTGGGCGGGCGAGTTCACCTGGGGGAAGACGGGGGCGGCCATGACCAGGCTGGTCGCAGGCGAGCTCGGCCGGCTCCCCGCGCGGTCGGAGAGGTGTGCCGAGAGCCTCCGTGAGAAGTCCTGAGCGCGCCCGTGTCCGTTGACGTCTCGGTCCAGCCGCAGGAGCCCGGTCCCGCCCGGGAGGCGACCCCCGCGCCGGAGGAGATGGCCGGGGCCTCCGAGCCGGCCCCCGCAGACCGCCCCGGGCCGCCGGGCCGGGCGCTGCGGCACCGGCTCCGGCTGCTGGCGGGCTGCCTGCTGCTCGCGGCCGTCGCCTTCAACACCGCGCCCGGCGCGGTGATCTCCGAGACCAAGCTCGACATGGCGGTGAACCCCCTGGGGTTCCTCTCGCGCGCGCTGCACCTGTGGGATCCGGCCTACTTCGGCCACCTGCAGAACCAGGCGTACGGCTACCTCTTCCCGATGGGCCCGTTCTACGTGCTCTTCCGGGCCATGGACATGCCCGCCTGGGACATCCAGCGCCTGTGGATGTCGCTCGTGCTGTGCGCGGCGTTCCTCGGGACCGAGCGGCTGGCCCGGGCCATGGGGATCGGCTCGCCCGGCACCCGGATCCTCGGCGCGCTCGCCTACGCCCTGGCCCCGCACGCGCTGGCCCTGATCGGGATCAACTCCTCGGAGTTCCAGCCGAGCGCCGTGCTGCCGTGGGTGCTGCTCCCGCTGGTCCATGGGACGCGGGAGGGCGCGAGCCCGCGCCGGGCCGCCGCGCTGTCGGCCGCCGCGTTCCTGTTCGCGGGCGGCGTCAACGCGGCGGCGGAGCTGGCCGTGCTCGTCGTCCCGCTCGTCTACCTGCTCAGCCGCCGCCAGGGCGGGCGCACGTGGGCCCTGCTCGGCTGGTGGCTGCTGTTCGTCGGCCTCGTGTCGATGTGGTGGCTCGTCCCGCTGCTGCTGCTCGGGCGCTACATCTTCTCGTTCCTGCCGTTCATCGAGACGGCGTCGGCGACCACCAGCGTCACCTCACTGGTGAACGCGCTGCGCGGCACGTCGAGCTGGATCTCGTTCCTCCCGGTGGACGGGCAGCCGTGGCTCCCTGCGGCCTACGACCAGGCCACCGTGCCGTGGCTGGTCGCCGCCACGGCGCTGGTGGCCGGGCTCGGGCTGACCGGCGTCGTCCGCAGGGCGACCCCCGAGCGGACGTTCCTGGTCCTGTGCGTGATCGCCGGCCTGCTCCTCGTCACCGCGGGCCACGCGGGCGACCTCGCCCACCCCTGGACCGGCCAGGTCAGGGACCTGCTCGACGGGCCGCTCGCGCCCTTCCGCAACCTGCACAAGTTCGACGCGCTGATCCGGCTGCCGCTCGCGCTCGGCCTGGCCGCGCTTCCCGTCGCGGGGCCGGTGCGCCTGCGCAGGCCGGTCACCGCGCTGGCGGCCGGGCTGCTCGCGCTCACGATCGTGCCGGTCGCGACGGCCGGGGTGACCGCCCGCGGGTCCTTCGCGGACCTTCCCACCTACTGGCGCGAGGCGGCGGCCTGGCTGAACCGCAACGCGGGCGACGGCATGGTGCTCGCCATGCCCGGCTCGGCGCGGGGCGAGTATCTGTGGGGCCGCCCGCTCGACGAGCCCATGCAGTCGCTGCTGACCGTCCGCTGGGCCACCCACGCCAACGTGCCGTGGGGGTCGCCCGGCCTGGCCCGGCTCGTGCAGGCGGTGGACGAGCGCTTCGCCACCGGGCACGGCTCGCCCGGCCTGACCGAGGCCCTGCGCCGGGCCGGGGTGACCTACCTGCTCATCCGCAACGACCTGGTCAGGGAGACGCTCGGGACCGCCTGGCCCGCCCGGGTGCACCAGACCCTTCAGGACTCCGGGCTGTCCAGGACCGCCGAGTTCGGGCCGCTGGTCGGCCTGACGGCGAACGGCACCGCCTCGGGCTGGCTCGACCAGCCCTACCCGGCGCTGGAGGTCTACAAGATCGCCGGAACGGCCCCGCTCGCCTCGACGGTGCCCCGTGCGGGCACGCTGCACGTGGAGGGCGCCCCCGAGGCCGTGCTCGACATGGCCGAGGAGGGACTGCTCACCGGCGACCGCCCGGTGCTCGTGGGCGACGAGCCGGGCGCGGCGGCGATCCCCGCCCGCGACACCATCCTCACCGACACCCTGCGCAAACGGGACATCGTGTTCGGCGACGTACGGCGCATCGCGTCGGCGACGCTGACGGGCAACCAGGCGCCGGTCTCGACCGACCTCACCGATCCGGCCTGGTCGGCGGCCACGTCGACCGCCCGCTACCTCGACGTGAAGGACGTCACCGCCTCGTCGGCGGACTCCGCCGTCACGGCCGCCGTGGGCCAGCGCGACCCGGGGCGGCAGCCGTACGCCGCGCTCGACGAGGATCCCCGCACGGGATGGCGGTCGGACGGCTGGCACGGCGCGGTCGGGGAGTGGCTGGAGGTCCGCTTCACCGGCCGGGTGGACCTGACCGAGATCGCGGCGGCCTTCGAGCAGGGGGCGATCGGCCCGCCGGTGGCCGAGGTCGCGCTGGAGACCGAGCGCGGCGCCCGCCGAGTGGCGGTGGCGCGCACCGACGCGCTCCAGCCGCTGCGCCCGGTGCCCGGGAAGAGCTCGTGGCTGCGGATCAAGGTGACCAGGCTCGCGTACGAGCCGAGGACCGCGCTCGGCAGCCGGGCCGGCATCACCGACCTGCGCATCCCGGGCGTGCGGGCGGTGCGGACGATCTCGGTGCCGGACACCGGCACGGGCGACCCGGGCACCGTGCTGCTCACCAAGCGGGGAGACGCCGACGCGTGCATGCGGGGCTCGGTCACCTGGACCTGCTCCTCGCGGCTGCAGATCATCGGGGAGGACGGCTACGGGTTCGACCGGCTCATCCCGGTGGCGCGCGACGGCGTGCGCACGGTGCGCGGGCAGGCCGTGCTCGCCGATCCGAAGGCGGCGGACCTGATCACTACGCTGCCGAACCAGTATCCGCACGTCAGCGCGTCGTCCACGGCGACCGAGCACGGGGCCGTGCTGGGCCGCCAGGCGATGGACGGCGACCCTTCGACACTGTGGTTCGCCCAGCCGTTCGACCGGCATCCGACGCTGTCGATCGACCTGGGCAGGACCCGGACGTTCTCCCGGATCCGGGTGCTGTTCCCCGACTCGGCGCAGGGCATCCCGCCGGTGAAGCTCACGCTGCGCGCGGGGGCGGCGCTCACGGAAACACGGGCGGTGCAGGGCTGGGTGGACCGCGACGGGGTGTTCACGTTCCCCGCGCTGAAGACGCGGAAGTTCACCATCGAGTTCACCGCGCCCGCCTCCCGCGCGATCGAGGTGGCCGAGATCGCCATCCCCGGGGTGAAGCCCCTCGGCGGCCTCGGCGCCATCCCGCTGCGGCTGCCCTGCGGCTATGGCCCGACCCTGCGGGTGGACGGCGACGAGGTGCCGACCCGGGTGGTCGGCGGCACGCTCGACGACGTGCTCAACGGCCGTCCGCTGACCTACTCGGGGTGCGCGCCCGTGCACCTGACCGAGGGCCGCAGCCGGGTCGGCGTGGCGCCCAGCGACGCCTTCCGGGTGCGCTCTGTGATGCTGGACGACGGGGCAGGAGAGGACCGCGCGGCGGTGACGGCCACCCCCGCCACGGTGACGTCGTGGGGACCGCAGGAGCGCCGCCTCCGGGTCACCGCCGCCGCGCCCTCCTATCTGGTGGTCAACGAGAACTACAACGCCGGCTGGCAGGCGTACCTCGACGGCGTACGGCTGACCCCGGCGAGGCTCGACGGCTGGCGGCAGGCCTGGGAACTGCCGGCCGGCGGCGGAGAGGTGGTGCTGCGTTACGAGCCCGACCCGGCCTACCGCATCGCGCTGCTCGCCGGGCTGGGCCTGGCCCTCGCGGTGGTGGCCCTGGCGCTGGTGCGCGGCCGGTCGCGGCTGCGCCCGGTGGGGCCGGGCCGCGTCCGCACGCTGTGGGTGTGGATCGCGGCGCCGATCGCCGGACTGTTGGCCGGGGGCGTGGCGGGCGTGGTCGTCGTCGCCGCCGCGCTGGCGGCGTTCCTGTGGCTGCGCGGGATCGCCGGCGCCCAGCACGCGGGGCCGAGCCGCCTTCGGGCCTTCGCCCGGCACGCCGCCTCCGCGTGGGTGGCGCTCGTCGCGCTCGGCCTCGCCGGGCTCGCCCAGGCCGCCGGGCAGGGCCCGGCCGCCGACGTGCTCTGCCTCGTCGTGCTCGCCCGGCTGCTGGCCGCCGTACGAGATCAGCAGGGGGAGGTGGCCCGATGACGGGCGCGTTCGTGCGGCTTCGGCGCACGCTCCTCCTGGCGGGCATCGCCTTCCTGATCACCGTGGGGGCGCTGTTCCACTTCTACGTCTACCCGCGGACCACGGTCCTGCCGCTGGAGCAGACCCGCGTCCAGCGGCTCGTCTCGCCCTCGGCCACCTACCTCGACACCGCCACCTTCCGCCTGCACCGGAACGTGCCGGTGCAGAACACGGTGGCCGTCTATGGCGATCCGCGGGCGGGTGACGACCGTACGGCCGTCTGGGTGGAGTTCTCCTCGCTGGACACCCGGGACGGCGAGCGCGTCGACTACCACGAGCGCCGCACGGCCTTCGACCGGCGGACCGGCCTGGCCGTCGAGTGCTGCGGGGAGTACGTCGACGACGACCCCGGCGTACGGCAGACCGGGCTGGCCTTCCGGCTGCCCGCCGGAGCCGAGCCGCGCTCGTACACGGTGTTCGACCCGGTGCTGCGGCGGGAGGCGCCGATGCGGTTCGAGCGCGAGGAGACCGTCGAGGGCGTGCCGACCTATCGCTACACCTACTCGGCCGGGCCGGTGAAGACGGCCGACCTGCCCGGCCCGGTGCCCGGCACGACGGTCGGCATGCCGGGAGAGGAGCGGGTCGCCGTGGCGCGGTACACCGAGATCACCCGCACGATCTGGGTCGAACCGGAAAGCGGTCTGACCGTGCGCACGCAGGAGCGGCGGCGCGACACCCTGCGCACGCCCGACCAGGTCGAGCGGCAGGTCGCCTTCGACGCCGACCTGATGACGAGCGCCGCCGAGGTGCGCGCCTTCGCGGACGAGGCGGCCAGGTTCCGCCGGTGGATCCTGCTGACGCGCGAGTGGATCCCGCTGGCATGCGGCCTGCTCGCCGCCCTGCTCACCGTGGTGCTGGCCGTCGTCTTCCGGATCGCCACCCGGCCGAGGAGGTCACCGGCGGCGCAGCACCAGCAGCAGGTTCCAGGTCACGATCTCGCGAACGCCGGGTAGATGGATAACCGGGGTCGCCCAGCGAGGGTGGTAGCGCGGCAGGGCGCCGACGAGGTCGGCGCCGGGATGCCGCCTGGCCCACGCGAGCGCCCGGGCCACCGAGACGGCGTACAGGCTCGTGCCGTACACGTTCTTGGGAGAGCGGCGGTGGCGGCGCGCGTAACGGCGCGCGGCGCGGTGTCCGCCCAGGTAGTGCCACGGCGAGGTCTCGTGGCCGCCCCAGGGCGACAGCCAGTTGGTGAACGACAGGTAGACGATGCCGCCCGGCCGCGTCACCCGCACCATCTCGTCGCCCATCCGCCACGGATCGGGCACGTGCTCCAGCACGTTGGAGGAGAAGCACACGTCGACGGATCCGGTCTTCAACGGCAGGTCGAGGGCGCTGCCGAGCACCGCGCCGTCGGGAATGGCGCCGGTGCGCGCGCTCATCTCCCCGGCGTCGCAGTCGACGCACACCGGCCGCGCGCCCACGGCGCGCAGCGCGTCGGTGAAGTAGCCGGGCCCGCCGCCGACGTCCGCGACGAGCGCGCCGTCGAGGTCGGCGTACGCCGCGAGCTGGGCGACGGTGTCACGGGCGAGCAGGCCGTAGAAGAAGTCGGGGTCGGTCTGCTCCTTGCGGAAGGCGCTGAACAGGCGGATCGAACGGGCCAGGTCGGCGCGGAACGGCTCGGCGTGCACGACGTCCCTCTCCTGTCGGGTGCGCCGGAGCATAACACCCCCTTTTGTCCCATGGCGCTGGGAGAATCCCGATGAGTCAGATCACGCGTACGGAACGGCCCGGCATCGCGCCGAGATGGCGCGAGGGCCTGGCGAACCCCGTCATGATCACGGCGGTCCTGCTGGTCGTGGCGTCGCTGGCGGTCCGGATCCCCGTCATGACGTCCTCCTCCTTCGTCGAGGACGACTTCCTGTTCGTGGGCGACGCCTACGAGCACTCCCTGACGTTCGACTTCCTGTTCCGCGTCCACAAGGGCCATCTGATGCCGGGGGCGCTCGGGCTCACCTGGGTGCTGTCGAGGCTGTCGCCGTACGACTGGCTGCTGGTCTCGGCGGTCACGTTCGCCGTCCAGGCGGCCGTGGCGGTGATGCTGCTGCGGCTGCTCGTGCGGCTGTTCGGCACGCGGCCCGGGATCCTGCTGCCGCTCACCTTCGCCCTGTTCTCGCCGCTGACGGTCCCGGCCTTCGGCTGGTGGTCGGCCGCCATCAACGCGGTGCCGCTGCAGCTCACGATGGTCATGGCTCTGGCGGCCCAGGTCAGGTGGGCCGGGGAGGGCGGGGCGCGGCACGCCCGCCGGGCCTTCTACTGGGTCCTCGCCGGCATGGCGTTCAGCACGAAGGGGGTCTTCGTCCCGTTCCTGCTGTTCGCGCTGACCACGTCGCACCTGCGGCCGTGGGCGGGCCCGTGGATCGCGCTCATGCTCCGCGAGCTGCGCTCCCACTGGCGGCTGTGGGGCTCCTACGTGCTGCTGATGGGCGGATACGCGGCGCTGTACCTCGCCCGCCGCGGCACCGCGCCGGGCGAGGGCGCGGCCGTCCCGGCGCCGGGCAACGCGGCCGACCTGCTGGGCCGCCTGCTCGGCCAGGTCTTCCCCGCCGGGGTGGTCGGCGGGCCGCTGTCATGGGGCCCGGTGCTGCCCAACGGCGGGCTGGCCGATCCCAGCCCGCTGCTGGTGGCCGCCGGATGGGCCGTGCTCGCCGCCCTGGTGGTCGCCACCGTGCTGTGGCGGCGGCGGGCCGCGCGCGCCTGGCTGATCCTGGCGGGCTACCTGGTCGCCGCGGACGGCGTGCCGACGGCGATCGCACGGGGCACCGGGCTCACCCAGGTCGTCGGCTCCGAGACCCGCTACGTCGCGGACGCCGCGATCGTGCTCGCGGTCTGCCTGGGGCTCGCACTGCTGCCCCTGCGGGACGAGACCGAGCCCTACCGGCGGCCGATTCCCGCGGGGAGCGAGCTGCCGACGGCGGCGGGCCTCCTCGCGGGCGCCTACCTCGCGATGTCGATCGTGTCGATCCAGAACTACCGCGACACGCTGTCGGGAGACCGGGTGCGGGCCTACCTGGCCGCCGTACGGGCCTCCCTCGCCAAGGTCCCGGACACGGCCGTGATCTACTCCAGCCCGCTCCCCGAGTACATCGTGCTGCCGTGGAACGGCAACCGCAGGCTCAGCCACCACCTGCTGGCCCCGCTCGCCCGGCCCGCGCTGCGCGCCCGGATGCGCGTGCCCGAGCCGTCGGAGCACGCGCTCGTCTTCGACGACAAGGGCCGGCTCGCGCCGGCCGAGGTGAAGGCGTCGATCGGAGTGGTGCCGCCGGGGGACCGCTCGTGCTTCCCGCTCCTCGGCGACGCGATCTTCTTCCCTGACGTCGTGTCCTTCGGCGGCCCGGGGCCGATCGCCGGGCTGGCCTACACCGCCAAGCGGGCCGGCACCGGCAGCTACGAGATGAACGGGCAGCGGGGGCAGCTGCAGTTCCACGCCACCGGCTCCGGCGGCGCGCTGGTGCAGTTCCCGGTCACGGCCATCGGCAAGGGGCTGCTGATCCGGCTGGACGACCCGGCGGCGGTCTGCCTGAAGGGCTTCGCCTACGGCGACCCGGTGCCCGGAACGCCCGCCCCTACGGCCGCGGCGCCGCCGCAGCCGTCCCCGTCCCCGTCGGCGTCTCCGTCGGCGTCTCCGTCGGCGTCTCCGTCGGTGTCACCTTCCGCGCCCCCTTCTGCGAAGAGGTCGCCAAGCGGGCGAGGTGCCTCGCCGGCTCCTCGACGTAGCGGTGGGTGAGCGTGGCGAGCAGCAGCGTGAGCGCGCCGACCACGACGAGGTTGCCGGCGAAGTTCCCGCTCCACGCCTGCTGTTGGCTGAAGTCGTACCAGAGATAGAGGGCCACGAACTGCCACAGGAACACGCCGTAGGACACCCGGCCGAGGAAGCGCATCACCCGGCTGCTCAGGAAGCGGCCGTACGTCGAGCCCTCGGCCGGCAGCAGCGCGGCCGGGGTCACCAGCCCGGCCGCCACGGTGGCGTACAGGGCCAGCTCCGACAGGTCGGCCCACACGCCGTCCACGCCGCTGAAGCGCGTGCCGGTCAGCGGCGAGGCCGCCACGGCGTACGCGAGGGCGGCGACGAGCAGGAACGAGCCCGCCGACGCGCCCACGGCCCGGACGAACCGGTGCGCCGGGCCGTTCTCGCCGGCTTCCTGGCGGGCCCATTCGGAGACGACGGCCAGCGCCATGCCGACCGCGAAGAACACCCAGGCCCGGGGAAGCCAGGTATTCAGGTAGGGCCGGTAGACGGGGAAATAGGTGAGCAGCGCCCACGCGAACGACGACGCGGCGAGCACGGCGACGCCGGTCAGCAGCCGCCTGGCGCGGGTGTCGAGGCCGGGGCCGCCGCGCCGGGCGTACGCCGCCAGCGCGGCGGCGACCAGCGGCAGCAGCACGTAGAAGGCGGCCTCGACGCACAGGCTCCACATCTGGGCGAGCCCGCGTGGCCCGAGGCCGAACCACCAGGGGTGGATCTCGTAGGTCTGGCCGAGCAGCAGCAGCTGCAGCCACGTCTTGACGTCGCCGAGGTGCGGCCCGGCCCACAGCGCCATCGCCACGGCCACGACCAGCCAGTACGCCGGGAGGATGCGCAGGGCGCGCTTGATCAGGTAGACGCGGGTGTCCGGGGGACGCTCCCCGAGCAGCGCGGCACGCGCGTAGGGCCGGTAGAGGAGCAGCCCGGACAGCGCGAAGAAGATGGGGACCGCGACGTCGCCCCGGGCGAGCAGGCTGCTGAAGAAGTTGTCCCGCAACGCCGCCGCCGACTCGATCGCGACGTGGAAGACGAGGACGGCGACGGCCGCGAGCGCCCGCACGCCGTCGAGGGCGTCCACATGGCCGGAGGGAACCTGACCGGAAAGCACGGGTGTGTCACGAACAGGTTGCGAACCGGCCGGTAACATGTCACGAGTCGCCGTCGAGCTAGAACCTGTTTCGGTCACTTTTCCGCATCCCTGGTGACGTCGGTCACTGCCCCGTCTAACATACAGCGAAATAGGAACGTGTTTCAGGACAAATAGGCAGTAGCTGGCCTGCCCCAGGAGGAGCGATGCGCCGCGGATTAGGAGTGGTCCTCGTAGGACTCGGGGCGTTCCTCGTCGTTCTCGCGCCGCTGCTGAGGTTCCAGGTCGCGGACAAACTCGTGCAGGCGCCGGCGAACCAGTACAGCATCACGCGGCTGACCGCCGAGAACGCGCAGTACTTCAGCAAGCGGGATCTGAAGGTCCTCACCGGCACCCTCGACATCACGGTCACGACCAGGGGCGACGTCAAGGACGCCAAGGACGACCACGTCGTGTGGGACCAGTTCACCAACGCCAACGACGTGACCAACAACAATCCGCAGATCTCCATGACGCAGTTCCGCAGCGCGTTCAACAAATACAACGGCCAGGGCGTCACCTGCTGCGGCACGAGCGTGAACAGCGGGTCGGGCGCGCAGCCGGTGCAGTTGCAGGGCCAGATCTTCCTGTTCCCGTTCGGCGTCGAGAAGAAGACCTACCAGGTGTTCAACACCGACACCCGCAAGGCGTACGACGCGACGTTCGACGGTGAGGACACGGTCAACGGCCTGCCGGTCTACCGCTTCGTGCAGCAGATCCCGCCGACGCCCGTCGAGAAGCTCAGCGCGCCCGCCTCCGTGCTCGGCATGAAGGGGACGGGCGACATCCAGGTCGACCGCGTCTACGACGGCGTGAACACCTTCTGGGTCGAGCCGACCACCGGCGTCCCGGTCAAGCAGGAGCAGCAGCGCCACGAGGTGCTGAAGACGGCCGACGGCGTCGAGCGCATGCCCGCCCTCATCGCCACCGCCTCGTTCACGCCGCAGACCGTCGGCGAGCTCGTCCAGACGGCCCGCGACAACATGGCTCAGATCACGCTGATCAAGACGACGCTCCCGCTGGTGGCGCTCATCCTCGGGCTCGCGCTCGCCGTCGTCGGGGTGTGGCTGCTGCTGCGGCCGG
Organism: Microbispora sp. NBRC 16548; assembly: GCF_030268985.1. Lineage (NCBI taxonomy): Bacteria > Bacillati > Actinomycetota > Actinomycetes > Streptosporangiales > Streptosporangiaceae > Microbispora > Microbispora sp. NBRC 16548. The sequence continues at coordinate 575,982 of NZ_BSSF01000002.1, forward strand.
GCCGCGTGGACTGACCCGGGAAGCCGGCCGACCCGTGAAGCGGGACAGCGCCCTGAACCCGCCGATGGGCCCGCCGGTGGCGACGCCTCCGGCGGGCACGCCCTCCCGGCGCTCGCGCGCGGCGGGGCTGCTGCGGGCCTGCCGGCCCCGGCAGTGGCTCAAGAACGCGCTCGTCTTCGCCGCCCCGGCCGCCGCCGGCGTGCTGACCACCGGGGCGGGACTGCGCGGCTCGCTCGTCGCGTTCGCCGCCTTCTGCCTGGCCGCCAGCGGCTCCTACCTCTTCAACGACGCGGCCGACGTCGCCGCCGACCGGCGCCACCCCCGCAAGCGGCTGCGCCCGATCGCGGCCGGGATCGTGTCCGTACGGCTCGCGCGGACCGCGGGCGCGGCGCTGCTGGCGGCCGGCCTGCTCACCGGGCTCGCGGGCGGGTGGCCGCTCGCCGCCGTCGTCGCCGCCTATCTGGCGCTCACCTTCTCCTACACCCTCTGGCTCAAGCACCAGCCCGTGGTGGACCTCGTCGCGGTGGCCGGCTGCCACGTCGTGCGCGCGTACGCGGGGGCGGTCGCCGTGGCCGTGCCGGTGACGAGCTGGTTCCTGGTCGTCGTCTCGCTCGGCTCGCTGCTGCTGGTGGCCGGCAAGCGGGAGGCCGAGCTCCGCGCCGGGCCCGGGGACGGCCGGGTCGCCCGGGCCACGCTGGAGACGTACACCGCGAGCTACCTCGGTCACGTGCGCGTCATGGCCTCGGGGGCGATGATCGTCACCTACTGCCTGTGGGCGCTCCAGGAGCACACCGGGCCGGCCAGGGCGTTCTGCGCGCTCAGCATCGTGCCGTTCGTGCTGGTCGTGCTGCGGCACGCGCTGCTGGTCGACCGTGGGGTGGGGGAGGAACCCGAGGAACTGGTGCTGCGCGACCGGCCGCTCCAGGTGTTCCTCGCGCTGATGCTGATCCTGCTGGCATGCGGTATCCAACTGGCATGACGCTGCTGACGGGATGGGGGCGCACCGCGCCCACGCGTGCGACGGTGGCCCGCCCGCGCACCGCCGAGGAGGCCGCCGGACTCGTGGCGAAGGCGGGCAGGCGCGGAGTCGTGGCCCGCGGCCTCGGCCGCGCGTACGGCGACGCCGCGCAGAACGCGGGCGGGCTCGTGCTCGACTGCACGGCGCTCGAGCCGTCGTGGAGCCTGGGTGCCACGGGGCTCGTCACCGCGTCGGCGGGGGTCAGCCTGCACGACCTCATGACCGGGCTCGTCCCGCGCGGCTGGTTCGTGCCGGTGACCCCCGGCACCCGGTATGTCACGGTCGGCGGGGCCGTCGCGGCCGACGTGCACGGCAAGAACCACCACGTGGACTCCTCCTTCGGAGCCCACCTGCGCTCGCTGCGCCTGCTCACCGCCGACGGAAGTGTGCGTACGCTCGAACCGGGCGACGACCTGTTCTGGGCCACCGTGGGCGGCATGGGGCTGACCGGCGTCATCGTCGAGGCGACGTTCCAGTGCGTGCCGATCGAGACCGCGTGGATGCGGGTGGACGTCGAGCGCACTCGCGACCTCGACCAGACCCTGGAGACGATGGCCGCGACCGACGACGGTCACCGTTACACGGTCGCGTGGATCGACCTGCTCGCGCGGGGCGGGCGGATGGGCCGGGGCGTGCTCACCCGCGGCGACCACGCCGCGCCGGGCGACCTGCCCGCCCGCGCGCGCGGGAACCCCCTCGCCTTCGCGCCGCGGCCCCTGCTGTCCGCCCCGCCCTGGGCGCCCGGCGGCCTGCTCAACCGGGCCACGGTGCGGGCCTTCAACGCCGCCTGGTACGGCAAGGCCCCCGCCACCCCGCGCCGGATCGTCCAGGGTGTCGCGCCGTTCTTCCACCCTCTTGACGGGGTGGGCGGCTGGAACCGGATGTACGGCCCGCGCGGCTTCGTGCAGTACCAGTTCGTGGTGCCGCTCGGGGCGGAGGACACGCTGCGCCGGGTGGTCGAGCGGCTGTCCGGCGCAGGGGTCGTGTCGTTCCTGACCGTGCTGAAGAGGTTCGGGGCGGGGACGCCCGGCATGCTGTCGTTCCCGATGCCGGGGTGGACGCTGGCTCTGGACATCCCGGCCGGGCAGAGCGGGCTGGCCGCGATGCTGACCGAGTTCGACGGCTGGGTCGCGGCGGCCGGGGGCCGCCTCTACCTGGCCAAGGACTCCCGCATGTCGGCCACCACCATGGCCGCGACGTACCCCCGGCTGGGGGAATGGCGGGAGATCCGGCGCCGGGCCGACCCGGACGGCGTCTTCGTCTCCGATCTCGCCCGTAGGCTGCGCCTGTGCTGATTCCGTCGTCGAGGGAGTGGCCATGAGAAACGCGCTGGGCTCGGTCGACACCGTCCTGCTGCTGGGCGGGCGCAGCGAGATCGGCCTCGCGATCGTGGAGCGGCTGGTCCGGCGGGGCGCCCGCAGGGTCGTGCTCGCGGCGCGTGACGCCACCGCGTCCATGAAGGATGGCGGCGGAGCCGTGCCGGTGGACGACCTCGAACGGCTCGGGGCCGAGGTCCATGTGCTGGACTTCGACGCCGCCCGCCCGGAGACGCATGCCGCCCTCATCGAGGAGGCCGCCGCCAAGGTCGGCGACCTCGACGTGGTGATCCCGGCGTTCGGCGTGCTCGGCAGCCAGGCGGTCTACGACGCCGACCCGGTCGCCGCCGCCCGCGACGTCGCGGTCAACTTCGGCGGCCACGTCTCTATCGGCCTGGCCGCGGCACGGCGGCTGCGCGAGCAGGGCCACGGCACGCTCGTCGTGCTGTCGTCGGTGGCCGGCGTGCGGGTGCGGAAGGCCAACTTCGTGTACGGCTCGGCCAAGGCCGGGCTGGACGGCTTCGCCCAGGGACTGGCCGACGCGCTGCACGGTTCCGGGGCCCGGGTCGTGGTCGTCCGGCCGGGGTTCGTGATCGGCCGGATGACGCGGGGGATGACCCCCGCCCCGATGTCGGTGACGGCGGCCGAGGTCGCGGACGCGGTCGTGGAGTCCCTGGACACGCGGAAGGTGACCGTGTGGGTGCCCGCCCGGCTGCGGCTCGCGTTCACCGTCATGCGGCTGCTGCCCCGGCCCCTATGGCGAAGGCTCCCCCGCTGACCCGGAAAACGGGCCGGCGGGGGAGCTCCCCGGTCGGCTGGGATCAGCCGGTGACGAGTGTCAGTCCGTAGACCGAGAGGGCCTCGTTGACGGGCTGGAAGTAGGTGGTGCCGCCGGAGGAGCAGTTGCCCGAGCCGCCGGAGGTCATGCCCTGGGCCTGGCTGCCCGAGATGAACGAGCCGCCGGAGTCACCGGGCTCGGCGCAGACGTTGGTCCGGGTCAGCCCGCTGACCGTGCCCTGCGAGTAGCGGACGCTGGCGTTGAGCTGCTGGACGGAGCCGCAGTGCCACCCCGTGGTCGAGCCGGACCGGCAGATCGACGAGCCCACGGGGGCCACGGACGAGCCCTTCACGGTGACGTTGCCGCCGCTGTAGTTGTTGACGTACGGCGTGACCGTCCAGTTGCTGTTGACAGCGGCCCACGAGTAGTCGTTGCCGGGGAACGAGTAGCCCTGGAAGCTGCCCATGGAGACCCGGTTGTAGCCGTACAGCGTGCTGCCGACGGTGGCGCAGTGACCGGCGCTGACGAAGCCGGGTGTGGTTCCCTTGCGTACGGAGAAGCCGATCGAGCACCGGGCCGAGCTGCCGATGTAGTAGGCGTCGCCGCCGCGCACGTTGTAGAAGGTCTGCGGCTGCTCGTTCGACTGCTCGACGCGTACGGCCGACTTGTCGGCGCCGCTCGCGGCCACGAACGCCGCGGCCTCTGCGGTGTTGGAGGACAGCACGACGACGCTGTTGCTGAGCACGTCGACATACCAGACGGACGTGGAGGCGGGCGCGTCGGCGGCGGCCCGGTCCAGCGCGGCCTCGGCGGAGTCGAGGGCGGCGAGGTTGCGGCTGACGATCTTCGGCTGCGCGCCGGCGGCCAGCACCGCGCCCGCCTTGGAGGCGTCGGAGGTGGCGACGATGAAGCTCTCGGAGGTGGCGCCGGAGACCCAGGATCCGGCGTAGGCGTCGCCGATCGCGGCACGGACCTTGGCGTCGGTGGACATGGCCTTCGCCTCGTTGGCCAGGCGGGTGTTGACCTGGGCGGGGGTGAGCCCGAGGTCGCGCTGCATGGCGTCCACCATCGCGGGCGGGGGCTTGACGGCGGAGGAGGCGGGAGAGTTGCTCGGCTCGGCCATGGCGGGGGTGGCGACCGTGGCGAGGGCCGTGACGGCCAGAGCGCATCCGGCGAGTACGGTGCGTCTGTGGAGCATGTGGGGCTCTCCTTGTCTGTGGGGGGTGCCGTCAACGTAACCGACCTCCGCTGTCACGTGGATCTATCAGTTCGCCCCTATCACCGAGTTATGGAACCGCCCTCGTCTGAAGATTCGCTGGCCCGAAATTGGCGCCCTCGCAGGGCTCCGGCAAGGTCGCCTGGCCCAGGAGCACGGCGTCCGGCCGATCCTGGGCACGCTCACGCCGATGACGGGCAGCTCTACACTGCGGGCTGGAGCCTGCCGCGAAGCGCGGGTCGGCAGGCCGGCGAACGGCTACGCCAGGTCGTCGGCAGGGCGAACGTCGCCTGACGCGGCGCTTGTCTAGGGAACCGCTCCGTATTCGGGGTTGGTGACGAGCCAGTCGGCGTAGCGGGCACTGCGCCGCACCGCGTCGGCGTACGCGGCCCTGGCGTGGGCGGCGACGACGGGGGCGGCGGCCCGCGCGCCGATCGAGTCGGCGTGCCAGCCGAGCAGGTGCCGCCAGCGCAGCGGCGCACCGGCCAGCGGCATCATGACCAGCCCGGCGGTGAGCAGGAAGGTGGCCTGGCACAGGGCGACCGCCTTGCCCACCCCGACCAGGTGCAGGCAGGTCGCCACATCCGTCTCGTAGATGGACTCGGGGACGAACCCGGCCCGGGCGCAGGCGGCGGCGAAGCAGTCGGCGAAACAGCCGTCGCCGGGGGCGACCGTCCAGCGTTCGTCGGCGAGGCTGGACAGCTCCAGTTCCTTCTCCCCCGCGAGGGGGTGGTCCTCGGACAGGAGCACGAAGACCGGGTCGGTGCCGACCGTGGTCCAGTTCATCGCCTCGGCAGGGGGAGGCGGGCTGTCGCCGCACGTCCCGAGCAGCACGAAGTCGAGCCGGCCTGCCACGGCGAGCGCGGTCAGCTCACCGGCCGACCAGGACGTGCGGGTGGTGACCGGGATGCCCGGCTGGTCGGCGGTCAGACGCTCGACGAGCCCGCCGAGTATGGGCCCGTTCGTCGCGCCGAGACGGTAGCCGGGCAGCTTGACGGAGGTGTTGGCGAATCGCACCGCGTCCTCCTGGAGGTCCCGTACGGCGGGCAGCAGCACCCGGGCGCGGGCGAGCACCATCTCGCCGAGAGGAGTGGGACGGGCGCCGTTGCGGTCGCGTTCGAACAGCGGACCCCCGAGTGAGCGCTCGATGCGCTTGAGTTGCGCGGTGAGCGACGGTTGGGCGAGGCCGAGCCGGGTGGCCGCTTTCGTGACGCTCCCGGCTTCGGCGACCGCGTGCACGATTCTCAGGTGGCGGATCTCCAGATCCATAGTGGGACGGTACGACCCCGGTGATATGGCCGCAATCCCGCATTGTCATGAAATCTGACTTTGGTCCGTGAGCTGTCGTCACCCCTGTGACGCCTGGTGCCCGTGAGCCGGCTCGCAGGGAGGCGGCGGCCGCGTGGAACGTGTTCTCGCATGGCCTTCGGCCGCCTCTCGACGCCTGGTTACCGGCTGGTAGGAACCCGTCCCGCGCGACTTACTAGAACGCGTTGCAGTTCGCTGGGAGCCGTCGTAGGTTCGAGGCATGCGGACACGTGTCACCGACATGTTCGGTATCGAGTTCCCTGTCTTCGCGTTCAGCCACTGCCGGGACGTCGTCGCCGCGGTCAGCCGTGCCGGCGGCATGGGGGTGCTCGGCGCCCTGTACTTCACCCCGGAAGAGCTCGAGATCGAGCTGAAGTGGATCGACGACCACGTGGACGGCCGTCCGTACGGCGTGGACGTGGTGATGCCCGCCTCCTATGAGGGCGCGGACCTCGACGTGGACTCCCCGGCCGAACTGGTGGCGCGGCTGCAGGGGATGATCCCGCAGGGGCACCGGGCCTTCGTGGAGGACCTGCTGGCCCGGCACGGTGTCCCGCCGCTGGACGGCTCCGACTCCGGCAAGGTGCTGCTCGGCTGGACCGACGCGACCGCCCGGCCGCAGGTCGAGGTCGCGCTCCGGCATCCCATCGCGCTGCTCGCCAACGCCCTCGGCCCGCCGCCCGCCGACGTCGTGGAGCAGGCTCACGCGAAGGGCGTGAAGGTGGCCGCGCTCGCCTCCACACCCCGCCACGCGATCAAACAGGTCGAGGTCGGCGTGGACGTCGTCGTGGCGCAGGGCACCGAGGCGGGCGGCCACACCGGAGAGATCTCCACGATGGTGCTGATCCCGCAGGTGGTGGACGCGGTGGACGTGCCGGTCCTGGCCGCGGGCGGCATCGGCTCCGGCCGCCAGATGGCCGCGGGCATGGCGCTCGGCGCCGAAGGCGTGTGGACCGGCTCGATCTGGCTGGCCGTGGAGGAGGCCGACACCTCCGAGACCGTGCGGCAGCGCATCATCGCGGCCACCTCCCGCGACACGGTCAGGTCGCGGAGCTGGACCGGCAAGCCCGCCCGCCTGCTGAAGAACGAGTGGACCGACGCGTGGGAGTCGGCCGAGTCGCCCGGCACGCTGCCGATGCCGCTGCAGTTCATGCTGATCTCCGACGCGCTGCGGCGGATCGGCAGATCGGACGCGACCGAGCTGGCCACGTTCCCGGCCGGACAGATCATCGGCGCGATGAACCAGGTCAAGCCGGCCAGACAGGTCGTCTTCGAGATGGTGGAGGAGTACATCGAGGCCATGGAGCGCCTGGGCCGCATCACCGGCGACGGGTGACGCCGCGAGCGGCGGGGGCCCTCGCGCACCCGGTCGTCCACCCCTGCCGCCCGCCGCCCCGCCTCCCTCGGTCGCTCGGCCGCTGCGATTTACTGGCGGTGCAGTTCCGCGAGCCGAGGGAGGATGCCGGGGATGAGTGGTGCCCGCGACGAGACCGTGACGGAGGCCCCGCCCATCATGGGGAACGTCCCCGGCTCCTACGCCCTGAGCGTCTTCAGGGAGCGGCATCCGGTCCTCGTCCGCCAGGTCGCGCGGGCGCTGCCCTACCCGCCTGACCGGCGGCGCGCGCTCGACCGGCTGCTCGACGAGGTCGTACGCGACGTCATGGAGCCGCTGAAGCCGTCGGCGCACGACGGCGCCGCCTGGGCCGAGTGGGGACGCGGCAAGATCGGACGCCGCTACGTCGACGTGCCGTTCCTGTGGGGGGAGAGCTACTTCTACCGCAAGGTGCTTGAGGCCACCGGATACTTCGGCGACGGCCCGTGGCGCGGGGTCGATCCGTTCGGGCCCATGAAACAGGCCGAACTCGACGGCCCGGTCGTGGACGGGGAGCTGGCGGCGCTCGACGGGACGGCGACGCTCTCCCCGGCCGAGCGGGCCGATGCGCTGCTGCTCGGCTCGCTCTGGGGTAACCGCGCGGACCTGTCCTTCGGCGTCACCCTCAAGGGCGACCGGGAGAGGGCGGCGGATCTGGTGGTGGACGACCGCCCGCTGCTGTGGTCGCTCATCGAGGCCGCCGCACCGGGAAGGATCTGCCTGGTCGCCGACAACGCGGGGCGCGAACTGCTGCCCGACCTCGTGCTGGCCGACCACCTCCTCGCCGGCGGGCTCGCGGGCGAGGTCGTCCTCCACGTCAAGCCCTTCCCGTACTTCGTGTCCGACGCCACCCCGGCCGACGTGCTCGCGTGCCTGCGGCGGCTCGCCGCGGCGCCCGGCAGGGCCGGAGAGGCGGGCGCCCGCCTGTGGGGCGCGATGGAGGAGGGACGCCTCACGCTGCGGGCGCATCCCTTCGCCTGCGCGCCGCTGCCCTACGCGGAGATGCCGGACGACCTGCGGGAGGAGTTCGCGTCGGCCTCGCTGACCGTCATGAAGGGCGACCTGAACTACCGGCGGCTCGTCGGCGACCGGATGTGGCCGGCGACCACGCCCTTCGCCGCGGTCACCGCCTACTTCCCCGGGCCGGTCGTCGCGCTGCGCACGCTGAAGTCGGACGCGCTCGTCGGCGTGCCGGAGCGCACGCTGGCGGAGCTGGACGCGGCCGGCCGCCCCTGGCGTACGACCGGCACCCACGCCATGGTCCAGGCTCGCCCCTGAGGCGGCTATCGGCCCTGATAGACGGGCGGGCGTTTGTCGCGGAAGGCGCGGGAGCCCTCCTTGGCGTCCTCGGAGCCGATGACCGGCCAGCCGATCGCGTCGGAGACCTTGAAGGCCTCGGCCTCCGGCATGCCCAGCGTCTCGCGGTAGGCGCGCAGGATCGCCTGGACGGCCAGCGGCCCGCAGGCGGCCACCTGGCCGGCGAGCTCGCGGGCCGCCGCGAGCGCCTGGCCGTCCGGCACGACCCGGTTGACCATGCCCATCGCGAGCGCCTCGGCCGCCGTGATCGCCCTGCCGGTGAGCAGCACGTCCATGGCGAACGCGTACGGGATCTGGCGCGGCAGCCGTACGGCGCTGCCGCCCATCGGGAACAGCGCCCGCCGCGCCTCGAACAGCCCGAGCGTGGCGCCCTCTCCGGCGACGCGCAGGTCGGTGCCGACGAGCAGTTCGGTGCCGCCCGCGACGGCGTACCCCTCGACCGCGCACACGATGGGCTTGGCGGGCAGCGCCTCGGGATCGCGCAGCAGGCCCTTCCAGTGGTAGTCGGGGATCTCGGCGGCACGGCGGCGCACCCGCTCGTCCTCGGACGGCGTGCCCATGGCCTTGAGGTCGGCCCCGGCGCAGAACGTTCCTTCCGCGCCGGTGAGGATGCCGACCCGCACCTCGGGCTCGTCCGAGATGTACTGCCATGCCTCGGCGAGCCCCACCAGCATGTCCTGCGAGAGCGCGTTCCTGGCCTCGGGCCGGTCCATCGTGACGATCACCACGTGATCGTCGCGCTCGATCCGGCAGTGCGGGGTGCTGATGGGCAGGAGCTCCACAGGTGTCCTCCAGCTGGGCGGCGTCACCGGTTCGATCAAGCGCTTGTTAGACATGGCGAGCGGGGTTAGTCTGCCCGCAAGAACTAGAACCGATTCTCATCTGAGTCGCTCCGCATTGCCAGGTCTTGTCAGCGTCGTGCCGGCGTGCTTCACTTCGGGGCCGCTCACGCCGCGGACGCCCCGGCAGTGCGGCCATAAAGGGAGCTGGCATATGGGCTCACTCGGTTTCTGGAGACTTGCGCAGGCCGACCCGGCGTGGATCGCCGCGGTCGATCCCGACGGAACGGAACATCCCGCGGACGAGCTGCTCGCCAAGGCCAACCGCGTGGTCCACGGCCTGCGCGAGCTGGGCCTGCGTCCCGGGGACGGCATCTGCGGCCTGCTGCCCAACGGCGCGGACGGCCTCGTGCTCTACCTCGCCGCCCTGCAGGCGGGGTGGTACTACACGCCGGTCAACTGGCACCTCACCGGGCCCGAGATCGGCTACATCGTCGCCGACAGCGAGGCCGCCGCGTTCTTCGCCCACGAGCGGTACGCCGCGGAGGCCGTCAGGGGCGCCCAGGAAGCCGGGATCGCCGCCGACCGGTGCTTCTCCTACGGCGAGGTCGAGGGCTTCCGGCCCGTGGCCGAGCTGACCGACGGCAGGCCGGACAGCACGCCCCCCGACCGTACGGCCGGGGCCACCATGCACTACACCTCGGGCACCACCGGCAGGCCGAAGGGTGTGCGGCGCGCGCTCACCGGCCTCGACCCCGACGACTCCGCCGAGTTGATGACGGGGCTGCTGCGGCTGTTCGGCGTGACGCCGGGCCGGCCGAACGCCCACCTGGTCACGTCGCCGAGCTATCACACGGCGGTCACCCAGTTCGCCGGTACGGCGCTGCACATGGGGCACACGCTTGTCTTCATGGACAGGTGGGACGCGGAGGAGACCCTGCGCCTGTGCGAACGCCACCGCGTGACGAACTCCCACATGGTGCCGACGCACTTCAAACGGCTGCTGTCGCTGCCCGAGGAGACGCGGGACTCCTACGACCTGTCGTCGCTGCGCTGGATGATCCACGCCGCCGCGCCCTGCCCGGTGCCGGTCAAGTGGCAGATGCTGGAGTGGTGGGGCGACGTGATCTACGAGTACTACGCCGCCACCGAGGGCGGCGGCACGATCGCCACTCCCGAGGACTGGAAGAAGCGGCCGGGCACGGTCGGGAAGGCCTGGCCGGGCAGCGAGCTGCTGATCGTGGACGACGAGCTCGCGCCGGTGCCCGCGGGCACGCCCGGCACCGTCTACATGAAGATGGGCGTCTCCTTCGAGTACAAGGGCGACCCGGAGAAGACCGCGGCCAACCGGCTGCGCGATTACTTCACCGTCGGGGACATCGGCTACCTGGACGAGGACGGCTTCCTGTTCCTCTGCGACCGCAAGGCCGACATGATCATCTCGGGCGGGGCGAACATCTATCCGGCCGAGATCGAGAAGGAGCTCATGGTCCACCCGAAGGTGGCCGACGTGGCCGTCTTCGGCATCCCGGACGACGAGTGGGGCGAGCGCATCATGGCCGTCGTCGAGCCCGCGCCCGGCGCCGTCCCCGGGCAGGAACTGGCCGCGGAGATCGTCCTTTCGCTGGAGGGCCGCCTGGCCCGCATGAAGTGGCCGAGCGTGATCGACTTCATCGACGAGATGCCCCGCGAGCCGAACGGCAAGCTGCTCAAACGCAAGCTGCGCGCCCCCTACTGGGAAGGCAGGGACCGTGCCATCTGACATGTCCGAGGACCTGGTCGCGACGCACGTCCTGGAGTTCCCCGGCGGTTACACCCGGACGACCGGGCCGGTCATCGGGCGGTTCCTCACCGAACTGCGCGACCGGCGGCTCGTCGGGGTCCGTACGGCCGGGGGGCGGGTGCTGGTGCCGCCGCTGGAGTACGACCCGGACACGGGCGACGTGGTCACCGAGGAGTACGTGGAGGTCGGGCCGGCCGGGACCGTCCAGGCGTGGGCCTGGGTGGGCTCCCCGCGCCCCGGACACCCGCTCGACCGGCCGTTCGCCTGGGCGTTGATCAGACTCGACGGCGCCGACACGGCCCTCGTCCACGCGGTGGACGCGGGGAGCCCGAAGGCGCTTCGGCCGGGCATGCGGGTGCGCCCGCGCTGGCGGGCCGCCACCACCGGGCACATCACGGACATCGAGTGCTTCCTGCCCGAGGTCACCTCGCTCGTCGCGCCCGTGCGGGCCGAGTATCGCGTCACGCCGGGCCGTGCGCTCACCCGGTTCCTGGAGGGCGTGCGCGACGGGAGGTTCGTCGGCGGCAGGTGCGCCGCGTGCGCCGCCGTCTACGTGCCCTACCGCGAGTCGTGCCCCGCGTGCGGCTCGGTCGTCGAGGAGGAGGTGGAGGTCGTCGACACCGGCACGGTCACCACCTTCGCGATCAACAACCTGCCCGACCCCCGGGCCCCCGAGGTGCCGTTCGTCTCCGCGTACGTGCTGCTGGACGGCGCGGACACGCCGATGATCACGCTGATCGGCGGGGTGCCGGCGCACGAGGTGCGGCAGGGCATGCGGGTGCGCGCCGTGTGGGTGCCGCCAGAGGAGCGGACGCTGTCGATGACCAACGTGAAGTGGTTCGAGCCGACCGGGGAGCCGGACGCCGACCTCGACGACTCCACCGGAGGTGCCCGATGAGTGGGCTCGTGCGCGAGGTGGCCGTCGTCGCCTTCGCCCAGACCGTCCACACCGGCCACGACACCGGGCTGGCCGAGCCGGAGCTGCTGCTGCCGGTGATCGACGAGGTCAAGCGGGCGACCGGGCTGAAGAGGTTCGGCTTCACGTGTTCCGGCTCGTGCGACTACCTGGCCGGGGCGCCGTTCTCGTTCGTCTCGGCGCTCGACGCGGTCGGCGCCTGGCCGCCCATCAGCGAGAGCCACGTCGAGATGGACGGCGCCTTCGCGCTGTACGAGGCGTGGGTGCGGCTCCAGCACGGCGACATCGACACCGCGCTGGTCTACGGCTTCGGCAAGTCGTCGATGTCGGACATCCGGGAGATCATGACGCTCCAGCTCGACCCGTACTATCTGGCGCCGCTCGGGCTCGACCAGGTGTCCTATGCCGCCCTGCAGGCCGCCGCCGCGGGCGCCGACCGGGCCGTGCTCGACGAGATCGTACGGCGCAGCCGCGCGGACGGCCGGGCCAACCCGTACGCCCTCGACCTGCCGGACCCTTCAGGGGAGGAGTTCGAGGTCGAGCCGCTGCGGCCGTACGACGTCGCGCCGGTCACGGATGGGGCGGCCGCCGTGGTGCTGGCCGCGGGGGACCGCGCCCGTGAGCTCGCCGGGCGGCCCGCCTGGATCACCGGCATCGCGCACCGCGCCGAGCCCCACTACCTGGGCATGCGCGACCTCTCCCGGTCGGTGTCCACCGCTGACGCGGGCCGGGCGGCCGGGGTGGGCAAGGGCCCGGTCGACGTGGCGGAACTCCACACCCAGTTCAGCCACGAGGAGACGATCCTGCGCGAGGCGCTCGGCCTGTCCGCCGACGTGACGGTCAACCCGTCGGGCGGGCCGCTCGCGGCCAACCCGCTCATGGCCACCGGCCTGATCCGCGTGGGCGAGGCGGCCCGGCGGATCCTCGACGGCTCGGCCGGCCGCACGGTGGCGCACGCCACCTCGGGACCGTGCCTGCAGCAGAACCTCGTCGCCGTGCTCGAAACGTCCGCGTAGGGAGTCGCCGTGGGAAACCGCTGTGCCGTCATCGGCGTGGGCCAGACCCGCTACCAGACCAGACGGCGGGACGTGTCGCTGGCCGGGCTGGTCCGCGAGGCCGCTCTGCGGGCGCTCGAGGACGCCGGCCTGACGTTCGCCGACATCGACGCGGTCGTCATCGGCAAGGCCCCCGACCTGTTCGAGGGCGTGATGATGCCGGAGGCGTACCTCGCCGACGCGCTCGGCGCGGCCGGCAAGCCGGTGATGCGCGTGCACACGGCGGGCTCGGTCGGCGGCTCGACCGCGCTGGTCGGCGCGTCGCTCGTCCAGGCCGGGGTGCACGGGCGGGTGCTGGTGGTCGCCTTCGAGAAGCAGTCGGAGTCGAACGCCACCTGGGCCCTGACCACGCACCTGCCCTTCAACGCCTCCCTGGTCGTGGGCGCGGGCGGCTACTTCGCGCCGCACATCAGGGAGTACATGCGCAGGTCGGGCGCGCCGGACCACATCGGCACGCTGGTCGCGGTCAAGGACCGGCTGAACGCGCTGAAGAACCCGTACGCCCACCTGCGCATCCCCGGGATCAACCGGGAGATGGTCGAGTCGACCCCGATGCTGTGGGAGCCGATCCGCTACCTGGAGACCTGCCCGTCGTCCGACGGCGCCTGCGCGATGGTGCTCGCGGCCGAGGACAAGGTGACCGGCACGCCCGCCTGGATCCACGGCACGGCGATGCGCTCGGAACCCATCATGGTGGCGGGCCGCGACGTCGTCAGCCCGCGGGCGGGCCACGACTGCGCCGCCGACGTCTACCGCCAGGCCGGGGTCACCGATCCGCGCCGGGAGATCGACGTCGCCGAGGTGTACGTTCCGTTCTCCTGGTATGAGCCGATGTGGTTGGAGAACCTCGGCTTCGCCACCGAGGGGGAGGGCTGGAAGCTCACCGAGGCCGGGTGCACGGCCCTCGACGGCGACACCCCCTGGAACGCCTCCGGCGGCGTGCTGTCGTCCAACCCGATCGGCGCCTCCGGCCTCATCCGCTTCGCCGAGGCGGCGCTCCAGGTGCGGGGCATGGCGGGGGAGCACCAGGTCGAGGGGGCGCGCCTCGCGCTCGGCCACGCGTACGGCGGAGGCGCCCAGTTCTTCGCGATGTGGATCGTCGGCAGCAGTAAACCCTGAGCGCGGGAGGTCCGCCGGATGGAGTTCAACCACGCCGATCTTTTCGAGGGGCTCGCCGACGCCATCGGGGACCGCGTGGCGGTGGTCTGCGGCGACGACCGCCTGACCTACGCCGAGCTCGACGCCCGCGCCAACCGGCTCGCCCACCACCTGGCCGCGCACGGCGTCCGCCACGGCACGCACGTCGGCATGCAGCTCTACAACGGGGTGGAGTACGTCGCGGGCCTGCTGGCGACGCTGAAGCTGCGGGCCGTGCCGGTCAACGTCAACTACCGGTACGTCGAGTCGGAGCTGCTCTACCTCTACCGGGACTCCGGCGTCGCGGCCCTGCTGTTCGACGTGGAGTTCGACGACCGCGTCGCGGCCGTGGCCGCGCAGGTCCCCGGGCTGCGCCACCTCGTCGCCGTCGGCGGCCCCACGGACGTGCCGGACGCGGTGCCGTACGAGGAGGCGGTGGCGGGGCAGCCCGAGGGCAGAGGATTTCCGCCCCGGTCCGGCGACGACGTGTACGTCATCTACACCGGCGGCACGACCGGCATGCCCAAGGGCGTGATGTGGCGGTCGGAGGACCTGTTCTACGCCTTCGGCGGCGGCAACCCGTACGGCGAGCCGCTGAAGACGCCCGAGGCGGTGATCGAGCAGGCGCACGGCGCGGCGTCGCCGATCGTCATGATGACGGCGGCGCCGCTGATGCACGGCGCCGCGCAGGTGGGCACCTTCATCGCCTGGTGGATGGGCGGCACGATGGTGTACGTCCGCAGGTTCGACGCCGCCGCCGTGCTGCGCGCGATCGAGCGGGAGAAGGTCGTCAGCCTGAACGTCACCGGCGACGCGATGGCCCGCCCGCTCGCCGACGAGATCGCCGCCGGCTCCTACGACCTGTCGTCGCTGTTCGCGCTCAGCTCGACCGGGGCGATCCTCAGCGGGGCCGTACGCGTCCGGCTGGAGGAGCTCCTGCCGGGCCGGATGATCCTCGACAACTTCGGCTCGACCGAGTCCGGATACACGGCGTCCGCCGTCGACGGGTCGTCGCCGGAGTCGGGCCTGCGCTACCGGCCCAACGCCAACGCCTCCGTCGCCGTGCTGGACGAGACGCTGACCCCGGTCGAGCCGGGCTCGGGGCGGATCGGCACCGTGGCCAGGACCGGCCGGATCGCGTCCGGCTACCACAACGACCCGGACAAGACCGCCCGCACCTTCGTGACCGACGCCCACGGCGTCCGGTGGCTGCTCACCGGCGACCTCGCCACGGTCGAGGAGGACGGCACGATCCGCATCCTCGGCCGCGGATCCCAGTGCATCAACACCGGCGGGGAGAAGGTCTTCCCCGAGGAGGTCGAGGCGGTGCTCAAGGGGCATCCCGCCGTGTTCGACGCCGTGGTCACCGGCATCCCCGACGAACGCTGGGGCTCGCGGGTCGCGGCCGTCGTCCAGCCGTACGACGGGACCTCGCCGACGGCGCAGCAGCTCGACGCCCACTGCCGCACCCGGCTGTCGGGCTACAAGGTGCCGCGGACCTACGCGTTCGTGGAGGAGATCCTCCGCTCCCCGGCGGGCAAGGCCGACTACCGGTGGGCCGGCCAGGTGGCCGCCGTCGCATCTCAGCCGGCCGCGGGTCAGCCCGAGTAGGCGGCGGCGAGGGCGTGGAAGACCTCCTTCGGTTCCCTGCCGCCCGCCTTCGGCTCCCTGCCGCCGTCCTTCAGCAGCCGGACCACTCCGTAGGAGGACATGTCGAGGTCGCTGCGCGGGTCCGGGTCGTACGTCGTCCCGTAGCCGGCGAAGGTGAACCAGAAGGCGCTGTCCACGCCCTCCTCCTCGAACACGGTGAGCAGTTCGCGCAGGTAGCGGACCTGCTCGCCCTCGTCGCGGCGGTAGTCGCCGTCCAGCCGGGGCGGATTCACGGTGTAGTCCACGATGGCCCACGCCATGCCGCCGCGTGCGCCTGCCCCTGTGTAGGCGCACGTGCCGAACTCGGTGACCGCCACCGGCTTGCCGAACCGGAAGCGGGAGCGCAGCTCCTCGCGGTAGGTCGCGGCGTTGCGCTCGTCGCGGTAGGCGTCCACCGCGACGATGTCGAACGGGCTCCAGTCGACGTCCTCCCAGTCGCCCGAGGCGTACGTCACCCGTCCGCCGAAGAGCGTGCGGACGGCCTCGGCGGTCTCCGCCAGGAAGGGGTTCAGCCGCGCGGGGATCTCGGCGAACCGGGCGTACAGCTCGGAATCCCCCGTGCCGAGTGCGGCCATGCGGTGGAAGAAGGTCTCCCCGGGCAGGAAACCGGCGCAGAAGAAGCTCAGCTCGCACCCGGTCACGAGCACCACCTCCGCGCCGTCGCGCCGCACCTCCTCGGCCCGCTCGGCGCATTCCAGGAAGTACGGCGCGAGCTCCCGCGTCGTCATCTCGCAGGGGAAGGGCGCGAACCACACCTCCAGCCCCGCCTCGGCGGCGTGCCGCGCGGCGACGCTGAGCCGTTCGGGGTGCCCGCCGGTGATGCGGACCGCGGTGCAGTGCAGCTCTTCGGCGATGACCCGCATCTCCGCGCGGACCGTCTCCGGGTCGAACGTCTCCCGGCTGATGTGCCCGCCCGGGAGGAAACCGGTGTCGTAGTTGATGCCCCTGCCCCTCATCGCGCGTCCCTCGTCTCGTTGTTGATCATCCACATGATCGGCCCGGAGCCGAACGCGCCCGCGACCACGAGCCCCACCGCGAGTGCGGCGATCAGCAGCACGTTGGACAGCCAGACCATGGTGGACACCGGCAGCGTGAACGCGCCGATCAGCCGGGCCACGCAGTCGGCGAGCATCGCCGCGCCCCAGATGCCGGTGAAGCGGCGCTCGGCGCGGCGGAACCGGGTGGAGCTCGCGAGCCGTTCCCAGGCGGCCTCCCGCACCGCGTTCCCCCGGGTGATGAACGCGCGCATTCCCGGGGTCATCACCGGGCGCGCGGTGAACGCCGAGAGCATCATGAACAGGCTGATCACACCGCTGAGGGCCGAGTCCTTGGCGATCATCATGCGGGCGTCGCCGGTGACGAAGCTCAGCGCGATGCCCGCCACGTTGACCGCCAGCGTGAGCCCGGCCAGCCCGTTCAGCGTGCGGTCCCTGACGATCCCGGCGACCACCCGGACGGCCGGGATCACGCCGCTCACGGCCAGCGCGGTGACCTCGCTCGTGCCCAACGCGCCGTGCAGGAGGTAGTAGCACGCCATCGGCGCGGCGACGTCGACCGCCAGCGGCATCAGCAAGGTGCGGAGGGTGCCCCGCCGGGGCTGCGCGGCTCTCACCGGGGCGGTCAGGGTCTCGGTCATCGGCTCCTCCAGGGCGTCTCCGTGTGCGTCAAGCGTCTCGAAAACCGGAGGGGCCGGGCAGATTCAGCGATCCCGATTGCGGCAGTACAAATGTCCTGGGTAGCCGTCAGAGCTTCTTGGCGCCCTCGGTCGCGAGCGCGGCCACGGCGCCGAGGCCGAGGTAGACGACGCCGCTGCCCTTGTCGAGCCGCCGCCGGGCCCGCGCCGAGGAACGCAGCCGCCCGGCCAGGACCGAGGCCAGCAGGGCGTACGTGCCGTCGCTGGCCATGCCGAGCGCGACCCACACGGCCCCGAGCACGAGCACCTGCGGCGCCACGGGACCGCGCGACGGGTCGACGAACTGCGGCAGGAACGCGAGGTAGAACATGGCCGTCTTCGGGTTCAGCACGTTGACCACGAACCCCTCGCCGAACAGCCGCCGGGGCGAGGCCACCTTGACCTCGGCCTCCTCCGCCTCCGTCCGCCGCATGAGCTTGCGGACGCCCAGGTAGAGGAGGTAGGCCGCGCCCAGGTACTTCACGACGGCGAACGCCGTGGCCGAGGCGGCGAGCAGCGCGGTGATCCCGAACGCCGCGGCGGCGATGTGGACGAGCGAACCGGTGTGGACGCCGAGAACGGAGACCAGCCCCGCCGTACGCCCCTGGGCCACGCTGCGGGTGACGATGTAGAGCACGGCGGGTCCCGGAACCAGGAGCAGCGCCAGCGTTGCGATCGCGAACAGGGCGAGTGTGGGCAGAGTCGGCATGGCTCGGATGGTACGGACACCGCGCCCGTTCCGGCACGTGGATTTTTCACGCCCTAGAGCAGGGTCAGCACGCGGGGGCCGTCCTCCGTGATCGCGATGGTGTGCTCCATGTGGGCGGCCCGGCTGCCGTCCACGCTGTGCAGCGTCCAGCCGTCGGCCGCCGTGTGGTAACCGTCCCGGCCTCCGGCGATGAACATCGGCTCGATGGCCAGCGCGAGGCCGTGCCGCAGGGGATAGCCCCGGCCGGGCCGGCCGTGGTTCGGCACCGACGGGTCCTCGTGCATGCGGCGGCCGATGCCGTGGCCGCCGAAGTCCCTGGGCATGCCGTACCCGGCCTTCTGGGCGACCGCGCCGATCGCCGCCGAGATGTCCCCGATGCGGTTGCCCACGGTCGCGGCGGCGATCCCGGCCTCCAACGCCCGGCGCGTGGTGTCGACGAGCTCCAGGTCGCCGGGCCGCGGCGTGCCCACGATGAACGTGACGGCGGCGTCGGCCGCCCAGCCGTCCAGTACCGCGCCGCAGTCGACGCCGACGACGTCCCCGTCACGCAGCCGGTAATCGGTCGGGATGCCGTGCACGATGGCGTCGTTGACGGACACGCAGATCACGGCGGGGAAAGGGGTCGGCGCGAAGTGCGGCCGGTAGCCGAGGAACGGGGAGCTCGCCCCGGCCTCGCGCAGCTCCGCCCGCGCCGCCTCGTCCAGGTCGGTGAGCCGCACCCCCACGGCCGCGGTCCGCCGTACGGCGTCGAGCGCGCCGGCCACGACGCGTCCCGCCTCTCGCATCGCGTCCAGCGCGGCGTCGGTCTTGATCTCCACCATGACATGCCCTCCCGGGGTGGCACCAATAACTATACCGGTATTAGTATCACGGTCATGGTGAGAGTGCCCCTGACCCCCGAGGAGCGGCAGCGGGGGGAGCGGTTCGGCGTCCTGCTCCGGCAGGCGCGCGGCGAGCGCAGCATGGTCGAGGTCGCCGCGGCGGCCGGGCTGTCGGCCGAGACGCTGCGCAAGATCGAGACCGGCCGCGCGCCGACCCCGGCCTTCTTCACCGTCGCCGCGCTCGCCGCCGCGCTGGGCCTGTCATTGGACGAACTGGCCGCAGCCTGTGCCGAAGGTCCTCAGGCCGCCGAGTTCCGCCAAGCCGGCTGACGGCTCGCCGGCGTCGCCCGGCAAGGGTGCACGGTGCGGCCCCTACGGCGGGCCGGGATGCCGGCCGCTGAATCTTTCACCGGTCGTCGCCGGCTGGGCGGTCCGTGTCCGGCGGCGTTTCCCTCAGGTGGACGGCGGGCGGCCGGTCGCGCGCCCGCGGTCTCGGGCCGCCGCCGCAGGGGCGATTCCTGTACAGGCCGCGAGGCAGACCGGACGCTGGGAGCATCGCCGGCGAGTGGTGGCAGCCGGCCCGAGGCGGTGTGGTCAGCTCACCATGGAGGTGCCCGATGCGATTCCCCCACGGCCGGTTGCGTCACTCGGCCGTCCTCGCGGCCGTCGTGGCCACGGCGTCCGCGGTGACCGGGCTCGTCCCGGGCACGGCCGACGCCGCGCCGCGCGGATCGGCTCGCGTGGCCCACCTGCTGTCCACCCCGGTTCCCACTCCTACGCCGAGTGTGAGCGCCACGCCGAGCGTCATCGTCACGCCCGCCCAGGTGGTCGTGCCCGAAGGAGGCTCGGCGCTCATCTACGTACGGCTCAGCCAGAGGCCGTCGTACGGCTGGGTGACCGTCGACAGCGAGCGGCTGTTCGGCGACCCGGACCTGTCGATCGGCCCCCGGCTGCTCTTCCCCGCGGACAGATGGAGCACCTGGCAGTCCCTCCTCGTCTTCGCCGAGGAGGACGACGACGCGACGGACGGCACCGCCACGTTCCAGTCCCGGATCAGTCAGCTGCCGGGCAGCGGTGTCGCCGAGTGGAGCGCCATGGAGCTGGACAACGACGTCCCCACGCCGAGTCCCACCTGAACCCGTCAGAAGTAGCGCGAGCCGAGGTCGCCGGCAGGCCAGCTGCGCACCTTCCCGATCTGGGTGTTGAACAGGTCGGCGAGCACGTCGAAGTCGGGCGAGCCGCTCTCCTCCCGCCGGTTGAACAGGGCGGCGTAGGTGACGCCGTTCTGCAGGCGCGCGATGTACGTGTAGGTGCCGGGCTGTGAGCCGTCGTGCCAGGTGTTGACGTGCCCCGTCACCTGGCGCACCCACAGGCCGGCGCCATACCAGGAGCCGTACTGGTTCACGCCGATCTCGGGCTTGGCGAGCATCCTGGCGATGGAGGTCGAGTTGAGCACCGTGTTCGGCGCGTCGAGCACCTTCGCCAGGCGCACCAGGTCGGCCGCGGAGGCGATCCAGCCGCCGTTGGGGCCCTGGCAGGCCATGCTGAACCCGCCGCCGTACGGCGCGGGCAGGGCCTGGCCGGACTGGTCCAGGACGGTCTGGCCCGTGTAGCGCGACTCGTAGATCACCTCACCGGAGGCGGCCTGCGTCCGGAGCGTACGGCCCAGCCGTGGACGCGTGATGCCGAGAGGCGCCAGGACCTTCTGCCTGACGTAGGCCTCGTAGCCCATCCCGGAGACCTTCTCGATGATCCGGCCCAGCAGCAGATAACCGTAGTTGCTGTAGGCGAACTTCGTGCCGGGGGCGAAGTCGAGCGGCCGGGCGCTCGCGTACGTGACGATGTGGTCCTGGGTGATCGGCAGCGGCACGCCGAGCGCCTTGGCGATGGTGAGGTCCATGTGCAGGTAGTCGCCGGAGACGTCCCGGTCCCAGCCCCCGGTGTGCTGCAACAGCCGCCACACCGTCACGTTCGCCAGCCGGGAGTCGGCCGAGGTGGACAGGCCGAGGAGCTTCGCGGCCGAGGCGGTCAGGCTGAGCTTGCCCTCCTGGGCGAGCCGCATGATCGCGATGGCGGTGATGTGCTTGCTCAGGCTCGCGATGCGGAACAGCGACGTGGGCGACACGGCGGGAACGGCATGGCTGCCGTCGGAGTATCGGTAGCCCCTCGCGAGCACCAGCCTGCCGCCCTTGGAGACGGCGAGTTGGCCGCAGGTGATCCCTCGCTCCTTGATGTAGGTCTTCATCAGCGTGTCGAACCCGGCGAGCGAGGCCGGCGCCACCCCGGTGGCCTCCACGACGGGCGCGGGGAGCATCCTCGAACCGAACGTGAGGGCGGGCACCGCGATGGCGCCCATTTGGAGGAAGTTCCTCCTGCTCAGACCTCCCTGATCCTCAGATGTGGACGCGAACAGCGACATTTTCTGCATGTCCAATTTCTAGTGGATCAACGTCGTCGCCGCAGACATATCACGCATCTGCCTGGGCTATCGGGGCCGTCTGCGCCGGCCAGGGGAGGAGGGCCGTGACCAGGGCGGCGACGGCGGGCGGGTCGGGCGGCTCGCCGTACGTCGCGGCGTAGACCCGGCGGTCCGACCCCGGCAGCTCGGACACCCGCACGTCCGGGTGGCGGTGGGCCGACAGCGCCAGCCGGGGGAGGAGCGCCACGCCCAGCCCGGCCGCGACCATGGCCTGCATGGCCACGTAGTCGTCCGTGGTGAACGAGACGCGCGGCTCGAAGCCCGCCTCGGCGCACAGCGCGAGCAGGTGCGCGCGGCACCGCTCGCACCCCGCGATCCACGGCCCGTCCGCGCACGCCGCCAGATCCCCCGCGCCGCCGTACGCCGCGGGGGTGACGAGGAGGCTCGGGTCGTCGAGCAGGTGGACGAGGCGGACGCCGTCGTCCTCGGGAGCCGTCTCGCCATAGCGGAAGACCACGGCGACGTCCACCCGGCCGGCCCGCAGCAGGCGCAGTGCCTCGGGCGGCTCGGCCTCCATCAGCCGCAGGTCCAGCCCCGGATGGTCCTGCGCGAGCCGCGCGGCGGCGGCCGGTACGAACGTGCCGAGAGCCGAGGGGAACGCGGCCAGCCGTACGCGTCCGGCCCGCAGCCCGACGTGCGCGGCGAGCTCCGCGGACGCCGCGTCGAGGCGGCCGAGGATCTCGGCGCCCCGTTCGGCGAGCAGGCGGCCCGCCTCGGTGAGGCGGATGCCGCGCCCCACGCGCCGCACCAGCTTCGCGCCCGTCTCCGCCTCCAGCCGGGCGAGGTGGTGGCTCACCGAGGGCTGCGAGTAGTGCAGCTCCCGCGCCGCGGCGGTCACCGTGCCGGTCCTGGCCACGGCCACGAGCACCCGCAGTCGTACGACGTCGAGCGGCATTCATCGATCCCGTCTATGGTTTCGCCTCAGAACTTCAGTTGGACCTATTGTCCCGTCGGCGGCCAGGCTGGGGGCCATGACCGACATCCGCGACATCCTGGACGCCCGGCGGCTCATCGCCCCGCACCTGCCCGAGACCCCCATGTGGTCCTATCCCGTGCTCGACGCGGCGGTCGGCGCCGAGGTCCATGTGAAGCACGAGAACGTCCAGCCCACTGGGGCCTTCAAGGTGCGCGGCGGCATCACGCTACTGGCCCGCATGGCCGATCGCCGGCGCGGGGTCGTCACGTACTCGACCGGCAACCACGCCCAGTCCGTCGCGTACGCCTCCCGCCTGTACGGCGTGCCGTGCGCCGTCCTGATGCCGGAGAACCCGAACCCCGCCAAGGTCGCCGCGGTCGAGGCGCTCGGGGCGACCGTCGAGGTCCGGGGCGCGACGATGGTGGAGGCCGCCGAGCACGCGCGCGACCTCGCCGAACGCGCGGGACGCAGGCTGATCAGCCCGGCCGACGAGCCGGACATCCTGGCCGGGGTGGGCACGCTCTACGTCGAGATGTTCACCGCCCGGCCGGACCTGGAGGCGGTGTTCGTGCCGGTGGGCAGCGGCAGCGGGGCCGCCGCCGCGTGCCTCGCCGCCGCCGCGCTCGCGCCGGGCTGCCGGGTGATCGCCGTCCAGTCGGCCCAGGCTCCGGCCGCGCACGACTCCTGGCGGTTGCGGGAACCGGTGACCAGGCCCATAAAGACCGTCGTGGAAGGGCTCGCCACCGGGTCCTCGTTCGCGCTCCCGCAGGCCGTGATGCGGGATGGTCTGGCCGACTTCGTGCTGGTGGACGACGACGACATCCTGCGGGCCCAGCGGCTGCTGCTCACCGAGGCCCACACCCTGGCCGAGGGGGCGGGGGCCGCCGCGCTCGCCGGACTGCTGGCCCGGCGCGAGGAGTTCGCCGGGCGCACGGTCGCCGTGGTGTGCACGGGCGGCAACGCCGGCCCGGCCGAACTCGCCCGTCTCCTGGCCGCAGCCAAGTAGACGACCGACCGGTCGCTCGTATAGTTTGCCCGGGTGACACAAGACGGTCGGCGGCTGCGCGGGTTGCGCAGCCGCGAGACGATCCTCCGGCAGGCGGTGGAGCTGTCGTCCGTCGAAGGGCTCGACGGGCTCTCCCTGGGGCGGCTGGCGACGGCGACCGGCGTCAGCAAGTCCGGGCTCTTCGCGCACTGGCGTGACAAGGAGCAACTGCAGCTCGACGCCGTGGAGTGGGCCGTCCGGCAGTGGACCGAGCAGGTGGTGGGGCCCGCTCTGCGCGCCCCCGCGGGCGTACGGCGCCTGTTCGCGCTGCACGAGGCGCGGCTGGCCTTCTACGGCGACGGCGTGCTGCCCGGCGGGTGTTTCTTCTTCGCCGTGCAGGCCGAGTTCGACGACCGTCCCGGAGCCGTCCGCGACCGGCTCTCGCGCGCCATGCGCGAGTGGCAGGGGCTCATCCGCCGGCTGGTCGCGGAGGCCGTGACGCTGGGCGAACTGACCGGCGGCGCCGATCCCGCCCAGCTGGCCTACGAGATCGACGCGCTCGGCGAGATGGTGATCATCCATTCCCGGTTGCACGACGGGGCGCAGGCCCTCGTCCATGCCCGCCGCGGCGTGCTGCAGCGCCTGCGTGCGCTCTGCCCCGACCCCGCACTTCTCCCGGAGGACTGACATGACCGCAGGTGGCGTCCACGAGACCGTCCAGGTGTATTTCGACGACCTCGACGCGATGGGGCTGCTGCACAACTCGCGCTACGCCGTGCTGGTCGAGCGGGCGATCGGCGCCTACTGGCACCGGCTCGGCTGGGCGGCCGACCCCGGCCGGTCGGCCTTCAGGGACGTGCTGATGGCCGTACGCGAGTTCAAGGTGACCTACCACGTGCCCATCGCGGAGCCGGGCGAGCGGCTGGTGCACTTCTGGCTGGAGCGGATGGGACGCACCAGCGGGGTGTACGGCTTTCGCGTGCTGTCCGCGGACCGCGCCTCGGACCAATCCACCGTGCACGCCGAGGGCTACCGCGTCAACGTCAACCTGGATCCGGCCACTTTCCGGCCGACGCCGTTCAGCGACGAGATCCGCGAGGCCGCCGCGCCTCTGCTGCGCACGGCGCTCGCGGTGCTGCCGGAGGCGGCGCCGTGCTGAGGTCGCGCTGGATCGCCGGGCCCGCGGCGGAGCGGCCGGGACCGCTGGTGGCCGCGCTGACGGACTTCCGGACGGACCGGATGCTCGACCTGCCCGGCATCGCGCGGCGCGGCCTGTCGCTGAGCCGCCTGTGGCCGTCGCTGCCCGGCGCGGTCGGCATGTGGTTGTGGGCGGACATCCCCGGCCGCCGGGTCGGTTCGCTGTCGGTGTGGCGCAGTGAGAGTGATCTGCGGGAGTTCGTGCGGTTGCGTGCGCATGTCGAGATCATGCGCGAGTACCGGCATCGGGGCACGCTGCGTTCCCGCACGTGGCAGGTCGGCGCGGTGGACAGGGCGGTCCTGTGGCACGCGCTGACCGTTTCCTCGGGCTGAGCGAGGAAACAGGGCTCAGGGGCCGATGTCGTGCCGGGCGGACTCCTCGACCTCGTGCAGGCTCTGCCGGGTCAGTTCGAGCTCCGAGGTCAGCTCGTCGAGTGCCTGGGCGCCGCCGCCCGCGCCGTCGGAGGCCGCCGTCATGGCGGAGATCTCGACGGCCCGCGCGACCAGGCCCTCCAGGCTGATGGCGCCCGACTGCAGCCGGGCCAGCACCCGCTCGCGTGCGCCCGACAACCTGTCGTACACCTCGCGCTGCGCGTCCAGGGCGGCGATCGACCGGTCGAGCTCGCCCGCGACCTCCTGCCGGGCCGTCCGCCGCGACTGCGTGAGCCGTACGTGCTCCTGCTCCAGGAACCGGGGGTCGAAGCGGGCCAGCGCCGAGCCGGTGACGGAGGCGTGCCCGGCCAGCCGGCGCAGCGTGCCGACGGTGTCGTCCACCTGCGGGCGCATCGCCGCGATCCGGTCGAGCAGGAGCTGCCCGCGCATCGAGGCGGTCAGGTCGGCGAACGACGCGGCGGCCCGCTCCGCCCGCCGCAGCCACGCCTCCTCGGCGCTCCCTTTCGCCACCGGCGGTGCCTGCGGTTCCGTACGGCTCTCGCCTCCGGTGGACTGCCACGCGGAGGCGAACGCCTTGATGAGCCAGGCCGCGACCCCGGCGACGGGCACCCCCACAACAGGGACGCCGACCGCCCAGGCCGCGCCCGCGGCGGTGGCGCCCAGGAGCAGCGCCCAGGGGTCGCGGAGTTCCTCGGTGAAGCGGGACAAGGGGGCTCCCAGGTCGGACGGTGGGGTCGATCAGAAGTTGGAGATGACGGCGGTGAACACCTCGTCGATGCTTCCCGGCTTGCGCGAATCGTAGGCCGCCGCGTCCGTGGTCTGCGAGATGCGCCGCAGGACGTCGAGGTCGGCGTCGCCGCCGTACGCGATGGTGAACATCCGCACGGTCTCCTGCCCGGCCTCCTTACGCAGGTCGGGCAGCAGGTTCTCGAGCGAGATGGAGTGGTTGTCCTCGTTCTTGCCGTCCGTCAGGAACACGACCGCGTTGATCGCGTCGCCGCTCTGGTGCCGCATCACGTACTGGTACGACGCGAGGGCCGTGTCGTACAACCCCGTGCCGCCGTTGGGGATCAGGCCGCTGATGCGGCTCTTGAGCCGCGACTGGTTGCCCCTGCCCAGGGGGACGAGCTCGCGGTAGTCCTTGTCGCCGTCCTGCTTGAGGCTGAACAACCACAGGCCGACGCGGTCGTTGGGTCCGAACTGCGGCAGCGCGTTGATCGCGGCCTGCTTGGCGAGGTCGAGCTTGGTCTTGCCGGTGCCTGCGACGTCGGCGCCCATCGAGCCGGAGACGTCCATCACCATCAGCACGTTGGCGGGCTTGCGCAGCTCGGCCCAGCTCTTGAGGATCCGGTCCAGCACCTGCGGAGTCGGGGTGCTGAGCGTGGTCGCCGGCTGTTTGGGGTCGAGGCCGTTGGCGGTCGTGATGAGGTCGCCCGGCTTGCTGTCGAACGACCGGAAGGCGTACTTCTCGAACTCCCGCTGCCGATCGGGCTCCCGCAGGTACTTCAGGAAGTCCGCCGCCGCGGCCTTCTTCGCGGCGTCCGCCCAGGACAGCACGGCGTACGGGTGGTCGGAGAAGAGCGTGCCCTCCTTGGGGTAGATCGCCACCAGCGGCACCTTCGGCTTGGCGTGGTCGCCGAGTGTCTTGGGATCGCCCGTCGGGTTGCCCTGGTTGTAGTCCCACACCGACTTCTCCTCCACCGTCACGGCGGAGATGTATGACATGGCCGTTCCCGAGTCGTCGGCGTGCTGGAGGTTGGACAGGAAGGTCAGAGTCGTGTCGCCGTAGTGGACGATGGACCGCTCGACCCCCTTCACGAAGTCACGCGTCTTCGCCGCGGCGACGTCCCGTTCCGTCAGGTCGCCCGACAACCCGGTGGCCGCGAAATACGCTCCGACGGTCGCGTTGAGACCGGAAGTGGAGAAGTTCGGGTTCGTCTTGCCGAGGCGGAACTTGCCCCACTCCGGGTGGTCGTACTTCGCCCAGCCCTTGGGGTCGTTGGCGAGGTCCAGGATCTCCGACCAGCCGATCTTCTTGGACGGCCAGCCGAGCGCCTGGGCCATCGGCTTGGGCATCGCGATGACCAGCGGAGACGTGGCGATCGTCGGGTTGTCCGCGGCCACCGGCGACGCCTGGTCGCCGCCCTCGCCGCGCTGCCGCAGGAGGGTGACCCAGCCGGTGCTCGCTGGCGTCCAGACGTCCGGCTTCGGGCCGTCCTGCCGCTCGTCCCAGCCGCGCGCCAGGGCCTGCATCGCCCCACCGGACGCCTTGGAGTTCACGACCACGTCCACGCACTGCCCGTCCACCTTGTGGCCGTTGTAGTCGTTGGCCATCGTGCGCAGCAGTTCGGCCTTCTCACTCGAGGCGGCGATGGTCAGCGTGATCCCGTCGTCGCCGCAGGCGCGTCTGCTCGCGTTCCCGCCCTCGTCGTCACCGGCGTTCCCGCCGCCGCCCGAGGCCCCGCCGAACAGCAACTTCAGCCCGACGATGAGCGCTCCCGCGAAGATGACCGCGATGACGAACGGAGCCACGCTGCGGCGGCGCTTCTGCTGCGGTGGGGGGTACACGGTCTCCTCCATTGTCACGGGATACCTGCATTTATCCCGACGAACGGCGGATCACGTTAGTTGCCGATCATCTCGTCCTGCTAACGCCCCAGCCCCGTTCCCGCGCCCATCCACAGAGCTTGGTAATTCTCGGTAATGACTCGAACACTTTGAGTAATGTCTCCCGCGTGCCGAAGTTCATCCATCAGCAGACCGTCGACTTCTTCCACAACCAGCCCATCGCCGCCGTGGCGCTGTTACGTGAGGTCGGCGGCATCGAGCTGCCCCGGTTCGCCAGGGCCACGGCAGAGGCGGTGGACGCCACGCAACTTACCTCCGTGGAGTACCGCGCGGACGCGGTCGTGGTGCTCCGAGACGGGTCGGGAACGGCCCGCCTGGCGGTGATCGTCGAGGTGCAGTTGCGTCGTGACGCGAAGAAGCGCTTCAGCTGGCCTGTGTACGCCGCCGCGCTGCGGGCCCGGCTGCAGTGTGACACCGCCCTGCTGGTGATCTGCATGAACCGGGCGGTGGGCCGCTGGTGCGAGCAGCCCATCTCCATGGGGCCGAGCGGGACCGTCACCCCGGTGGCGATTCATTCGGACCGCCTGCCTCTGGTCACCGACCCGGACGAGGCGCGCAGGCACCCCGAGCTGGCCGTGTTGTCGGTGGCCATGAACGGCGACCACCCCGACATCGACAAGGCGATGGAGGTCATGCTGGAGGGCCTGAACGAGCTGGACCGGAAGGGCGCCCAGCTATATTTGAGTTACGTGTTCGGTCTGGTACCCACAGTAGTGGGTGAGCGCCTGAAGGAGCTTCTGATGACAGCGTCAGCCGACTACGAGAAGGTGATCGGCGCCCGCTACTTCTCCGAGTGGGTGAACAAGGGTCTGGAACAGGGTCTGGAACAGGGCCGCGCGGAGGGCGAGATCGAGGCGATCCTCACCGTGCTCGACGCCCGTGGGCTGGACATTCCCGCCGAAGCACGTGAGCGGATCAGCCGATGCTCCGACCTGCATCTACTGGAGAAGTGGATTCGCCGGGCGGTGACGGTGACGTCGGTGGACGAACTCTTCGTCTGAGGCCGCGCACTTCCCGACGACGCCGGCGACGAGTCTCGGCTCGAGCGGGAGTCGTCGCCGGGAAGGCCGGTCATCGAGGGGCGGTCAGGGCGAGATGCGGCGGTGGACGAGCTCGGCCAGGGTCGCGTGCACGTCCTCGACCGGCTGGTCGGGGCGCAGCGCGCGACGCTCGATGGCGACGGTGAGCACCATGCCGAAGACGGCCGTGGCGGCGGTGCCGGTGTCGAGGCCGGGGCGCAGTTCCCCGGCCTCCACGGCGTTCGCGAGAACCCGCTCGTACACCGCGAGCACGCTCGTACGCAGCCTCAGGACGGCGTCCTGCCAGGCCGCCCGCCACATCTCGGCCAGCAGCACCCGGGCGAACGGCCCGTACTCGTCGAAGAAGCGGAGCTGGGCGAGCATGAGCGCGTCGAGCACGGCGACCGGCGAGGCGGCGGGGCCGCGCGCGGCCTCGGCCAGGGCGTCGGCGAGCCGCTCGATCCCGTGGTCGAGCAGGCCGGCGAACAGCGCCTCCTTGCTGCCGAAGTTGTAGAAGACGGTGCCCTTGGCCACCCCCGCACGTTCGGCGATCGCGTCGACGGTCGTGGCGGCGAAGCCCTGCTCGGCGATGAGGTCGGCCGCGGCCCGGTAGAGCCGCTGCCGCGTCTCGGCCCGCCTGCCGCTCTGCTCCTTCGCCGGACCGTCCACGGGGCGGCTCACAGGGAGAGCTCCGGCTTGAGGCGGCGCATCGACCACGTACGGCCGCGGTGGACGGCGAGCACGGTGAGGGCGAGACCGAGGGCGACGAACGCGGACAGCACGCCGCAAGCCTGCCACACCACGGCGGTGTCGCCACCGCTGATGAGGCGGCGCATCGCCGACACCACCCAGCTCATCGGCAGCCACGGCGAGATGGCCTGGAAGAACCCGGGGGAGGTCTCGATCGGATAGGTGCCCGCCGACGAGGTGAGCTGGAGCATGAGCAGTGCCAGCACCGCCACCCGTCCGGGCGGCCCGAGCAGCGCGTTGACCGCCTGCACGACGGCGAGGAACGCCGCTGTGACCAGCACGAGGAAGGCCACCACGCCCGGCCAGTTCGCCGCCTCCAGCCCCAGGCCGAAGCGCAGCACGGCGAGCAGCACCGCCACCTGGAGCGCCCCCATCGCGAGCCCGGGCAGCCAGCCCGCGAGGGCCGTGCGCCACGCCGGCGCCGACCCGGCGAGCAGGCGCGGGTTGAGCGGCCGCAGCAGCATGTACGTCACCATCGCGCCGACCCACAACGCGAGCGGCACGAAGAACGGCGCGAACCCGGTCCCGTAGTTGGGCACCTCGTTGTCCACCTCGGTGGCGAGCCGGACGGGGTCGCTCATCATGTCCGTACGGCTGTCGCGCTCCTGCGTGCCGTAGTCGGGGATCCGGGCGGCCCCGTCGCCGAGCTTGCCGGCCAGTTCGCCCGAGCCGTCGGTCAGCTTGACCAGCCCGGAGTCGAGCTTGCCGGCTCCCCGCTGCAGCTTGCCGATGCCGTTGTCGAGCTTGCCCGCACCGGAGGCGAGCGTGGCGAGCCCGGTGTTGAGACTGCTCGCTCCGTTGTCGAGCCTGGCCAGGCCGGTGGACAGGCTCCGCGCGCCGCTGTTCAGCGTGGCGAGACCGCGCGACAGCGAGGACGCCCCGCTCAGCGCCTTGCCCGTGCCGTCGTTGAGGACGGACGCTCCGTCGGCCAGTTGCCTGAGCCCCTTGTCGAGCTGGTTGAACTTGTCGCGGGCGTCGTCCAGCGCGCTGCCGAGGCCGGGCGCGGCGGCGGCCAGCTCACGGGCGTCGTCCGCCACCGCCCGTGCCGTGCCGGCGAGGCCGTCGAGCCGGCCCGTTTGGGCCCCGAGGCGGTTCTGCAGCCGTCCGGCGGCCGACGCGAGGTCGCCTGCCGACCCGGCGGCCCGCTCGACCAGCGCGCGCAGCTCGGGGTCGGCGTCGGGATGGGCGCTCAGCCAGCGCTGGACCGCGCGCAGGTCATGCCTGGCCGTGCCCGCCGATCCCTGCACCTCCCGGGGCAGGCCGTCGAGCGCGTCGGCGAAGCCGTCGGCGCCCTCCGCGAGGGTGA
Source organism: Microbispora sp. NBRC 16548 (assembly GCF_030268985.1). Classification (NCBI taxonomy): domain Bacteria; kingdom Bacillati; phylum Actinomycetota; class Actinomycetes; order Streptosporangiales; family Streptosporangiaceae; genus Microbispora; species Microbispora sp. NBRC 16548. The sequence continues at coordinate 606,502 of NZ_BSSF01000002.1, forward strand.
GCGCGGCCTGCCGGATGCGGTCGCCGTTCTTCTCCAGCACGGGGACGTACTTGTCGGCCGCTCGGTTGACGGTGGGAGACAGGGTGTGGACCTGGCGGTAGACCTCGCGGTTGCCCTCGGCCAGTTTGGCCGCCCCCTTGTCGAGCGCGGCCAGGCCCTTGCGAAGGTCGGCCGCGCCCGTGGCCGCCTTCGACAGGCCGGCGGACAGGGAGGCCGAGCCGGTCCTGGCCTGGTGCAGCCCGCTCGTCAGCCGCTTCGATCCGCCGTACAGGGCGTCCGCTCCGGACGACAGCTTGCCGGTCGCGTCCTGCGCGGACCCGAGCCCCTTGGCCAGCGAGGCGGCACCGTCGCTCGCGGCGGCGGCTCCGTCGTGCAACCGGTCGGCGCCGTCGGCCGCCTGGGAGGTCTTGTCGTGCAGTTCGCCGAAGGACAGGAAGATCTGGTCCAGGTAGTCCCTGACCGCGCTCCGCCCGGCCGCCTCCTTGACCTCGCGGAACACGGCGTCCGAGATCGTCCGCATGATGTAGCTGCGCCCGGTGTCCACCCGTACGCCGAGTTGGGCCGGGCGCGTCGTGCCGTCACCGGAGGGGGAGGCGAGGTCGGCGCTGAAGTCGGCCGGGATCGTGAGCGACAGGTAGTAGCGGCCATCGCGGACACCCCTGTCGGCCTCGGCCGCGTCGACCCGGTGCCAGGCGAAGACCTTGCGCTGCTCCAGTTCGGAGGCGAGTTCGCGGCCCGCGTCCACCGTGCTCGGCGGGCCTCCTGCGGCGCCGGCGGCGGTGGCGGGACGGTCCTCCACGACGAGGGCCACCGGTACGCGGTTCAGGTTCGCCTGGGGATCCCAGAACGACCACAGGTAGAGCCCGGCGTACAGCAAAGGCAGCATGATCACGGCGACCAGAGCGGCTCTGGTGAGCCGCGAGCGCATGAACCTGCGCAGTTCGAGCCGGCCGGGGATGGGGACCCTCATCGACGTTCTCCTTCCTCCGCCTCATCGCCGCGCGCCACGCCGATGTCGTCCGCCGCGACGGGCGGTGGGGGAGGCGGCGGGGGAGCGGGGACGGGCAGCGGCAGCAGCGTGGTGGCCGCGCCGGTCGCCTCCTCGGCGTCGGTGCACGCCGCGACGACGGTGAGCCCCTGGTCGGCGAGGCCGCGCAGGATGTCCCACAGCTCGTGCCGCCTGCACGCGGGGATGCCGGTGTCGGCGTCGTCCACGAGGAGCAGGCCCGGCTGGTCGAGCAGGGCGAGGGCGACGCCCAGCCGCACCGCCTGGTCCCGGGTGAGCTCCCTGGTCAGGGTCCGGTCGCCGTGCGGCAGTTCGTCCGGGTCGAGGCCGGCGCGGGCGAGCGCCGACCGCGCGGCGTCCGGGTGCCGCCTGCGCCACAGGAACCCGTGCGGGCGCAGCCGCTCCTGCAGGTGCTCCCGTACGGTCAGGGCGTCGTCGAACGGGTTCACCTCGGTGAAGAGCCCGAGGGCGGCGATCTGCCTGATCCTGTGGGGCGTCGCCAGGCCGCCGACGGTGAGCGTCCCCTCGGTGGGCTTCATCCGCCCCGCGAGAGTGAGCAGCAGGCTCGTACGCCCGCTGCCCGCCTCGCCCGTGACGACGGTGAGCGTCCCGGGAGCCGCGTGCAGCGAGACGTGCCGGTAGACCCAGCCGTGACCACCCCGCACGCCCAGTTCCCGCGCCTCCACCTCGACGCCGCCGAACACGCCGCCGCCGGACGGCCCGGCGGGAGCTCCGGCTGAGGGGGTGACGTCCCCGGCGGTCCGCCCGGCATCCACGTCTGTGCTCCATTCTTTTGCACTGACCAGTCGGTACAAAAGCGTAGCGCCGAGAGCTTCCCGCCCTATGCCCGTCATGGTGTGATTTCACCGACATGAGGCGAGGACGAGCGGACGCTTCCCTGGCATGTCCGTGTTTCATGAAAATTTCACCGGCGGACGCCGGATGCATCGGCTCTCACCTGCCCGAATCGGCGGGTGCCCGGACGGGGTCGTCAACTGGCCGACACAGGCCATTGACCCGAGTTCCCGAGGTCCGTAATTTTGGCCGTGTTCCGGTTCATGGATTTTGTTCACATCTATGAATTCCCCCCGCGGGACCAGAAGTGGCGCCGGCCACCGCCTCGGTCAGGGGTCCTGCACGACCTGCGAGGAGCTCGGCTTTGAGAAGGAGTACCAGAACCGGAGTCGGAGTGATCGGCGCCGTCGTCGGGGTCGCCGCCCTGGTCGGCGGCGTCTTCGCCGGCGTCTCCAACGCGGCGCCGAGCGCGGGCGCCTACCGGATCGTGAACGGCGCCAGCGGCCTGTGCCTCACCGTTCCGGGCAGCAGCGGCTCGGACGGCGTGCAGCTCACGGTCGCCGGCTGCAACGGCGCGAGCGACCAGACCTGGAACCTGTCGGCCCAGGGCAGCGGCTTCCGCCTGGCCGCCGGCAACAGCGGCAAGTGCGCCGGCGTCGCCGGAGCCTCCACCTCCGCGGGCAAGGCCGTCCAGCAGGAGTCGTGCACCGGCGCCTCGTCGCAGACCTGGGAGCTCACCGCCTCGGGGTCGAACTACCGCGTCGTCAACGCCAACAGCGACAAGTGCCTCAACACCAAGGACAACTCCACCTCCTCGGGCGCACTGGTGCAGCAGAACTCCTGCGACTCGGTGTCCACCAAGCAGTGGACCCTCCAGCCCGCCGGTTCCCAGCCGTCGTCCACGCCCACCGTCACGCCGACGAAGAGCCCGACCACCAACCCGACGCCGCCGTCGGGCTGGCCCAGCCCGAACGGCTCGCAGGCGGTCACCAGCACGATCAGCGTCTCCGGCACCATGGACGGCGGCCTGAAGCGCTACTACGCCAGCGGCGACATGGGCGACGGCGGGCAGAGCGAGAGCCAGGACCCGATCTTCGAGCTGGCCAACGGCGCGACGCTCAAGAACGTCGTCATCGGTTCGCCCGGCGCCGACGGCATCCACTGCCTGGGTAGCTGCACCCTGCAGAACGTCTGGTGGGAGGACGTCGGCGAGGACGCCGCGACCCTGCTGGGCAGCTCGTCGTCGCAGGTCATGACCATCGACGGCGGCGGCGCCAAGAGCGCATCCGACAAGGTGTTCCAGCACAACGGCCCCGGCACCATGGTCATCAAGAACTTCCAGGTGGACAACTTCGGGAAGCTCTACCGTGCCTGCGGCAACTGCACGAACTCCTACCAGCGGCACGTCCAGATGTCGAACATCGTGGCGACCTACCCCGGCAAGGCGCTCGCGGGCATCAACACCAACTGGGGCGACACCGCGCGCTTCTCGAACATCACGATCAAGAACGACCCCGACCACAAGATGATCGTGTGCCTGAAGTACAAGGGCGTGCCGAAGGGCAGCGAGCCGACCGAGATCGGTAGCGGCGCCGACGGGACGAACTGCATTTACAGCTCCTCCGACATCCACTACCAGTAAGCGCACCGGCCGGTCCCGAGATCCTCGGGGCCACGTGTGACGGCGGTGCGAGAAAGACGGAAGGCCCGGTGGTCCCCCCAGCCACCGGGCCTTCCCGCTTGCACGATCGGCGTCAGGCCGCGCCGTGCCAGCCGCCGTAGTCGGCGAGGAACAGAGCCTCGGTCGTGATGGTGCGGCGCAGCTCCTCCAGCACCACCCGCTCGTTGGGGGCGTGGATCGAGGCGCCGTCGTCCTCGGCGCCGTACAGCAGGATCTCGGCCTTGGGGAACTGCCGGGCGAGGGCCGCCACCAGCGGGATCGAGCCGCCCTGGCCGACCTGGCGCGGCGTCCGGCCGAAGGCGCGCTCCAGCGCCCGCTCCGCGGCGTTCATCGCAGGGCCGCCCGGCTCGATCTGGAAGCCCGAGCCGCTGACGAAGTCGCCGAAGGAGACCTTGACCCCCCACGGGGCGACCTTCTCCAGGAAGGCCGTCACGTCGTTCAGCGCCTGCCTGGCGTCCCCGCTCGCGGGGATGCGGATCGTGACGCGGGCCCGGGCCACCGCCTGAACCGCGTTGATCGCGCCGGTCACCGTCGGCACGTCCAGCCCGGTCACCGTGATCGCGTACGACGCCCAGAGCCGGTCGGCGAGCGAGCCGTCGCCGACCAGCGACACGCCGTCGAGCACCCCGGCGAGCGCGCGGAACTCCTCATCGGCGAGCGCCGCGCCGGGGAAGGTCCCCGGTTCGAGCCCGGGCACCCGAACGTTGCCCTGGTCGTCGTGCAGGGCGGTCAGCATGCGCATGAGCGCGGCCAGCGCGTCGGGCGCGGCGCCGCCGAACGCGCCGCTGTGCACGGCCTCGGCCAGCGTGCGGACCTCCACGGTGAACGCGGCCATGCCGCGCAGCGACGTGGTGATCGCGGGGTCGCCCACCTCGGGGTTGCCCACGTCGGCGATGACCATGGCGTCGGCGCGCAGCAGGTCGGGGTTGGCCTCGACGAACGCCTCCAGGCGCTCGCCGGCGTACTCCTCCTGGCCCTCGATGATGACCTTCACACCGACCGGGAACCGGCCGTTGAAGGCGCGCAGCGCGGCCACGTGGGTGATGACGCCGCTCTTGTCGTCGGCCGCACCCCGGCCGTACATGATGCCGTCGGCGACCGTGGGCTCGAACGGCGGAGTGCGCCAGAGGGCGAGGTCGCCGGAGGGCTGCACGTCGTAGTGCGCGTAGAGCAGCACGGTCGGGGCCCCGTCGGGGGCGGGCGCCTCGGCGAACACGGCGGGGAAGCTGCCCTCGATGGGTATCTGCCGGACGTGCGGGAGGCCGGCGGCGCGCAGCAGCCGCTCCACGAGCGCCGCGGCCTCCAGGACCGGGGCCTCGGAGTGGCCGGGGAACGCGACGGACGGGATGGCGACCAGGCGCCTGAGGTCCTCGACCGTCTGCGGCATGCCCTCCTCGACGGCGCGCTCGATCTCCTCTGGTGTCACGACGTTCTCCCGGATGTACGCGGATCTTCCCGGCTGGTGGACCCCATTTGACCACAGGTCCGGCGGACCCATCTCCCAGGCCTGGACGGCCTCAATCTACCGTGACGGATTTCGTTGCCGTTACATGTCGATGTCACGGAATCCGAACTTCTTTCACAGTGACGCCACGTAATCACTTGGCAAAACGCGGAAGTGGCATGCACACTGTCCAACAGCGACGGATCACCTGAGGGAAGGTTGCGATGACGCGCCCCGACGTTCTCAAGGCCGCACACGACAATCTCTGGATGCACTTCACGCGCCACTCCTCCTATGAGGGAGGGGAGGTGCCCATGATCGTGCGCGGCGAGGGCGCCTACATCTACGACATCCACGGCAAGCGGTACCTCGACGGGCTGGCCGGACTGTTCGTGGTCCAGGTCGGCCACGGCCGCGCCGAACTGGCCGAGGCCGCCGCCAAGCAGGCCCAGGAGCTCGCGTTCTTCCCCCTGTGGTCGTACGCGCACCCGAAGGCCGCCGAGCTCGCCGCGCGACTCGCGGAGCTCACCCCCGGCGACCTCAACCGCGTCTTCTTCACCACCGGCGGCGGCGAGGCCGTCGAGTCGGCCTGGAAGCTGGCCAAGCAGTACTACAAGCTCAAGGGCAAGCCGCTGAAGACCAAGGTCGTCAGCCGGTCCATCGCCTACCACGGCACCCCGCAGGGCGCGCTGTCGATCACTGGCATCCCGGCGCTCAAGCAGGTCTTCGAGCCGCTGGTGCCCGGCGCGATCAAGGCCCCCAACACGAACCTCTACCGCGCCGACGAGATCTCCGGCTTCCCCGGCCTGGAGAAGGACCCCGAGGCGTTCGGCCGCTGGGCCGCCGACCAGATCGGCAAGGCCATCGAGATGGAGGGCCCGGACACCGTGGCCGCCGTCTTCGTCGAGCCGGTGCAGAACGCCGGCGGCTGCTTCCCGCCGCCCCCCGGATACTTCCAGCGCCTGCGCGAGATCTGCGACGCCCACGACGTGCTGCTCGTATCGGACGAGGTCATCTGCGCCTTCGGCCGGCTGGGCACGATGTTCGGCGGCCAGAAGTTCGACTACGTGCCGGACATCATCACCTGTGCGAAGGGCCTGACCAGCGGTTACTCGCCCATCGGCGCCATGATCGCCTCGGAGCGGCTGTTCGAGCCGTTCAAGCACGGCAACGAGACCTTCGCGCACGGCTACACCTTCGGCGGCCACCCGGTGTCGGCCGCCGTCGCCCTGGCCAACCTCGACATCTTCGAGAGTGAGGGTCTGCTCGAGCACGTCACGGCCAACGAGCCGGTGTTCAAGGCGACCCTCGACCGGCTGCGGGACCTGCCGATCGTCGGCGACGTCCGCGGCTCGGGCTACTTCTACGGAATCGAGCTGGTCAAGGACAAGTCCACCAAGCAGACGTTCAACGAGGAGGAGTCGGAGCGCCTGCTGCGCGGCTTCCTCTCGAAGGCGCTGTTCGACGCCGGCCTGTACTGCCGGGCGGACGACCGTGGGGACCCGGTCGTGCAGCTCGCCCCGCCGCTGATCTGCGGCCCCAAGGAGTTCGACGAGATCGAGTCGATCCTCCGTTCGGTGCTCACCGAGGCGTGGGCCCGCCTGTAGACCATGGAGCTCGTGCGGCCGGGTAGGGGGCGACCGTGACGAGTGACCGCTTGAAAGGACACAACTCATGAAGATCGGCGTGCCCGCCGAGGTCAAGAACCACGAATACCGCGTCGCCGCCACCCCGGCCGGCGTCCACGAGCTCGTCCGTCACGGCCACGAGGTCAGCGTCCAGCGCGGCGCCGGGCTCGGCTCCCACATCACCGACGAGGAGTACCTCGCGGCCGGCGCCAAGCTGGTCGAGGGCGCCGACGAGGTGTGGGCCGAGTCCGAGATGATCCTCAAGGTCAAGGAGCCGATCGCGGAGGAGTACCACCGGCTCCGCGCGGACCAGATCCTGTTCACCTACCTCCACCTGGCCGCCTCCCGGCCCTGCACCGACGCGCTGCTCGCCGCCGGCACCACCGCCATCGCGTACGAGACCGTCCAGGTCGGCAACGGCCTGCCGCTGCTGGCCCCGATGTCGGAGGTCGCCGGGCGGCTGGCGCCCCAGGTCGGCGCGTACAACCTGATGCGTTTCAACGGCGGCCGCGGCGTGCTCCCCGGCGGGGTGCCCGGCGTGGCCCCCGCCAAGGTCGTCGTGATCGGCGGCGGCGTCTCCGGCCTGAACGCGGCGCAGATCGCCGTCGGCATGGGCGCCGACGTGACGATCCTCGACGTCAACATCGACCGGCTGCGCTTCATCGACGCGATCTACCAGGGCCGGCTGAAGACGCTGGTCTCCACGTCGTACGCGATCGAGCGGGCCGTGATCGAGGCCGACCTGGTCATCGGCGCCGTGCTCATCCCGGGCGCCAAGGCCCCGACGCTCGTGTCCAACGAGCTGGTCTCCCGCATGAAGCCGGGCTCCGTGCTCGTCGACATCGCGATCGACCAGGGCGGCTGCTTCGAGGACTCCCGCCCGACCACGCACGACGAGCCGACGTTCCGCGTGCACGAGTCGGTGTTCTACTGCGTGGCGAACATGCCGGGCTCGGTGGCCAACACCTCCACCTACGCCCTGACCAACGCGACCCTGCCCTACGCCGTGAAGCTCGCAGACAAGGGCTGGAAGGACGCGCTGCGCGGCGACGAGGCGCTCGGCCTGGGCCTCAACACCCACGCCGGCGTGCTCACCAACGAGCCGGTCGCGGCGGCCCACGACCTGCGGTACACGCCGGTCGCGGAGATCCTCGCCGCCTGACCGCAGACGTGGGGGATCAGCGCAGGCCGAGGCGTCTGCGCAGATCCCTCGCGGTGCCGAGCACGTGCTCGACCTCGGCAGGGGTGGGCCACGGGGCCGTGCCCGGCCGCAGCAGGGTCGCGCGCACCAGGCCGAGGTGCTCGATCGCGGCCCGGTGCAGCCCGCTCGCCCTGGCGAGCCACCCCACGGTGTCCGCCGGGCCCACCTCGTTCCCGGCGGGTAACGCGCCGCTGGGGACGTCGGCGCTCGACAGGCCTCCGGCGGCGAGATTTCCGGTGACCGTATTCCCTGTCACCAGATCTCCTGTGACCACGCCCCCTGTGACCACGCCTCCTGTGACCAGATCCCACGTGCCGAGGATCTCGACCAGGTCCGCGGGCTCCGCCGCCGGGTCGCCGCGCCTGCGCGCCGCCGCCACGGCGAGTTCCGCGCGCGCGGCCTGCTCGGGTTCCGCGGGCCGGCTCCAGTACGGCGCGGCCGGGTCGAGCAGGCATTCCTCGGCCTCGGGCGACGCGCCCAGCAGGGGCAGCAGCGTCCGCAGCTCGACTATGGCGCCGTGGTGCCCGCGTTCGGCCGCCCGCCTGAACCAGTGGCGCCCGCCTTTCAGGTCGTTGTGCTCCGCGACGAGCAGCAGCCCGAACCGGAAGGCGGCCTCGGGGTCGTCGGCCGCGGCCCGTCCGTACCAGTGGGCGGTCGCCGCCTTGTCGTCCATCCGGGCACAGACGAGGCCGGCCATCCGCCGCGCGTCCGGCCGCCCGGTCTTCGCCGCCCGTTCGAAGCAGGCGCGCGCCGTGGGCAGGTCGCCCCGGCACAGCGCCATGTCGCCGAGCCGGAAGGCCGCGCCGGGGTGGTCGGCGCGGGCGGCGAGCCGGTAGAAGGCCTCGGCGCCCTTCTCGTCGCGGGCCGCGTGCAGGAGCAGGGCCATGTGATAGGCGGCCTCCGCGTGGCCGCCGCGCGCCGCGTACTCCCACCAGTGCAGCGCCTCGGCCTCGTCGCCCGCGGCGTAGCCCAGAAAGCCCAGGTCGTGAGCCGAGCGCAGGTCGCCGTCCACGGCCGCCCTGAAGTGCCAGCGCCGGGCGCCCATGCCGTCGCCCTGGTCCTCGCACAGCAGGGCCAGCCGCCGGGCCGCGTGGCGGGAGCCGTCCTCGGCCGCCCGCTCGAACCACGTGCGCGCTCCGTCGGTGTCGCCGCGCCGCTCCAGCAGCAGCGAGGCCAGGTTCGTCGCCGCGTCGGTGTCGCCGGTGGCCGCCGCCAGCTCGAACCAGCCGATGGCCTCCTCGGTCGTCCCGTGCGTGCGGTGCCACAGCCCCAGGTTGTAGGCGCTGTCGACGTTGCCCGCCCGCGCCGCCCGTTCCCACCAGTGCCGGGCGCCCAGTCGGTCGTCGCGCTCCGCGCACAGCCGGCCCAGCCGGTGCGCCGCGTCGCGGTCGCCGTCGCGGGCCCTGTCGACCAGGTTCGCCTCGGCCGGGTCCAGGGGTTCAGGGGTACGCGGGACCGGTATCCCGGGCCACGCGGTCGCCTCCGTCGCTCCCACTAGTGTCATGGGAGACAGGGTGACACGTAACCGAGTCGTCACGGAGGGTTATTGGTAAGACCTTGGCATCAAGGGACGCGCTCGAACCTGACGAAGCCCACGTACATTCCCATCCCGCAGGCGTAGCGCAGCCGTCCCTCCGGATGGGCGGCGAGCCGCACCACGCGCTCGCCCGTCACGGGGAGCACGACGTCGCGGTCGTCGATGGCGAGCGTGCGCGTGCAGCCCCGGTTGTCGTCGGTCCTGAAGGCGATTTCGACGGGCCGGCCGGCGACGGCGACGGCGATGCCGGGCCGGAAACCCTCCGGGGTCGCCCAGATGGTGAGCCGCTGGACGCCGTCCGCTCCGGTGAGGGCGCGTCCCGCGGCGGCGGCGGGAGAGCCGAACTGTGGCAGCGAGAAGTCCGGCGACCAGCCGCCGAGCCGCAGACCGGAGCCGACGGTGAAGAGCCCGGCGGCCAGAGCCGCGATCCCCGCCAGGGCGGCCAGCCTGGTCGAGGCGAGCGTGCGCAGCAGCAGTCCCAGGGCGGCGAAGGCGGGCGCCGTGCCGAGGGCGAGCCCCGCGAGCGCGGCCGCGCCTCCGAGCGCCGACCCCGAAGAGACGGCCACGATCTCCATGCCGATCGTGACGCCGCAGGGTACGAAGATCGTGGTCATGCCCAGTGCCGCCGCCCGCACGAGAGCCGGGGAGCGGGCACCGGTCCCGCGGGCCGCGCTATCCGGTGGCGCCCAATCCTGTCCGTGCCCGCCGTCCGGGCACGGGCATCCGCTCGGGTCGCGGCTTGCCGAGGCGGGCTCCTTCCTCACCGGCGTGCAGCCCGCCTCGCGGCGCCGGCGGAGCATCCGTACGGCGAGGACGACCACCGCGGTTCCGGCGGCGACGAGCAGCGCGGCGCGGGTGCGGGGGCCGACCTGGACGACCGCGCCCGCCAGTCCGAGCAGCGCCCCGAGGGCGGTGTGGGCGGCGAGCCTGCCGGTCAGGAACGCGACCACCGGCGGAAGGCCGCGCGGCGGGCCGTGCCGGTTGCCGGAGGGGGAGACGAGGCCGATGAGGAGACCGCCCTGGACCGCGGCGCACGACGCTGTGCCCGCGGCCAGGCCGGCGGCGAGGCCCCCGGCGAACAGGGCGGCCGGGTTCACGGTCAGCCGGTGAGCGCGAGGTCGTCCAGCGCGCCGGTCTTCGCCGCCTCCACGAGCGAGCCGAGCTGGTCGAGGCTCATCTCCACCTTCTGGCCGAAGTCGTCGGTGATGACGACCTGACGCTCTGCCGGGGCGGAGGCGTCCACGAACAGCTCGGGGCAGCCGCAGCTGCAGTTGCCACAGAATCGGGCGATGGACTTCACGCCAGTCCTCCTCGTACGGCGGGGCCTTTTGCTCGCAACGTAATGTGATCGCACGGAGGCGACCAGTAACAGTTCGCTGACCGGCCGGAGAGAAGACCGCCACTCCCGGTGGGCGATCACGGCGCTCGGTTTCGCCGTGATCGGAATGAAGGAAAGTTGCAGAACCCTCACGAGTTTTGCAGATTATTGACCTACGCTTGGGCCGCCGCATAAGGTCCGGACAAGATCCGCATCAGCACAACCCCCCGGAGCGGTCAATGAAACGTCTGACAGCGGTCGCGGCGTTGCTCAGCCTCGCGGCCGTCGCGGCATGCAGCGGCGGCGGCACGAACGGGAACTCCACAGGCGGCGGTGGCGGCGTCTACACCACGGTCGATATCAACAAACCGTCGCTCGACGTCAACGCGCCGATCAACCCGTGGAACCCCAAGGGCAACGCGTTCTGGGGCTACAACGCGATGAGGATCGCCTGGGCGAAGAACACCCTCACCGACCCGAACCAGTTCTACCCGGGCATCGCGGCGAGCTGGGACATCGCGCCGGACAACTCCTCCATCACCCTCCACCTGCAGCCGGGCAACAAGTGGTCCGACGGGAAGCCCGTCACCGCCGAGGACGTGAAGTTCTCCATCGCGCTGGCCTACACCCAGGGCAGCACCGCCTTCGCGGTCGACCCCGGCGCGGCCGGCGCCGCCTCGGACATCGAAGTCGTCGACGACAAGACCATCAAGATCACCCAGGACATGAAGAACCCCAGCGTCACGTTCGTACGCGGGGTCATGGACGCCTTCGTGGTGCCCCAGCACGTGTGGCAGAGCGTCGTCCCCGCCGACTTCTGGGACACGCTCAAGGCCGCCCGCGGCGACGGCCCGGAGGCGGAGGCGGCGCGCGGGCAGGTCAAGGCGCTGTCGGATAAGGTGCTCGCGTTCGCCCCGGCCCAGGACGTGTCGGCCGGGCCGTTCGTCCTCAAGCGGATGAACCCCGGCGAGGCGCTGCTGGTGAAGAACAAGAACTTCTACAACGCCGCCAACGTCGCGCCCGACCAGCTCAAGCTGCTCAACACCACCGGGAACGAGCAGATCTGGAACTACCTGACCTCCGGCAAGCTCGACAACGCCCCGTTCACCGCGGTGCCCGCCGACGTGATGACGCGTATCAAGGCGACGCCCGGCAACCAGGTCATCAAGGGCTACTCCCCGGTGGCGGTCTCGCTGGCGTTCAACCAGGCCAAGAAGCCGTACGACAACGTGCACGTGCGGCGCGGGCTGGCCTACCTGATCAACCGTGAGGAGGTCACGCAGATCGCCTCTCCGGAGGGCGGCACGGCGGCCGTGACCACCTCGGGCATCCATCAGAAGGCCGCCAGGGAATGGCTCGGCGCCGAACTCGACGCGCTGGAGCCGTACAAGCTGGACCCGGCGACGGCGGACAAGGAGTTCACGGAGGCCGGCCTCCAGAAGAAGGACGGCAAGTGGACGCTGGCCGACGGCAAGCCGTGGAAGGTGACCATCCACATCCCTGCGCCGTTCTCCGACTGGGTCTCCGCGGCCAAGGCCATCACCAGCCAGCTCACCACGGCCGGCGTGGACGCGGAGGTGGTCACCACCGCCGACTACCCGCTCTATCTGTCTGAGCTCGCCGAGGGCAAGTACGACCTCGGCTTCTGGCTCATCGCGCTCGGCCCCGCGCCGTACAACATCTTCCAGCGCCTGTACGGCACCTCCAACGGCTGGAACATCCTCGGCGGCAAGGTCAAGCACTCGGCTGCCGGCAAGGACGGCAACTGGATGGGCGGCCCCGAGACGATCGACGTCGAGGGCGTCGGCGCGGTCAACCCCGGCGAGCTGACCGCCCAGCTCAACAGCGTCAGCGGCGACGAGCAGAAGGCCGTCATCGCCAAGCTCGCCAAGGCGGCCAACCAGGACCTGCCGGTGATCCAGCTCTGGGACTACGTGAACACCCAGTTCGTCAACACCAACCGCTTCACCGGCTTCCCCGAAGACGACAGCGACCTGCTGCGCCAGCCCTCCGGCGTCTGGATCCAGCTCGGCATGATCAAGAAGAAGCAGTAGTCCATGGCGGTTCTCCTCCGGCGGCTCGCGGGCCATGTGGCCCGCGGGTTCGTCATGATCCTGGTCGTCACGACGATCAGCTTCCTGATCATCAGGAGCGTGCCCGGCGACCCGCTCGCGGCCCGCTACCAGAAGCTCGTCGAGCAGGGCATGGCCCCCGACGCCGCCCAGCGCGCGGTCGAGGCGCTGTACGGCTTCACGCCGAAGGGCAGCCTCTGGGAGCAGTACCTCGACTACATGGGCGGGCTGGCCCACCTCGACCTCGGGCAGTCGCTGTCCGTGCCCGGCGCCGGCGTGTCCACCGTGCTGTTCTCGGCCGCCAAGTGGACCGTGATCCCGGTGCTCGCCGGTACGCTGCTGAGCTTTCTCGTCGGCGTCGTCATGGGCGTCTACGCGGCGATCAAGCGGACCGGCGTCCTGGGCGACCTCCTCGCGATCTCCGGATCGCTGCTGCACGGTGTCCCGCAGTACGTGCTGGCGCTGCTGCTGGGGGCGATCTTCACCACGCTGGTCCCGATCCTCCCCGCCGGGGGGACCGCCGACATCATGATCGACCCCGGCTTCACCGCCGACTACATCGGCTCGCTGGTTCAGCACGCCACCCTGCCTGTCGTCACGTACGCGCTGGCCGGCTACGGCGGGTGGATCCTCGCGATGAAGTCGAGCGTGGTGACCGTGCTCGGCGACGACTTCATCCTGGCCGCCGAGTTGCGCGGAATGAAGCGGTCGATCGTCTTCCGTTACCTGGCGCGCAACGCGATCCTCCCGCTGTTCACGATCCTGGCGCTCTCGCTGGGCCTGCTCTTCGGCGGCGCGATCTTCATCGAGCGCATCTTCAACTACCCGGGCCTGGGGCTGATGCTCATCGACAGCATCAACAACCGCGACTACTCCCTGATGGGCGGGGCGTTCCTGCTCATCACGACGGCGGTCGTCGTCGCGAACATCGCCGCCGACCTCCTCTACACGGTCATCGACCCCCGGGTGCGCAGCGGAGGGGAGGCGGCGTGAGCGAGCGGAGCGAGCGAGTCATCAGGCACAGGGCGCTGCGCGCATGCGACCCCGAGCCGTCAGGCGAGGGGGTGGCATGAGCGCGACCATCGTGCCGGAGGCGGAGGCGGGGGGCGCCGCGGCGGTCCGCCGCAACTTCTGGCGGGGCGTCTGGCGGGTCATGCGGCGCAAGCCGAGCCGGATGGCCGGGGCGGTCATCCTCGCGGTGTTCGCCTTCATGGGGATCTTCGGGCCGATGCTCTACCCCGACCCCCTGCCCCGCGACACGAGCGCGCTCTACGCCCCGCCGAGCCTGCGGCATCCGTTCGGCACCGACTTCGAGGGCACGGACGTGCTCGCCCTCGTCGTCACCGGCTCCCGGTACGTCCTGCTGACCGCCGTCGTGACGGCCGTCATCACGGTCGTGGTCGGCGCGGGTGTCGGGTTGTTCGCCGGGTTCCGGCGGGGGCGCTGGGACACCGTGCTCATGCGATTCACCGACATGAAGCTCACGATCCCCGGGCTGCCGCTGCTGCTGGTGCTGTCGACGGTGTGGAAGTTCACCGACGCCGTCGAGATGGGGCTGGTGCTCGGGCTGCTCGGCTGGGGCGGCGTGGCCCGGGCCGTGCGGTCGCAGACGCTCTCACTGCGCGAGCGCGGCTTCATCGAGGCCGCACGGGGGCTCGGCCTGTCCACGACGCACATCGTCGGCAGGGAGCTGCTGCCCGGCATGGCTCCGTACATCGCGATGAACGCGCTCATCGCGGTGACCGGCGCGGTCTACGCGCAGGTGGGCCTGTTCTTCCTGGGTGTGCTGCCGTTCGAGGCGAACAACTGGGGCGTCATGCTCAACCTCGCCGTGTTCGGCGGCGGCGCGCTGACCACGACGGCCGCGCTGCCGTATCTGCTGGCGCCGCTGCTGGCGATCCTGCTGCTCACGCTCGGCATCGTGCTGGTCGTCGACGCCATGGACGAGATCTTCAACCCCCGGCTGCGGGAGGAGTGAGCATGGCTCCCGAGCAGAGTCCTCCCGGCGTGCGGATCCGCGGGCTGACCGTGGTCTACCGCACCCCGGCCGGCGAGCTGCCGGCGGTGTCCGGCGTCGACCTCGACCTCGCGCCCGGCACGATCACCGGCGTCGTCGGCGAGTCGGGCTCCGGCAAGTCCACGCTCGCGCTGTCGCTGCTCAACGCCGTCCAGCCGCCCGGCAGGATCGCGGCGGGCAGCGTCGAGATCGACGGGCTCGGCGACGTCGTCGCGCTCGGCGGCGAGGGGCTGCGCCGGGCTCGCGGGCGGCACGTCGGGTACGTCTTCCAGGCGGCGCAGAACTCCCTCAACCCGCTCAAGACGGTCGGCAGACAGGTGCTCGACCTGGGCCGCTCCCACGGCGTCGAGAACCCACGCGGCCTGCTGGCGGAGGCCCGCGACCTGCTCGGCCGGATGGGCCTGGACGGCGCCCGGGTGCTCGACTCCTACCAGCACGAACTGTCCGGCGGCATGCGCCAGCGGGTCGGCATCATGCTGGCCCTGGTGCTGAACGCCCGCCTCGTCGTGCTGGACGAGCCCACGACCGCCCTCGACATGATCACGCAGGCCACGATCCTGCGTATCGTCCGGGAGGTGCACGCCGAGCGCGGCCTCACCACGCTCGTCATCACCCACGACCTCGGGGTGGTCGCCGAGGTCGCCGACCGGCTCGCGGTCATGTACGGCGGGCGGGTGGCCGAGCAGGGTCCCACCCGCGAGGTGCTGGCCGAGCCGCGCCACCCGTACACGCGGGGGCTGCTCGGGGCCATCCCGCGCCTCGTCGGCGACATCGGCGAGGCGCACGCCCTGCCGGGCCGCCCGCCGACGCTGGCCGACATCCCGGCCGACGGGTGCGTGTTCCGCGAGCGCTGCCCGCTGCGCATGGACGTGTGCGAGACCGGCCGGCCGCCGGTTGTCGTCTCGGGCTCCCGGTCGGCGGCCTGCCACGCCGTACGGGACGACGACGGGGACAGACCGGCCGTGGCCGCCGCGACGGGGGAGGAGCAGGCATGATCAGCGGGACCGGCATCACGAAGACGTTCCGGCAGCGCGGCGGCGTGCTCGGCGCCCGGGAGGTGCCCGCGCTGCGCGGCGTGGACTTCGCCATTCCGAAGGGCGGCGCCGTCTCGTTCATCGGCGAGTCGGGCTGCGGCAAGACCACGCTCGGCCGGATCATCGCCGGGCTGGAGACCTGCGACTCCGGGGAGATCGTCATCGACGACGTGGCGATGTCGTCGCTGAGCCACCGCGGGCGGCAGCCGTACTTCCGCCGGGTCCAGCTCATCCACCAGGACCCGTACTCCGCGCTGAACCCGACGCGCACGATCCACCAGGCGCTGGCCGCGCCGCTCGCGCTGCGGGCGAGGCAGACCGGCCGGCCGCGCTCGTGGGCGGACGAGCGGGCCGGGGAACTGCTCGGCCTGGTCGGGCTCGACCCGGGCTACGTGCTGCCGCGCTATCCCCACCAGCTGTCCGGCGGCATGCGCCAGCGCGTGGTGATCGCCCGCGCGCTCACCGTCGATCCCGAGGTCCTGGTCGCCGACGAGGCGGTCTCCATGATCGACGTGTCGCTGCGCCTGGGCATCCTCGCGCTGCTGAAGGACCTGCGCGAGCGGCTCGGGGTGAGCGTGCTGTTCATCACGCACGACGTGGCGACGGCCCGCTACATCGGCACCGACGGCGAGCTGTACGTCATCTACCGCGGCCAGGTCGTCGAGCGTGGCCCGGTCGAGACCGTCATCTCGGCTCCGGTGCATCCCTACACGCAGGCGCTGCTGTCGGCCATCCCGGTGCTGCACGGCCTGGAGTCGCCGGGCGAGCAGCGGGTCGTGCCGGTGGAGGCGTCGGGGGAGCACCCGGACGGCTGCCTGTTCGCGCCGCGCTGCCCCTTCAGGACCGAGCGGTGCGAACGCGAGCGGCCCGCGCTCGGCCGCGACGGCGACACGCCGCAGGAGCACGCCTGCTTCCATCCCGAGCGCCGCAGCGTGGTCGCCGTGCCGGTGAGCCGCCGGTGAGGAGTCGTTTCGGACGCGTACGGCGATCGGGGGAGGCCGGAGTTGGAAACCGACGACAGGGACAAGATGACTGACCCACTGACGGGCCTGTCCACAGAGCACGGCGAGCTCAACACCGAGCACGGCGAGCTCAACACCGAGCACGGCGAGCTCAACACCGAGCACAGCGAGCTCTACACGGAGCAGAGCGACCCGCGTTACCGCGAGATCGACCGGTTGCCGACCGAGGAGATCGCCCGCCTGATGAACGCGGCCGACGCCACGGTGCCCGGCGCGGTGGCCAGGGCCATTCCGGCCGTCTCGGCCGCCATCGACGCGATCGCCGCCCGCATGGCACGGGGCGGACGCCTGTTCTACGTGGGGGCGGGGACGTCCGGCAGGCTGGGCGTCCTCGACGCCTCGGAATGCCCGCCGACCTTCGGCACCGACCCCGAACTCGTACAGGGCGTCATCGCGGGCGGCGAGGCCGCGCTGACCCGGTCGGTCGAGGGCGCCGAGGACGACCACGACGGCGGGGCGGCGGCCGTCGCCGGCCGCGGCCTGGGCCCGCTCGACTCGCTCGTGGGGATCTCCGCCAGCGGTCGCGCGCCGTTCGTGCTCGGGGCGCTGGGCGAGGCCGCCCGCCGGGGGGCGCTGACCGTGAGCCTGTCCTGCAACCCGGGGTCGCCGCTGTCGGAGCGGGCCGAGCATCCGATCGAGGTGGTCGTCGGCCCCGAGGTGGTGGCCGGCTCGACCCGGCTCAAGGCGGGGACCGCCCAGAAGCTCGTGCTCAACATGATCTCCACGATCGCGATGATCCGGCTCGGCAGGACGTACGGGAACGCCATGATCGAGGTCTCGGCGGTGAACGAGAAGCTCGCGCACAGGGCGACACGGATCGTCGGCGACATCACCGGCGCCGGTTCCGCCGCCGCGCGGGCCGCGCTGGAGGCGGCGGACTGGAACGTCAAGGTGGCCGTGCTGATGGTCGAGCGCGACCTCGGCCCGGACGGCGCCCGTGCGCTGCTGAAGGCCAACGGCGACCGGCTGGAGGCCGCCCGCCACGCCGGAGGCGCCGCCTGACAGGTGCCGGTCCTTCCCGGCCTTCCCCCACGGAGGGGCGGCCGGGCGGGGCAGAGGGCGCTTCGAGGCGGCCGCGCCCTCGCGAGACCGGCGGAGCGGATGGCTTCCTGCGGGTGGGTCAGGCCGAGCGGGCGCGGCGGTGGGCGTCGCCGAGGTAGTCGGCGAGCGCGTCGCGGGTCGCGCGTAAGGCGGCGTCGGAGGTGTCGAACGTGCGCTGCGCGACGCCGACGAAGACACAGTCGACGATGAGCAACTGGCTGATCCGGCTGGCCAGCGCGCCCGGCCGGAACGCCGTCTCGCGCCCGGCGGAGATCAGGACGTGGTCGGCGAGCCCGGCCAGCGACGAGCGCGGGTTGTTCGTGATGGCCACGACGGTCGCGCCGGCCTTGCGGGCGACCCGCGCCGGGCCGAGCACGTCGGGCGTCTCGCCGGTGCAGCTCACCCCGACGGCGACGTCTCCTTCGCGGAGCAGCGCGGCGCTGGTGAGCGCGAGGTGCGCGTCGGTGAAGTAGTGGCCGGGCAGCCCGATCCGCATCAGCTTCTGCGCCATGTCGGCCGCGACGAGGCCGGAGGCGCCCACGCCGTACACGTCCACGCGGCGGGCTCCGGCGACGGCGTCCACCACCGCGCCGAGCCCGTCGGGGTTGAGCTGGGCCGCCGTGTCGGCGAGCGCCTGCGACTCGGCCCGGGTGACCTTGGCGATCACGTCGGTCAGGGGGTCGTCCGGGGCGAGGTCGCCGGGCACGAGCCGCTCGGGGGTGTCCCTGGCCACGGCCGCCGCCAGGGCGAACCGCAGCTGGGAGTAGCCGGCGAAGCCCAGCGCCCGTGCGGTCCGCACGATCGTCGCCTCGCTGATCCCCGAGACCGCGCTGACCTCCGTGATGGTGCTGCGGGCCACCATGGCGGGGTCGTCGAGGATGAGGCGCGCGATGGTCTGGGCGGCGGGGGTGAGCGAGGGCAGCACCGCACGCACCGTCGCGATCGGGTTGACCGGTGCGGCGCCCTCGTTCTCGTTCATCACCTGCAGCCTCTCCTGTGCGCGATCAGCTTAGATCCATGCGCCCGCCGGTGCGGGACAACGGACCAGAAGTCCACATGTCGAGATATATGCGGCGTGACCTGGACGCCCGCCGCCGTCTCCCATGAGGACCTCTTGGGGCAGATTACACGTCGATGACACTTTCTTTTATCCGCATTGATCTGAAAGTAAGTTTCTGCCAGTGTCGTGATCGCCGCATCCCCCCGGCCTTCGGAGGTCCGATTGAGCTCCCCCTCCCGGCGTGCCGTGCTGCGCGGCCTGGCCCTCGCCGCCGCGGCGTCGGCCGTCCCGCTGCCGGCCCTCGCCGCATCCCCCGCTTCCGCCTTCTCCGTCTCTCCCGCCGGGTACGTCCCGCCGCTGCGCCAGATGCGCGGCATGTGGATCGCCTCGGTCGTCAACATCAACTGGCCGTCCAGGACCGGCCTGACGCCCGAGCAGCAGCAGGCCGAGTTCACGGCCTGGCTCGACCTGGCCGTGGCGCGCCGGCTCAACTCCGTGTTCGTGCAGATCAGGCCGACCGCCGATGCCTTCTGGCCCTCGCCGTACGAGCCGTGGTCGCAGTATCTGACCGGGGTCCAGGGGCAGGATCCGGGCTACGACCCGCTGGGCTTCGCCGTCGAGGCGGCCCACCGGAGGGGCCTGGCGTTCCACGCCTGGTTCAACCCCTACCGCGTGTCGATGCAGGCGGACCCGGCCAAGCTGCACCCCGACCACCCCGGCCGCCGCCATCCCGAGTGGATCGTCCCGTACGGCGGGAAGCTCTACTACAACCCCGGCATCCCCGAGGTCCGGGCGTTCGTGCAGGACGCGATGATGGACGCCGTCACCCGATACGACATCGACGGCGTGCACTTCGACGACTACTTCTACCCGGTCAACACGACGGCGTTCGACGACAGCGCGGCCTACGCGGCGTACGGCGCGGGCTTCCCCGACCTGGCCGCCTGGCGGCGCGACAACGTCGACCTGCTGGTCCGGGAGATGCAGCAGCGCGTACGGCAGGCCAAGCCCGAGGTGATCTGGGGCATCGGCCCGTCGGGCATCTGGCGCAACAAGGCCACCGACCCCCTCGGCTCCGACACCAGCGGCGGCCAGTCGTACGACAACCTGCACGCCGACACCCGCGGCTGGGTGAAGAAGGGCTGGCTCGACTACGTCGCGCCGCAGCTCTACTGGTACATCGGCCAGTCGAACGCCGACTACGCCAAGCTCGTCCCCTGGTGGTCCGACGTGGCCGCCGGCACCGGGGTGCAGTTGTGGATCGGCCAGGCGGCGTACAAGGCGGGGGCGGCCGGGCAGCCCGCCGAGTGGTCCCAGCCGGACGAGCTGTCCCGGCACCTCACGCTCAACCGTGACCATCCGGAGGTCGGCGGAGACATCTGGTACAACGCGGCCGACGTCCGCGACGACCGGCTCGGGTCGATCGGCGCGGTCGTGAGCGGGCACTACACGCGTCCGGCGCTCGCGCCGCTGCTGCCCAGGCTCGCGGGCGGCGAGCCGCCGCGTCGTCCCGTGCTCGCCTCGGCCCGCCGCGTGAGCGGGGGCGTGGAGCTGCACGTCGAGGCCACGGGACCCCGAGCCCCGTTCCAGTTCGCCGTCTTCCGGTTCGACCGGCCCGCCCGCCGGCAGGACTTCGCCGACGCGGCGCACCTGGTCGCGGTCGTCCCGGCGGGCAGGCACGTCCGCTGGATCGACCCGGACGGTGCGCCCGGCCACCGCTACCACGTCACGGCGGTCGACCGGGCGTCCCGGCAGAGCGAGCCGAGCCACGAACGCAGGGCGCATTGAGCAGGGCGCGTTGAGCAGGGTCCACAAGAGCACTGAGCGCAGGGCCGAGTAGTCCTCCGGCCGGGCGGGACGCCGTAGCGCACCGGCGTCCCGCCCGGCCGGCCCGCACGGTCAGGCGGTGCGGGCCGTGGCGTACGGCGTCAGCGGGCGGGGGCGAGCTCGGCGAGACAGGCGTTGAGCGCCTTCCACGCCTGCCATGCCCGCGTCACCCCGAACTGCGCGTTGAAGCGCAGCACGGCCCGCACGTCCTCGTGCGACGCGCCGCCCCCGAGGGCGCGGCCCACGTGGATGCGGAACGTCTCGTCCAGCGTCTGGTAGTGCACGTCGATGCTCATCGTCGTGAACGCCCGCTCCCGGACGCTCAACGTGCCCGGACCCTGGACGCCCCGCATCCGCGACTGAAGGTCGAAGTACTCCAGGAAGTACGCGTCGAGCTCGGCCAGCTCGGCCCGCACCGGCGCGGGCAGCGGGGTCGGCGCCGCGCCGGGACCGGTCTCCAGCAGTTCCCGGGGCAGCGGTTCGGCGTCCGGGCGGGGCAGCCCGGCGGCGGCCTCGATCTCGGCGAGCCGCTCCAGCGCGGCCAGCGCCGCGACATACCCGCTGTCGTAGGCGATCAGGCGCAACAGCGCCCGTATGTCGGCGGTCGACACGCCGCGCTGCATGCCCGCGCGGACGTGCATCTCGAACGGGAACCCGAGGGCCGGCTGGCAGACGTCCGCCACCAGGGCCAGGAACACCTTCTCGCGGTCGCTGAGCTCGGGCACCGCCCAGCAGTGTCCGGCGCTGGCGGCCGCCATCTGGGCGAACACCGGGTCCATCTCGTTGATCGTGTCGAAGTCCGTGGAAGCGTGGACGGTCACAGGAATCGCTCCTTTGGTGAACGGTTGTAGCGCTACGACTGTAGCGTGATTGACGTCCTCGTACAATGGGCCCGTCATGGAATCCACCACGCCCCCGACTCCCGCCGCCCGCCGCCGTCCGAACGCGCGAGGGCAGGGCGAGCGGCTGCGCGAGGAGATCGTCGCGGCGGCCATGCGCATGCTCGACGACCTCGCCGACGACGAGGCGCTGTCGCTGCGTGCCGTGGCGCGCGAGGTGTCGATCGCGGCCACCTCGGTCTACCTGCACTTTCCCGACCGTGATGCGCTCGTGCTCGCGGTGCTGCGGCGCTGTCACGAGGAACTGGTGCGGACCGGTGACGAGGCGGACGCGGCGCAGGAGGACCCCGGGGAGCGGCTGCGGGCGCGCATCCTCGCGCAGGCCGCCTGGGCGCATGAGCATCCGGGCCTTTACAAGGTGCTGCACGAGAGCGCGGTCCACCGCCGGCTCGGCATGCCGTTCAAGGAGGTGCTGGTCGCCAGGACCACGGAGGCGGTCCGGCGCTGCATGGACGCCGGGGTCGCCCCGCGCGACGACGCGACGACGGTCGCGATCGACCTGCGCACGGCGGTGAACGGCATGCTGTCTCAGCGGATCAACGAGCCCGACCTGCCCTGGCCGCCGGCGGAGGAGCAGATCGACCGTTTCCTCATCAAGCTCGTCGGCCTCCCGCCGAGAGCCGGCTGAACAATCCTTGCGAGGCGGGCGTGCGCGTACTCGGGCTGATGTCGGGGACCTCCCACGACGGGATCGACTGCGCGCTCGTCCACTGGTCGCGGGACGGCGACCTGCTCACCGGTGTCGTGGAGCACACCGGCACGGTGTCCTACCCGCCTGACCTGCGGGCCGCGATCGTCGCCGCGCTGCCGCCGAACCGTACGGACATGGGCGAGGTCTGCCGCCTCGACACACTCGTGGGCCGGGCGTTCGCCGAGGCGGCGGCGACCTGCCCGGCCGCCGACCTCGTCTGCTCGCACGGGCAGACGATGTACCACTGGGTGGAGGACGGGCGCGTGCGCGGGACGCTCCAGCTCGGGCAGCCCGCCTGGGTCGCCGAACGGCTCGGCGTGCCGGTCGTGTCGGACCTTCGGGTGCGCGACGTGGCCGCAGGAGGGCAGGGCGCGCCGCTCGTGTCCGCCTTCGACCTGCCGTTGCTGTCCGGGCTGCCCGCCTCTGCGGGCCGGGCCGGCGCGCTGAACCTCGGCGGCATCGCCAACCTCACCGTGTGCGAGCCCCCGCTCGCCTACGACACCGGCCCGGCCTCGGCGCTGACGGACGCGGCCGTACGCGCCGCCACCGGCATGCCGTACGACGAGGACGGCAGGCTCGCCGCGGCGGGGAAGGTCGACGAGGGCCTGCTGGCCGAGTTGCTCGCCGAGCCGTACTATCACCGGCCGCCGCCCAAGACGACGGGCAAGGAACTGTTCCACGCGGGCTATCTGGACCGGGTCGCCGGGCCGTACGCGCTGGGCCTGCCGGACCTGGTGGCGACGCTCACGGCGCTCACCGCCGAGACGGTCGCGGCGGAGATCCGGCGGCACGGGCTCGGCACGGTCGTCGTCTCCGGTGGCGGCGTGCGCAACCCGGCCCTGATGAGCGCGCTGCGCGAACGGGCCCGAGGCGTACGGCTGCTGCCGAGCGACGACCTCGGCGTGCCCTCGGACGCCAAGGAGGCCGTCGCGTTCTCCTACCTCGGCTGGCTGACCGCGCACGGCCTGCCCGGCACGGTGCCCGCCTGCACCGGCGCGGCCGGATCGCGGGTGCTCGGCACCATCACCCCGGGCCGCGGGCCGCTGCGGCTGCCGGAACCGCTCGTCGCGCCGCCCAGCCGCATCCGCATGAGCGCCGTTGCGCCCGGGTGAGGCGCTGGAAGTCCTGATCAGCCGCCGGCCTGGCCGAGAAGCCTGGAGCGGTGCGTCTCCGCCCACCTCCTGAAGCCGGTCAGGGCGACGCCGTAGGAGGCGAGCGCGTCGATCGGGGCCTGATACCCCACCTCGTTGAGCCATTCCTCGCCGCGGACGACCGCCGGTGGACGACCCGCGGCGACGGCCTGCGACGGGGCGAGCGAGACCGCCCTGACGGTCCGCTGCGTGACGGCGCCGATTATGGCGGCCACCTCGTGCATGGTCAGCGCCTCGGCGGCCAGTTCGATGCTCTGCCCGGAGAAGCGGCCGGGCCGTTCGAGCGCCGCGACGGCGAAGGCCGCGATGTCGTCGGCACTGATCATCTGCACTCTGACATGCCGCCCGACGGCGGTGACGATCTCGCCCCGGGCCAGTTCGGGGAACATCAGCGGCGCCTTGGGCGGAAGGAGGTTCTCCATGAGGAATGACGGCTTGAGGATGGTGTAGGCGGGCAGGCCGCCGTCGCGAACGGCTTCCTCGATCCGGCGCTTGGTCTCCCAGTACTCCTCGTTCCAGTGGCCGCTGCCCCAGCGGGGCATGCGGGGGAGATCGCCGGTGCCGGCCACAGAGGTCTGGACGAAGTGCCGGACGCCGGAGCGCTTGGCCGCCTCGATGAGGAAGGTGGCGTTTCTCAGCTCGGCGGTGTCGTCTCCGGGATCGCGGACAGGCACCGCGAACACGGCGGTCGCACCGTCGAGAACGGCTTCTACCGCGGCCGGGTCGCCGAGGTCGCCGACAACCACCTCGGCGCCCAACTCGGCCAGGTGGCGGGCGCGGGCGGGCTCGCGGGTCAGGGCGCGGACCCGGTGGCCGCGGCTCGACAGGCCGCGCACCGCGGCCGATCCCTGGGTGCCGGTCGCTCCGACGACCAGGACCGAGTGCCGTCTGTCGTCCATGATCCGACCTTCCTGTTCATCTCGATGCGCGGCCGCTCCCGCGGCCGGCAGCGGCGTCGACCGGGTCACACCGATAAGCGGACCGCATGGTCACGTTGAATCTGACATAACCGGACCGTGCGGTCAACTTGTGCTAGGGTCGCCGGAGAGAACAGCTGGGAGGCGAGGCGACACGTGCCGACCCCATCGCAGACACGCCGCCCGCGAGCCGACGCCGTCCGCAACCGTCAGTCGTTGCTCGACGCCGCGCGTGAGGCGTTCGCCGAACACGGCATGGAGGTGTCGATCTCCGAGATCGCGCAGCGCGCGGGCATCGGGAAGGGCACGGTCTTCCGCCACTTCGCGACCAAGGAGTCGCTGGCGGCCGCGATCGTGTCCGACCGGCTCGACGAGCTCGCGGTCACGGGGCGCACGCTGCTGGAGGCGGCGGACCCGGAGGCGGCCCTGCTGGAGTTCATGACGGCGGGGGTGGAGCTGCACGTGAGCGACCGTTCCTTCTGCCAGGCGGCGACCACGGACGTCCGGAGGGATCCGGTGGTCCGAGCCGCCGCCGACCGCCTGTCCGGGGTCGCGGAGGCGCTCACCGACCGAGCCAGAAGGAAGGGTGTCATCCGCGGTGACATCACCGGGGAGGACGTGATCCGGATGCTGACGGCGGCCTGCCAGGCCGCCGCGCCGGACGAGGACGTCACGGGGGCCTGGCGCCGATACCTTCACCTGATCTTCGACGGCTTGCGATCCGAGGGAGCGCGCCCCCTGCCACCGGCGGCCTGAGAGGCGGCGCTTGACCCTGACACCGTGTGAGGCGCTGGAATCGGTCACACCATGTTCATCATCGGAGACTTCGCCAGGCACGGCCGCGTGTCGGTCCGCATGCTGCACCACTACGACGCGATCGGGCTGCTCCGCCCGGCCCGCGTCGATCCCGCGAACGGCTACCGCTTCTACGAGGCGGGCCAGCTTGCCCGCCTCAACCGGATCACGGCGCTCAAGGATCTGGGCTTCACGCTCAGACAGGTGCGGGAAGTCCTGGACGAGCAGGTGAGCGCCGAGGAACTGCGCGGGATGCTGCGGCTGCGGCAGGCGGAGCTGGAGGCGGCGATGGCCGCCGCGGCGGCCCGGCTGGCCCAGGTCGAGGCGAGGCTCCGGACGATCGAGAGTGAGGGACACATGAACACCGACGACGTGGTGGTCAAGCGCATCCCAGCCGTCCGGGTGGCGGAACTCAGCGGCGTGGCGCGCAGCTACGAACCCGAGGACATCGGCCCGGTCGTCGGCCCGCTGTTCCAGGAGCTGTGCCGCAGGCTGGACGAGGCCGCGGTGACCCCGGTGGGGCCGGCGATCGCCTATTACGAGGACGCCCCCGGCGGCGAGGGGATCCTCGCCCACGTGGCGATGCCGGTCGCGGCCGCGCCCGAGGACGGTCACGACTTCGCGATCGTGGACCTGCCCGTGATCGAGCAGGCGGCCACCATCGTGCATCGCGGCCCGATGGACGACGTCCTCCCGGCCGCGCAGACGCTGGCCCGGTGGATCGCCGACGGCGGCCACCGCTCCGCCGGGTACGCCAGGGAGCTCTACCTGGAGGCCGGGGAGGATCCCGCCCGGTGGGTCACCGAACTCCAGGAGCCGCTCGCCGGCTGAGGTACGTTGCCGCCGGGTGCGGCCGTACGGCGTGTCAGAGCCAGCCGGGTTTGACCAGGCCCGACTCGTACGCGATGACGACGAGCTGGGCCCGGTCGCGGGCGTGGAGTTTGCTCATCGTGCGGCTCACGTGGGTCTTGGCCGTCGCCGGGGACATGTAGAGCCTGGTGGCGATCTCGTCGTTCGTCATGCCGGTGCCCACGAGCGCGAGCACCTCCCGCTCCCGCTCGGTGAGCGGGTCGAGGCGGGTCACGATGCCGGGCTCCTTGGCGCGGGCGACGTACTCCGCGATGAGCCTGCGCGTCACGCCTGGGGACAGCAGGGCGTCGCCGGAGGCCACCACCCGGACGGCCTGGATCAGCTCGGCCGGCTCGGTGTCCTTGACCAGGAAGCCGCTCGCGCCGCCGCGCAGGGCCTCGAAGACGTACTCGTCCAGCTCGAACGTGGTGAGCATGACGATCTTCACGTCGGCGAGGGCGGGGTCGTCGCCGATGCGGCGGGTGGCCGTCAGGCCGTCGGTGCCGGGCATGCGGATGTCCATCAGCACCACGTCGGGGCGCAGGTCTCGGGTGAGCAGGACGGCCTGCTCGCCGTCGCCGGCCTCGCCGACGACGGTCATGCCCTCCTGCGCGTCGAGCAGGGCCCGGAACCCGGCCCGGACCAGTGCCTGGTCGTCGGCGAGCAGGACGCGTATCAATTCGGCTCCTTGGGGGTGGCGGATAGGGGGAGGGGGAGGCGGGCCTCGACGCGGAAGCCGCCGCGGGGCCGGGGGCCGGCCGCCAGCGACCCGCCGAGCGCCGCGGCCCGCTCGCGCATGCCGGGGATGCCGTTGCCGCTGCCGAGGCCCGCCTCGGCCCGCGCCGTTCCCGCGCCGTCGTCCTCGATCACCACGGTCAGCTCCTCAGGCGCGTACGCCACGCGTACGGTCACCCGCGAGCCGGGTGCGTGCCGCGAGACGTTGGTCAGCGACTCCTGCACGATCCGGTAGCCGGCCCGGTCGATGCCGGCGGGCAGCGGGCGCGTCTGCCCGGTGACCTCCAGTGTGACCGGCAGGCCGCTGCGCTCGGCGAGGTCGGCCAGGTGGGCCATCCCGGCGGTGGGGGAGCGCGGCGCGCCGTCCCTGAGCAGGCTCAGCACGCCGCGCATCTCGGTCAGCACGTCCTTGGACGCCTGCTTGATCGTGGTCAGCGCGGTGCGGGCCTGCTCGGGGTGGTCGTCCAGGATGTGCAGGGCGGTGGACGCCTGCACGTGGATCAGCGAGATGTTGTGGGCGAGCACGTCGTGCAGCTCCTGGGCCATGGTGAGCCGTTCCTCGCTCGCCTGCCGCCTGGCCTCCTCACGCGCCACCCGTTCGCGTTCGGCGAGGCGCTCGCGGCGCATCCGGTGGAACTCCGCCACGGTGAGCGTGAGCAGCAGGTAGGCCGCGACCGCGGTGTGGTGGAAGAGGCTCGCCCGGTGGGGGATGAACCAGGTGGCGTAGACGACCACGAACAGGAAGAACGCCCCCGACGACAGCCACGCCGCGCGACGGTGCCCCGACAGCACCGCATTGAAGATCACGATGATCGGGCTGAGGAACACCGGCCCGTACGAGTAGCCGAGCAGCATGTAGACCGAGGTCGAGGTGAGCGTGACGACCAGCGCGGCGACCGGCGCGCGGCGGCGCACCGCGATCGCGAGCGGCCCGACCAGCAGCAGCGCGTAGCCCCACCCGGTCAGCGGCACCCGCCCGAGGTCCGGGTTACGCAACTGCCAGTACTGGGCGCCCATCGTCAGGAACACCTGGAGGATCCCGATGATGACCGGCAGAACGGGATCGATGCGGTGGTACATCGCGGAACGGGAACGCACACCCGCACGCTAGGCCATCGCCGCTGGTCACCGCATCCGCCCGGCGCGGCAGTCCGCCGTACGCCGGGAGGAGTAGCCCGCGTCGGCGTCCAAAAGCGGACAATCCCGCAGCGATATTGACGTCCGTGAGTCATGCTGGAGTGATCGCTCAAGTGGTGGAGGTGCCGGGGCATGAAGAGCGTCGTCGTCACGTCGCTGGGGCTGGTCACGTTCGCGGGCTTCCTCGCGCCGCCCGTCCACGCCGCACCGGTGGAGTCCGCGGCGGAGGTCAAGCGGCCGGTCGCGGAGGGGTACGGCGGGGCCGTGGCCACCGTGGACCTGGACGCGAGCACGGCCGCGCTCTCGGTGCTGCGCCAGGGCGGGAACGCGATGGACGCGGCGGTGGCGGGGGCGGCGGCGCTGGGCGTGACCGAGCCCTACTCGGCCGGGCTGGCCGGGGGCGGCTTCATCGTCTACTACGACGCCCGCAAGCGGAAGGTGACGACGATCGACGGGCGGGAGACCGCCCCGCGGGCGATGACCTCGGCGGCGTTCGAGGGCATCCCGTTCGACGAGGCCGTCACCAGCGGGCTGTCGGTCGGCGTCCCGGGCAGCGTGGCGCAGTGGGACACGGCGCTGCGCCGGTACGGCACGATGCCGCTGCGGCAGGCGCTGCGCCCCGCGATCGAGATCGCCGAGAAGGGCTTCGTCGTCGACCAGACGTTCCACGACCAGACGCAGCAGAACGCCGGCCGCTTCGCCGACTTCACCTCGACCGCCTCGCTCTACCTGCCGGGCGGGCAGCCGCCGCCGGTCGGCTCGGTCTTCCGCAACCCCGACCTCGCACGCACCTACCGTGAGCTGGGCATCCGCGGCCCGGCCTGGTTGTACGGCGGGGCGCTCGGCCGGGAGATCGTCGCCACCGTGAAGAAGCCGCCGGTGCGCCAGGGGGCCACCAGGAACGTCAGGACCGGCCTGATGGAGGTCTCCGACCTCAGGGCCTACCGGGCGCTCGAACGGCCGCCCACGAAGGTCACGTACAAGGGCCTCGACGTGTACGGCATGGCGCCGCCGTCGTCCGGCGGATCCACCGTGGGGGAGGCGCTGAAGATCCTGGAGGCCCTCCCGAAGGTCGGCCTGCACGAATACCTGGAGGCGTCCCGGCTGGCCTTCGCCGACCGCAACGCCTATGTCGGCGACCCGGCGTACGTGGACGTGCCGCTGGATCAGCTGCTCTCCGACGGGTTCGCCAAGGCGCGCGCCTGCCTGATCGGCCCGCGGGCGATTGCGCACCCCGCCGCCCCGGGTTCGCCCGACGGCTCCTACGCGCCGTGCCCCTCAGCGACCCCGGGGGCCTCGGTCCCGGAGGAGAAGAAGGAGGGGCCTGAGACCACGCACCTCGTGGTGACAGACCGGTGGGGCGACGTGGCGGCCTACAACATCACGATCGAGCAGACCGGCGGCAGCGGGATCGTGGTGCCGGGCCGCGGCATCCTGCTCAACAACGAGCTGACCGACTTCACCTTCGGCCCCGCGCCGGGCGACCCCAACCTGCCCGCTCCCGGCAAGCGCCCGAGGTCGTCGATGGCCCCGACCATCGTGCTCAAGGACGGCAGGCCCCTGCTCGCCGTCGGCTCGCCCGGCGGCGCGACGATCATCACGACCGTGCTGCAGATCCTGGTGAACCGGCTCGACTTCGGCATGTCGCTCCCGGAGGCCGTGGCCGCGCCGCGCGCCTCGCAGCGCAACACCGCCGCCACGCAGGCCGAGCCCGCGTTCACCGAGCGGTACGGCGCGGAGTTGACCGCGCTCGGTCACACGCTGACGGACGTCCCCGGGCCGCCGGCGGGGGAGATCGGCGCGGCGACCGGCCTGGAGTTCCTTCGGAACGGCCGTGTCCAGGCGGTCGCCGAGCCCGCCAGGCGTGGGGGAGGCAGCGCCCTCGTGGTCAGCCCGCGTCGCTGATTCGATCAGCCGCCCAGCCGGCCTCGGGCGCCGATGAGTTCGTAGGCCGCCGGCTTCATCTTCCGGGTCCGCGCCCAGTATTCGAAGGTGAAGCCGGGCCACAGCGTGCGGTTCCTGCCGTGCTCGTCGAGGTACCAGCTCGTGCAGCCGCCGTCGCTCCACACCAGCCGGTCGAGCCGCCGCTGCAGGCGGTCGTTGAAGGCCCGCTGCGCCGACGGCCGTACGTCCAGGGCCTTCGCCTTGGTCTTCGACAGCAGCCGCAGGCAGTCCATGACATACCGGACCTGCGACTCGATCATGAAGACGACCGAGGTGTGCCCGAGACCGGTGTTGGGACCGAGCAGGAAGAACAGGTTGGGGAAGCCCGCGGTCGTGATCCCGTAGTAGGCCTCGATGCCGTCGCGCCACGCGTCCTGGATCTTGACGCCGTTCCTGCCGACGATCCGCTGCTCGTTGAGGGAGTCGACCACCCGGAAGCCGGTGCCGTACACGATCACGTCGACCTCGTGCTCGCGCCCCGCGGCGTCCACCACCGACCGCTCCCTGATCTCGGTGATCCGGTCGGTGACCAGCTCGACGTTGTCCCTGGTCAGTGCGGGATAGTAGTCGTTGGACTGCAGGATGCGCTTGCAGCCGATGGTGTAGTCGGGCGTCAGCTTCGCGCGCAGCTCGGGGTCGGGCACCTGCCGAGCCAGGTGCCGCTCGGCCATCGCCTGGTGGGCCTTCATCAGCCGGGGGTTGATCGTGAAGCCCACGGCCCGGGCCTCCAGCAGCCAGTAGAAGGCGTCGCGCAGCAGGCGGGCGCCGGCCGGCGTCTCCATGGCCCGCTTCAGCCGCCCGTCGATCGGCAGGTCCGGCCTGGGCTGGATCCACGGCGGGGTGCGCTGGAAGACGGTGAGCCGGCTCGCCCGCTCGGCGACGACCGGGACGAACTGGACCGCCGACGCGCCGGTGCCGACGACCGCGACGCGCCTGCCGTTCAGGTCCGCGGAGTGGTCCCATCGGGCGGAGTGGAACGCGGTGCCGGTGAAGCGCTCACGGCCGGGGATCTCGGGGAGCGACGGCACGTGCAGGGCGCCGACGCCGGACACGACGGCGTGGGTCTCGAAGGTCTCCCCGTCGCCGGTCGACACCCGCCACAGGGCCCGCTCGTCGTCGTACTCCAGCCCGCAGACCTCCTTGCCGAACCGCAGGTGGGGCTCCAGGCCGTACTTGCGGGCGCAGGCCCGCATGTAGTCCCAGATCTCGTCCTGCGGGGAGAACAGCCGCGACCAGCCGGGGTTGAGCTCGAACGAGAAGGAGTACAGCGGCGAGGGGACGTCGCAGGCGCAGCCGGGATAGGTGTTGTCCCGCCAGGTGCCGCCGAGCTCGCCGGCCTTCTCCAGGATCACGAAGTCGTGATAGCCGGCTTCCTTGAGCTTGATGGCCATGCACAGCCCGGCGAACCCGGAACCGATGATCGTGACGCCCGGACTGGGCATGGGTCCTCCCCGTCCTATTGGAAGATTTGTCCAATATATTCCTGCGGGCGGGCTGGGTCCAGGTGCCGATGCGTACGGCCGGAGCAGCCGGGAGTGCTCCCGGGGCCCTCATAGGACGCCGGCGGGCACCCCGTCACTGTACGTCGTGGCAGTGAGGGGCCGATCCGTCGGCGGGCATGACAAAGCCGCCGACGGGCGCGGTCGTCGGCGGCTGGTACAGGTATGTCAGCGAACCAGGAGGTACGCCACCACGGCGAGGATCACGACGAGCGCCGCACCGACGGCGATCCAAATCGGCAGGCGGGACGGCTGCTCCCGGGAGGCCTCCGTGTCCTGCTGCTGCGCGAACGCCCGGAAAGCCTGGGTGTTTCCGGCCGGGTCGATCTGAGGGTCGGACATGGGCATGACTCTAGCGACACATGGTGCGCCCTGGCTGTGATTTGTCGGATTTTGCCCTCTCCTGATGGTGCCTTGGTGTTCATCCAAGGCACCGGCGCGAATACCGGACCGGTGGGGGCGGCGGATAGCGTTGTATCCATGCTCCGCACCCTCCTGGCTCCCCGGCTGGTGGCCCTGCACCTGCTGGTCATCGGGGTGCTCGTGTCCTTCACCTTCCTCGGCCGCTGGCAACTCGGCGTCTTCGAGGCGTCGGGCGGCCCGAGGCGGGCCCCCGACCCCGCGCCCGTGGCCGTCACCGAGCTGACCCGGGTGGGACAGCACGTCGCCGGCACCGCGATCAGCCGCAGGGTGACCGCCACGGGGACCTACGACGCCGCG
The DNA here is from genome assembly GCF_030268985.1 of Microbispora sp. NBRC 16548. Taxonomy (NCBI): domain Bacteria; kingdom Bacillati; phylum Actinomycetota; class Actinomycetes; order Streptosporangiales; family Streptosporangiaceae; genus Microbispora; species Microbispora sp. NBRC 16548. The sequence goes on from NZ_BSSF01000002.1 coordinate 638,462, forward strand.
AACCAGCTGCTGGTGGCCGACCGGGTCGCGGACGTCGCCGCCCCCGGCGGCCGGGCGGCCAGGGGGAGCGGGTTCTGGCTGCTCACGCCGCTGCGGCTCGCGGACGGCACGGTCGTCCCCGTCGTACGCGGCTGGGTTCCCGCGGCGGCCGATCCCGCCACGGCCGTGCCCGAGGGCACCGTGACCGTGACGGGCCGGCTGCGGCCGGCCGAGCAGACCGACGACGTGATGCGCAGCGGGAACCTGCCACGCGGCCAGGTGGCGACGGTGTCGACGGCGGAGCTGATCAACGTGTGGCCGGACGCGCGGGTGCGGGACGGGTTCGTCGTCGCGACCGCGCAGGAGCCGCCGTCCCGCGTCACGCCGGTGGCCGTGTCGGCGCCGACCGAAGGCGGCGGCTTCACCTGGCGCAACCTGGCCTACGCCCTCCAGTGGTGGATCTTCGCGCTGTTCGCCGTGTACATGTGGTTCCACTTCGTCCGCGACGCCCTGCGCGGGCAGCGGGAGCGGGAGCGTGAGGAGCCGCAGCCGGCCGAGCCCACCGCGCCCGTGGAGGCCTGATCGGCCCTGGAGCCTGGACCGCCGGGTGGCACGGATATCGTGTGGTGACCGTTTCCCCAGCAGAGGTGAAGATCGACGTGGAATCCGCGCTCAACTTCTATCGCGTCATGGCGTACATCGTCGGCGTGATGCTGCTCGTGCTGTGTGCCGCGATGGTCGTCAAGTACGGCTTCGACAGCGGCACGATGGTCGCGGTCGTCGGGCCGATCCACGGCTTCCTGTACATGGTCTATCTGGTGGCGGCGATCAACCTGGGCCTGATCAAGGCCCGCTGGTCGGTGGGATACCTGCTGCTGGTGCTCATCGCGGGCACGATCCCGTTCCTGTCCTTCATCCTGGAGCGGAACGTCACCGAGCGGGTCCGCAGGAGGATCGCCACCGCTTCCTGAGCGAAGCGGAACGGCCGGGCGCCGCGACGGCCGCCCGGCCGGTGTTCCTTCGTCGGGTCTTCGCGGGGGCTTCAGCCGCCGATCTGGCGGCGGCGGATGCGCCGCAGCCGCGCCCGCTGCGACTCGTCGAGCATGAAGTAGGCGACGATCGGCGCCCCCAGCGCGCCGATCGCGACCAGCCAGGCCAGGAGCGTCGGCACCGGAAGGATGAAGACCAGCACGGCCACCACCGCCGCGCCCACGTAGTACTTGCCCAGTGGCGACATCGTCAGGCCTTTCGTGTCGGGTCCCGCGCGGGACGTCGTCCCACGTCACCTGGGAGAACGTCCGAAGTCCCGGCGGAGTTCCGCGAACGCCCGCGGGAAGACGGTCCGATCCCGGCCGGCTCTCTTCCACGCCGCGGCGCCGCGGCGCCCGGGAGACGAGTGACCGTCTCCGCCCGGCTCCGCGACGCCGCGCACGCTCCCCGGTCTCCGGCATGGGCCGCGCTCCCGATGTCGACGGGACGATCTCCGTTCCCGTACGGCGGCCCGCCCGGAGACTCAGCCTTCGCCGGACTCCGACTTGCCCATCGCCTTGCGGATCAGGTCGCGGGCGCGATCCATGATCGCGACCGGCGTCCCCACCAGGATGTTCGCCGTCGCCGATTCGACCCCGGGGTGCGGGTGCGTGGGAGCCATCGCCTCGGCTGCCTTGACGCCCACGGCCATCGCCCTGCGCTCGCCCTCGGACGTGCACGCCTTGAGCTCGGAGAACTCGTAGCGCTCCTCGGCGGCGGCGTGGGCGAACACGGCGGCCCGCAGTCTCTCCAGCTCCTGGGAGAACTCCGGCGTGGTCACGTCCATGTCGTCGAGGCGGCTGAGCATCTCCTTCGCCTCTTCCTCCTCCTGGAGGCGGTTGTCCACGATCGTGTCGCCGCCGACCAGCTTGCGCCGCGCGAAGGGGTGGACGATCTCCTCCTCCGCCGTCTCGTGGACGGCGAGCAGGCGGACGAGGCGGCTGAAGGCCTCCCTGCGCTGCTCCCCCTGGCATCTGTCGACCTCGTCGAACAGGTCCCGGATGAGAACGTGCTGCTGCGTCAGGAGATCGATCACGTCGTTCTCCCGCATGGTCTCCGGCCTTGACTGGCGGTCCATTAGCGCCTCCTTTCTGGTCATATCGGGGCTACCCGTAACCGGGGAGCGAAACCCCTGACCTGCGATTTCGGCTCGCGGGGGCGGTGACACGGCTTGCGGTCACGACACGCCCGGCGGGGGCGGCCGGCGTTCACCGATGCACGGGATCTGCACATTTCCGGACGACGGCTCTGCACAGAGGGCATCTACGCTTCCCTCCATGGCTACCCCTCAGCAACGTCGCGTCCTCGTGGTCGAGGACGACGACACCATCGCGAACGCCGTACGGCTCCGGCTCGCGGCGGAGGGCTTCGACGTACGTGTCGTGAGCGACGGCGAGGGGGCGCTCGAGGCCTACGCGAAGGCGGAGCCCGACGTCGTCGTCCTCGACCGGCTGCTGCCCGGCCTGGACGGGCTCGAGGTGTGCCGCAGGATGCAGGCCGCCCGGCCGGTGCCGGTGCTGATGCTCACCGCGCTCGGCGAGGAGACGGATGTGCTGGTCGGCCTGGGGGTGGGGGCCGACGACTACATCACCAAGCCGTTCAGCATGCGGGAGCTCGTCGCGAGGATCCACGCGCTGCTGCGGCGGGTGGAGCGGGCCAGTCTGCTGGCCCACGAGGACACGGTGATCCGGGTCGGCGACGTGGAGATCGACACGGCCGAGCGCCGCGTGTTCGTCCGCGGGGCCGAGGCCCAGCTCACCCGGACCGAGTTCGACCTGCTGCGGCGTCTCGCCGAGCGGCCCGGCCAGGTCTTCGAGCGCGAACGGCTGCTGTCGGACATCTGGGGCTTCTCCGAGGCCGCCGCGACCCGGACCGTGGACAGTCACGTCCGCGCGCTGCGCCGCAAGCTCGGCCCGGAGGTCGTCCGCACCGTCCATGGCGTGGGATACGCGCTCGTCCGCCCGTGACGCTTCATTAAGGAGAGCCAGGCGTTGAGGCCGCTCGACTTCCTCGGCCGGATCAAGGTCAAGCTCGGCATCGTGATCGTGCTCGCCGTGGTCGCGGCGTTCGTCGTCAACGAGGTCGGCATCAACGGCGGCCTGTCCCGGGACCTCAGGATCGCGATCGCCGTCGTCCTCGCGCTGATCATGGTGCAGCTCCTCGCCCGCGGCATGATCCGGCCGCTGCGCGAGATGGCCGCCGCCGCGCAGACGATCGCCAAGGGCCGCTATGGCCTGCGCGTGAGCGCGACGTCCCGGGACGAGGTGGGGGAGCTGGCGCGGGCCTTCAACGCGATGGCGGCCGACCTCGCCGAGGTCGATCGCCAACGGCGCGAACTCGTGGCCAACGTCAGCCACGAGCTGCGCACGCCGATCACCGGCCTCCAGGCGGTGCTGGAGAACATCGTGGACGGCGTCACGCCGCCCGACCTCGACACCCTGGGCACGGCCCTCGCCCAGACGCAGCGGCTCGGCCGCCTGGTGGCCCAGCTTCTCGACCTGTCGCGGCTCGACTCGGGGGCGCGGCTGATCGAGCCGGAGGAGCTGGACCTGGCGTCGTTGTGCCGGCAGGCCGTCTCCGAGGCGACTCTCGCGCGTGACGACGTCACGGTGGCGAGCGCGGTCACGCCGGGGACGGTGCTGTCCGCCGACGCGGCCCTGCTCGCGCAGGTGCTGGCCAACCTGCTCGACAACGCCGTACGGCACAGCCCGCCCGGCGGGACGGTCCGGGTGGAGGCGCGGCAGGCCGGGCCGAACCTGGAGATCAGCGTGACCGACGACGGGCCCGGCATCCCGGCGGCGGAGCGGGCCCGGGTGTTCGAACGCTTCTCGCGGCTCGACGCCGGACGGGCCGCCGACGCGGGCGGGGCCGGGCTCGGGCTCGCCATCGCCAAGGAGATCGTCGAGTTGCACGGCGGGTCGATCGCGGTGTCGGACCCGGTCCCGGCCGCGATTTCTGCCGCGTTCACTGCCGCGAGACGGCCCGCAGGGGGAGGCCGGAGGACGGCCCCGGGGTGCCGGATGGTCGTCGTGCTGCCGTGTCGCGGGGAGACCGCGCCCGGGGAGAACGGGGCAGGGGAGAGCGCGGACGGACCCGTCCACGCCGGAAGGGGAGACATGGACGTCCGGAAAGCGGGCGCGGGCCGCACCGCCGGTCGGCCCGGCGGGAACGACTCAGCCGGGGACGACGGTGACGACCTGAGCGAAGGCGCTCTCGTCGCGGCCGAGGGGCCGGGGGAGACCGGTGCCGCGGTCGATCGGACAGGCGGGGGCGCGGAGCGGCACGCACACGACGCGCCGGACGAGGATGCCCGGCCGTCCGGGACCCCGGACGGTGGTGAGCGACCGGAGGACAGCCAGGGGGAGAGACCGGAGCCCCTCGAACCGGAGCTCCTCGAACCGGAGCTCCTCAGGTCGGAGCCTCTCAGGTCGGAGCCCCTTCACGAGGGCTGGGCTCCGTCCCCGCGGACCGAGAGCGCGGAGACGGCTGCCTCCCACCTCGGTGACCACGGCGGCTCTCCGGACGGCACCGGTGCCGTCGGCGACGGCGAGGACCGGAAGGAGTCCCGGCGGCCCGGCCTCGTCCACGCACGAGCCGACCAGCCGTACGCGGCCGCATCGGCCGACGGTGCCGGCCCGCGGATGGTCGCGCCACACATGCTCGCGCCACACATGCTCGCGCCACACATGTTCGCGTCACACGCGCTTGCGTCACATCCTGGCTACGACCGTGCCGGGCACCTGGCGCGGATGGCGCTGGGGGCGGGCGTCGGCATGTTCGCCGGATTCCTCACCGGGCTGATCGTCTCGGTCATCCTCGGCTTGGGCGTCATGACGCTGCTGCTGTTCACCGTCGCCGGCACGATCGCGGGAGTGGTGCGCGGCTCGTCATCGGCCCAGCGAGCCGCGGCGGCGGGCGTGCCGCCGTCGCCCTGGCACGCCCCTGTGTCGATGCCCGTGCCGACACCCGTGCCGGCACCCGCGCCGGTCGCTCGTATGGGCTCCGCCGAGGCCGTCGCCCAGGGCGTGGGCGACTCCCCGCCGCCCGCGGTGCTCACCGGCCCGGCGTCCGCGGAGCAGCGGCCGGTCTCCCCGGAGCCGCCCGTGACCGGCCCGCAGGGGCCGGGGCGATACCCGCCGCCGCCCGCGTACGTTCCGCCGCCGCTGTTCCCGCGGCCGGAGCTGCCGGATGCGCCCCGGTGGCTGCTGCCGGCCGCCGCGGCGGCCGGCCTGGTCGCCGCCGTCGCCCTGCCGTACGCGTCGCCCGGGCTGGGATTCGCGCTGACGGCGGTCGCGATGGGGGCGGCGGCGTTCCCGGCGGTGCTGCCGCTCCGGCGTGGCCGGATCACGCCGTGGACGGTGGCCTTCGGCCTCCTGGCGTACGCGCTGGTCTCCGTGGCGCTCTTCCGCGACGCCGACTGGCTGGTCGGGCCGGTGCTGCTGGCCGCGTTCGGAGTCGGGTCCCTCGCGGTGTCGGGCGGCGGACGGGGCTGGCTCGCGGTGATCAGGGGAGGGGTCTCGGTCGCGTTCGCGGTGCTGCCGTTGCCGTGGTTCCTGGCCGGGCCGCTCCGGACCCTGACGCGGCGGCGGCGGATGCTGCCCACGCTGGTCAGCGCCGTCGTGACCGTCGTCCTGCTGGCCGTCTTCGGCCTGCTGTTCTCCTCCGCCGACGCCGTCTTCTCGGCCTTCCTCAGCGACCTGCTGCGGACGCCGGAATGGGCACAGAGCCTGCCATACCGGATCTTCGTGTTCTGCGTGTTCGCGGCGGCGGCTGGGGCGGCGGTGCTGGTGGGCCTGCGGCCGGTGGCCGAGCCCGCCGCCCCCGACCTGCGGATGTCCCTCGGCCGCCAGGTGTGGGTGATCCCGCTGCTCGGGCTGAACCTGCTGTTCGCGGCGTTCGTGGCCGTGCAGATCACGGTGTTGTTCGGCGGCAGCCGCAGGGTGCTGACGACGGCGGGCCTCACCTACGCGCAGTACGCGAGGTCGGGCTTCTTCGAACTCGTCACGGTCAGCCTCTTCGTGCTCGGCATCGTGGCGGGCGCGGTCGCCCTGCTGCGCCGCGAGAGCCGGGCCGACCGCTGGCTGCTCGCCGTGCTGCTCGGCCTGCTGTGCGCGTTCACGCTGGTCATCCTCGCCTCGGCACTGCACCGGCTCGGCCTCTACACCGACGCCTACGGCCTGTCGCGGCTGCGGGCCTCGGTGGAGGCGACGATCTGGTGGCTCGGCGCGGTGTTCGTGCTGGTCCTGGCGGCGGGAGCGGTGCGCCTGTCCGGCGCTGGCACGTCCTGGTTCTTCCGCGCGCTCGTGCTGCTCACCGGGGTGTCGCTGCTGGCGTTCGCGGTGTGGGACCCCGACGCGCGGGTGGCCGAGACCCAGCTGACGGTCCGGGGTGTGGAGCGGCTCGACCACGGCTACCTGAGCGAGCTGGGGGCGGAGGCCGTGCCGATCCTCGACCGCCTGCCCGAGCCGGACCGCAGCTGCGTGCTGAGCGACGTGGTGGCGGTCAACGACCTGTCCACGCCGGACCCCTGGAACGGCTGGAACCTCGCCCGGGCCCGCGCCCGCGAGGTGCTGGAGCGGCGGCCCGTCGTGCGGCCCGACGACTGCCCCGGCTCGTCGCGTGTGCCCGGTCCGTACGACTGATCTAATCGAGACGTGACCTTCGATGTGCTGATCACCGGTGGCCGCGTCGTGGACGGCACCGGAGCCCCCGCGTTCCGCGCCGACGTCGGCGTGCGCGGGGGCCGGGTCGAGGCGGTGGGCCGCCTCGGCGCGGCCGAGGCGGCGGTGCGGATCGACGCGGCGGGCAAACTCGTGCTGCCGGGCCTGGTCGACTGCCACGCGCACGGCGACGCGGCCGTGTTCGACCCTCTCGTGCAGCACGCCGCACTGCGGCAGGGGGTCACGACGTTCGTGCTGGGACAGGACGGGCTGTCGTTCGCGCCGGCCACCTCCCCGGCCGCCTTCGCCTACGCGAGCCGCTACTTCGCGGCGGTCAACGGCCCGCACCCGCACGTGGACGGGCCGGTGAGCGTCGCCGACCTGCTCGCCGGATACGACGGCAGGACCGCGCTCAACACCGTCTACCTGCTGCCGCATGCGACGATCCGCTTCGACGCGATGGGCCCCGCGGACCGCGCCGCGGACGGGGACGAGCTGCGCGCCATGCTGCGCGCGGTCGAGACGGGCCTGGCCGAAGGGGCGGCCGGACTGTCGTCGGGCCTGGAATACGCCCCCGGCCGGTACGCCGACGCCGCCGAACTGGCGGCGTTGTGCGCGCCGCTGGGCGGCCTGCCGTACGTGACCCACATGCGCGCCTACGGCGCGTCCGCGTCGGTGGGGATGACGGAGGTCGTGGAGATCGCCCGGCGGTCCGGCGCGGCCGTGCACGTCTCACACCTCCACGGCCCGGCGTCCATCCTGCTGCCGCTGGTCGAGGACGCCCGGCGGCAGGACGTCGACCTGACCTTCGACACCTATCCCTACCTGCGCGCCAGCACGATCCTGGCGATGGTGACGCTGCCGCCGTGGGTGCCCGCCGCCGACCCCGACCGCGCCGTGGCGATGCTGTCCTCCGAGTTGTCCTCAGAGCTGTCCTCGGAACGCGAACGCCTCGCCGGGGAGTGGGCCGGACGCGACGACCTGTGGCCGCGGATCACCCTCTCGCACGCCCCCGGGTTCGAGTGGGCCGAGGGGATGACCCTGCCCGCCGCCGCGGCCGAGTACGGCGTCACCCCCGCGGAGTTCTGCCGGGTGCTGCTGGTGAAGACCCGGCTCCAGGCGGGCTGCGTGCGGGCCCGCCCCGACGAGGGCCCGGCGGGGGAGGAGTCGGTGCGCGCCGTCATGCGCGACCCCGGCCACACCGGCGGCTCCGACGGCATCTACGTGGGCGGCCATCCGCACCCGCGCGGCTTCGGCGCGTTCGCCCGTTACCTCGGCCGGCACGTACGCGAACTCGGCGACCTCACCTGGGAACAGGCCGCCGTGCACCTGGCCTCACACCCGGCGCGCCGCTTCCGGCTGCCCGACCGCGGCCTCGTACGGCGTGGCCAGGTCGCGGACCTGGTCGTCGTCGACCCGGCCACGGTGGCCGACACGGCGACCTACGAGAAGCCCCGATCGCTCGCCGTGGGCGTGGACGACGTGCTCGTCGGCGGCGTGCCGGTGCTGCGCGGCGGCGAACTCACCGGGGCCACCCCCGGCCGCGCGCTGCGCCCCGCCTGAAGGCCCGCACCCTGCCCGCACCCTGCCCACACCCTGCCCACCCCGCTGCGGCTGCCTGGGCACCGACTCGTCATCGTCGATCGGTGCAGGACATGTCCTGGTCACCGGCGACGACCAGGCCGGATTCGTACGCGAAGACGACGGCCTGGGCGCGGTCGCGCAGGTCCAGTTTCGTCAGCAGGTTGCTCACGTGACTTTTGACCGTGTGCTCGCTGACCACGAGATCCGCGGCGATCTCGGCGTTGGACCGGCCGCGTGCGAGCAGCCGCAGCGTATCCGTCTCCCGGTCGGTCAGCTCGCCGAGTCGCTGCCGCAGCCGGGGCCGGGCACGTCCACGCCCGACGAACTCGGCGATCAGGCGCTGGGTGATCGCAGGGGCCAGCAGTGACTCCCCCTTGGCGACCAGGCGGACGGCGCGTACGAGGTCGTCCCGCCGTACGTCCTTGAGCAGGAAGCCGCCGGCCCCGGCGCGTAGGGCGTCGTAGACGTACTCGTCGACGTCGTACATCGTCAGGACCAGCACCTTGGCGTCGGTCCTGCGGCACACCTGGGCGGTGGCCTCGACGCCGTCCACGCCGGGCATCCGGATGTCCATGAGCACCACGTCCGGCTCCAGCTCGACCGCCTTGGTGACGGCCTCGGCGCCGTCGGCCGCCTCGCCGACCACGGTGATGTCGTCATGGGCGTTGAGGATCATCGCGAAGCCACCGCGGAACAGGTCCTGGTCGTCGGCGACGAGTACGCGCAGCATGCCGTCAGCCGATCGGCAGGGTCGCGGTGACGGTGAGACCCGGGTTCCCCGGCCGGACGGCAAGCCGGCCGCCGCAGGCCGTGACCCGCTCCCGCATGCCGATCATGCCGTGTCCTTCCCGTAGCTCCCGCCCGCCCCGGCCGTCGTCGGCGACCTCGACGTCCAGGGTGTCACCGGACCAGCGGAGCCCCACGCGGACGGTGCTCGCTCCGGCATGCCGGATCGTGTTGGTCAGCGCCTCCTGGATGATCCGGTACGCGGCGATGTCCACGTCGGAGGGAAGGCGCCGCGGCTCGCCACGCACGTCGGCGGAGACGTCCAGGCCCGCCCGGCGGGCGTTGTCCAACAGGCCGGACAGGGCGTCGAGCCCGGGCTGCGGCCCCCTGGCCGGAGCCGGACCACCGGGCGCCTCGCTTCCGCGCAGCGCGCCGAGGATCAGGCGGAGCTGGCCGATCGCGTCCCGCCCGGCCGCTGCGATCGCCTCGAAGACCGCCTCGGCCTTGTCCGGTCGATCGCGCATCACCAGCGGGCCGGTCTCCGCCTGGATCACCATGAGGCCGACCGAGTGGGTCACGATGTCGTGCATGTCGCGGGCGATCCGGGTGCGTTCGCGTGCGACCGCGGCGGCGCGTTCCTCGCGGATGCGGGCTTCGCGCTCCCGTTCGGCGTCCCGGCCGGCCCTCCGGGCCCGTGCGCCGGCGCCTACGGCGTACGCGGCGACGATCGCGGTGAGGAGGTAACGGTAGGTCTCCAGATTCTCGTGCGGGACGACGAGCGACACGGCCACGCCGACGACGAGACCCGCGATGCCCCCGGCGCGCCGCACCCGGGAGAGATCCGCCGCCGCGAACGTGTAGGTGCACACCAGCACGCCGTATGGCAGCAGCAGCACCAGAGCCCCGGAGTGCGGCAGCGACTTCGCCGCGATCGCCAGGAGCGTCGTGGCGCAACCCACGACCGCCCCGACGGGGAGGATGGCGCGGCGCCGCCACACCACGGGCACCGACATCAGGACGGCGAGCGCCACTGCCCACCACGGCTGCCGGTATGGGACGAGGACGGGGGTCACCGTCATCACGGTGACGACGACGGCGATCGCGACGTCGGCCCTTGATGGACTGAGGATGATCGCCCGCATGACCGGCTCCGGGGGTGTCAGAGGGAACCCGGCAAGACTACGCGCGCGGCGCCCGCCGTCGCCTCCACCGCTCGGCTGATGGCCGTCTCACTCCTTCGAGTGAAACCCGGTGCCACGACTCTCCGAGAGGTCCCGGTCCCTGCGAGCGATACCCGGATCGCTCCCGCCGGTGATGTGGGTCAGGGCCGGATGCCTGGAGGGTCGAGGCGGCTGGAGAAGGAGGCTGCACGATGAACTCACCGATTCGGCGTCTGGCCGTGGCGCTCGCCGCCACGGCGCTGTCGGCGACGCTGTTCCATTTCGGCACCGGGCTCACGCCGGTGCCCTGGCTCACCTGGCTCGCACCGCTGCCGGTGCTCGTCCTCGCTCACCATGTCGGCGCCCGCGCCGCGTTCCTCGCGGCGTCGGCCGCGTGGCTCGGCGGTGAGACGACGATGTGGGGCTACTTCCTTGACACGGTGCGGATCCCGCCGCCGATGGCCGTGTCGATGATCGTCGGGTCGGCCCTGCTGTTCGGGCTGGTCGTCCTGTTGTCACGGGCGCTGGTGCTGAGGGGACGTCCGCTGGCGGCCGCCGCCGTCGTGCCGGCGGCCTGGGTCGCCGTCGAGTACGCGTTGTCGGTGCTGTCACCGAACGGGGCATGGTGGAGCCTGGCCTACACCCAGGCCGACGTCCTTCCGGTCCTGCAGACCGCCTCGGTCACCGGACCGTGGGGAATCACCTTCCTGGTCCTCGGGGTTCCCGCGGCCATCGCCGTGTTCTTGGCACCGCGGGCGGCCGGGCGGCTGCGGGTGGGAGTCACTGCCGTGATCATCCTGGCCCTGGCGCTGGGGTACGGCGCCTGGCGGCTGCGCGCGCCGTACGGCGAGGGCTCGGAGAAGGTGGCGCTGCTCGCCACCGACCGGGACGGCTGGGTCCCGGTCGCCTCGGCGGAGGGACGCGACCTCCTCGGGCGGTACACGGCGCGGATACCGGGCCTCGCCGCACGCGGCGCGCGGGTCGTGGTCATGCCGGAGAAGGTCTTCATCGCCGACGACGCGACGCTGCCCGTCCTGGCGGCGCCGCTGGCGCGGCTCGCCGCCGACCACCACGTCGACATCATCGTCGGGCTGATCCTCAAGCGGTCCGGCAGCCTCCGCAACGCGGCTGTCGACTTCCCCGCAGACGGGAGCCGGCCGGTCGAGTACTTCAAGCACCACCTCATCCCCGGACTGGAAAGCGACTTCCAACCCGGGAACCGCAAGGCATTCGTGCCCGGTTCGGGCTCCCGCTGGGGGATCGCGATCTGTTTCGACCTGGACCTGCCCGGCCTGGTGCGCGACTACCGCAGGAGCGGCGCCACGACGATCTTCGTGCCCGCCTGGGACTTCGACCGGGACCGCTGGCTGCACGGCAGGATGGCGGTCACCCGGGGCGTCGAGACCGGGCTCACCGTGGCGCGCGCGGCGCGGGACGGCGACCTGGTCGTGAGCGACGCCAACGGCCGGATCCGGACCGAGGCGCACAGCGCGGACGCGCCGTTCGTGACCGCCCTCGCCACGCTGCCCAGCGGCTCGGCCGACACGCTCTACACAAGGTCCGGCGACTGGTTCGCCTGGGCCTGCGCGCTCCTGCTGTTGCTCGCACTCGCATCCACGGCCCGCACCCGGGGCACGGCAGGCGCCCGGCCTGCGCCGGCCGCAGACGCCGCCGCGCCGGGCCGCAGCGCCATCAGGGCCGTCAGCCGTAGATGACGGAGGTGGACGCCGACATCTCCGGCGACACGGGGAAGGCCGCGCCCACCGCCCAGAAGCGGTGCGTCCCGGGACTCTCGCCAGCCCGCGCAGCACCACCCGCCCGCCCGCGATCCGCGGCTCGCCCGGCGTCGTACGGCCGCTCGTCTCCGGCCTACTCGGCCAGGACCCGGCGCAGCGTGACGGCGAAGTTGTCCGGGTCGCCCGGCGTGCCGAACGTGTCGTCGAGGAACCCGCCGTGGTTGCTGGGGAAGACCACGGGCTTGGTGCCGAGCCGCTCGGCGACCGCCTCGCCCGCGCGGCGGGCCAGCTGCCCCTCCGACTCGACGCCGACGCCGACGACGATGCGGGTCGGGGCCGCGCGGAGCGCCTCGAAGTCGGGCTCGAAGTGTGTGCAGGTCATGAGGTTCTGCTCGAACATCACGTCGCCACGCGCACCGTCGTCCTCCGCCGGCAGCCCGAACTCGGCCGGGCTCCGCATGGGCTGATCGGCGAAGTCCGCCGGGATCTCGCCCTGGTGGCCGACGACCGCGATGAACTTCACCATCGCCGGGCCGAAACCCTCCCGGTCGTACGTCCGCCGGATGTCGGCCACGGCGGCCAGCGCCTGCTCCCGGTCCGGCAGCACCTGGGCGGCGGGCGGCTCGTGCGCCACGAGCGTGCGCACCTGCTCGGGATGCCGGGCGACGAGCGCGAGCCCGTTGACCGCGCCTCCGCTGCTGGCGAAGATGTCCACCGGCCCGCCTCCGAGCGCGCCGATCAGGCGGTGCAGGTCGTCGGCGTGCAGGTCGGGGGTCGACTCGGTGGTGCCGTCGGTCCGCGTGCTCCGGTCGCTTCCGCGCGGGTCGTAGGTGACCACCGTGCGGTCCTGGAAGTGCCGCGCAAGGGCGGCGAACCCGGCGGCGCCCATCGGCGATCCGATCAGCAGCAGGATCGGCTCGGTGGTTCCCTCGGCCTCGCGCACGTCGTAGTGGAGAACGCAGCCGGGCACCTCAAGGGTGTGGGTTTTGGGCTCGGTCATGGGGTCGCTCCTCTTCGACGCGTGTGAGGCAGCCCACCCTATCTCGAACGTGTCATCGAATGCTGACCGACTCGCGGAACCGGCACCGCGATGCGACGCGCCGCCGACCGGCCGTGGTCACATGGCCGTACGCGCCTGTTCCACGTGCCGCGCGATGCCCAGGGCCCCGCTCGCCTCGGCGAGGGCGGCCGCCTCGTCGAGCAGCCGCTGGGCGTCGTCCCGCCGGTCCTCGGCGGCGGCGATGTAGGCCAGCCCGACCAGGTTGGCCGCGACACCCGGATCGAAACCGAGCTCCCGGCGCAGCCGGACCGATTCCTCCAGCCGTTCCCGCGCCGCCTTCAGCCGTCCGGCCTTGTGCTCGGCGATGCCCAGGTGCCTGAGCGCGTAGGACATCGTCAGCCTGTCGCCGGCCCTCGCGGCGAGTTCGTACGACCGCCGCAGCGCGGGCCCGGCCGCCTCGTCGTCGTGCCGCACGACCTGGTGGAAACAGCCGATCCAGAAGAGCGCCTCGCCCTCGCCGCGTCCGTCGCCGAGCCGCCGATAGAGATCGGCGGCCCGCTCGAACAGCTCGAGCTCGCGGGGGTCCTCCTCGCGGTGTTCGAGGAACCGCGCGTGGACGACCCGGCCGCGGGCCAGCGCCAGCCCGGCCTCGACCGCGCCGATGTCCCGTCCCGTTCCCACCGTGGCCAGGTCGGCCTCCACCGCGTCCAGCTCCCGGTCGGCCTCGGCGAGAGCCGAGGCGTCGCCGCTGAAGACCGCCTGCTCGTAGAGAGCCCCGGCCCGTTCGAGTCGTACGTCGCCGCTCATCCCGATCCCATCGTGATCACCGCGCTGCGAGGTCGCGAGTCTACCTCCGAGGCGGTGGTCCAGTACGATCCACGAGGTGATCTGAACCGGGACGACGAGGGGGCGGCGTGGGTTTCGCGGGCGTCTCCCCACAGGACGGCGCGGAGCGTCCGCCGGCGCGGCCGCGGGGACTCCCGGAGATCGTCGTCGACGCGCGCACGCGCGGTTTCCTGTGGCCGGGCGAGCCGATCGGCGGGCGGGAGTTCGCCGAGGCCCGGCACTCCCTGTTCGACGGCGCGTTCACCTGGCCGGTGATGACGGTGAGGCGCTCGGCCCTCGACCACAACATCGCGACGCTGGCGCGCTTCGCCGACCGGCACGGGCTGGCCTTCGCGCCGCACGCCAAGACCACGATGTCGCCGCAGCTCGTGCGGGCCCAGCTCGACGCCGGGGCCTGGGGGATCACCGCCGCCACGCCGGGCCAGGTGCTCGTCCACCGCTCCTTCGGCGTCTCCCGCGTGCTGCTGGCCAACGAGATCTTCGACCGCGGCGCGCTGCGCTGGCTGGCCGGCGAGATCGGGCGCTTCGACTTCCTCTGCTACGTCGACTCGGTCGAGGGCGTGCGCGTGCTCGACGAGATGGCCGGCGACGTGCCGTTCCGCGTGCTGATCGAGCTGGGCCACCCGGGTGGCCGGACCGGCTGCCGCGGCCAGGACGAGCTGCTGGCGGTGGCCCGCGCGGCGCGGGAGGCGCGGGGAACCGAGCCGGCCGGGGTCGCCGGATACGAGGGGACCCATCACGAGGCCGCCGAGGTGCGCGGGTTCCTGCGCGACCTGGCCCGCGCGGCCCGGACGCTCGCTCCGGAGGTGGCCGGTTCCATGGTGGTCTCCGCAGGGGGCAGCTCGTGGTTCGACCTGGTGGCCGAGGAGCTCGCGCCGCTGACCGGGGAGCTGGGCGCCACCGTGGTGCTGCGCAGCGGCGCCTACATCGCCCACGACGACGGCTACTACCGGGAGCGCACGCCGTACAACCGGCTGGAGGGCGAGCTGCGGCCGGCGCTGGAGGTCTGGGCCCAGGTCCTGTCCGTGCCTGAGCCCGGTCTCGTGCTGGTCGGCATGGGCAAGCGGGACGTCCCGCACGACATCCACCTGCCGTTTCCCAGGGCCGTACGGCGCGGAGGCCGGGGTCCGGCCGAGCCGCTGACCGGGGTGACGGTCGTCAAGGTGCAGGACCAGCACGCCTATCTCGACGGCGACGCCGGGCTGCGCCCGGGAGACCTGGTGTCGTTCGGGCTGTCCCATCCGTGTACGGCCTTCGACAAATGGCGCGTCGTCCCCGTGGTGGACGACGACGACATCGTGATTGATTTGATCAATACGTGTTTCTGATGGAGCGGTGACAATGGCTGGCAAGCAGGAGATCCGTACGACCGCCGGGGCCCCGCCGATCGGTGCGTACTCCCAGGGGCTCGTGGTGGGCGACTTCCTCTACACCTCCGGCATGGGGCCGCTCGACCCCGGGACCGGCGACGTCGTGGGCGACGACGTGGCCGCCCAGACGCACCGGACCATGCGCAACCTCGGGGCGGTGCTGGAGGCACGCGGCCTGACGTTCGACGACGTGGTGAAGGCGACGGTCCACCTGCAGAACCTCAAGGAGGACTTCGCCGCGTTCAACGAGGTCTACCAGTCCTACTTCACCCGGCCCTACCCGGTGCGCACCACCGTGGGCTCGGATCTCATGGACATCCTCGTCGAGATCGACTTCGTGGCGTACGCGGGCCGCTGACGATGGACAGCGCCCTGTACGTCTTCGTCGAGGACCTGCGCGCCGAGGGTGTGCGGGGGCTGCTCGACCGGGCCTCGGCGTACGGCGTGCGAGGCGTCGCGGTGGCCGCGGCCTACCACCAGGCCAGGGACGTGACCCCGCACGGCGCGTCGCGGCTGACGCTGCGTCGCGACGGCGTCCACTTCCCGCCTCCGGACGACCTGTTCGACGGGCTGCGCCTGACCCCGCCCGTGCAGCCGGGAGCGCAGGACCGGCCGATCGACGAGCTCCGCCGCGCCTGCGCGGACCGGGGGATGCGGCTGCACGGCTGGACCGTGTTCCTGCACAACGCCACCCTCGGCCTGGCTCACCCCGACGTGACGGTGGAGAACTGCTTCGGCGACCACGGCTCCCCGTCCGACCTGTGCCCCTCGCATCCCGACGTGCGGGCGTACGCGGTGGCGCTGGCCCGGGCCGTCGCCCGGCAGGGGGTGGACACGGTCGTCGCGGAGTCGCTGCACTTCGGGGCCTTCGCGTACGAGCGGTGCTTCGTGGCGCTCGGCCCGATGGACGCCTTCCTGTTCGGCCTGTGCTTCTGCGCCCACTGCATGCGCCGGGCCGCCGACCTCGGGGTGAACGCCGAGGTGGCCAGGCAGGAGTGCGCCAGGATCGTCGGGGGCGTGCTCGACGGCGATCCTCCCGCGGAGGGCGAGGTCACGCGGGCGGCCCTGACGGCCTACGCCGGCCCGGAGACGGTGGCGTACGCGCGGGCCCGCTCCGAGAGCGTCACGTCGCTGGTGGGGGAGGTCGCGGCGGCGGTGACGGCCGAAGGCGCGCGGCTGACCTTCATGGACGCGACGGGCGCGGCCAAGGGCTACGCCCACGGGCTGCCCTCTGCCGGCCTGGCCGCGCACGACTCGTGGCAGCTCGGGATCGACCTGGTGGCGCTCGGCGACCTGGTTCCGTCGTTCGCGGTCCTCGGGTACGCCAGGGACCCCGCCCGGGTGGCCGACGACGTCGCGGCCTACCGCCGCTCCGTGGGCAAGAACCCGGAGCTCAGGGTCGTGCTGCGCCCGGGCGGCCCGGATACCGACTCCGCCGACCGGCTGGCCGCCAAGGTGCGCGCGGCCCGTACGGCCGGGGCCGGGGCCGCCGACTTCTACGCGTACGGCCTGGTGCCCTTCGAGGCGCTCGGCCGCATCACCGAGGCGCTCGCCTGAGCATCACGGCCGGTCGGTGACCAGGGCGTCCGCGAGGACGGCCAGACCTGCGGCGACCCGTGCGGCGTCGCACTCGCGCAGCACGGCGGTGACGTGCTCGGCGGCCAGCGGGGCGAGCAGCGCGTGGGCGAGGTAGTCGGCGTCGGCGCCGGGGCGCGCCTCGGCCAGCAGGATCGCCAGGTGGCGGTGCCAGAAGCGATAGGAGCCGATCCGATATCGGGCTCCGGGGCTCGCGGTCTCTGAGACGCGCAGCAGGTCGAGGTGTGTGAAGAGGTAGTCGGCGTAGGCCGCGACGAACGCCCGCACCCGATCGCCCGGTAAGGCGCCCGGCCCCAGCGGCGGCGGCCCGGACAGGATCCGCTCCTGCAGTTCCCGTTCCTTGTCGTCGAGCAGGGCCGCCACGAGCCCCGACTTGTCCCCGAACCGGCGGAAGAGCGTGCCCTTCCCCACCCCGGCCTCCGCCGCCACCGCGTCCATCGAGACGGCTTCGACACCGTGCTCCCGGAACAGCTTCGCCGCCGCCTCCAGCACCCGTCGCCGATTACGGGCGGCGTCCGCGCGTTCACGGGGCGGGTCTGCCAGCAGGGAGGCGAGCTCCCTTGACGATCCGGACTGTGGTCCGGTAAGTTCCGAGCTGTTCACACAAACGGACTGTAGTCCAGTTACTTGGAGGACGCAATGACCGCTCTCATCAGCAGGGACGAGCTCAAGGCCGCCATCGACGCCGGCGCCGTCACCGTCGTCGACGCGCTGGGCGGCGACTACTACGCGCAGCAGCACCTTCCGGGAGCGATCGCGCTGACGGAGGCCGAGGTGGCCGAGCGGGCCGCCGAACTGCTGCCGGACAAGAACGCCGCGATCGTCACCTACTGCTCGAATCCCTCCTGCCCCAACAGCCAGGCCGTGGCCAACCGCCTGACCGCGCTCGGATACACCGACGTGCGCAAGTATCGGGAGGGCATCCAGGACTGGGTCGAGGCCGGCCTGCCGGTCGAGTCGCTGACCACGGCGTCCTGATCGTTCCGGCCGCTCAGGCGGAGCCCCGGACGACGAGCTCGGTGGGGAGGATCACCGGGTCGGCCGGGCCGTCCTTGAACAGGCCCAGCAGCAGCCGGACCATCGCGGCGGCCTGCTCGATGATCGGGTGCCTGATCGTGGTCAGCGGGGGCTCGGTGTAGCGGGCCGCCTCGATGTCGTCGAACCCGACGACCGCCACGTCGTCCGGCACCCGGCGGCCCGCCTGGCGCAGGGTCTGCAGCGCCCCGATGGCCATGAGGTCGTTGGCGACGAAGACGGCGTCCAGGTCCGGGTCGTCCTGCAGCAGGTGGCGCATGGCGACGGCGCCGGACTCCCGGGTGAAGTCCCCGACGGCGACGATCGACCGCCGGTCGGACTCGCGCAGCGCGTCGCGGTAGCCCTTGAGCCGGTCCTGGCCGCCGATCATGTCCTGTGGCCCGGCGATCGTGGCGATGCGCCGCCGTCCGCTGTCCAGCAGGTGGCGCACCGCCTTCTCCGCACCGCCCACGTTGTCGTTGTCCACGTACGGCAGGCGCACCGGCACGGCCGGCCTGCCGTACGAGACAACGGGGACGCCCATCCGCGCGATGGCGGAGGGCAGCGGGTCGGCGCCGTGCATCGAGATCAGCATGACCCCGTCGACGTGGCCGCTGGCGATGTAGCGCTCGATCCTCGCATGGCTCTGGGCCGAGCCGCCGAGCATGAGCACGACCTGCTTGTCGGCGGCCTCGAGCTCCAGGCTGGCCGAGCGGATGACCGTGGAGAACATCGGGTCCTCGGAGAAGACCCTGGTCGGCGGCTCCGACACGATCAGCGCGATCGAGTCGGTCCGCTGGGTGACGAGGCTGCGCGCCGCCGAGTTGGGAACGTATCCCAGCTCGTCCACGGCGCGCATCACGGCATCCCTGATCTGCGGTGTCACCGTCATCTGCCCGTTGACGACCCGGGAGACGGTGGCGCGGGACACCCCTGCCCGCGCCGCAACCGCCTCCAGAGTGGGTCGCTTCATTCATTCCCCCATAAGCCCATTGCGTTTGATGACGTCTCGATACCACAGCGCGCTGTCCTTGGGAACGCGTCGCTGGGTCTCGAAGTCGATGTACACGATGCCGAATCTCTTGTGGTAACCGTAGGCCCACTCGAAATTGTCCAGGAGCGACCATACGAGATAACCCCTCAGGTCCGCACCGGCGGAGATCGCGGCGTGCGCCGCCCGCAGGTGGCCGTCGAGGTAGCCGATCCGGTCGTCGTCGTGCACTCTGTCCCTGGCGACGTCCCCGTCGACGCCATCGGTGAGGTGGTCGTCGAAGGCCGCGCCGTTCTCCGTGACGAGCAGCCCGACCTCGGGGTAGTCGCGCGACAGCCGTACGAGCAGGGTCTCCAGGCCGGACGGCTCGATGGGCCAGTCCATCGCGGTCGTCGGGCCGGTCGGCGGCTCGAACCGGACGCCCTCCGTGCCGGGGAAGGCGGGGTTGGCCGGCTCGCCGGGCGCGCCCGACACGAAGGACGGGTTGTAGTAGTTGATGCCGAGCAGGTCGATCGGCTGGTGGATGACGGCCAGGTCGCCGTCCCGGATGTGGTCGAGGCCGCCGTGGCGGGCGGCGATCTCCAGCACCTCCTCCGGGTAGCGGCCCCGCAGCGCCGGGTCGAGGAACTGCCGGTTCATCAGCGCGTCCACCCGCGCGGCCTCCTCGTGGCCGCCGTCCGTCTGGATGACCGGCGCGAGGTTGAGGGTGAGCGCGACCTCGGCGGCCCCGGCCGCGCGCAGGGCCCGCGCCGCCAGCCCGTGGCCGAGCAGCAGGTGGTGGGCGGCGCGGAAGGCGGCGGCCGGGTCGCGCCTGCCCGGGGCGTGGACGCCGGAGCAGTAGCCGAGGAAGGCGGCCACCCACGGCTCGTTCAGCGTCGTCCAGGTGCCGACGCGGTCGCCGAGCCGTTCGTGCACGACGGCCGCGAAGTCGGCGAAGCGCGCGGCGGTGTCGCGTACGGCCCAGCCGCCGGCGTCCTCCAGCGCCTGCGGCAGGTCCCAGTGGTACAGCGTCGGGTAGGGCGTGATCCCGTGGGCGAGCAGCTCGTCCACCAGTCGGTCGTAGAAGTCGAGGCCCGCGGCGTTGACCTGCCCCGCCCCGCTCGGCAGGATCCGCGGCCAGGCCACCGAGAACCGGTAGGCCGCCAGGCCGAGGCCGTCCATGAGCCGCACGTCCTCGGCGTAGCGGTGGTAGTGGTCGCAGGCGACGTCGCCGGTGTGGCCGTCGGCCACGTTGCCGGGGACCTTGGAGAACGTGTCCCAGATCGAGGGGCCCCTGCCGTCCTCGGCGGCGGCGCCCTCGATCTGGTAGGCCGCCGTGGCGGCGCCCCAGACGAAGCCGTCAGGGAAGACCATCTTCGACGATCCGGTCCCCCGAGAAGCCATGGTCGTCGCCGTCATCCCTTGACCGCCCCCTGCATGATGCCTCCGATGATCTGTTTGCCGAGCAGGACGAAGATGAGCACCAGCGGCAGGGTCGCCACCGCCGTGCCCGTGAGGCCGAGCGTGAAGTCCCGCACGTAGCCGCTGGCGAGCTGTGACAGCGCGACCTGCACAGTGGGATTGTCCGGGGTGAGGACCACCAATGGCCAGAAGTAGTCGTTCCACGCCGTCATGAACGTGAGCATGCCGAGCACCGCCGCCGCCGGTCTGGCGGCCGGGATCACGACGTGCCAGAACAGCCGGGCCGTGCTGCACCCGTCGATCCGGCCCGCCTCAAGCAGCTCGGTCGGCAGCGCGCGGCTCAGGTACTGCGTCATGAAGAACACGCCGAACGCGTTGACCAGCGCCGGGACGATCACGGCGTACATCGTGCCGGTCCACTCCAGCTTGATCATCAGCATGTAGAGCGGGATGATGCCGAGCTGCGTCGGGACCATCATCGTCACGACGGTCATCAGCAGGAGCACGTTGCGCCCGCGGAAGCGCAGCTTGGCGAACGCGAAGCCGGCCAGGGTGGAGAAGAACATCACCGACACGGTGATCGTCCCGGCGACGACGAACGAGTTGAGCAGCGCCAGCGCGAACGGCGCGGTGTCGAAGACCCGCTGCACGTTGGCGAAGAAGTTGCCGCCGGGCAGCAGCGGCGGCGGCACCTCGGCCAGCGCCGCGTTGTCGTGCGAGGCGACGATCACGCTCCAGTAGACCGGGAACGCCGAGAAGAACGCCACCGCCACGAGGGTGAGATAGGTGAGCGGATGCCCGCGCAGCGCCTTGACCGTCCGGGCCCTAGACATCGAGTCCTCCACGCATGCGCCGTACGACGAGGTAGTTGAACGCCACGACCACGACCACGAGCAGGAACATCATCCACGCCGCCGCCGAGGCGTAGCCGAACTCGAAGCTGCGGAAGCCCTTCTCGTACAGGTAGAGGGCCAGGGTCTGGAACTGGCGGTCGGTGCCGCCCGTGGCCGCCGCGCCGTTGCTGACCTGCGCGCCGAACAGCAGCGGCTCGGCGATGATCTGCATCGACCCGATCGTGGTGACGATGACCGTGAAGATGACGGTCGGCCGGATCATCGGGAGCGTGATGCCCCACAGTTGCTTCAGGCTGGACGCGCCGTCGAGGGTCGCCGCCTCGTAGATCTCCTTGGGCACGGCCTGCATGGCGGCGAGGTAGATGAGCGCGTTGTAGCCGGTCCACCGCCACATGATCATGACGGCGATGGCGACGTGCGAGGTGGCCACGCCCGCCTGCCAGTTGATCCGGCCGAATCCGAGCCAGTCGAGCACCATGTTGATCAGCCCGAAGTCGCGCCCGAAGAGCTGGCTGAAGATGACCACCACGGCCACGACGCTGGTCACGTTGGGCAGCAGGAGCGTGATGCGGAACAGCGTCTGCGCCCGCAGCGGCCGGTTCAGCAGGTGTGCCAGCACGAGCGCGAGCAGCAGCTGGGGCACCGCGGACAGGACGCCGATCGACAGCGTGTTGAACGCCGCGTTCCAGAAGTAGCCGTCGGCGAACAGGGCCTTGTAGTTGTCCAGGCCGATGAACGGGTTGTCGCTGCTCAGCAGGTTCCAGTCGTGCAGCGACACCCAGGCCGTGTAGATGAGGGGGAAGACGCCGAAGGCCGCGAAGAGCAGGAAGAACGGCGCGACGTACGCGTACGGCGAGGCCTGCCGGTCCAGCCGGTGCAGGCGGGAGCGCCGGCCCGACGCCGCTCGCGCGTGCGCCGGCGGGCGCAAGGCGGACGGGGGGCCGCCGGGGGAGGGCGCCACGGTCCGCAGGGACCCGCCCGGGGGTGATGCCATGGGAGATCCTCCTTCGGGCAGGGCCCCCGGAGCGGATCGCCCGGGAGCCCTGCCTGCGACGGACTACTTGATGCCTTCCACGTCCTTGAGGACCTGGGCCCACGCCTCGTCGGGCGACTGCTTGCCCTGCTCGACCCGGCCGATGCCGTTGCCGACCGCCGTGCGCACGTCGCCCTCGCGCGGGCCGAGGTGCTGCGGCTTGAGGTTCTTCGCGGCGTCGGAGTAGATCTTGCCGACGGGGGCGTCGTTGAAGAAGTCCTTCGTGAAGTTCTGGATGTCCGGCTGGTCGTACAGGGAGGGGATCGACGGGAAGTTGCCGATGGCCTTGAACACCGCGGCCTGGTTCTGCGCCGAGGTCAGGAAGTCGATCAGCTCGGCCGCCTCCTTGGGGTGCTTGCTCTGCTTGGGCACCGTGAGGTGGGAGCCGCCGGAGTTGCCCGCGCCGCCGGGGACGGTGGCGATGTCCCACTTGCCGGCCGCGTTCTTGGCCTGGTCCTGGATGTAGGCGGTCATCCACGCGGGGCAGATGACGGTCGCGAACGAGCCCTTGGCGAAGCCGGTGTTCCACTCCGGCGTGAACGCGCCGATCTTGGCGGAAAGGCCGGCGTCGATCATCTGGACCGACAGGTCCCACGCCTTCTTCACGTCGGGGTTGGTGGCGACGACGATGTTGTTCTGCGCGTCGTACACGCCGACCGGGGCCTGGGCGATGATGGCCCGGAAGATCTCGCCGGGGCTGTCGAAGAACTTGGCGTCCTTGGGCGCCTTGGCGGCGAACTTCCTGCCGGCCTCGATGTACTGCTCCCAGGTGGGCCACAGGGCCGACACCTCGTCGCGCTTGCTCGGCAGGCCGGCCTTCTCGAACAGGTCGGTGCGGTAGCACATGGCCAGGCCGCCGACGTCGGTGCCGAGGCCGATGAGCGCGCTGTTGGGGGCGAGGCCCTGCTGCCACTTCCAGTCGAGGTACTCGCCCTGGCGCTTGTCGAGGCCGTACTGCTTCAGGTCGTAGAACTTGTCGGGCTGCGAGGTGAACTGGCTGATGTAGCCGACCTCGATCGCCTCGACGTCCGCGGCGCCCGCCCCGGTGGCGAGGTGTGCGGCGAGGTTGGTGTGGTGGTCGGCGTACGCCGCCTGGCGCTCCTCGATCTCGACGTTCGGGTGCGTCTTCTTGAACTCCTCGTAGAGCGGCTTGAAGCCGAAGTCGCCGAAGAGCCCGACGCTGAGCTTGATCTTCTCCGTGGACTGGCCGCTACCGGTCTTGGTGTCGGATCCGCCCCCGCCGCACGCCGTGAGGGTGAGCAGGGAGGCGGCGAGCATGGGGGCGACGAACCGGACGTACCGGCGGCCCGCGTGGGGAATGCCCATGAACCCTCCTTGGGTTCCGCATATGAAATCGATCTTGAAGAGAGCGCTCTCGCACAAGAGTGGGAGTCGGCCGTGAGGTCGTCAAGGGGCGGATCAGTAACGATTCCCGTTATCTCGAAAGGGCGTAACCGCTGGTGAGAGCGCTCCCACGGACATCGGTGCAGCATGGGAGGGGCGTCGCGCTGGGCGTGGGGGAGTCGGGCGGAGTCTCGCCCGAGAGCCGGAATCGTGAGAGCGAGCCCTGATAGAGAGCGCTCTCGCGATCTTCGAGAAACTTTCTCTTCCCGTTGACACGGAGTTGCATCCCGCTTAGCGTCAGCGGCGCTGAGAGCGCTTCCAGCATCGCTGCCGGGTTACGGACCGGCAGAAGTTCCGCCTCCCGCAGTCGTTAACCCCCCCAGCGGAGGTCGCACATGCCACTCCGTCCTGTCAGGATCCTCGGCCTCGCCGTCCTGACCGCACTCACCCTGTCCCTGCCCGCCCTGCCCGCCGACGCCGCCGTGGTCCCCGTCGGCGCGGGTGGCTACACCACCGACCTGCCCGCCGGAGCGAGCGGTCCCGCCAACTCCGACGGCGCCCCGGTCACGCCCAAGGTCACCTCGAACGTCACCCGCAAGGTGCCCACCAACGACTGGTGGTCGTCGCTCGCCTTCCAGCGGTACGCCGGAAACCCGTATTCCGAGAACATGTACGGCCACCCGCTGGCCTTCCACGCGGTCGCGGGCGGGCTGGAGGTCAGCTACCCCACCACCCCGCTGATCAGCGGAGACGGCCGTATGTACGAGTTCCCGCACGCCCGCGACCTCACGCTGGGCGTCACCGGCCTCAACTCGCCCGACACCAAGGTGGACGACTGGTCCGACTGGACCGTCACGCCATACTGGTCGGACGGCGCACGCTCGCTGAAGGCCACCATCGGGCACGGCCTGCCGTACGTCTACGCGACGCCGAGCGGCGGGGACGCCCGGGTCGCGTTCGTGGCCACGCCGGAGGTCTGGGCCGACCGGGGCAACGTCCTCGGCGTCACCGTCAACGGCCACCACTACGGGATCTTCGGGCCGTCCGGCACCGACTGGAGCCTCGCCGGCGCGGTGGCGACCGACGCCCTCGGCGGGAAGAACTACTTCTCTGTCGCCGTGCTCCCCGACGCGTCCGCCGCGACGCTGGACCTGTTCGCCAAGTACGCCTTCAGCTTCGTCACGGGCACGAGTGTGACCTGGTCGTACGACGAGCCGTCGGCGCGGCTCACCACGACCTACACGGCGACCACCACGGCCAGGGAGGGCACGCAGACCGGCACGCTGCTGGCGCTCTACCGCCACCAGTGGCTGGCCACGAGCAGCACGCTGACGTCGTACACCTACGTCTCGCCCCGGGGCACGATGAAGCTGCGCGAGGGCACGTCGTTCAGCACCGTCCAGACGTTCCACGGTGTGCTGCCGTCGCTGCCCGACCTCGGCGCGTACGACAGGACGAGGCTGGGGAACTACGTGAGGCAGGAGGCGGACGCCGCCGACCCGTGGAAGGGCGCGACCGACACCTACTGGACCGGCAAGGCCCTCGGCCGCCTGGCCCAGCTCGTGCCCATCGCCGACCAGCTCGGCGACACGACCTCACGCGACAAGCTGCTCGGCCTGCTGAAGGGCAAGCTGGAGAGCTGGTTCACGGCCGGGGGAGCCGAGCAGTTCCGCTACGACTCCACCTGGGGCGTGCTCACCGGCTACCCGGCCTCGTACGGCAGCGACACCGAGGTCAACGACCACCACTTCCACTACGGCTACTACCTGATGGCCGCGGCGACCGTGGCGAGATACGACTCGGCCTGGGCGGCGAACTGGGCGCCGATGGCGAAACTCCTGGCTGCCGACGCGAACAACGGGGACAGATCGGAGACCCGGTTCCCGTTCCTGCGCAACTTCGACCCGTACGCCGGCAACGGCTGGGCCTCCGGCCACCAGGGGTTCGCGGCGGGCAACAACGAGGAGTCGTCGTCGGAGGGGATGAACTTCGCGACCGGGGCGATACTCCTCGGCGCGGCCACGGGCGACACCGCTCTGCGCGACCTCGGCGTCTACCTCTACACGACCCAGTCGTCGGCCATCGCGCAGTACTGGTTCGACAAGGACGACGCGGTCTTCCCGGCCGGGTTCGGGCACGACACCGCCGGCATGATCTGGGGCGACGGCGCGGCGTACTCCACCTGGTGGACCGCCAACCCCGAGGAGATCCACGGGATCAACATGCTGCCGATCACCGGCGGGTCGCTCTACCACGGGCTGTACCAGGCCGACGTGAAGCAGAACCTGTCCGAGATGGAGGCGAACAACGGCGGCCCGGCGGTCGAATGGAAGGACGTCATCTGGGAGTTCCGGGCACTCGCCGACCCGGCGGCGGCGAAGGGCGCGTGGGACGCCGGATACGCGGCGCTGGCGCCCGAGTCGGGAGAGTCGCTCGCGCACGTCTACCACTGGATCTACAACCTGGCCAGGATGGGCACGGTCGACCCCGGTGTGACCGCCGACAGCCCGACCGCCGCCGTCTTCGTGAACGGCTCCACCCGGACGTACGTCGCGCACAACTTCGGCTCGTCGGCCAGGCTGGTGACGTTCTCGGACGGCAGGACCCTGACCGTGCCGGCCCGGTCCACGGCGACCAGCGCGGGCGCGTCGCCGTCCCCGTCGCCGTCGCCGTCGCCGTCACCGTCGCCGTCGCCGTCGCCCTCTCCGTCGCCCTCTCCGTCTCCGTCGTCCTCGCCGTCCCCGTCTCCGTCTCCGTCTCCGTCGTCCTCGCCGTCCCCGTCTCCGTCGCCGTCGCCCACTTCCGGCGGGGTGGACGCGCGCTCGACCATCCAGGCCGAGGCGTACCAGGCGCAGAGCGGCACGCAGGTGGAGACGACCCAGGACGCCGGAGGCGGGCAGAGCGTCGCCTACATCGGCAACGGCGACTGGCTGCGGTACGACGACGTCGACTTCGGCGCGACGGCGGCGCGGCAGTTCAAGGCCAGGGTCGCCTCCGGCGCGGCGGGCGGGGCGAGCGGTCTGGTGCAGGTGCGGCTCGACAGCCTCACCGCCGCCCCGATCGGCGACTTCGCCGTCGGCGACACGGGCGGCTGGCAGAGCTGGCGGACGATCCCCGCGAACATCACGGGCGTCACCGGCAGGCACACCGTCTATGTCACCTTCAGCAGCGGCCAGCCGGCCGACTTCGTCAACCTCAACTGGTTCACGTTCGCCACCTCCTGACCGGCGGCCCACGGTGGAGCGGCACGTCGTCGACGGCGTGCCGCTCCACTCACGCGTACGTGGAGTCGTCCCGAACGGATTTCCGGCTCAGGCCCTCGCGGTACCGCTGGGGGCTTACGCCGCGCTCCCGCTTGAAGGCCGAGCTCAGCGCGAACGCGGTGCCGTAGCCGACCCGCCGGGCCACGGCCTCCAGCGTCGCGTCCGTCTCGCGCAGCAGGTCGGCCGCCTGCGCCAGCCGCAGCCCGGTCAGGTAGGCCATCGGCGGCTCGCCGACCAGTTTCGCGAACCGCTGTGCCAGCGCGGCGCGGGAGACTCCCGTCCGGCCCGCCAGCTCGGCGACCGTCCATTGGTGGGCCGGGTCGGCGTGCAGCATCCGCAGCGCCGGCCCGACCACCGCATCGCCGTGCGCCCGATACCAGCCCGGGGCCTGCGCGTCCGGGCGGGAGAACCACGTCCGCAGCACGGCGATCAGCAGCAGGTCCAGCAGACGGTCGAGCACCACCTCCTGGCCCGGTTCGTCCTTGACGATCTCCCTGCCGAGCAGCGTGACGAGGGAGCCGTCCCAGGAGTCGCCGCGCAGCACCAGCAGCGTGGGCAGCGCCGCCAGCAGCCGCTGGGTGACCGCGCCGCGCATCTGGTAGGTGCCGATGAGCATCACGGCCGACCCGTCCGGGTCGTTGCCCCAGTTGCGGATGCCCAGGTCCATCTCCGCCGACAGGGCGCGGCCGTCCGGCGTGGTGCAGACCTGCCCGGGGTGGATCACGACCTGCGGCGCGGTCGCCGGGTCGTCGGCGACCGTGTAGTGAGCGGGACCACGCACGACCGCCACGTCGCCGGGCCCCACCCGTACGGCCCGGTCCTCGTCCGGGGTGATCCACGCCTCGTCGCGCACCATCGCCACCAGGCACAGCGGCGCCTCGTCCTGGATCCGGACCGACCAGGGCGGGCTCAGGGTCGCCCGCAGCAGGAAGGCCCCCCGCGCCCGGGGCCCGTCCAGAAGGTCGGCCAGCGCGTCCATGCCCAGATCGTAGACGGCCGGATATGCGGTCGAGCGTCTCGGCGATGTCGCCCGGAGCGGTCCGCCGGTTGACTGATCGCCATGACGACGACAGCGCACATTCTGGTCACCACCGCCGGCATCGGCGCCCGGGCCGCGGCGGAGGCGTCATGACATATCTTCTGGCCGCTGTCGCGGCGGCCCTGTCCATGCTCATGACCGCCGGGATGGCGGGCACCTTCTTCGGGTTCTCTGTCGGAGTCATGCCGGGCCTGAACGCGGCGTCGGCCTCCTCGGCGATCGACGCGATGAACGCCGTCAACGTGAAAATCCAGAACCCGGTGTTCCTGGCGGCGTTCGTCCTCGCCCCGGTCGCCGCAGCCGGGGCGGGCGCCCTGCTGCTGGCCACCCCTCGCTCCGGCGCGGCCTGGCCGTTCTTCGCGGCGGCCGCGGTGTACGCCGTCGGCGTGATCCTGATCACGGCCGCGGTGAACGTGCCGATGAACGACGCCCTGGCCGCCGCGGCGGCCCACGGCGACCCGGCCGGGGCCGCCGCCCGGATCTGGTCGGACTACTCGGCCCGGTGGACCACGTGGAACTCCTGGCGGGCCGTGGCCGGCGCGGTCAGCCTGCTGCTGATGGGCTACGGCGTCTACCGGTGGGGCCGGGGCTCCTGACCCCACGCCATCTCGTCTGTACGGTTAAACTAACCTAGGTTAAATTGGACGAGTGTACTCCGACATCGTGATCCTCCGAGGGCTGCTCAACACGCCGAAGCACGGCTACGAGATCAAGAAGTACATCGAGCGCGTCACAGGAGGGCTGCTCAACAACAACACGCTCTATCCCGCGCTGCGGCGTTTCGAGCAGCGCGGCGAGATCGAGAAGGTGGCGGAGGAGGTCGCCCCGGGCCGTCCGCCGAGGACCGTCTACCGGATCACCGACAAGGGCCGTGAGCGGCTGCGGGCGCTGCTGCGCACGGCCGATCCGATGCTCCTCATGAAGGACGAGGAGTTCCAGGTCAGGGTGGGCCTGTTCGATCTGCTGCCCACGCCCGACCGCCGCAGGATCATCGAGGTGCGGCGGGAGTGCGTGGAGCACTCACTGGCGGCGCAGGAGGAGCTGGCCGCGGCCGCGGGACACGAGCCGTGGGGCCTGCGCGTCCTCCGATTCAACATCGAGCGCCACCGGCTGGAACTCGCCTGGCTGGACGAATTGGAGGCGGCGCTTCCGGAACCCGCGTCGCGGGAGTCCTTATGACAGGCGCCGAGGCGGGCAGGCCCACCCGCCTCATGTCCCTCGGGCTCGTCGCGGGCCCGATCCTGTCGATGGTCGACTCGTCGGTGGTCAACCTCGCGGTGCCCGACCTGACACGCGAACTCAACCGGCCCCTGGAGGTCGTGCAGTGGGCCGTGAGCGGCTATCTGCTCGCCCTGGCGGTCGGCCTGGCCCTCACGTCCTTCGTGGCCAGGAGGTTCGGGCTGGTTCCGACGTACATCGGCAGCCTGGCCCTGTTCACGCTCGCGTCCGCTGCGTGCGCACTGAGCCCCGACGCCGGCGCGCTGATCTGCTGCAGAGCCCTGCAGGGCCTGGGCGGCGCGCCGCTCGTGCCGCTGGCGATCGGCCTGCTCATCGGGGAGGGCGGAGCCGCGACGGGCTCGGGTGGCAGGGTGCCGCTCGCCGCGGGTCTCGCGTTCTTCGCGGCGCCCGCGCTCGGCGTCTCCCTGGGCGGCCTGCTGATCGGCGCGTACGGCTGGCGCTCGATCTTCCTGATCAACCTGCCGATCGGGCTGCTTGCCCTGCCCGGCGCGTTCGCGGCGTACCGGGCCGGTCTGGGCGTCCGGGGCGACCGCGCCGTACGCCCGGACCTGCCGGGGCTGATGCTGCTGGCGACCGGGCTCGGGCTGGCGACCTACGGCGTCGAACGGGTGGCGGCGCACGGTTGGGCCACCCCGTCGTGGCCCATCGGCCTGGCGCTCCTGGCCGCCTACGTGCTGTGGGCCCGCCGCCGGCCGCAGGCCGCCCTGGCGCTCGACCTGGTGCGGGACCGGGCGCGGGCGATGACCCTCGCCCTGTGCGCGGTGTCGAGCGTCGTGTTGTTCGCCGTGCTGTTCCTGGCGCCGCTCTATCTCCAGACGATCCAGCACCACTCCAGCCTCGTCACCGGGCTCGCGCTCCTGCCGCAGGGCCTGGCCATGGGACTGTCCGCCCCGCTGGGTGACAGGGTGGCCGAACGCCGGTCGGTGCGGTTCGCGGTGGTGCTCGGGATGGTGCTCCTGACGGTGATGACCGGCCTGATGGCGCTGTTCACGCCGGACACGCCCGTGTGGCTCACCACGCTCGTCCTGTGCGGACGCGGCCTGGCCATCGGGTTCACGAGCCAGCCGCTGGTGCTCTCGCTGCTGGGCGGCCTGGCGCCGGAACGCGTCCCGGACGCCAATGCGCTGTTCAGCGTGGCGCAGCGGCTCGCGGGATCGTTCGGGATCGCGCTGCTCGTCACGTTCTTCACCACTCGCGGCGCGGCGACGGGCTCGCCGCTCACGGGCTTCCGCGAGACCGCCCTGGTCCTGGCCGCGACCGCACTGCTCGGAACGCTGGGCGCGACGGGGCTCCGCCTGGCGTCGGCGACGGGACGCCGGGCGGGACCGGAATCCACCTGACGCCGGCGAGGGGGCGCCGGGGCCCGGGCCGGGGCTCCCTCCGGAGGCAGATTGGAGAGCGCTCTCTCGTCACTGCGCGCACCGGGCGGTACTCGCTGAGAACGCTCTCTCAGATTTCACAGATCCCCTTGACGCGAGTGAGATTCAGAGGGGACAGTGTCGCTCAAGCGGTCCGCGATCGCGGTGCGCGGGCCCTCACGACCCTCTCCGGACACCGCCGTCCGGCCTTCAGACGTCCACCGTCTTCGCTCCGTGAGGCCGCCCGCACCCCCAATCCCCCCGCCGCGACGACCGGACCGAGGAGAGAGGTACTCATGCGTGTGCTCCACTCCCCATGGCGGCGCTCGGTGCTGGCGCTGCTCGCCGTGGCCGCCGCGGTCATGGCCCTCGCCGTACGGCCCGCCGACGCGTCGGTGCCCGGGACGCCGTCCGGCTGGTCGCTCGTCTGGTCGGACGACTTCAACGGCACGGCCGGAACGCTTCCGTCGTCCACCAACTGGATCATCGACACCGGCCACTCGTACCCCGGAGGCCCGGGCAACTGGGGCACCGGCGAGATCCAGAACTACACGTCCAGCACCTCCAACCTGAGTCTGGACGGCAGCGGCAACCTGCGTATCACCCCGATCGGCAGCGGCCAGAACTGGACCTCCGCGCGGATCGAGACCCGCCGCGCCGACTTCAAGCCGGCCGACGGCCGCATCCTGCGCATCGAGGGCCGCATCCAGATGCCGAACGTCACGGGCGACGCCGCCCTCGGCTACTGGCCAGCCTTCTGGGCGCTCGGCGCGCCGTACCGGGGCAACTACCAGAACTGGCCCTCCATCGGCGAGCTCGACCTGATGGAGAACGTGAACGGGCTCAACACGGTCTGGGGCACCCTGCACTGCGGGGTGAACCCCGGCGGGCCGTGCAACGAGACCAACGGCCTGGGCAGCAGCCGGGCCTGCCCCGGCTCGACCTGCCAGTCGGCCTTCCACACCTACCGGTTCGAGTGGGACCGCAGCGTCAGCCCCAACCAGCTCCGGTGGTACGTGGACGGCCAGCAGTTCCACAGCATCAGCCAGAGCCAGCTCGACGCCACGACGTGGTCGAACATGACCTCCCACGCCGGATACTTCATCCTGCTCAACGTCGCCATCGGCGGCGGCTTCCCCAACGGCGTGGCCGGGTTCTCCACGCCCACCTCCGCCACCGTGTCCGGGCGGCCGATGGTGGTCGACTACGTGGCCGTGTGGCAGAGCGGCGCGACCACCAGCCCGCCGCCGAGTTCGCCCCCGCCGGGCGGCGTGGACGCCCGCTCCACCATCCAGGCGGAGAACTACCAGGCGCAGAGCGGCACGCAGGTGGAGACGACCCAGGACAGCGGCGGCGGCCAGAACGTCGGCTACATCTCCAACGGCGACTGGCTGCGCTTCGACGGCGTCAACTTCGGCTCGACGGCGGCGCGGCAGTTCAAGGCCAGGGTCGCCTCTGGCGCGGCGGCCGGCGTGAGCGGCCTCGTACAGGTCAGGCTCGACAGCCCGACGGCGACGCCGATCGGCGACTTCGCCGTCGGCAACACCGGCGGCTGGCAGAGCTGGACGACCGTCCCGGCCAACATCACGCCGACGACCGGCACCCACACCGTCTACATCACCTTCAGCAGCGGTCAGCCGGCCGACTTCGTCAACCTCAACTGGTTCACGTTCGCCACGTCCTGACCGTCACGCCATGGGCGGGGGCCGCTGCGGGTCCCCGCCCATGGGCAGCGTTCGGCGTCACCCGGTGGGCGAGACGGTCTCCGGCGACGGCGATCCGCCGGGCGTGACGGACTCACCGGGTGTGGCGGGTGCGGACGGCGTCTGCGGGGTCTGCGGCGGGGGTGCGCCGCCGCCGTGCCCCGGCAGCGTCGGGCGGCTGGCGTCCGCGACGATGATCGCCCTCGGGCTGCCGCCGGTCGTGCCAACGACCCAGACCTGGTCGCCCTGCTGGATCCCCTGCAGGCCCTTGTAGTCCGCGACGATCCTGGTCGACTCGTCGACCGCGTAGGTGCGGCCGTCCACTGTCAGGGAGCCGCTCTGCACCGAGTCCACCGCACCCGTCTGGCTGGTGAAGGTCTGGTAGTCGCGGGACGTGCGCGGCTGCTGGGGCTGTCCGAACTGGAGCAGGCCGAGCTCGTTCATGCCGAACTGCTCCGGACCGGGCCGGAGCTGTCCCCCCTGGGCGTACCGCGGCTGGTCGTGGCCCGGAGCGCCCGCCGCGGCGAGGCCGGCGCCGGTGGCGAGGGCGAGCGCCGCGGCGATTCCGAGGAGAAGCCGGGGCCGCTTGCCGTGAGGTTTGGGCGGCTTGCTGGACATGGTCATCGGTGTGCTCCCTCCACTCGGCGCTGGGGCACGACATGACACGGTGCGACATGACAAGGTGCGCCATGACACGGTGCGGCCTGACGTGGCCGGCGCGGCTGGGATGTGCGCGAATGACGTGAGCGGACGTGACCGTTGCAGGTCATGGAACGTCCGCGGGAACGACGCGCCGGGCCTACGCGGCCGCGCATGGAGCGCGCGGCGCCGCGAACCCGTCGCGGAGGGCCGCGGCCAGTGGCGCTCCTGGCCGGGCCGTCCGGTCGATCTGTTCGGTCGATCCGTTCGGTCAGCCGCCGGTCCGCGCCGGTCGGCCCGCCTTCGGATCCCCTGGCCGCCCTACCCCATCGACTACGGCGTTCACCGCCCGCTCGGTAAAGCCATCGTCCAGAGGCAATTGCCGGAATACCACCCGTAGCCAGACCGCGCCGGCGAGCAAGTCCATGATCATCATCGGGTCGGCGGAATCGCCGATCTCGCCGCGCTCACGCGCCCGTTCGAAGATCGGCCGTTCCCGGGCGAACCGGTCGGCGAAGAAGCCTCTGGCCGCCTCCGCGAGCTCGGGGCTGTTGGCGGCGGCTCCGAGCGCCGCGACGGCGATGTCCGCCGCCGGGGGAGTGGTGAGCAGCCGGGCCAGGCCGTCCAGCAGCGCGTGCAGGTCGCCCCGCAGGCTCCCGGTGTCGGGCACGTCGAAGTCGAGCGCCCGCGCCTCGACCAGCGCCGTGCCGAGCAGGGCGGCCTTCGACGGCCACCACCGGTAGATCGTCGTCTTGTTGACCCCCGACCGTCCGGCCACGCCCTCGATGGTCAGGCCCTCGTAGCCCTTCTCCGCCAGCAGGCGCAGTGCGGCGTTCAGGATGTCGTCCTTCTTGCGTGGGGCCATGGCGGGAGCCTACTGCAACGCACCGTTGTGTTTTAATGGCGCTCACAACGCAACGTTGCGTTGCCTTCTGAGGAGGTGCGTCATGAGCATGCCGGTGGTCTTCGTCCACGGCACCCGGTTGAGCGGCACGATGTGGTCCCCGGTCCGGGCGCTGCTGCGGGCCCCGTCCGCCGCCCCCGACCTGCCCGGCCACGGCCGCCGCCGCGGCCTGCCGTACGGCACGGAGGCGGCCTGCGACGTCGTCGCGGAGGCGATCGCGGACCTGGGCGGACGGGCCCTCGTCGTGGGGCTGTCCCTCGGCGGTTACGTGGGCATCGCCGCCGCCGCGCGGCATCCGGACCTCGTCGCCGGCCTGGTCGCGATGGGCTGCACGGTGCGGCCGGACCGGCCCAGGATGCACGCCTACCGGCTCGCCGGGCGTATGGCCGCCCGAAACCCCGCACTGGCCGACCGGGTGAGCCGCTTCGCGCTGCGCCGGATGCTGCCCGGGGCCGCCGGAGAAGCCATGATCGAGGGCGGGCTGAGCAGCGAGGTCGTGGCGTCCGTCGTCGCGGCGGTCACGGCGGAGGACCCCCTCGCCTCGCTGGCGGCCTACCCCGGCCGGGTCTGGCTGCTGAACGGCACCCGCGATCCCTTCCGGGCCGACGAGCAGGCGTTCCTGCGGGCCTGCGCCGACGGCAGCCTCACCCACGTGCCGGGCCGGGGCCATCTGACCGTGCTCGCCGATCCCGCCCGGCTGGCCCGCTTCATCGACGAGGCGGCCCGGGACCTGTCCGCCTGCGCGGCCTGATCAGCCCCGCGCCGTACGCCCGGCCCCGCTCAGCGCGGCGACGAGGGCGAGCGCCAGGTAGACCAGCCCTGAGGCGTACCTGAGCGTGCTCGCGCGCAGGCGGCGGCCGAGCGACCCGGCGGTGAGCGCGTACGCGAGGTCCGATGCCAGCCCGATGACGGCGAGGACCAGCCCGAGAAGGAGGACCTGCCCCGGCACGTCGCCGAAGGGATCCACGAACTGCGGCAGGAACGCCAGGAAGAACAGCACGGTCTTGGGGTTCAGCACGTTGACCACCACGCCTTCGAGGAAGACCCGGCGCAGCGGCTGCGGCCGCGGCTCGTCGCCGTCGGAGCCCCGGCCGGTCAGGGCGCGGACGCCGAGATAGGCGAGGTAGGCGACGCCGGCCCACTTCACCGCCGCGAACAGCTCCGCGGACCGCGCGAGCAGATAGGACAGGCCCGCCGCCGCCGCGGCGATGTGGAGCAGTGTGCCCGTCTCCACACCGAGGGCCGAGGCGATCCCGGCGCGGCGGCCCTGGGCTACGCCCCGGGCGGCGATGTAGAGATGGTTGGGGCCCGGCACGGCCACCACCGCCGCCGAGGCGGCCGCGTACACCAGCAACGTCGAGGCATCGATCACGCTTGCCGAGGCTAGAAGCGTCCCGGCCCCCACACCCGGGCCAATCGGTGCCCGTGTCCGTGGACCAATGCGGCTCAGAGCGCCTCGGGGCCCTTGGCGAGGTCCCGTACGATCTGGATCAGCTCGGCCGGGTCGAACGGCTTGGTGAGATAGGCGTCGACGCCGATGTCGTAGCCCCGCCTGCGGTCGTCCTCCTGGGCCCGGGCGGTGATGAGCATGACCTTGATGTGCCGGGTGCTCGGGTCCTCCCGCAGTCGCGTGGCCGTCTCCCATCCGTCCAGACGCGGCATCATCACGTCGAGCGTGATCACATCGGGATCCACGTCATGGACGCGGTCCAAACAGTCCTGCCCGTCGTACGCGGTCTCGACCTCGAACCCCTCCAGGGTCAGGTTGACCGCTATGAGCTGCCGGATGACCTCGTCGTCATCCACGACCAGCACGCGTCCCAGAAGCTCGCCCACGGCGGCAAAGTTAGCCAATGAGACGGGGTGGGCGCGCGGTTTTCGCTGATCCATATGCCCGCGCCCTCCGGCGGCCGTATCGATGTCACGAACGGCCTTCAAGTGCTGGTAGCCTTATCAGCGGTTGAGCCCCCTTAGCTCAGGGGATAGAGCACCGGCCTCCGGAGCCGGGTGCGTAGGTTCGAATCCTACAGGGGGCACCATCGTGATGTCGCAAGACATCGGAAACCCTCGAACCTACGGGTTCGGGGGTTTCTTTGTGTACTGGGGTCAGTAGTCGCGGGTGGGGTCGGTGATCAGCGCGCGGAGGAGTTCTCCGGTGGTGGTGGCGACTACGCGGACGTGGAGATCGTCGACGAGAAGGACGACGTGGGTTCGTCCGATGCCGATGGTGGAGCCGGCCGCTGATGCGCAGGGTGACGACGGCGGGGTGGTCGACGCGGTCGTGTCGGACCCGGGTCAGGTAGCGGCTGATCGTCGCCCGGGACACGGTGACCTGGTGATGGTGTTACAGGTGCCGGACGATCGTGTCCGGCCCGGCGTCCAGGCCCTGCGCGGACAGTTCCCTACAGAGGTGGACGATCAGTTCGACGATGGCGGCGTCGACCGCGGTCGGTGGGGTCTCGGGTCGTCTGGATGGGGTGCAAGGCGCTCTCGCCCTGCTCCCGGTAGCGGGCCTAGAAGATTCCCAAGAAGATCCTCGCGGCTGCCGCTGCGATGAGAGTTGCGGCACTGATCAGCATCCACCGAGTTGCGCTTCCGAGTTTCTTGGTCCTCGCGTGATGAACGCAGATGCAACGCCACAGCTCAAGTGCTGCCGCATCTAATATCTCCGCCGTGGTTTGCGTGGTGAACGTGTGGTGAAAATCCTTTGCGGAGCTTATTTTGCTGATTGTGTCGCTGTAACTGAAGGCAATTGGAATGCGATCCTCGTACCCTATGGAGACTTCTGGAATGAACCGCGAGCCGGTGAACACTCCGATCGCGCTTATGGTTGAGTAGGTAGTGGCCGCTAGGCTGACCAGTGTTAACGCCCCGATGATCGGCGATATGGGAGAGGAGTTAAATCCCGATATCAATACGACTCCGGTGATTACGAGAGCATTTGCGCTCAAAATTCCGCCCGCTCTGCCGATGAGCCCCAGTCGGAGCTGATCCGATCGAGTCAGATGCCATTGGGCGAGGCTAAGTCGAGCTGTAATGTCCATCTCATCAGCCATGTGGCTTTCTGCCTTCCCTCATCGGCTAGCAACGGGGTCCATGATTGTTCAACGCGATCGGGTGGAAACTGGTTCCCGGTATGAGCATGTCGCCGCCTCGCCAAGCAGCCGTAAGGGACTGCGGATCACGTCACCGGCTTAACCATCGAGTAACACTGGGTGGCTTCCGCGCTGATCCACGCCGAATAGCCAACTGGGGCGCCCGCCGGGGATGCATCGGTTGATGCGGGCCGTCGTGTTGCTTGCACGCCGTCTAACGGGGAGCACGTGGGTCTCCGGCAATCACCGCATTCGCCGCTTCGGGAACGAGATCGATATGTGCCCGGCACTGCGGCAACAGGGCGTCGGCTGTCAGCACCAATCCGGCTTTATCTCGCCTGAAGTGCTAGGTCTCGTCCAGCTCGCGCACCACCACACGCGGCGTACTGAGCGCACGCGCCATGATTACCCGTGGCCGGCTTTACGTCTTGCGGGCTGAGCCGCGCTCAGATCGCGCTTCCTCAGAGCTATCGCCGACGGTTCCGCTGCTCGTCGGTGACACGGCCCGGGATCCGGCGCATTCGGCGGGAAAGGTTGTAGCGGGTATTGCCGCACTCGTCGCCGCCGTGTCGCACGCGACGCGTGATGTATGCGGTCAGCTACGGAAACTGACGCGGGCTTCGATGGTCAGTCTTCGTCCGGATACAACCGCTGGTGGAGTTGGCGCAGATCTGGTTGGTGCCACGCAGGGGGCACCAGACCTTGACCAGCGGATCAAGTCGCTGAGCAGGGCGAACAACGTAGAAGCGGGCGGGCCTCCAGTCTCACGGAGTCCCGCCCGTTCTCATTGGCGCTCGCTGGCTGTGGACCAGTTGTGGACCGACCCTCACTAGGTCAATGCGGCCTCGATGCGGAGGTTGTTCTGCTCCTGGCGGCCGTCGAGGAACTTGGCGTAGCGCTTCAGGAGCATGCGACAGCCGCGCTTGATCTCGGCTTCGTCCGCGCATGACTACCTGCACGAACTCTGGGAGCAAGGCTCCCGCAGCCGGCGCCTCATCGTTGGCCTGTGATCCGGCAGGGGCGCAGCTCGGCGAGACGTTGTCCGGGGGTAGAGAGCCACGGTGTCCTGTGCGTACGGTTGGCGCATGTTTGAGCTGCGGCCCGCTGTACGGCGCTGGATGGTCGACGCTGCCGTGGCGGTCGTGGTGCTGGCAGCGGCGGAGATCGCCATCGCTACCGGTAGAGAGGCGCACTCCGTTTCCCGTGACTGGTTGGCGTACGTGCTCGGGGTCGTGATGGCCGCGCCGTTGCTGCTGCGACGGCGGAGTCCCGCGGCCGCGCTGTACATCGTCTCGGCGGTGCTGTTGCTGTTCTACGCGCTGGGTTATCCGGGCTTCCCACCATCAGTTGTGCTGGCTGTGCCGCTGTACGATGCGGTGCTGGCGGGTTACCTGTGGCGGGCGCTGCCGGTGCCGGTCGCGTTT
Organism: Microbispora sp. NBRC 16548; assembly: GCF_030268985.1. Classification (NCBI taxonomy): domain Bacteria; kingdom Bacillati; phylum Actinomycetota; class Actinomycetes; order Streptosporangiales; family Streptosporangiaceae; genus Microbispora; species Microbispora sp. NBRC 16548. The sequence continues at coordinate 676,449 of NZ_BSSF01000002.1, forward strand.
CTGTCCATGGGCTACGTTGTGGCGGTGCGGGACGGCATGCCGCCGCTCGACGCGGTCGCGGTGTTCCTGCCATCGATGGCCTTGGTCGTGGTCGCGATGCTGCTGGGCGCGCTCGTGCGCAGCCGGCGTGCGTACGCCGAGGAGGTGCGCCAACGGCTTCGTCTGGCCGAGGAGCAGCGCCGGCGCGAGGCCGAGCGCCAGGTGGCCGAGGAGCGGCTGCGCATCGCCAGGGAGTTGCACGACACGGTGGCGCATGCGATAGCCACCATCACAGTGCAGTCCGGTGCCGCCCTGCACCTGATCGACCAGGATCCGGCGCGGGCGCGGGATGCGCTCAAGGCCATCCGGCAGACCGGCAAGGCGGCGCTGGGTGAGATGCGCACGACGCTGGGCGTGTTGCGGGCCGACGGCGAGTCCGTCCTGGTGACCGATCGCGACGTCGGCCTCGACCGGTTGCCGGATCTTCTGGCCGCAGTGCGGGCGGCGGGTCTGGAGGTGGGGTTCGACGGCGACATGGCCAGCCGGCGGTTGCCCGAACCGGTCGATCGCGCGGCGTACCGGATCTTGCAGGAGTCGCTGACCAACGTGCTGCGCCACGCCGGGTCAGCGGCGCGTGCCCAGGTCCGTCTGGCTTGGGAGCCGGAGTGGATCGCGATCGAGGTGACCGACGACGGTGTGAGCGCCGAAGCGGAAGCGTCGGGGGGCGGGCATGGTCTGGCGGGGATGCGAGAGCGGGCTGAAGGACTGGGCGGGTGGTTCGAGGCGGGGCCGCTGCGCGGGCGCGGTTTCCGGGTGTGGGTACGGCTACCGCTGGAGGCAGCGTGATCCGGGTGCTGCTGGCCGACGACCAGGTCCTGGTACGGGCCGGCTTTCGATCGTTGCTGGACAGTGCGGCCGATATCGAGGTGGTGGGCGAGGCCGCCAACGGTGGGCAGGCGATCGCCTTGGTACGCGAACTGCGGCCTGACGTCGTGCTGATGGACATCCGGATGCCGGAAGTGGACGGGGTGACGGCGACCCGGAGGATCACCGATGACCCGGGGCTCTGTGGGGTACGCGTGGTCGTGCTCACCACGTTCGCGGAGGAGGCGAATGTCTTCGCCGCGCTTCGTTCCGGCGCGAGCGGATTCCTGGTGAAGGACATCGAGCCTGATGAACTGCTGCACGCGGTGCGGATCGTGGCGCGCGGCGACGCGCTGTTGTCGCCCAGCGTCACGCGGACGGTGATCGCCCGGTCCCTCAGCGCCAGTTCGGAGGCCAGGCCACGGCTGGAGCCACCGGAACTGGCTCTGCTGACCGGCCGGGAGCGCGAGGTGGTAAGGCTGGTGGCGGCCGGGCTGTCCAACGATGAGATTGCGGCGCAGTTGGTGGTCAGTCCGTTGACCGCCAAGACGCATGTGTCACGAGCCATGATCAAGGTGGGCGCGAGGGACCGGGCCCAGCTCGTGGTGTTCGCTTACCAGACGGGGCTGGTCACGCCCGGTTGATACTCCCGCTGGAGTACGCCGACGCAGTACCGGGGGCTGGAAGGTGTCTGCCTACGGCGGACGCGCCACCCCCTCGCGGTGGCGATCATTGCGGGCATGTCTGATGCTGCACTGGGCACCGGGGCGTTCTCCGGCCCGATAGGGAACGCGGAACCCGCCACGGCGAAGAGAGGGCCGCTGCTGATCATCGCGTTGTCGGCGGCGTCGGGTGGCACCGCGATCTATCTGGCTCCGCTCGCCGCGGTGTGGCGTATGTCCTGGCCGTACGGGCTGCTGTTCCTCGCCCTCGGAGCGGCGCAACTGGGCACCGGTGCCGGTGTGCTGGCGCGTCCGGTGCCGCGGCGGTTGCTGCTCGCCGCGACGGCCGCGCTGGTCGTGGTCACCTTGTGGGCGCTGACCCGGCTTACCGGGATCCTTCCCGGACCGGATCCGTGGATGCCGGGGAACTCCGTGATCGGGTTCACCGACTACGTCTGCGCCGCGCTGGAGGTCATCGCGGTGGCCGGTCTGGCCGGGGCGGCGGTGCTCGGGCCGCGCCCGCAGCGGCGCCTGCGGAGGGCGACGGCCACGGCGGCGGTCGCGCCACTGACGCTGGTCGTGCTGCTGGGCAGTTTCGTGGGAGTCGCCGCGGCCAGCGACGGACTGGCCGGCGCCGGGTTTCCCGCCGACGCTGTGGAGCCATCGAACCTGCCCGCCGGACAGCGCAGCACAGTGGAATACTGCCGCCCTGACGGCGTGCCCCTGGCCATGGATCTCTACATGCCCTCCACCGCCGCGCGGACCGGTCGGCCGATGCCTGTGGCGGTGTACATCCACGGTGGCGGCACCATCCTCGGTGACCGCAAGACCACCGGGCTCGGCGCGACACTGGCCAACCATGAGGGCGCCCTGTTCACCCCGCTGCGACGCCAACTGAACGCCCGCGGATTCGTGGTGGCCTCGATCGACTATCGAATGCCCCCGGGCGCGCCCTGGCCGGCGTCGATTCAGGACGCCAAATGTGCCGTGCGTTTCCTGCGCGCCCATACCGCCGCCCTGGGCATCGACGCCGACCGGATCGGAGCCTGGGGTGGTAGCGGCGGAGGGCAACTCGCGTCGCTGCTCGGCCTCGCCGGGCCGGGAGCAGGATTCGACGACGGTCAGTACCTCGACCAGTCCAGCACCGTCCAGGCCGTGGTGGACATGTTCGGCCCCGCCGACCTCAACGACTTCGACGACGCCCCGCCGTTCATCCGCTTGTGCCTGGCGATCGGCGTCGGGGACTCTGCCGAGACCCGCCGCGCCATGAGCCCCAACACCTACGTCACCGCCAACGCCCCGCCGTTCCTTGTGCTCCATGGCGACCGCGACGAGGACGTCTTTCCCCGCCACTCCTTCGGCTTTGCCAGGCGCCTGCGCGCCGCCGGCGTGCCCACCACCCTGATCGAGGTCCACGGCACCGGGCACACCCTGGACACCCCCGGCCAACGACCGTCCCCTCAGCAACTCACCGACACGGTGACCGCCTTCTTGGTCAACACCCTGGGCTGAGCGGCCCGATTTCACCTACATCGACCACGCACATTCACACGGGAGACCCATCATGACGCTGCCTAACGCGACCGGCATCGCAGCCGGTCAGCGATGGGATACCGCCCATAACATGAAGATCGGCGGTGTATGCACCGTCCTCGGCGCCGTCGTCTTCACCACGGCCCGCCTCTTGCACGGCGACACTCCAGCGGCCGACGCCGAAGCCGCACTGGATTTCGTCGCATCACGACCGACCTACGCCGCAGTGCACCTGGTCGCCGTCTTCGCCTCGATGATCGCGATGGCGGGACTGATCTCGCTGATCAAGTCGCTCACCCACCCTACGGCCCGGATGCTGGGCCGAGTGGGGCTGGCGAGTTCCGCCGTCGGACTCGCGGTGTTCAGCGTCGAAAGCACCAGCGAGGGCCTGGCCCTACCGGAGCTGGCCGAGGCGGCCGCGAAGGCCGCTCCCGGCGGGCGGGCCGAACTGGTGCGTGCCGCGCACGCGGTGGCGATGACGACCCACGGCCCCTCCCTGGCCGCGATGGCGCTACTGTACGGCGTGCCACTGATGCTGTTCGGAGTCGCGATGATTCTGGGCGACTACCCTTCCTGGCTCGGATGGGTCGGGGCAGTCGTCGGCACCGTGACACTGCTCGCCGCGACGGGCCTGTTCCTGTCGCCTCCCCTGTTTCCCGGCGCGTTGTTGTACGGCGTCCTCGGCTCCATGATCGTGCAGCTGTGGTTGCTTGCTGTGGGCGTGACAATGCTGCGCCGTGCGGTGGCCTATGCCCGCCTCGGTGAAGAGCCCTCCGCCCGCATCACCGCCGAAGCCGACCCCATCCAGCGCCGCCGTTCCCACTGACCTCAACACGGCGATTGGTCGCTCAGTCCGCCTCAGGTTCATCCCAGAACGGCGGTTGCGCCGTCGCGACATGCCACGACAAGGTTCCATCCGTCGCCGTGGTCATCCGCGCGCATCCTGACCCGCCTCCCGCGATGTCATGCCGGTGAGCCGGGTGCGGAAGCCGTCCATCAGCCGGTATCCATCCTCGTGCCCGGCCTCGCCGTACAACGGCATGCCGGTGGCATGCAGCGACTCGACGTCGCGGTAGATCGTGCGGACACTCACCTCCAGCTCTTCGGCGAGTTGGCGGGCCGTCAGGTGCCCCCGCGACTGGAGCAGCAGAAGGATGGACAGCAGCCGGGACGCGCCCCCATTCACTGACGGTACGTGTCAGTGGAGGAGCCGTACGGTTCCGGGCATGGCGTTCATCCAGGAGATCATGCGGCCGCTCGACCCGATTGCGGTCGACGGCCGGTATCACGACGACCGGCCCGGGCGGGCATTCGAGTCGAGGGGCGAATCCCCGGGCCGCGGCGGCTACCTGGCCGGCATCCGGCCGGAAGGGGCGGGACTGTGAGCGACTTCGACTTCCTCGTCGGCAGTTGGGACGTGGCCAACCGGAGGCTGCTGAAGCGAGGTGTCGGCAGCGACGAGTGGGAGGAGTTCCCCGGGCGCTGCGTCGCGTACGGCTTCTTCGACGGCGCGGGCAGTTTCGACACGCTCACGCTGCCCACCAAGGACTTCGACGGCGCGACGGTCCGGACGTACGACGCGGAGCGGGACGAGTGGTCCATCTACTGGGTCAACAGCAGGCGGGGTCTGGATCCGGTCCCGGTCGTCGGCCGCTTCGTCGACGGGGTCGGCACCTTCTATGCCGACGACACCGATGACGGCCGCCCGATCCGCGTCCGGTTCATCTGGTCGGGGATCGGGCCCGACTCGTGCCACTGGGAGCAGGCCTTCTCCTATGACGGCGGCCAGACCTGGGAGACCAACTGGAGCATGGACTTCACCCGCGCCGGGTGATGCCGTAAGGAACCTTGGGCCCGGATCGGCGCGACCAGGCCAGGGTCTCCGCCGTGGGCGTCCTAACACCCGGACGATAAGGAGACCGCGGGCGCAAGGGATAAGACAGGCGCCAGGTACGGCTGTCGAAGTGGATGATCCTCCAGCTACAGCCACGTACACGCCGGTCGGTTGTCAGCACGACAGATATCTTCGTGTCCGGCGAGGTCGGCTGTGGACGAAAGGCCCTGCCGTCCCAGCGGAGCAGGAGCGCCTGGGGATCACGGTCGTCGCCGTGTCACGCACAACGGGTAATGGATGCGGTCAGACACGGAAACTGACGCGAGCTTCGACGGTCAGGCTTCGTCCGGATATAACCGCTGATGAAGTCGGCGCAGATCTGGTCGGTGCCACGCAGGGGGCACCATGTGATGTCGCAAGACATCGGAAACCCTCGAACCTACGGGTTCGGGGGTTTCTTTGTGTACTGGGGTTGGTAGTCGCGGGTGGTGTCGATGGTCAGCTCGCGGAGGAGTTGTCCGGTGGTGGCGGCGACCACCCGGACGTGGAGATCCTCGACGAGAAGGATGACGTGGGTTCGGGCGTGGGTTCGTCCGATGCCGATGTGGTGGAGCCGTCCGCCGATCCGCAGGGTGACGACGCCGGTGTGGTCGACGCGGTCGTGCCGGACCCGGGTGTGGGTGTCGCCGTCGCGGCTGCCGGCCGGTTGGGCCTTGGGCCGGTTGTTGTAGGCCGCGGCGGGGGTGGCGCGGTGTGGCGACGACCGGTGGGGGCGGTGGTGGTTGTAGGCGTCGGCGAAGCGGTCGATGAGGGTCTGTAAGTCGGTGATGGTGGCGGGCTGATCGGGCTGGGCGCGCAGCCATTTCTCCAGCGACGATCCACCATGTCGGCATTGCGATCGACGCCACTCGCGTGGTCCACCGCCCTTCACCGGAAGCACGGTACGTATCGACACCTGGGCAGGCGTATCAAGCCGGGAGCGAGAGTTCAGCGGCGTCGTCAGGCCCGAGTGACGTAAGTCCTCAAAGCAATCACCCTTCTAGGACTTAAGCAATGTGCCGGCTCGCAACCCGCAGGCGCACGGTCAGCGGCGTGAGTGGACGTCTATTAGTCTGGACGGCCGCCGGTCAGGTGGATATGACGTAACCCCGGGCTGAAGTTGGCGACGTGATCGGCGGTGCCGTGGTGCGCTTTCGAGGGTGTGAAGCGGCCTTCGCTAACTGCGACGTCGTAGGCGCCGCCGTGGGGGTACTCGGCCAGGATCCCGGTCACCTGGTGCTCGGCTGCCCAGGCGAGTCCGGCGTCCAGCGTGTCGAACACCCCGGAGGCGTGTCGGGCGTTGTAACCCTGGAAGATCCAGACGACCGGCCTGAGCGGATCGCGCTGGTCGGCGCCGGGCCTGCGGCGCAGGCCCTCGGGCGTGAACGAGAAGGCGCCGGGGAAAGGGCCTGGCCGATGACGCACGGCGAGTACCACCGGTTCGGGGTGGACGCCCCGCAATCCGGTCTCGGGTGCGGTGTTCGCGAAGGCGTTCCACAGGTGAAGGCAAATCACGTCGTCGTCGCGATCGGCGGTGACGTAGGCAAGGGTCTTGGAGTAGAACGGGTTGGTTCCGCCGATCCACAGCGACGGGGGCCCGAACGTCTCAATGACCTCGGACAGCGTGCGGTCCTGCGTCACCCACCCGCCGATGTCGGCGCTCAACTGCTGATACTCCGCCGCCGACAGCGCCCGATCCAGCTCCAGCCAGCCGAGACGATGAGCGATCTCGGCATAGACGGAGGCCGTGGCATCACGCAAGGCGTCGGCGGGAAGGATATCGCTGTAGGCGCCCATGACGCCCGTGGCAGTGAATGCGTCGCGTTCGCGTAGTCGATCGCACTCCGCCCACCACCGCGTCAGGCTCCCGTCCACGGCGGCCATCGCCTCCAGCAGAAGGCGTTCCGCCGTCTCATCCCTGCCGTACATGCCAGGGCGACGAAGCACACCGTTCACCTGATCCAGGTGGTGCCGGCGAGCCTCACTCAGAACGGGATCGGAGTCCTCTCCGCTGCTCATCGCATTCGATCATGACACACCAACGCGATCCGCGATAACGGCTTATCGGTATGAGTAGACGTATGCCGCTCCCCGCTGCCAAGAGCCTTCAGCCGACGGTGGAAGCGGCTCTCGAACATGAGGTGACCACCGCACATCCGCATGTCATGCCCGTTCCCGCCTGTATGGGCTTCCCCAAGTGAACTCGAACCAGCGGGTCGATCTACCAGCTCCCTCGTTGGCAGGCCGACGCCTCCTTCTTTCTCATTCCAGCACTGTCGTCGAAGCGGAGGAGGCGAACCTGCGCCGCCCGCAGGAGCCGTCATCACCGCTCAGGGAGCGGTGTCCACGACGCGTGATTCGGTCGTCGTCCACAAGCGGCGCGATCAGCCGATGTCGAGGATCCAGCGCAGTTGGTGCGCCCGCAGCTGCGACGACAACTCCGCCGGTCCCACCGGGCGCCTCCCCGAAACACAGGAACCGGTCACGTCATCGGCGGCAAATGAGGACGAGCATCGCTGCTATCGGTGGTGCTGACAGTACTCGACGTGTAGTTCCGCCCATGGGCGGCGGCGGTCCGGGTACCCCATCCGCATCCGGCCCAGGTTGATTTCAGCGCAGCAATGCGCGTCGGGACTCTCCGAGAGATGCCCCGGACAATCTTCCGCCAGCGCACGCACCGGGTCCGCCTCCAACTCGAAGGCCTCGCGACTGCCGATCAGGAAGAGGGTGTCCGCGGCGATGTCCCAGCGGAGATGATCGCGGAAGTCCTGATGGGTCCACCGTCGCTGATCACCATCGGGGCGCTGGCGAAACGCTTGAGGTGGAAGTGTCACGCCATGCGGCCTACCCGGTCCCAGTCGGGCGCGGACCTGTTTCCAGCGGGAGACAGGGAACGCCAGGCGATGATGCAGCAGGACCAGATCCAACAGGCGTTCCCGGTTGGCCGAATCAGCCGGGCGGGCCGTGCGTAGCGGCAGGTAGATCAAGCTGTGCGGGGAGCGGGCAGCCAGCCCCCAGGCCATCGCGAGCACCACGGCTGCTCGCTTGTCCACGCTGAGCTCCGCGCCGAGCCGGCCTTCGTACAGCATCGCGTGCTTCACGGCTCGGGCTGGCCGGACCACTCGGTACTCGTCGCGGCCAAGGCGGACCTTGCTGATCAACGTCGACCATGTCTGCTCCGAAAGGCGCACTCTCACCCCGTCTCGTGTCTCGTTCGGGAAAGCATGCTAAGAGCGACGCACCGGCTTGGCGAGGTGTTTTGTATGGCACCGATCCACCGTGATTACAACCACGGCGCTCAGTGGCAGAAGAGTAGGTGGTCAACAGGCGTGCCTTGCGGCCCGGGATCGAAAGTGGCAGCATGCGCCGATGCATTCATTGCGGCTGATCGAGTCGGCCCCGGGAGAGTGCTCGCTGTTGCTGGACGCGGGAACCACGCAGGTTGACGACGCGATCGAGGAGCTTGGTCACACGCCGAACGGATATTTCTGGGAAGGCGTCGCGCAGCTGCTCGTCAGCACCGAGGCCCCCGCTCTGGAAGGCCGGTTCTCCTACGACCCCGAAGGCGGCATGTTCTGCGCGTACGGAAGAGACCGCGGCGCGCTGGAGGAGCTGGGCACCCTGATGGCGGCCATCGCGACAGACGCCGACCGCATGCGGCGGCTCGTCGCCGCCGCCGAGGCGGACGGTTTCGAGTTTGACGATTGATCCGCCTGCTGCTGAGAAGCGGACGGAAAGCCCGCTGGCGTCCGCGCGCGCTCGATCCGGCGTATGACCATTGCGCATGCAGTAGGCCGAGCGGTCAGCAGTGACAGGTAGCGGACAAGGGAGCATCGGTGACGGGCATTTGGCATGACGAAGGGAATGGGCTGGTAGCTCTTCCTGCGCAGTCGTACGCGAACGAGCAGGCGCTTCACAGCAGTATCGAACGCGCTCCCGCGATGTTGCCGCTTCCCGGTCAGCCACGACTGGTGATCCTGGGTCGGGAGGTACAGCTCGGCAACGGCTACGCCGATCTCGTGGCCGTGGATGCCGACAGCGGGCGACCAGTGGTCATCGAGGTGAAACTCGCTGCCAATTCGGATCGGAGAACCGTCTTCGCGCAGGTACTCGGATACGCGTCCTATATATTCCGGCTGTCGGCGACCGCGTTCGAAGGGCTGATGCAGCCTCATGTGACCAAACGCGGACACGCGACCGTCGCCGATGCCGTGGCTGCGGAGGTCGGAGATGGGTCGTTCGACATCGAGACCTTTCGCAACGGCATGGCTGAGGAATTCGAGAAAGGCAATGCCCGCTGCGTCGTGGTCCTCGACGCCGCGCCGACCGACTTGATCGAGCTCGCCGGGTATCTGCAGACCGTCACCAACGATCGCCTGGATATCGACCTGGTGACGGTGATGGCCTACGACGTGCGCGGCAGCCAGGTGCTCGTCCCGCAACTGGTCGAGCCGGAGCGCGCTTTGGCGGCCTCGGTTTCGCCCTCGAGAATTCAGCGGGAGGCCAAGCCGACTTCCGGATCGGCTTCCTTCCGCGACAGCATCGACAGCGCCGATCACTCCCATCGCGAACTGCTCCGCCGACTGTGCGACTGGGCAGAGCGATTGCAATCAGACGGTCTGGCCACCCTCTTCACCACCGTGGGCAAGGGCCGCTGGATCCTCAATCCGCGTCTTCCCGGTCAGAGCCGTGGAATGTTCACGATCTGGAATGACGGAGGCGCCTATGTCAGCCCGCAACGCACTGTCATCCAAGCCGAGGCGCCGAACACACTGGCTCGCCTGGACGAACGGCTTCCCGGCCAAATCGGTCAGAACAACTACCTGAAGTGCGACATTAGTGACGAGGTGCTCGCGCTCCTGAGGAGTGCCTACGAGGAATCCGCCAATCGCAAAACTGCCTAGGCGCGGTCAGTGGCAAGAGAGCCCGCTTGGCCCCTGGGCTAGGGGTGTTTTGCCGAACAGCGGTATGAGCAGCAGGGATCGCGATGCCGTGCCGCCGTGCGCTACTCTCGTGCGCCTGATCGCTGTGATGAGGACCAGTTGATGTTGCGACGGATTGGCCCCGCGGCCGCCATCGGTATCGCACTGCTCTTAACGGGATGCGCCAACAAGGACAGGTCAACGGCGGCTGCCTCGGCGCCCGCCACCTCTTCCTCAGCTTCTTCGTCGTCGGCGGCTCCTACGCCGTCGGCTGCTGCCGCGGACACGGTCCCGGACGACTACGACCCAGCGCGGGATCCGGCCGCGGACCTGAAAAGGGCTCTCACATTGGCGGCATCCGACGGCAAGAAGGTCCTGATCGATTTTGGCGCCGACTGGTGTCCCGATTGCAAGGTGCTCGACAAGCTGTTCCAGTCGAAACAAACGAAGCCGCTACTTCAGCGCAACTACCATGTGGTAGCCGTGGATGTCGGCGAGTTCGACCGCAACCTCGACTTCGCCGCGAAGTACGTGAAGTTGAAGACGAGCGGCATCCCGGCGCTGGTGGTGCTGGCACCCGACGGCAGGGTTCTCGTGCACACGAATGACGGCTCGTTCGCCAACGCACGCACCATGAACAGCCATCAGGTCAACGCGTTCCTGACTCGCTGGGCGTCCAAGAATTGACGGCGCACCGCGTTCTGCTGGTCATGGTGGCCATCGCGTCACTCGCCCAAGGGTGCGTCGGAGCCGGCGCGAGCAGCTCGTCTGCCGAACTGTCGGGTCGTCTGGATGAGAGCGGGGTCACCGTCGTGGCGGCGCTGACTACCAGGCCGGACGGGACCGGGCAGGTGCAAGCGATATTCACTCCGCAGAAGACCGGCTACCACCTGTACAGCATGGATCTACCACCGGGAGGCGTGAACGGCCTCGGTGTGCCCACTACAGTGACCGCGGACGGCAGCCTACGAGCGGCTGGCAGGCCGATCGCAAACGCGCCCGTGAGCGACGTACGGATCGAGGAGCTGGACGTGGACCTGCCCGTCTACCCGGACGGTCCCGTAACCATCGCGGTCCCTGTGCGCCGAGCTGGAAATGGACGTGCTGAGGTGGTGGTCACCTATGGGGCGTGCAGTCCATCCAACTGTCTGGCTCCCGTACGCGACCGCGTCATCGTCCTCGCCCCAGTCAGGACCTGATCAACTTTGGGAACATCCGTCCTCGGCCGGATCCCGATCTCGAAGATCTCTGGCTCCTCGAAGACGGGCTCTCCGCTGGGGCGACGCGCGTACGCGACTCGCCCGTAGTCGATGCCGTCACCTCGGTCGAAGCTCATCCACGTGATGGCTTCTTGCTCGCCTTCACGCAGGGGGTGATTCGAGACTGCTCGCCCTGGGATCGTGCTCGGCGGCTTGAACTACCTGTGCAGACGCGGCATCGCCTGCATCGTTCCCGAGCCGGCCGGCCAGATCCGCAACCGCAAGCGCCGTAGCCGCTCGGGCGGCAGGCCGCGCCGCCGGCGTTCAACCGCGAGGACTACAAGGGCCGCCGTCATGCCGTCGAGTGCAGGATCGATCGCCTCAAGCGCCACCGAGCCGTCGCCTGCCGCTCCGACAAGCTCGCCGTCCGACGCCTCGCGGTCGTACTGTCGAACCCGTTGACGAGGAGGACTTCTGATGCGCAGCGTGACCTATTCGATGAGCGTCTCACTTGACGGCTCGCTGGTTGGCGGTGGCATTCCGTTCTCCTCCGCTACCGCGTGGCGCGCTAACCCTGTGGCCGTCCCAGACCGTGTCGCCGGCTGTGCTGTCGCAGGACATCGGAAACCCTCGGCGGGCTCGTCTCCGTGGTCGGCGTCCGGCTGTTGTGAGGCGTACCGCACCGCGCCCCCGTCTCGCTAGGGTTCGGTGCCATGGTCACCCCCCTGGAGCCTGATGACCCGCGCGTACTGGGTGAGTTCACACTGAGGGGACGGCTCGGCGAGGGCGGGCAGGGGGTGGTGTTCCTCGGCCGGTCGCCCCGTGGTGAATCGGTCGCGGTGAAGGTGCTCAAGTCGGGGCTCGACTCGTCGGTGAAGGAGCGGCTGGTCCGCGAGCTCGACGCGATGCGCGGAATCGCGCCCTTCTGCACCGCCCGGGTGCTGACCGCGGTGGTCGATGGGCGGATGCCGTACGTGGTGAGCGAGTTCATCGACGGGCCGTCTCTGCAGCAGCGGGTCGATTCCGGCGGTCCGCTGCGGGGCGGCGAGTTGGAACGCCTCGCGGTCGGCACGGCCACGGCGCTGACGGCCATCCACGCGGCCGGGATCGTGCACCGGGACTTCAAGCCGGCCAACGTGCTGCTGGGGCCGGACGGCCCCCGGGTGGTGGACTTCGGCATAGCCAGGCACGGTGCGAGTGACACGATCACGGCGGGCCCGGTCGGCACCCCGGCCTACCTGGCTCCCGAGCAGATCGCGGGGGACCCGGCCACGCCCGCCTCCGACGTGTTCGCCTGGGGAGCCACGATCGTCTTCGCCGCCACCGGCCGTCCGGCCTTCGGCGCCGCCAGCGTCCCCGCCGTCATGCACCGGATTCTGACCGCCGAGCCCGACGCATCGGCGCTGCCCCGGCCGCTGCGCGGGGTGGTCGAACGGTGCCTCGCCAAGGATCCCGCGCGCCGGCCGACCTCCCGCGACCTGCTGCTGGAACTCGTCGGGTCCGCCCCCGACCCGCTCAAGGCGGGCGCGGCCGCGGCGACCACCAGGCCGGAAGGGGTACGGCAGGGTGAGATGACCGCGATCCTCCCGGCCTTCCCGGCTCCCGGTCCGGCCGGGACGATTCCGCCGGGCCCGGAGACCACCGGGGCGGGTGGCCGTCGGCAGGCCTCCCGCACCGGGATCGTCGCCGGGGCGGCGGTCGCCGTGGCCGCGGTGTCGGTCACCGCCGCTCTGCTGGGGCCGCGACTGCTGTCCGGCGACAAGGCCGCCACTTCGTCGACCGGCGCCACGACGACGACCGTCTCGCACACCGCCGGCTCACCGGCACCGCCCGCCGACACCACGCCGGAGGAAACCGTCACGGCCGACGGCGACGCGAACCAGGACGACGCCGGCGCGGGGCAGGACGACGGCGGCACGGCCCAGGACGACACGGTGACGACGGACGACGCCGAGGGGGATGCCACAGCGACTCCGAAGGCCACTCCCGTGCCGTCGACCACGCCGGGCGGGACGGTTCCGGCCGCGTTCGCCGGCACCTGGGGAGGCCATATCGAGCCCGACCAGCTTGTGGGAACCAGCGAGACCGACGTCCAGATCGTGCTGGAGCCGGGCAGGCGCACCGGAAGCTGGAAGGACACCAACAGTTCATGCCGGGGAAGTCTGACGCTGACGCGCAGCTCCGGCACGGCACTCGTCTTCCGGCTGGACAAGTGCGCCGCGGGCAGGATCACCCTGATCCAGACCGGCGAAGGGCTCGCCTACCAATGGGACGGCGACGAAGGCGACGTCACCTTCCAGGGTCTCCTGGTCAGCGACTGACCGCTCCGCATGTCGGCAGGCGGTGTTGGTCGTTCCCGATAGGGCTCTGGGCTTCCCTGCCCGTTACCGCAAGTCGAGCCGGAGGTGCGCGGATTCACTCCGGTTGATCTGCCGAACATAGGGTTGGGCGGCATGGCGCTGCGACTTGGTCTGCTGAATTTCAAGGCCCGGGATGACTCGGCGCTCGGCCGGTTCTGGGCGGAGGCGCTCGGCTGGGGTGTTTTCAGCGAGGGACCCACTGTGACAGGCGTTGGACCCATGGGCTTCGTCTGGCCCGACTCCGTCGCTGTCTGCGTCTGTGTCGTCACCGTGCCGGACCCCGAGACGGTGAGGTACCGCGTGCACCTCGATCTCGCCACCACCTCCGCGGCCCATCAGGCGGAGTTGGTCGCGCGCCTGAAGGAGCTCGGTGCGACGCCCGCCGATGTGGGCCAGGGCGACGTCCCGTGGACGGTTCTGGCCGACCCGGAGGGCAACGTGTTCTGCGTGCTGGAGCCTCGGGAGATCTACCGGGACACCGGGCCGATCGCCGCGGTGGTGGTCGACTGCGCGGACCCGCGGGCCATGGCCCGGTTCTACGGCGAGGCGATGGACTGGACCCTGCACGAGGTGACCGACGATCACGCGGTGCTGCGTTCGGCCAAGGGTGTCGGGCCCTATCTGGAGTTCCTCCGCACGACGCCCGGCGTGAAGACCGTGTGGAACCGCGTCCATCTCGACCTGATGCCCTACCGCGGTGACGATCAAGCGGCGGAGGTCGCCCGGCTGCAGACCCTCGGCGCGACGCTCGCCGACGTCGGCCAGGGCGATGTGTCGTGGATCGTCCTCGCCGACCCGGAAGGCAACGAGTTCTGCGTGCTCGCTCCAGCCTGACGCGGAGCCTACGTCGCCTCCTTACCGCGCCTTCGCGCTGGGGTGTCGCCGGTGGTCCAGCTCGCAGGTGTCGTATGGGTGCCACCAGCACCGCCGTGGGACGCCGGGCTGATGTTCGTCTTCAACGCAGGCGTGCTCAGTGATTCGCGAATCGCGGCGCCACGTCTGCAGCAGCTCCTCCCGGCGTCCGGCCGGCGCGGATGAGCCGCACCGACTGCCGCCGGAACTCCGGGACACATCCGTCCCGAGCGAGCAGGTGTCCACAAGAGCGGGGCGACATCATTCACTGACGGTACGTGTCAGTGGACGGGCCGTACTGTCCCGGGCATGGCGTTCATCCAGGAGATCATGCGGCCGCTCGACCCGATTGCGGTCGACGGCCGGTATCACGACGACCGGCCCGGGCGGGCATTCGAGTCGAGGGGCGAATCCCCGGGCCGCGGCGGCTACCTGGCCGGTATCCGGCCGGAAGGGGCGGGACTGTGAAGGACTTCGATTTCCTCGTCGGCAGTTGGGACGTGGCCAACCGGAGGCTGCTGAAGCGGGGTGTCGGCAGCGACGAGTGGGAGGAGTTCCCCGGGCGCTGCGTCGCGTACGGCTTCTTCGACGGCGCGGGCAGCTTCGACACGCTCACGCTGCCCACCAAGGACTTCGACGGCGCGACCGTCCGGACGTACGACGCCGAGCGGGACGAGTGGTCCATCTACTGGGTCAACAGCAGGCGGGGTCTGGATCCGGTGCCGGTCGTCGGCCGCTTCGTCGACGGGGTCGGCACCTTCTATGCCGACGACACCGATGACGGCCGCCCGATCCGCGTCCGGTTCATCTGGTCGGGGATCGGGCCCGACTCGTGCCACTGGGAGCAGGCCTTCTCCTACGACGGCGGCCAGACCTGGGAGACCAACTGGATCATGGACTCCACCCGCGCCGGGTGATGCCGTAAGGAACCTCAGGCCGTGAGGTCGGCTGTGGACGTGAGGATCTGCCTTACATCGGCAGGTGCGCGGGTTCGCTGTCTTTCGCGCTCCGGATGACAAATCCAACAAGATTCGTTAATTTCGGCCTCTCGTCCTCACCGCCACCGGAGTTATGACATGGTCACCGCCTTCCGCGCGACGATCGCATTCGGCCTGCTCGCGGGCTTCTATGTGCTGGTCGCCGCCGTGTTCGGGGCCACGGTGCTCGTCGACGTCGCCGTCCTGCGGCACGTCACCGCGGGCTCGGCGAAGATCGCGATCGTGCTCACCCTGGCCGCCCTGGCGCTGCTGCGCGGCCTCATCCTGGTCAACCGCCGCGGACGCCAGGAGGAGCCGGGCGTTGCGGTCGGCCGCGGGGACGAGCCGGTGCTCTGGCAGACGGTCGAGGAGTTGGCCGCACGGGTGGGGACCCGCCCGCCGGACGAGATCCGGCTGGTCGCCGAGGTGAACGCGGCGGTGAGGGAGGACACGAGCTGGCTGGGGCTGCGGGCGGGCCGGCGCATCATGTACGTCGGTCTGCCCCTGCTGATGACGCTCTCGGTGGACGAGATGCGCGCGGTGCTGGGACACGAGCTCGGCCACTACAGCGGTGCGCACACGCGGCTGGGCGCGCCGGTGTATCGCGGCAGGATCGCCGTGCTGGCGGCGGTCGCCTCCCTGCGGAACCACGCCTTCATCCAGAAGCTCTTCTCCTTGTACGCGAGGCTGTTCCTGCGGGTCTCCCAGGCCGTCTCCCGCCGGCAGGAGCTGGAGGCCGACCGATTCGCGGCCGCCGTCGCGAGCCGTGAGGCCGCCGGGACCGCCCTGCGCAAGGTGCACGGCACGGCGGACGTCTGGGACCTGTTCATGGAGCGGTACGTCGGCATGACCGGCATGGCGGGCAGTCGTCCAGCCGATCTGTTCGGCGGCTTCCACGCCCTCGCCGACGCGCATCGGGCGAAGATCGCCCAGGCGGACGGGGGCGGCGAGGAGGCCGGGCCGTACGACTCCCACCCGAGCCTGCCGGAGCGGCTGGCCGCGCTCGCCGTCCTGCAGGACGTCCCGCACGCCCGTGACCCGCGTCCCGCGCTGGCGCTCCTGCGGGACCCCGCCGTCGCCGCGCGCGCTGTGGAGCAGACCTTCTGGACGGAGGAGGCGCTCAAGCTGCGCCCGCTGCCCTGGGAGGAGATGGTCGCCCAGGGCATGTACGTGGGTGTCAACGACGAGGCGCTGCGGGACCTGTCGGCCGCGGGCCAGCGGGTCGCGGGCGGGCCGGAGCCGTCCCTGGACGCAGCACTGGAGGCGCTGGCCCGCGGCCAGGCCGCAGCCCTCCACGAGGAGCTCGTCCGCCTCGGGTGGCGGCCGTCGCCTGACCTGGTGGCCAAGGTCCTCGCCCGCGCCGTCGAGGGCGTGCTGATCGGTAGCGGCAGGGCCCGGTGGACTTTGTCGTGGACCGGCCCCGCCACCTTGCGCGACGCGACGGGCAAGGAGGTCGACGTCGAGGAGTACGCGGCCCGGGTCGCGGCCGATCCCGCGCAGGTGCCAGGCGTGCGCCAGTGGTTCGCGCAGATGGGCGTGTCGCTGCAGTCGCGGACGCCCGTCACCCCCTGACGCAGGCCGCAAGCCCGACGATCGTCCCCGGGCGCGCCGGCCACCTCCGGTTATGCATCTGATTCATGTCGTGGCACGGCGTGGCGGACTGCCTGCGGAGCCGTTCGCCGTAGGCGAGCTCCGTGCGCGCCCGCGTGAACGGCTCCCGCGTCAGGCCTGCGGCAAGAGCGGCGTGGAAAAGAGGCCCTCCCTCTGCCTCGTCTTGGCCCGCCAGGAGGGCCCTGGCCAGGCGCAGGCCGTCGTGCAGGGACGGCAGACGTGCGGATTCCGGGGGTGCGTTTCGTAGAGGTTCGGCCTCCTTACGTGGTGCCCCTGTACAGGGTGGCGAGGCTCCCGCACATGACATTCGATGAGCCGATCCACAGGATCGTGAAGCGATAGCCGTTGCTTCTCCTGATGACGGCGTCGGCGCAGAAATCGGGACGGATCTCGTCAGGTGCGAGCCCTGTGGTGACCTCGAACGGCAGCCTCCTCAGTAGCCAGCAGACTCCGCTGTCGACCAGCGCGTCGAGGTCCCCGCGTACGACGGCGACCATGCCGATCGACCATGGGGTGTTGTCGTGGTGGTACACCCCGATCGCCAAGTGGTCGGTCTCATAGGCGCATTCCGCCGCGTCGTTGACCGCGTTCACCCTGGTGATGAACCGCTCGAGCCCGCCACGGAACTCCTTGAACTCCTGGGAGCGCCCTTCGGGGATGAAACCGAGGGCATCCTCGGCCAGGCCCGCGATGCTGACGCAGGGGTTCTGAGTGATCACACTGACCCCGTCCGCCGATGGGAAATCGGGGAGTTGGGACCTCGTGATGGGCCCCGGAGCGGGGCAGACCGGGCCCTTGGGTTTCTTGGACGTCTTCGGCTGCTGAACCTGCCCCTTCTCGGTCTCCGCGGCGTTCGAGCCTCCCCCGAAATCCTCGTCCATACATGCTGTGGCGAAAAGGGAAAGCGACAGGAGAACGATCAGAAACCTGTGTGTAACGGAACGACCAGCGGCGAACGCTGAAATGCGAGATCGACGATGCATCGGGCTTCCCTCACCAATGTCTGGTACTCATCCCGGCCTGCTTACCGCCGTCACATCTTCATTCAGATCGACCAGCGGATCGACGTTCCGGTTCGCTCAGTGGACCGCCGTCGGTTCGAGCACACCACGCCCGCAGGAAGGCCCCGCTGAAGCGGTCAGGCGGCGGTGTGACGCGGGGCCCTCGCAGAGAGGTCCAAGGTCCCTGTCTCATTGATCTACCGGCCGGAGACGCTGTGTGAGCTCAGCGGTGACGCTTTCGATCGCCGCGCCCGGAGCGGATACACAGTGGAGGCAACCATGAGTGCGGGGGACGCGCCGGCCGTACAGCCGGACGCCCGAGCGGCCGGCGGGCGTCCGGCGCTGATGCTGACCTTGGCCACGGTCGGCTTCGCGATCAACTTCTGGGCCTGGGCGCTGCTCAGCCCGCTGGCGCCGAAGTTCAAGGAGGCCCTGCACCTGAGCCCCTTCCAGCAGGCGCTGGTGGTGGCGGTGCCGGTGGTGGTCGGGTCGCTCGGCCGTATCCCGGTCGGTGCGCTGACGGACCGGTACGGCGGCCGCGTCATGTTCCCGCTGGTGTCGCTGGCCACCGTCGTACCGGTGCTCTACCTGGGGCTGGCGGGGCAGACATCGCTGGCAGGGCTGCTGGCCGGAGGCTTCTTCCTCGGCGTCGGCGGCACGGCCTTCGCGATCGGCGTGCCGTTCGTCAACGCCTGGTTCCCGCCCACGCGGCGCGGCCTGGCCGTGGGCGTGTTCGGCGCGGGCATGGGCGGCACCGCGATCAGCGCGTTGACCACGGTCAAGCTGGCCGACGCGGGCGGCACCGCGACCCCGTTCGCGGTCACCGCCGCCGTGCTCGTCGCGTACGCGGTGGTGGCGGTCCTGCTGCTGCGGGACGCGCCGGGCCGGGTGGTGCCGGCTGAGTCGCTGGCGCACCGGCTTGCGGCCACGCTGCGGCTGCGGGTGACCTGGCAGGCCTCGGCGCTGTACGCGGTGGCGTTTGGCGGATATGTGGCGTTCTCGGTCTATCTGCCGGCCTACCTGAAGACCGCGTACGGATTGGCCCAGGCCGACGCCTCCGATCGGATGGCCGGGTTCGTGCTGCTGGCGGTGCTGATGCGCCCGGTCGGCGGGTGGCTGT
The DNA here is from genome assembly GCF_030268985.1 of Microbispora sp. NBRC 16548. Taxonomy (NCBI): domain Bacteria; kingdom Bacillati; phylum Actinomycetota; class Actinomycetes; order Streptosporangiales; family Streptosporangiaceae; genus Microbispora; species Microbispora sp. NBRC 16548. Next base: position 695,402 of record NZ_BSSF01000002.1, read on the forward strand.
CCGACCGGATCGCACCGACCAGGGTGCTCGCCGGTTCGCTGCTCGTCGTCGTGGCCGGCGCCGCGGTCCAGGCGTTCACGCCCGCGCTTGCGCCCCTCGGCACGGTCGCGTTCCTGTCCATGGCCGCCGCGCTCGGCGCCGGCAGCGGCGCGACGTTCGCCCTGGTGGCGCTGCTCGCCCCGGCGAACAAGGTCGGCTCGGTCACCGGGATCGTGGGCGCCGCGGGCGGCCTCGGCGGCTTCGTGCCGCCACTGCTGATGGGCTTCATCTACGGCCGGTACGGCACCTACGCCCTGGGGTTGGCGCTGCTGGCCCTGGTCGCGCTGGCCGCCCTGCTGCTGGACACCACCGCCGTCGCCCGGACGGCCCGCCGTGCCGTCGGGTCGCGTCTCCTCGTTCCCGAAACGGCTGCCGCCGAGCCCACAGGTCATCGGGGGACTTAAGTCCCGTCCGACCGGGACGGCCGGCACCTGCCGTGCCAACCCGCATCAGAGGAACCTGGCATACGCGGCGCGCCGCGCGTCGCATCGATCTGCTTCCATCGAAGGAGTGCACCGCCGTGTCGCCACGCCCGCCCCAGGACGCCGCCGGTTCTCCCGCCACGGACTCGGTGCCCGGTGCGGCGCCGCTGCTGGCCGCGCGTCGTTTCCTGACGAAGGAAACGGTCGGCGACGGTGGCCGGACCCTGCACCAGATCGACCCGAACACCTGGGAGACGTTCTACCGCGACCGGTGGCGTTACGACCGGGTGGTCCGATCGACGCACGGCGTCAACTGCACCGGCTCGTGCTCCTGGAACGTGTTCGTCAAAGACGACCTCATCACGTGGGAGCACCAGGCCACGGACTACCCGACGACGGGTCCGGACGCGCCGGACTACGAGCCGCGCGGCTGCCCGCGCGGCGCGTCGTTCTCCTGGTACGAGTACTCGCCGTCCCGTGTGCGGCACCCGTACGTGCGCGGGGTGCTGGCCGAGATGTTCCGCGCGTCGCTGAGGCGCCTCGGCGACCCGGTGCTCGCCTGGGCCGACATCGTCGAGAACCCGATGAAGGCACGCGCGTACAAGAGCCAGCGGGGCCGCGGCGGCTTCGTGCGCGCCTCATGGGACGAGGCGATCACCATGACGGCCGCCGCCCACGTCTACACGACGAAGACGTACGGGCCGGACCGCGTCGTGGGGTTCTCCCCGATCCCGGCGATGTCGATGGCGTCGTTCGCCGCAGGCACCCGATATCACGCGCTGCTGGGCGGCACCCTGCTGAGCTTCTACGACTGGTACGCCGACCTGCCGGTCGCATCCCCGCAGATCTGGGGTGACCAGACCGACGTGCCCGAGGCGGGCGACTGGTGGAACTCCACCTACCTGATGATGTGGGGCTCCAACATTCCGGTGACCCGGACCCCGGACGCGCACTTCCTTGCGGAGGCCCGCTACCGGGGCACCAAGGTCGTCGCGGTGAGCCCCGACTACGCCGACAACGTCAAGTTCGCCGACGACTGGCTCGCGCCGCACCCCGGCACCGACGGCGCCCTGGCGATGGCCATGGGTAACGTCATCCTCACCGAGTTCTTCCGCGACCGTGAGGTGCCCTACTTCACCGACTACGTCCGCCGTTACACCGACCTGCCGTTCCTCGTCACGCTCCGGCGGCGTGACAACGGCGCCTGGACGCCCGACCGCTTCCTCACCGCCCAGGACCTCGGCGACGGCGAGGACGACGACCAGGACGACGGGCACGGTCCGGACGCGGCGCACAAGACGGTGCTCGTCGACGAGCGTACGGGCGAGCCGGTCGTGCCGAACGGCTCGCTCGGGTTCCGCTACGGCGAGCGGGACGCCGGCCGGTGGAACCTCGACCTCGGCGAGGTCGTGCCCGCACTCGGCCTGCTCGGGCTCACCGGCGACGCCGTCGAGGTCGAGCTGGCCCGGTTCGACGTCGGCGACACCGAAGGCGGCGCCACGATGCGCCGGGGCGTGCCGGTCACGCGGATGGGCGGACACCTCGTCACGACCGTGTTCGACCTGCTCATGGCGCAGTACGGCGTGCGCCGCGGCGGCCTGCCGGGCAGCTGGCCGACCGGGTACGACGACGCCGGCGAGCCCAACACCCCCGCCTGGCAGGAGCAGATCACCGGGGTTCCCGCCGCGCTCGCCGCACGGATCGCCCGCGAGTTCGCGCGCAACGCCGAACGCAGCCGGGGCCGCTCCCTGATCGTCCTCGGCGCCGGCGCCAACCAGTGGTTCCACTCCGACATGACGTACCGCGCCTTCATCGCGCTCGTCACCCTGACCGGCTGCCAGGGCGTCAACGGCGGTGGCTGGGCGCACTACGTCGGTCAGGAGAAGGCCAGGCCGCTGACCGGCCAGCAGCACATGTCCTTCGCCTTCGACTGGCAGCGCCCGATGCGCCACCAGGCCGCCACACCGTACTGGTACCTGCACACCGACCAGTGGCGCTACGAGCGGGTGCCCGCCGACGAGCTGTCCTCGCCGCTGGGCACCGGCCGGTTCACCGGTATGACGTTCGCGGACACGATCGCCGCCGCCCAGCGGATGGGCTGGAGCCCCGGCCACCCGGCGTTCGACCGCAACCCCCTCGACCTCACCGACGAGGCGGCCGAGGCGGGTCACACCGTGCAGCAGTACATAGTGGACGAGCTCGAAGCCGGACGGCTCAAGGCGGCCGCCGAGGATCCCGACGACCCGGCGAACTTCCCCCGCTGCCTCACCCTGTGGCGGGCCAACCTGCTGGGCTCCTCGGGCAAGGGCAACGAGTACTTCATGCGGCACCTGCTCGGAGTGGACTCCCTCGCCGGCGCGCAGGAGTGCGACCCCGGCCTGCGGCCCCGAGACGTGGTCTGGCGCGACGAGGCGCCGACCGGGAAGCTGGACCTGCTCACCGCGATCGACTTCCGGATGACCAACACCGGGCTGCACGCCGACATGGTCCTGCCGGCCGCCACCTGGTATGAGAAGCACGACATCTCGACCACGGACATGCACCCGTTCGTGCACGCGTTCAGCCCGGCCGTCGAGCCGCCGGCGGACGCGCACACCGACTACGACACCTTCCTCGCCCTCGCCGACCGGTTCAGCGAGCTCGCGGCCACCCACCTCGGCGTACGCCGCGACGTCCTCGCGGTGCCGCTGCAGCACGACACACCCGACGAGCTCGCCATGCCCGGCGGCCGGGTGCGGGACTGGAAAGCGGGGGAGTGCCCGCCCGTACCCGGCGTGACGATGCCGAAGCTCGTCGAGATCGAACGCGACTACACGCTGATCGGCGCCAAGATGCGCGCGGTGGGCCCGCTGCTCGACACCCTCGGCACCACCACCAAGGCGATCACCGTCGACGTCGCCCCGGAGATCGAGTACCTCGCCCACCAGAACGGCGTCGTCACCGACGGCCCGTTCGCCGGACGCCCGTCGCTCGCGACCGCCGACCGGATGTGCGAGGCGATCCTGGCGCTGTCCGGCACCACCAACGGGCGGGTGGCCGCCGCCGGCTTCGCCGCCCTGGAACTGCGCACCGGGCAGCGGTTCGCCGACCTGATCGAGGGCCACGAGACCGACCACATCTCCTACCCGGACACCCAGGCCGCGCCGCAGCCGGTGTTCACCAGCCCCGAGTGGTCCGGATCGGAGAAGGGCGGCCGCCGCTACTCGCCTTTCACCCTCAACGTCGAACGGTCGAAGCCCTGGCACACCCTCACCGGGCGGCAGCACTTCTTCGTCGAGCACGACTGGGTCGCCGAGCTCGGTGAGCAACTGCCCGCCTTCCGCCCGCCGCTGAACATGGCCCGCCACTTCGGCAAGCCCGGCGAGCTCGTCGACGGCGGCGTGACGGTCCGCTTCCTGACCCCGCACGCCAAGTGGTCGATCCACTCGATGTACCACGACAACGAACTGATGCTCGCGTTGTCCCGGGGCGGGCCGGTGATCTGGATGAGCGTCGAGGACGCCGCGAAGATCGGTGTCAGGGACAACGAGTGGATCGAGGCGCACAACCGCAACGGCGTCGTCGTCGCCCGCGCCGTCGTCAGCCACCGGATGCCCGAGGGCACGGTGTTCCAGTACCACTCGCCGGAGCGGACGGTGAACGTGCCCAAGGCCGAGAAGAACGGCCGCCGCGGCGGCTACCACAACTCGATGACCCGGCTGCTGGTCAAGCCCACCCACCTCGCGGGCGGGCACGCCCAGCTCACCTACGCCTTCAACTACTACGGGCCGATCGGCAGCCAGCGCGACGAGATCACGGTGATCCGCCGCCGTTCCCAGGAAGTGGAGTACTGATGAGGATCCGCGCGCAGGTCGCGATGGTGATGAACCTCGACAAGTGCATCGGTTGTCACACCTGCTCCGTCACCTGCAAGCAGACCTGGACCAACCGCGAGGGCACCGAGTACGTGTGGTTCAACAACGTCGAGACCAAACCCGGCATCGGCTACCCCAAGCACTACGAGGATCAGGATCGCTGGCACGGCGGGTGGCGGCTCGACGGCAAGGGTCGGCTGACCCTGCGCTCCGGCGGCCGGGTGAAGCGGCTGGCACGCATCTTCGCCAACCCGGACCTGCCGTCGATCGACGACTACTACGAGCCGGTCACGTTCGACAAGGACATCCTCGTGAACGCGCCCGGCGGCCTCTCCGACACGCCCGTAAAGCGGCCGTACTCCGCGCTGACGGGTGAGCCGACGGCCGTGGAATGGGGAGCGAACTGGGAGGACGGCCTCGGCGGCGCGCACGAGCGGGCCGACCGCGACCCGAACATCACCCGGATGCCCGCCGAGGCCGCGGCGAAGGTCAGGTTCGAGTTCGAGAAGACCTTCATGTTCCACCTTCCGCGGATCTGCGAGCACTGCCTCAACCCGGCCTGCGTGTCGGCGTGCCCGTCCGGCGCGATGTACAAGCGGGAGGAGGACGGCATCGTCCTGGTCGACCAGAACAGATGCCGGGGCTGGCGGATGTGCGTGTCGGCGTGCCCGTACAAGAAGGTGTACGTCAACCACGCCACCGGCAAGGCCGAGAAGTGCACCCTGTGTTTCCCGCGCATCGAGGCCGGCCAGCCCACGATCTGCTCGGAGACGTGTGTGGGGCGGCTGCGCTACCTCGGCATCGTCTTCTACGACGAGGACGCCGTCCTCGCCGCCGCGTCCGTGCCGGACGAGCGCGACCTGCTCGACGCCCAGCGCGGCGTCTTCCTCGATCCGCACGACCCGGCGGTGCAGCAGGCCGCCCGCGACGCCGGCATGCCCGGGGAGTGGATCGAGGCGGCGAAGCTGTCCCCGGTGTGGCGGCTGATCGGCGAGTATCGGATCGCGCTGCCGCTGCACCCGGAGTATCGGACGCTGCCGATGGTCTGGTACGTCCCGCCGCTGTCGCCTGTGCTCGACGCGGCGGGCGCCGCGGGCCGCGACGACACCGACGCCGACGACGTCTTCCACACCATCCGCGACCTGCGCATCCCGGTGGAGTACCTGGCCGAACTGTTCACCGCCGGCGACGCGGACGCCGCCGCCGGGGTCCTGATGAAGCTGGCCGCGATGCGTTCGTACATGCGGGCCCGCACCCTGGACGGCACGGTCGCGCAGGACCTCCTGGACGGCATCGGGATGACCGCCGAGCAGGTCGAGTCGATGTACCGGCTGCTCGCGATCGCCAAGTACGACGAGCGGTACGTCATCCCGGCCGCCTACAGCAAGGACGCCGCCGCCCTCGAAGCGCAGGCCGCCACGACGGGCGGCTGCTCGCTCGACTGCGAGGGCGGCCCCGGCATGGGTGGGCAGGGAATGGGCGGATCGGGCCCGGCCGCCGTGGAGCGCTTCCACCTCGTCGGCGGCGACGACGACGTGCACGCCGGCCGGCGGGGGCTCGTGTCGCGGCGGCCCGACGGGCGGATCGGCCTGTCCGTCGACCCGTCGCGGGGCCGGTCGTGACCGCGCCGCCGACCGACGCCGCCCCGGTGACCGCGGCCGACCGGACCCGGCTGTTCCGGCTCGCGTCGGTGCTGCTCACCTACCCGGACGCGGAGCTGCTCGGCGCCCGCGACGAGCTGCGCGGCGCCGCCGGCCGGATCGAGCACCCGCGGCTGCGCGGGCAGGCCGAGGAGTTCCTCGCCTGGCTGACCGGCACCGAGCCGATCGACGTGCAGCGGCACTACGTGCAGACCTTCGACCTGCGCCGCCGGTCTGGCCTCTACCTGACGTACTACCTGCACGGCGACACCCGCAAGCGGGGGATGGCGCTGCTCATCCTCAAGCAGCGCTATCGTGCCCACGGCCTGCGGCTGGCCGCCGGTGAACTGCCCGACCTGCTGCCGGTCGTGCTCGAGTTCGCCGCCACGGTCGGCCCCGGCGAAGGGGAGGCGCCGCTGCGCCAGCACCGGCGCGGCATCGAACTGCTGCGCGCCGCCCTCGCCGACCTCGGCACGCCGTACCACCTGCTCCTCGACGCCGTCACCGCCGTCCTGCCCGAGCTGACCGACGCCGACCGGGAGGCCGTCGCGGAACTGGCCATCGACGGCCCGCCCGTCGAGTCCGTCGGTCTGGACTCCCTCGGCCCGGACCTCCTGGCCTCGGGCGGGCTCGACGGCGTCGGCCTCGCCCCCTACCCCACCTGCCCATCGACGGAGGCCCGATGAACACCGTCGTCTGGATCGTCCTGCCGTACCTGTGCCTGGCGGTGTTCGTCGGCGGTCACGTGTGGCGGTGGCGCCACGACCAGTTCGGCTGGACCACGCACACCAGCCAGCTGCTGGAGAGCCGGATCCTCCGTCTGGGGTCGCCGCTGTTCCACCTCGGCGCGTTCGGGGTCATCGGCGGGCACGCCATGGGGCTGCTGGTGCCGGCCTCGGTGACCGCGGCGCTTCGGATCCCCGAGCACCTCTACCACCTGACCGCGGTCTGGGGCGGCACGCTGACCGGCGCCATGCTCGTCGCCGGACTGGTCCTGCTCATCGCCCGCCGCTTCGCCGACGGGCGGGTCCGGCGCACGACCACCCCGATGGACAAGGTGCTCTACGCCGCCCTGGCGGCCATGATCGCGCTCGGCATGACCGCCACGGTCGCCGTCAACCTGCTCGGCCATGGGTACGACTACCGGGAGACGATCGCCGTCTGGTTCCGCAGCGTGTTCTGGTTCTCCCCGCGCAGCGACCTGATGATCGGCGCGCCGCTCGTCTATCAGCTGCACGCCATCGGCGGCTTCCTGTTCCTGGCGTTGTGGCCCTTCACCCGGCTTGTTCACGTCTGGTCGGCGCCGCTGGCCTACCTGTGGCGCCCGTACGTCGTCTACCGCGCGCGCCGCGGGCTCGTGCCGGCCACGCCGCCCGCGCCGGCCGCCGTACGCGAGACGACCCTCCGAACGGCATGCGAGAGGAGCCACGGATGAGGTCCATCACAGGGATGGCGGCGGCGCTTTCGGCCGGCGCGGGCGGACACGGGTTGTCCGACGCCGATCGCCGTACGGAAGGCTTCCCGGCAGCGCGGACCGGGCTCGCAGGGGTGGCCCATCCCGTCCTGATACAGGGCGGGATGGGCGTGGGGGTGTCCGGATGGCGACTGGCACGTGCGGTGGCGAGCGCCGGCCAGCTCGGTGTGGTGTCGGGCACGGCGCTTGACGTCACTCTGGCCCGACGGCTGCAGCAGGGGGATCCCGGAGGGCATCTGCGCCGGGCGCTGGCCCGCTTTCCGGTCCCCGAGACGGCCGAGCGGATCCTGGCCCGCTATTTCGTTCCCGGCGGGGCCGGCAGCGGCAGGCCCTACCGGCCGGTGCCGCGTTTGGGGCTGCGACGTAGCCAGGCCGCGGACGAACTGGCCGTGGTCGCCAACTTCGCCGAGGTCCTGCTCGCGAAGGAGGGGCACGACGGCCTGGTCGGGGTCAACTACCTGGAGAAGATCCAGATGGCCACGCCGGCCGCGGTCTACGGGGCGATGCTCGCCGGGGTCGACTACGTGCTGATGGGCGCCGGCATCCCGGCGGAGATTCCACGGCTGCTCGACGATCTCGCGGCGCACCGCGCGGCGGAGATCTCGGTGACCGTGGCCGGCGGTGAGACGCCGCACACGGTCGGCCTCGACCCGGCGGCGTTGCTCGGCCGGTCGGTCGCCCCTCCGGCGCGGCCCCGGCTGCTGGCGATCGTCTCCTCGCACGTCCTGGCCGCCTACCTCGCGCGCTCGGCCGCCACCAGGCCGGACGGATTCGTGATCGAGTCGCCGTCGGCGGGCGGCCACAGCGCGCCGCCGCGCGGCCGGCTGCGGCTGGACGGGGCGGGCGAACCCGTCTACGGCCCGCGCGACGAGGTGGACACCGGCAAGGTCGCGGCGCTCGGCCTGCCGTTCTGGCTCGCAGGCGGGTACGGCACGCCCGACGGGCTCGCCAGAGCGCTGGAGAGGGGAGCCGCCGGGATCCAGGTCGGGTCGGCGTTCGCGCTCTGCCGGGAGTCCGGCCTGGACGACGAGCTCAGGCGGCAGCTGCTGCGCCGCGCCGCCGACGGCACACTTGAGGTCCACAACGACCCTCATGCCTCCCCTGCCGGGTTCCCCTTCAAGGTCGCCCAGATCCCCGGCACGCTGTCCGACGCCGGCGTCTACGCGGAGCGGTCCCGGCTGTGCGACCTGGGCTACCTGCGCACGCCCTACCAGAAGCCGGACGGCGGGGTCGGCTACCGCTGCCCGGCGGAACCGGTGGAGACCTACGTCCGCAAGGGCGGTCGCGCGGAGGAGACCACCGAGCGCCGGTGCCTGTGCAACGGGCTGCTCGCCGCGATCGGTCTCGGGCAGCACCGACCGGACGGTTATCCGGAACCCCCGCTGCTCACCCTCGGCCAGGACACCGGCTTCCTCGACGGGCTGCCGGACGACTACTCGGCCGCCGATGTGGTGGACCGCATCCTGAAGGGGGCGAGCGCCTCGTCGACGTCCGCGTCCGCCGCATCCCGTGGATCGGCGACGGGCCCAGCCGAAGGGTGGCTGGGCCCGGGTGAATCACCTGTGGCCGGGACAGGGGATCACGCGTAGGGGTTCTGCGTCACCAGGTGGGCCTTGAATCCCTCGCCGAAGGTGCTGGTCGGAGTGCCGTTGGCGTCGGTGATGAGGACGTTGCCCGAGCTGTCGCAGATTCCCCAGGCGTTCCAGGTCCAGGCGAGGTAGCCCACACCGTTCGCGTCGGCCCAGTTCATGACCTTGTCGATGTAGTCGTGGGCGCAGGTGTTCTGGCCGATCTCACCGGCCACCACCGGCACCTGCGCGGCGACGGCGCCGATCGTGTTGTTCCAGCAGGTGGTGTCCACGCACCCGTTGAAGTTGTAGGAGTGCCAGGAGGCCATCAGGTTGCCGGTCGGGTCCTGCGGCTTGTACTTCAGCCACTGGCTCAGGTCGTTGGTCCAGGTCAGACCGGCCGTCATGATGACGTTGGTCGCCCCGGTGGCGCGGACCGCGTCGACCAGGTCCTGCATGCCGGCGACCTCGTAGCCGATTCCGGTGCAGGTGCCGCCGTCACGCAGGCAGGTCCACGCCGCCGTGGCGTCCGACCAGTTGTTGGCCGCGTCCGGGTAGGGCTCGTTGAACAGGTCGAAGATGACGGCGTTGTCGCCCTTGAAGGCGTTCGCCACCTGGGTCCAGAACGTCGGGGCGTACTTCGCGTCGGGCATGGGCTTCTGGCAGGTCGCCACCACATCCGAGCAGCCCGCGCCCGCCCCCGTGTACTGGCCGTAGTTCCAGTGCATCTCCACGATCGGCGTGATCCCGTTGGTGACCAGCAGCTTCACGTAGTCCTTGACCGCCTGCTGATAGGCCGCGCCGCTGGTGCCGCCCGAGGGCACGTCGGCGGTCCCCAGCCAGCACTCCTCGTTCAACGGCACCCGTACCACGTGGATGTTCCACGGCTTCATCGCGTCGACGGAGGCCTGATCCGCCGGGCCGTCCCACATGCCCCTGCCCTGGATGCAGGCGAACTCACCGCTGGAGCGGTTGACGCCCAGCAGCCGGTAGGGCTTGCCGGCCGAAGTCACCAACGTGTTGCCCGAGACATGCAACTGCGGGGCCGGCCCGCCGGGCTGGGGGCTGGGAGACGGGGAGGGGCTCGGGGACGGGGACGGGGATGGGCTCGTTTTCGGAGACGGGCTTGTGCTGGGGCTTGTGCTGGGGCTGGGGCTGGGGCTGGGGCTGGGGCTGGGGGACGCGCCGGTACAGGTGACGCCGTTGACGGTGAACGCGCCGGGAACCGGATTGCTCCCGCTCCACTTGCCGATGAAGCCGATCGACACCGAGCCGTTGGAGGGGACGTTGCCGTTCCAGCTCAGGCTCTTGGCGGTGACATGCGCGCCGGACTGCGACCAGTCGGCGTTCCAGCCGTTGCTCACGCCCTGAGCCGCCGAGGGAAAGTCGAACTCCAACGTCCAGCCGGTCAGCGGGCCGCCGAGGCTGGTGATCGCGATGTCACCCTGGAAGCCGCCCTGCCACTCGCTGACGACCTTGTACTGCACCGAGCACCCTGCGGGGGCGGCCGCGGCGGGGACGGTTATCGCGGACATGCCTGCTGCAGCCACCACTCCTGCTGCGGCTGCCGCGAATTTGACACGAAGTTGCATCGAAGCCTCCTTACTGAGAACCGGACGGCCGTCGAGAGCAGCGCTGTGGGAGAACGGTGGGTCACTTAAGGGCTTAAGTCAAGGCCGTCTCACTGCGGGGGTGCGAGGCGGACCGGACACGGAAAGCGACGGAAACGATCCCTCGTCGTCACACCACGCGAAAAGCCGATCCGGACGTGCTGGTCCGCCGGCGACTGCCGAAGCGGCCGAGGGTTGGAGCGGGCGGTGCTCAGGTCCTTGATGACGTGCGCGTACCGAGAAACTTTCAGTACGTCCCCGGACGCCGACCGCGCGCCGGATGGTCGCCGTGCTCCTCGGCGGCCGCCAAGGGGATCTCGCCGACGTGGTGACTTAAGCGCTTAAGGATCCTCGCTGCTGTTGCGGGACGTCCCCACCTCTCCGGCAGAGGCAGGGAAAAGCGATCCGGTGCTGTTCCTCTTCCAACAGCGGCAACAAAATGGTCAGGATGCAAAGGGGGGATGCGGTGAAGCGGCCGACTATCGCCGAGATCGCGGCAAGGGCCGGTGTCTCGATCGGCGCCGTGTCGTACGCGCTCAACGGACGGCCGGGGGTGTCCGCGGAAACCCGCAAACTCATCCTCGACATCGCCAACGAGATCGGCTGGCGGCCGAGCGTGGCGGCCAGGTCCCTGTCCGGGTCCCGGGCGCACAGCGTCGGCCTGATCATCGCCCGCCCGGCGGACACGCTCGGTGTCGAGCCGTTCTTCATGCGGTTCATCGCCGGGCTGGAACGCGAACTGTCCGGGCGGCGCACCGCTCTGCTTCTGCAGGTCGTCGAGGACCATCGCGCCGCGATCGACGCGATGCGGCTCTGCTGGGCGGAACGGCGCGTCGACGGCATGGTCATCACCGACCTGTGGACGGAGGACGCGCGGATCCCGGTGCTCGAGGAACTCCAGATCCCGGCCGTTCTGGTCGGCCGGCCCCGGCCGGACACGGATATACCCGCCGTGTGGACCGACGACGCGGCAGCCGTGGTCTCGGCGGTCGACTACCTCGTGGCGCTCGGACACCGCCGCGTCGCCCGCGTCGCGGGGTTGTCCGCACTGGAGCACACCCAAGTGCGCATCGCGGCCTTCCGCCAGGCCGTGCTCGGTCACGGCCTCGGTGAACCACAGGTCGTCGAGACCGACTACACCTGGGAGGAAGGCATGCGGGCCACGCGAACGCTGCTGTCCCGGCGCGACCGCCCGACCGCGATCATGTTCGACAACGACGTGATGGCCACCGCCGCGCTCAACGTGGCACAGGAAATGGGCGTCGCCGTGCCGGACGAGCTGTCGATCGTGGCGGGTGACGACTCGCAGCTGTGCGTGATGGTACGACCGGCGCTGACGGCGCTCTCGTGGGACATCCAGGCGTACGGCGTGCAGACCGCACGGGTGCTGGCAGACACGATCGACGACCGTTCCCCCGGCTCGCGACAGGTGAGCACGGCGCGTTTGGTCGTCCGGTCGAGCACCACCGCACCGCCGGCCTGACCGACCGGCCCTTGAGCTATGTGGCCGGCAGGGCTGTGGCCAGGAGTACGACGCCGAGCGAGCCGACGAGCGCGGCGGTGGCGAGCGCTCGCGCGGCGGCCGGCCGCCCGGTGCCGCTTGCCCAGCCGTGCAGCCCGGCCGTCAGCATCACCGCGCAGAACAGCAGGAGCTTCGCGGCCAGGATCCGCCCGTAACCCGGCTGCGCCAGCGCGGCCCAGGTGACGCCCTTGTGCGCGGCGATGGCGATCCCGGTGGCGAGCTGGACGGGAAGGAACGCGGTGACGGTGAAGAGGCCGAACCGCCGCCCGACAGCGCCGAGCACGGTGGCCCGCCGCTCGGCGTCGAGCAGGCGGCGGGCCGGCGGCAGCAGGACGAGCGAGACCGCCAGCTGGCCGCCGACCCACAGGGCCGCGCCGAGCACGTGCAGGAATCGGATGACCGACCACCAGGTCATGGCGCGCTCACCGCGAAGATCCCGTGGGCGCCGGACTCGGCGCGCGGCATGGTGTGGTCGACGAAGGGGTAGTGCCCGGGTTCGGGAAACACCAGCTCGGCGAAGCCGCCCTGGGCCGGGGCCAGGTCCAGCACCTGGGCGCCACCCGGGTCACCCCTCTTGAGCAGATATGCGCCTTCCTTGTAGACGGTGTCGAACGGCACGCCGACCACGTGGAAGGCGGTTCCCGACGCGGGACCGCCGGCGATCACCCAGACGCGCACCCGTTCGCCGGCCTTGGCCGTGAGGTGAGCGTGGTCGTAACCGGCGGCGGTGCCGTTGAACATCCATCCGTCCGGCCGGCCCTCAAGGATCCGCGTGACCAGGTCGTCCTGGTCGGGCCGCCCGAGGTAGAGCTCGCCCTGGACGAGCACGAACTCACGGTCCACCGTCGGCAGGTCCGGCGGATCGATGACGACGGCGCCGTACATGCCGTTCGCGATGTGCAGGCTCATGGGCATGGTGGAGCAGTGGTACAGCCACGCTCCGGCCCGGTCGGCGCGGAAGCGATAGGTGAGCCGCTGCCCCGGGTCGATGGTGCGCATCGGCCCGTCGGGGGCGACGGCTCCGGCGTGGAAGTCGATGCCGTGGCCGATGGTCCCGCCGTTGACGAACGTCACGACGAACACGTCTCCCACCTTGCCGCGCAGTGTCGGGCCGGGAACGGAGCCGTCGAAGGTCCACATGCGCTGGTGCACTCCCGGTGCGACCTCGAGATCGGTCTCCTTCACCCGGATCTCGACCCGGTGCTCCTTGCCTCCCGCCGCAGGCTTCAGGGCGGCGTCGTACGGTTTCCACCCCGGCGACATCGGCGCGCCGGGATCGAGGGTCGTGCCGCGGTCGCCTGTCTGCGTGCCGGACGTCTGCGTGCCGGAACGGCCCATGGCCGCGTGCCCCGTCTCCGCGGGTTCGGCGCTCGCGGCCGCCGGAGCGGGCACGATGCGCATGGTCATGCCGGCCGCCTGGTGCCCCGCGACGGTGCACGAGCCGTCCACCGTCCCGGCCAGCGGGGCGAGCTTCACCACGGCGGTCTCGCCAGGGCCGAGCATCGGGGTGTGGTCTCCGGTGGACAGCCTCAGGTCGTGTCGCTGGGCGTCGGCATTGGTCACACGGAGCGTCAGCACGGCGCCGGAGGGTGCGCTGATGACGGCGGGCCGTATGCGCATCGCGGCGAGCGTCACCTCGACCGTTCTCCGTACGCCGGGGACGACCTCCAGCCGGGCCGGCCCGGCACCTCCGGACACGGCGACAGCGACGGCGGCGGCCGTGAGCAGGCAGCCGACGACCACGCCGAGGGGAACGGGCGACACCCGGCCCCGAGGGTGACGCGCCCGCACGAGCGCGGTCAGGGCCAGCGCGACGAAGGCGACCGCGGGAGTGAGGACGAGCACCCAGCCGAGCAGGCCGACGCGTTCGGGAACCGGCAGCGCGACAAGCGGCACTCCGAGATTCGCCGCCGCCAGGCGGTAGGGCCAGCCCCGCTCCAGCAGAGCCGCGTTCTGCTTGAAGCGGACCGGCCCGCCCCCGAGCACCGCGGGCAGCAGGTGCATGAGCGAACCGAGCAGCACCTGGGCGGCGAATCCGGCCAGCACCAGCGGCAGCAGCGGCTCAAGAGCCGCCGGCAGGTCGTCGGCGGAATGGGTGGCGACCAACACGAGGTCGGTGACGAGCGCGATCCCGAACCAGGCCACTGCGGCGCCCAGCGTCCAGGCCGCTCCCGTGTGCGGGCGGCGCCGTCGCAGCGTCTCCACCACGGGTGTCAGCGCGACGGCCGCTGCGGCCAGATACACCGTCAGCCCGGCCACCGAGACCCAGCGCAGCCCCAGCAGCAGGCCGGGCAGTGTCAGACCGAGGCCCGCCACGGCCAGCCGCAGCGCGAGGCGGGAGCAGCGCCGGGTCAGCGGGGAAAGCCGCGTCCGCAGGACCGTCGGCCAGAGCGTGAACAGCGTGCCGAGCACCGTCAGGGCCACCCAGCCGAACAGGTTCGTCTCGGCGTGCGCGGCGTGCAGCCGCTCGTGCATCGGGCCGTTCCCCACGTGCGCGGCGAGCAGCCCGCCCAGGGCGCCGCCCACCGTCAGCGCACCCGCGGCGGCCAGATACCAGCCGATGACATGGCGGAACGGGCCGGGCAGTGCCCGTTTGAGCATCCCGGCCAGCGCTGTGGCATGCCAGACGACCACGCCGACCACCGCCGCGGCCCCGGCCGCCGCTACAGGCCACGGCCCGGCGGCCACGCCGTACAGCACGGCGACGGTCGCGGCGTTCAGCGCGGCCAGCCGGGTGATGCTCCACCGCCGGCCGGGCGCTCCGGCGCGCAGCAGCGCCGCGGCGAAATGCTCGCTCCAGATCACGATCGCGGTGGTGACCGCGCCGAGCAGGAAGACGTGGATCACCAGCCACCGCGGCGCGGGCAACACGCCCGGCGACAGCGCCGCCGCGATCGCCAGTGCGATCCAGGCGACGACGATCGCGTTGGCGCGCAGGTGCCATGACGCCCGCGGCGCCGGGGGCTGCGTGCCGCCCTTCTCCCCGATCACCACCGTGACGGGCCCCATATCGGTTTCCCCACCTTCACAGTCGAGGCCGCGACGACGGACACGGCGCATCCCGCGAATGCCCGGCAGTGCGACCACTCCGAGCAGACCACCCGCCGATGGTCGAGCCTCGACTACGGGTCATGAGCACGCTATGGAACGCCCCCGGTCTGGAGGACGGCGTAAAGCCCACGATCGAAGGGACCAAAGTCCTCAGTACGTTCCTGGCGGGTGAGGACCGACGATCGCCCCGCCAGGACGGGACCTTCGTCACTGGAGAGACGGAAGGGACCGCGACTGTACTGTCTGCGGTCCGAATAAGCGGTGCCGCCCTATGGCACCTATCAGCTGGGTGGGGTTTCCTTGGCCATCTCCGATGTTTTCCGTGAGACGTTCCGTGATGAGCACCGCGAGGTCCGGAACCTTCTGTTCGCCCTGGTCGACGCTTTCACCGCACACGATGTGACGACGGCTCGCCACATCGTTTCCGCCATCGCCGAGGCCACCGGCCCGCACTTCCGCTACGAGGAAGAGTCGATGTATCCGCGGCTGGTGCCCATTTTCGGTGAGGAGTACGTCAGAAAGCTGGTCGCCGATCACGACGGCGCCATTCGCAACGTTCGCGAGCTCGCGCAGCTCACCGACCACGGGCAGATCGATCAGGCCCAGGCCGAGCGCGGGATCGAGCTGACCCGGCAGATCCTTCCGCACGTCAGTGACTGCGATGGCCTGTCCATCATGGTGGAGACGCTGCCGCAGGACGACGTGCTCGATATCCTCGCCATCCGCGAGGCCGCTCTGGAGAAGAACCTGGACCTTCTCACCTGGGCGGGCACCGTCCGCGCGCGTCACACCTGACGAAGCACCCGCCGCACGGACGCGTCCAGCGGGCTGTCCTCGCCGATGACCGTCTCGCACCCGTCCGGTAGCAGCAGGTCGCGCTCCTGATACCACTCCCGCATCTGGTCCGGCGTGAAGTCCAACCGCCGGAGCGTCTCAGGAAAGGACACGTTCAGGTAGAAGAAGGCGCTGGTCCCGGCATGGTCACGGCGCAGCGACTGCGGCATCGCGCCATAGCGACGGGCGTTGAGGCCGGCCGGTGATGTCCGCCCAGTGGTGTGCGAGCTCGACTCGTTCCTGACACGCCGGTCCACGCGAATGGCCCTACGGCTCCGCGGATTGACCGCGAGGGTCCGGCGCATTCGGTGGAGAGGCTCGAAAACGCCTGGTCAGAGGACATAGCGAGAGTGCGTGTGGCGCATTCGAGGAAGCGCCGGTGCCCGCTTCTTGACCACTGATACGCTTTACGCCTTTCGGTAACTCTGAGCATTTACGGGGCAAGAGTGACGACGGGGCCCGGTTATCACCAGCAGTATCCGCCGCAGCCGCCGCCGCAGTGGCAGTCTCCACCTCCCTCTCCGCCGCAGTGGCAGTACGGCCCTCCGCCACAGCAGTGGCAGACTCCGCCTCCCCCTCCCCCTCCGCCTCCTGCGCCCGGACGCAGGACCGGGCTGTGGGTGACGCTCGGGATCCTGTCCCTCGTCCTCGTCGTCGCGGTGGGTGCGGGGGTGGGCCTCGTCCTGCGGGGCGGCGGCTCAGGCGACGACGCCACGGGCGACGCCGCCACCGACTCGAACACGGTCGTCGTGAAGGACGACGAGATCAGCAAGCTGGTCCAGTCGCACAGCAGGGCGCTGGCCTCGGGTGACGCCAAGGCGTTCACCTCGATCTTCGACCAGAAGAACGCCGCTCTGGTCCGCGACCAGGCGAGAGTCTTCGCCAACCTGCGCAAGATGCCGCTGGCCGAGAAGTCCTACCAGGTGTTGCGGCGCCAGGGCCGGGCTCAGGACAGTTTCGGGCGGGGCGTGAAGTTCACGCAGGATGTCGCGTTCGTCCACCGGTTCGCCGGCATCGACCTGCGCCCGGTGTCCGAGTGGTATCGCTGGACCATCGAGAAGGCGTCGCCGAACGCGCCCCTTGTCGTGACGAAGGTGCAGGGCGCGCCGCCGACGATCACCGGCGAGGTGTCGAAGACGATGTACTTCCCAGGGCCGTGGGACATCTGGCCGGACATCGTGGTGGCGAAGGCGGGCGCCAGCCTCGTCCTCGCCAGGCCGCAGGACGCCGCCCTGGCCCGGCGCGTCGCGCCGACCGTCTCCGCCGCCGCCGCGAGCGATCTCGCCTTCTGGCAGAAGAACGGCGATCCGGACGCGGCGGTGCCGACCGGGTTCGTGGTGGCGCTGGTCGAGGGGAAGGCCCAGCTCGGCAAGCTGTTCCGTACGGCCAAGGCGAACGAGGCCGGCGTTTCGATCCCGATGCCGAGATGGGGGATCGGGAACGACACCGTGAAGATCGGCGGCACTCGCGTCGTCATGGACACGACGTCCGAGTTCTTCAGGAACGAGCAGGGGATCACGGAGATCTCCGAGCACGAGCTCGCGCACTCGCTCGTCGCCGGGCTCGACAGCGCACAGTTCGCTCTGTTCGGCAGGGCGAACTGGATCACCGAGGGCTTCGCCGAGTACGTCGCCGGCCGCGGCCGGCCGATCAACGGAAACCGGCGTGTCAGTGAGGGCCGCGCCTACGTGGCAGGACAGCTCGCCATGCCGTTCGACGGGAAGCTGCCGACCAACGCCCTCTGGGACTTCAAGCAGATGACCAGCGTCAACTACCTCATGGGGCACCTGGCCATGCGGTTCATCGCCCAGAAGTACGGCGAGCGGAAGCTGGTCGAGGGCGTGGTCGCGGCTTACCGGGCGCCGGGCGACGACAGCGAAGCCGCCCTGTTCCAGGCGCTCGGCGTGACGAGGGCGGACTTCGAGCGGCAGTGGGCGGGCTACGTCCGCGCCCAGCTCGCGTGATCGGGGGAGAGGCATGACGGATCAGCACAACAGGGACCCGTACGGCGGGCCCACACCGCCCACGCCGCCCACACCGTCTACTCCGCCCTCGCCGTACCCCTATGGCCCGGGCCGATCGCCCTACGGCGGACAGGAACAGCCCTACCTCGACCAGGGACAACCGGGTGACGCCGGAAGCTGGGGCCACCAGTCCGCCCCCGGCCAGGCCGCGCCCGGTCAGCCAGCGTACGGTCAGTCGGCCTATGGCCAGCCCGCGCCCGCTCAGCCGGGATACGGGCAGCTGGCCTATGGCCAGGCCGCCCCCGCTCAGCCGGGATACGGGCAGCCGGGGTACGGGCAGCCGGGTGGTCAGGGGCAGTGGGGTGAGCAGGCCGGGCCGGCTCCGCAGGCCCCGGCCCCTCCGGCGTACGGCCCGCCCGGCCAAGTTGCGCCCTGGGGTCCGGGTGCCCCCGGCGCACCGGCGCCGTACGGGCAGCCGGGTCAGGGCCAGCCGGGTCAGGGCCAGCCGGGTCAGGGTCAGCAAGGACAGGGGCAGCCGGGTCAGGGATACCCGGGCTCGCCGTACCCGCAGCCCTGGGGGCAGCCGCAGCCCCAGCCGGGCCAGACGCCCTGGCATCCGGGCCAGCAGGGGTACACGGGCCAACCGGGCTACCCCGGTCAGCAGGGGGGCTACCCCGGCCAGGGCCAGGCCTATGGCGCTCCGGGGCAGCCCGCCCAGGGGCTTCCACCGCAGCCGCCGCCGCAGGCACCCGGCGGCAAGGGCAGGACGGCGCTGTTCGTCGCGCTCGGGCTGGTGGTGCTGCTGGCGGTGGGCGCGGGGACCGCCTGGTTCGTCGCGGGCGGCGGTTCCGGCACCGATTCCGGTGGGAGCGCGGGGGAATGGTCCGTCCCGCTCGCGAGTGCCGACAGCATGGACTTCACCCAGGGGCTCTCGTTCGCGGGCTGGCTGACCGACAAGACGGTGATCCGGGTGCAGCGCGACGGGGTGCTCGCCTACGACCTGACCTCGGGCAAGCGCGCTTGGGGCACCCCCTCGCCCGGCGACCAGCTCTGCGGCGCCACCGCCGACCTGGCGAACGGCAAGGGCGCCGTGGCGTACGGCAGCGACCAGCTGTGCGACCACCTGGCCGGGGTCGACGCCGCGACAGGAAAGATCACCTGGAAGATCAAGATTCCGGCGGAGAAGTCCCGGCTGGCAAACTCGCTCACGGTGCCCCGGATCATGGACGCGGGCGATGTCGCCGTGGTGTACGCGCACGACGTCCTGTCCGGCTACCGCCTGTCCGATGGGAGGAAGCAGTGGACGGCCCAGTTTCCCCAGGGCTGCCACATCAAGGACATGAACACGGCGGCCACCCGGGTGGCCCTGCTCCTCGACTGCAGCTTCGAGGGCTCGGGCAACTTCGTGCAGGTGCTCGACCCGAAGAGCGGCAAGGCCGTATGGCGCTACAAGATGGGCGATCTCAGCCTGATGAGCCTGGTGCTGTCGGCCGACCCGCTGGTCGTCCGGCAGGAGGAGGGCGACAAGAGCACCTTCCTCGTTCTCGACGATCGAGGTGGAAAGCTCAGCGAGTTCACGACCGGCAAGGTGGACATGCTCGCCATGAACACGGTGGCGTTCGTGGACGGGATGTTCGAGCAGCGCCGCTACGCCGTGCACGGCGACCGTCTCTACCTCACGACCTTCCCGGAGAACGTGCCGAACAAGGCGCGATCGAGCGACAAGGCGCTCGCCTT
Source organism: Microbispora sp. NBRC 16548 (assembly GCF_030268985.1). Classification (NCBI taxonomy): domain Bacteria; kingdom Bacillati; phylum Actinomycetota; class Actinomycetes; order Streptosporangiales; family Streptosporangiaceae; genus Microbispora; species Microbispora sp. NBRC 16548. The sequence goes on from NZ_BSSF01000002.1 coordinate 715,117, forward strand.
CGACCTCAAGACCGGCAAGAAGGTGTGGGAGTCGTCCGGCACGCAGCCCACGATGCTGAATCTCGTCCGCGCCGACGACCACGGCCTGCTCGCCCTGGAGGTCGGCGACTGGCGCGACCTGCCTCCCCGGCTCGTCCGCCTGGACGCGGCCACCGGCAAGGCGGCCGAGGTGGCGCAGCTGCCGCAGAAGTACGGCACCGAGGGGGACGACGCACGGGTCTTCGAGCGGAACGGCGCCGTCGTCATCGTGCCGTGGACCTCGGTCGCCGTGAAGCACGCTGTCGTCTACGTCGACACCAAGGAGGGCTGACCGGGCCGGGAGCGCTGCGCGGCTCGTGGAGCGGGGGCTGCTGACGGCCGCCGACATCGATCCGGTGGCGCACCCGCATGCCGAGGTCCGCCGCGCGGTGGCCGCCAACGAGGTGACACCGCCCGTGGTGCCTCACGCGGCCAGGCGCTTGATGCCTCCTGAGTGCGACAGGGCACGAGGTCCCGTCCGGCGGACGGGACCTCGCCGATTCGCTTCATCTCACGGGCTGGTGCAGGTGACCGCCGGGGTGGCCGAGGATCCTCCGCCGACGAAGCCGAAGGTCGTGCTCGCGTTGGCCGCGAGCGAGCCGTTCCACGACTCGTTGCGCACCGTCATGTTCGAGCCGGAGCCCGAGCGCACACCTCCCCACAGCTGGGTGACGGTCTGCGAACCGGGCCAGGTCCAGTTCACCGTCCAGCCGTTGATCGCCGCGTTGCCCGCGCGCACCGTGACCTCACCCTGGAAGCCGTCGGGCCAGGAGTTGACCACCCGGAACGCCGCCGAGCACGCGCCGGACACTCCGCCGGACGGTGAGGGGCTCGGACTCGGCGATCGGCTCGGGCTGGCGCTGGGCGACGGGCTCGGCGAGGGGCTGGGACTCGGGCTGGCGCTGGGCGAGGTGACCGCACCGCCCCACCCCGCCGTCGAGTCCAGCCAGGACGCGCGGCGCAGCGCCCAGTCGCGCAGGTACTGCACCTGACCCTGCCAGGTGGACGCGGTCGGAGTGTTGAAGAAGCCGATGGTGCGCGTCGTGAGGTTCGGCCAGCGTTGGAAGTTCCGCTGCGCGGCGTTGGTCAGCGGCTGGGCGAGAGCGTCGATCCTGCTCTGCAGCGCGGAGTCGGACAGCACGCCACGGCGCAGCGCCTGCCAGCGCGCCTTGACCTGGTCGACGAAGGCCGGATCCCGCATGAGCTGGGCGAACCAGTCGTTGGCGAGCGGCTGCCGGGTCTGCTGATACTGCCAGCCCGCGGTCTGGTCGTTCTGGAAGAACCCGCCCACGCCGAAAGTGAGGTCGTAGTCCCACAGCGGGCCTGCGAAGATCTTCGTGTCCCGGTCCTTGTAGAAGTAGGCGCTGCGGTAGTTGGCGTCCATGTTCCGGCTCAGCTCGTAGATGATCAACTGATCGATGAACGAACCCACGTCGATGTACGCCCGATAGCCGGTGTTCGGGTCGGCGAAGTTCTGCGAGTGCAGCACGTTGTGGAATTCCTGGATGTAGCCCCGCAGCCAGTCCTTCTGCTGCGGCTGCAGCGGCGAGGGGTCGACCACCTCGAGGTAGGTCCAGCAGGTGGCCGACGACCCGCTGCACGGCAGCGTCGGCTCCTCCGCGGCCATCCACTCGAACTTCCAGATGTACCCGCCCGTGAGCTTCGGCAGGGTCGTGTCGTCCTCGTCCAGCTTCTTGAGGTCGAGGCGGTTCTTCGAGTTCTTGATCGTCTCGGCGAGCATGTAGACGCCCATGTAGTCGTCGGCGCCCACCGGACCGGCGTCGGTGTTGAGGTAGAGCTCCACGAACCGATACCGGGGAACCTTCAGCCCCATCTCCTTGCCGAGGTCGTAGACCAGGGCCTCGCGGATCAGCGACTTGTCCGGGAACGGCCCGCGCAGCACCCAGTCGGAGTCGGCGGGCATCCCCAGCACCGGGTAGTCGGCGTCGTCGTTGTCGTTGTCCCAGAACTCGAGGCGATACGGCGCCTTCTCGAACGAGGCCGACGACTGCCCCCGCAGGTGGACTCCGGCGCGGGTGGCGACCGCCGGAGCCTCGGACAGCGACGTCGTCGCACCGCTGCCCGGATCGAAGATCATGGTGGCGGCGTCGAGGTAATCCCGGCCGGGCTTGCCCTTGCCGTACGAGTCGATCAGGACCAGCGGCAGATCGTGGGCCGTGGTGGTGGCTTGGGCGACGTACATGGCCGTTCCGGGCTTCCCGGACGCCGTGCCGCCGACGAAGGCCTGTGCGCGCAGCTGGGTGGTGCGGGCGAATTGCAGCGGCTGGCCACCGTAGAGCGCCGACTGCGCGGTGGGCGGCGTCCCGTCGGTGGTGTAGCGGATCTGTGCGTCGCTGACCGCAGTGCTCAGCGACACCGACACCTGTCCCTGGAAGGTGCCGCTCGGCGTGGAGAAGGCGATGTCGCCGGTCAGGTCGTCCGCCGCGGCGGACGCCGCCGCGGCATCGGCGGTCGCGGTCGCCGTGTCGGCGGTGCTCGCGGCGCGGCCGGCCGATCCGGTGACGGAAGCCGATCCGGCGCCCGCCGACGACGGGTACGCGTTGAGGGGCCCGGCGAGGAGCCCGGTGAGGAGCACGGTGAGGAGCACGGCGGCGACCGCGGTCCTCGTGACGCGGCGGGCCGCCGTGACACCGGTGCTGCGGAGCGTCAGACGCACGATGCCTCCTGTTCGGGGCGGTGGGAAAGGTCCGGCGCCGGGTCCATCGGCGACGCGGTGCCGCGGAAGTGGCGGCGCAGCGTCCGCCGCCACGGCGTGTCGGGCAGGTCGGGGCGGAGCGCGGCCAGACCGGTGGCGTACTTGGAGATGCGGGCGGGTCTCATCCCGGCCCGCCACAGCACGCGGTCGACTGGCGTGGCGGCCGAGGCGCTCTTGGTCTCGACCACGGCGAGGCCGGGCAGCCGCAGCGCGGAGTCGCCGTGCCGCCAGGCGAGTCCGGTGTCGAGGGTGACCCGGCTCGCGGTGTCCGGCAGCAGCAGGGTGGCGCGGTGGTATTCGGTCACCAGGACCGGGTCGAGGGAGCTCCTGGCGGCGGGACCGATCGACTCGCGGGCGAGTGCCTCGTCGACGAAGTCGCGCCCGGGGCCCACCGTGCCGCGGTCCCGCGGGTCGTAGGGCAGCCGGTGTTTGGTGATGCTGCCCCGCGCACCGCTGATCTTGACCTCCAGCCAGCATTGAGCGGAGTCGAGATAGGTGCGGGTGCGCACCTTGAAACGCCGGCGCCTGCGATAGGCCGCGCAGTGGTAGCTGGCCAACTGAGGGGTGTCGAAATACACCGACTGGTAGCGGAAGGTGCGTTCCCCGTCGATGTCCAGCACCTGGGCGTACGGCATGAGCCGTTCCAGCAGACGGGGCAGGGCCTCCGCCGGGACCAGGTACTTGCGGTCCACCCTGGTCTGCAATGCGGCCCGGTCGACCAGCTCGCCGAGTCCGACGGGGGCCAGTCGCGCCAGGGCGGCCCCGATGGGCGTCGTGGTCATCGGCGTGCTCCGGCGTGTGCGGGCGCCTCGGGTTCGGCGGTCAGCGCCCGGTCGGTCAGCGCGTACCGGACGTCGACCACGGTGGTCTCGTTGACCAGGTCGAGCCGCTGGACGGTGACGGCGTGCACCCGGGCGTCGAGGAGTTGTTCCAGGTGCGCGACGAGCGCGACATGGTCGGTGAAGGCCGATTCGAGCACCAGGATCTGGTGCCGGTAGTGCCGGAACAGCCGCCGGTGGTCGCCGAGAAACATCACCGCGAGGATGAGCGCCATCATGCCACCGCTGAGCCAGGCCGGGGTGGTGCTCACCGCGCCGAGGATGCCCAGGGCGAGGGCCGAGAAATAGTAGGCGACCTCGTGCTGGTCGAGTTCCGTCGAGCGCAGGCGGATGATGGACAGCACGCCGAACAGCGCCATTCCCAGCCCGAGCCCGGCGCCGACGTTGCCCGCGCTCAGCACGCTCGCCACCGCGAGGACGCCGATGTTGACCCCGAGATAGGAGACGACCAGGTCGCGCCGGCGGTGTCGTGGGAAGTAGAGCCCGAAGACGAGCAACACCACCGCGCAGATGTCGATCGCGAACAGGACGAGCTGTGCCAACACGTTCGTTCCTCCTGAGTCGCCGCCGGGGTGGGCAGGGCACGCCCGCTTCCTCACACAAGCCCGATCGAAACTTTCGAACAAAGAAAGAAAGTTTCGGAAACCCGTGCGGAACAATAGGTGAATCGCAGGTGTCGAGTCAATGAACATCTGACATGCGATCGTGTCAGAAACGGGAGAAGCTCCCTGGTCGGCCTTGACAAAGGCATGTAGGCCGACGGTTCGTCGAGAGTGAAGGGCGATCCGGAGTGGGACGCATCTCGGTGAAACTTTCACCCTCCCGGCTCGGAAAATCGGGTGCCTTTGATTACCGGATGGCCGGCGTCGGAGCCGTCCAACGATGATCGCCGCTCCCCGCCGCCCACCCGGTCGTGGTCGTGTGGCCGCGAACCCGGCCCTACCCGCGGGACCTGTGAGCGGCGAGACGGGCCCCGCGTTGTCGAATGCCTCCGCCACCGGGAAAGCGAGACGGCCGATCTCGCCGTGCGGGCGGGATCCCGGCCCACGCCCCGCGAAGGCTTTTCTCCCCGCGACCGATAGGCGTGTGGCGTCGACCTCGTCGACCGTCCGGCATGCCGGCCCGAGCCGCGGATGACGGCTGCTCGAAGGACGTGCACGCTGCGAAACGAAAACTCGGTCTCCCCGCACCTCGGGCGTCATATGCGGGTGCGGAAAATCACCGACGCATTTTCCGTATGTGCGGAGAAGGCCGCCGATCAGTGGTTGACAGGCTCACATTCACCACGCAGACTTACTGAAACTTTGCAGTCAGCGGCTGTTCGGGGGGTGTCGCGTACTGCCGAAAGACGGCCCGGAGAAAAGGATGCGTTTTCGTTTCCCGCTCGTCCGCGGCTGAGAAAGGTTTCAGCATGTCTTCAGGAGGCACGTCCCCCTCCACTGCCTCTGTCCTCGGGAAACGCGTTCTCACGCTGGCGCTGGGCGTCGGTTTTCTGGGAGGTCTCGGCATTCCGGCCGCCGGCGCCGGTGCCGCGGCCACTGCGGACCCCCAGGCGATCGTCCAGCAGCAGGCGCCGAGCCTGCCAAGCGGACGGACCACCTACCGGACGATCACGGACTACAACGACGAGATGCTGGCGCTGAGCGCCCGGCACCCCGGCCTCGTCAAGCACATCACGCTGCCGCACAAGACCCGCCAGGGCCGGGAGGTGTACGGCATCGAGGTCACCCACGACGTCGGCGCCGCCGACGGCAAGCCGGTCCTGCTGATGATGGGCGTCCACCACGGCAACGAATGGCCCTCCGGCGAGCACACGATGGAGTTCGCCTACGACCTGATCGACAACGACGGCAAGGACCCCCGGGTCACGCGCCTGCTCGACCAGGCGCGGGTCGTCTTCGTCCCGGTCGTCAACGTCGACGGATTCGTCATCAACCGGCGTACGAGCTGCGGCCTGTCCCCGACGTGCGCGAGCAGCGCCGGGGTCGACATCAACCGCAACTACCCCTTCGGCTGGGGCAGCAACGCCGGTTCCAACGCGACGACCCGGGGCCCGGGTCCCGGTTCCGAGCCCGAAGTGCAGAACATCATGGACCTGACCAAGAACAACCAGGTCACCGTCCTGATCACAAACCACACCTCCGGTCACACCGTCCTTCGCCCGCCACTGGAGAAGCGCGCGGGCGACACCCCGGACGAGGCCGTCTACGCCGCCCTGACCGACGCGATCACGGCCGAGAACGGCTACACGGGCATGAAGTCGGGTTTCGACTACGAGACGACCGGCGAGACCCCGGACTGGTCGTACTACGCGACCCGCGGCCTCGGGTTCACCTTCGAGATCATGAAAACCCAGTCGACCAACAACACCTACTCCGAGGTGATCGAGGACTACACCGGGACGGGTCGCTACGAGGGCAAGTCGAACCGCGAGGCGTTCATGGTGGCCCTGGAGTACGCGGCCGATCCGGCCGGGCACTCGGTCATCACCGGCAAGGCGCCGAAGGGTGCGGTCCTGAAGATCACAAAGGACTTCGACCTGTGGACCGCGCCGATCCGGCAGGCGAACAACGTGGTCGATCCGCCCCAGAGGGTCCCCACCCATCTGGAGTCGACGCTGGTCACCCCGGCCAACGGCAAGTTCGCCTGGCACGTCAATCCGTCCGTACGGCCGGCCCCGGCCTACACCGAGACCGGCGTCGTCGCCACCGGGCCGGGCAACTTCATCAAGGAAAGCTGGACGCTCACCTGCGCCCGCCCGACTGGCGAGGTTCTCGAGACGGTGCACGTGACCGTCGACCGGGGCGAGCAGGCCGACGTGCGGCTGCAGGAGTGCAAGACGAGGTTCAACGGCAACGGCCCGAAGAACTGACCGACATCACGACGCGGCGTAGCCGGGCGGTCCCCACGGGGGCCGCCCGGCGGCGTTGCATCCGGCAGGCGCTTCGCGATTCACGAGTGAGGCGACCGGCCAGGGGGCCGGGTCCGTCACTCCACGAAGAAGGGAAGTGTTCCAGGATGAGGCACGTCCCAGAGCCTGGCCGGTCGCTCGCCGTGCTGGACGCCGCCCGGATCGTCGCGAACCTGCGGACGCTCTTCGACGGCCACCGCCTCTCGCCGTCCCAACGCCGGATCGCGCGCTACCTGCTGGACAACGCGCAGGAGGCCGTCTTCTTCACCAGCGCGGACCTCGCCGCGCGCGCCGGCGTCAGCCAGCCGTCGGTCACCCGCTTCGCCGCCGCGCTCGGGTTCCGCGGGTTCCCGGAGTTCCGGGAGGCGCTGCGCACGTCCGTGTTCGGCGATCGGCCGCCGGTCGCGACGGACGACCGCTACAACGAGATCCAGGAACTGGTCAACTCCGAGATCCGCGACCTCGAACGGCTGCGCGACGGCCTGGCCGATCCCGGCCAGCTCCGGCGGGTGGCGGGTCAACTGGCCAGGTCGAGCCCGCTTCTGGTCATGGGCCTGCGGATCTCCGCGCCGCTGGCCCATCTGTTCGGCTACCTCGCCGAGAAGGTGCTCCCGGACGTACGCGTGCTGGACGTGCCGGGCTCGATCCTGGAAGACCGGCTGAGCAGGGCGGCGGAGTCGGGTGCCGCGTGGGTGCTCGCCATCGGCCTGCCGCGCTACCCGCGTGAGCTGGAGCAGGGCCTCGTCTGGGCGCGGCGGGTCCGGCTCAAGGTCGCCCTCGTCACCGACCAGCCTGTTGGCCGGCTCACCGACCTCGCGGACGAGGTTTTGCTCGCCCCGGTGAGCTCGGGCTTCGCGTTCGACTCCCACGCCGGCCCGACCGTCCTGTGCACCGCGCTGCTGCACACCATGCTGGACACCCTCGCCGCCGAGGGACAGGCCCGGCTGGAGGCGTTCGACGACAGGGCCGCGGAGCGTCAGGTCTTCCTCACCGGCTGACGGGTGAGGGCGTCGAGCAGACCGGGGAACACCTCGTCCATCTCGGCGCGGCGCAGGGAGTTCATCCGCGACGTCCCGACGTAGTGCTGCCGGATCAGGCCCGCCTCACGCAGCACGTTGAAGTGGTGGGTGGCGGTGGACTTGCTGACCGGAATGTCGAAGCCCCCGCAGGGGATGTCGGCGTCGGAGGCGTCGAGCTGCGCGACGATGCTCCGGCGTACCGGATCGACGAGGGCCTCCAGCACCTGCTGGAGGTCGAACTGCGACACCTCTGGGTGCGGCGGCGTACGTCCCATGGCCCCATAGTACGACTTTCGTCGAAGTTTGACATTGATCGTACTTTGGCCGCACAGTGAACCGACACAGTGGATCGCGATAAGGACGAGCGGAGGACGACGACATGGCGAAGACGGTGCGGTTCCACGAGATCGGCGGGCCCGAGGTGCTGCGGCTGGACGACCTGGAGCCGGCCGAGCCGGGGCCCGGTGAGGTGCGGATCCGGGTCGAGGCGATCGGCGTCAACAGGGCCGAGATCCTGTTCCGGCGCGACCGGTACATCGAGCCGGTGAAGCATCTGCCCGCCACGCTCGGCACCGAGGCCGCCGGTGTGGTGGAGGCGGTCGGTCCGGAGGTGGCCGGGTTCGCGGAGGGTCAGGCGGTCAGCGTCCTGCCCGGCTTCTTCTCGCAGAACGACTACGGCGTCTACGCCGAGCAGGCGATCGTGCCGGCGTCCGCGCTCCTGTCCCGCCCCGACGGGATGGACGAGGTCACCGGTGCGGCGGTGTGGATGCCCTACCTCACCGCCTACGGCGCGATGACGGAGGTGGCCGGGATGCGGGCGGGAGACGTGGCGGTGATCAACGCGGCGTCCAGCAGCGTCGGCCTGGCCGCGATCCACATGGCCGACCGCATCGGGGCCACGCCGATCGCCGTCACCCGCACCCGTGCCAAGAGGCGGCGGCTGATCGAGGAGGGCGCGGCCGAGGTCGTCGTCTCCGACGAGGAGGACGTCGCCGGGCGAGTGCTCGAACTGACTGGCGGCAGGGGTGCCGAGTACGTCTTCGACGCCGTCGCCGGGCCGGGCGTGGCGGAACTGGCCAGGGTCGTCGCGCCCGGCGGGACGTTGTTGCTGTGGGGTGCGCAGAGCGGGCAGCCGACGCCCTATCCGGGGTTCGACCTGGGCATGCCCGCGCTGAACATGCGTACGTACACGGTGCTGGAGATCACCAGGGACCCGGAGCGGCTGCGCCGCGCCGTCGCCTTCGTGGCCTCGGGCCTGCGTACGGGCGCCTTCCGCCCGGTGGTGGACCGCCTGTTCCCGCTGGAGGAGGTCGTGGAGGCCCACCGGCACATGGAGTCCGGCGCCCAGATCGGCAAGATCGTGCTCACCGTGCATCAGTGAGCCTGGCGGCAAACCGCCGCTTCTGGCCATCGGCGAAGCCAAATGGAACAACACGATGGGAATCGCTCACATCGATGATGTGCACCTGATCGACCTGCCGACTCTGTACGGCCGGAGCTGACGCGGGCCGACCTGGAGCGGCCGGCCGCGGCTGGCTCACGGCGGCAGGGAGGCCGTCGATAGGGTCCCCTGGGTAGGACGCCGGGGAGAGGAATCGTGAGCGCGTGGTGGAGCGGGCCGACGGTGCAGGGTCGCAAGAGGCAGGGTTGCACGAGGTGGAGCCGGGGGTCTTCGCCTGGGTGCAGCCGGACGGCACCTGGTGGGTGAACAACGCCGGAGCAGTGGCAGGCGACGACGGCGTCCTGATCGTCGACACCTGCGCGACCGAGGCGCGCACCCGGCGGTTTCTCGGCGCGGTGGCCGAGGCGACCGGCGGCGCCCCGGTCCGGATGGCGGTGAACACCCACCAGCACGGGGACCACTGCTACGGCAACAGCCTGCTCCCGGGTGACACCGTCGTCTTCGGGCACGCGGCGATGAGAGAGGCGTTGCTGGCCGATCCGATCATCGACGGCTGCCCGCCGGTGTGGACGCCGGTGCCCGACTGGGGACACGTGACGCGCCGCCCGCCGTCGGTGGTGTTCACCTCCGAGCTGACCGTCCATCCCGGGGCGCGCCGCGTCGAGTTGCGGCACCCCGGCCACGCCGCCCACACCCCCGGGGACGTGGTGGCGTGGCTTCCCGGCGAACGGGTGCTGTTCGCCGGGGACCTGCTGTTCAACGGGCTCACGCCGCTGGTGCTGATGGGGTCGCTCGAGGGTGCGTTGCGGTCGCTGGACTGGCTGGCGGCCTTCGAACCCGAGCACGTCGTGCCGGGACACGGGCCGCTCGCCACCGCCTCCGAGCTGCCGGAGGTCCTGGCCGCGCACGAGCGGTACTACCGCTTCGTCCTCGACGCCGCCCGGGCGGGACGTGAGAACGGGCTCACCCCGCTGGCCGCGGCGCAGGCGGCCGACCTGGGCGAGTTCGCCGGATGGGCGGACGCCGAGCGGCTGGTGCTCAACCTGCACCGTGCCTACGCCGAGGCCGAAGGCGGCGAGGTGGATCTCCTCGCCGCCTTGGGCGACGCCATGACCTGGCACGGCGGGCCGCTGCCCACTTCAGTCTGAAGCGGGCGTCACGACCAGCCCTGCAGGCCGGCTCCGTACGGGTAGAGGGGGTTGCCGTAGGTGGTGGGGACGGTCTGGCCCGCGTCGATGCGGGCCCGGATCTCCGACCGCTGGGCGGCCGTCGCGCCCAGGTCGTAGGGGAGGTTCCAGTCCTCGACGGCGTCGGCGAGCACGTCGCCGCCGCCCGGTTTGAGGATCTGGTCGAGGCTGCGCGGGAGCTGCCACGGCAGGCGGCCGCGCGGCGTGTAGTCGCCGAACAGGAGGCCCGCCGTGGCCGGGCCGACCTCCTCACCACCCCGGTACGTCACCACGATGGCGTCGGCCAGGCCGTTCCACTCGCTGATGACGATGGGCCGGGGGAGGGTCAGCACGACGACCACCGGGATGCCCTGGTTCCTGAAGTTCTGGATGACGGCCAGCTGGTCGGCGGGCACCTGGGGTTGCTCCTTCACCCAGGCGGTGGCGTGCGTGTAGGTCGGCTCGCCGACCGCCACGATCGCGAGCTTGGGTGAAGGCCCGGTGTCCTGGTAGACGTTGACGCCCGCGGTGGCCGCCCGCGCCTTGACCGCGTCGAGGAGGGTCTGCGAGCCGTACTCCTGGTGGAAGAAGCTCGTCCAGATGCAGCAGGCCGATCCGTCGGTGGCCCGCGGACCGGCGACCACGACGTTGTCGCCCGCCTTGAGCTTCAGCGGCAGCACGCCGTTGTTCTTGAGCAGCGTGACGGACTCCCGGGCGGCCTGGTTGGCGAGCGCGACGTACGACGGCTGGTGGAAGCGGTAGGGACCGTTCACCGGGTCGCCGTACGGGCGCTCGAACACGCCGAGCGTGAACTTCAGACGCAGGATCCGGGTCACCGCGTCGTTGATCCGCGCGATCGGGACTCCTTCGAGGAACGTCGCCATGGTGAACCCGGTGGCTCCGGGGTCGGCTCCGCCCATCACGTCGGAGCCGGCGTTCGCGGCCTTGACCCAGACCGAGGACGGCAGCCAGTCGGTGGTGATGAGACCGGTGTAGCCGAGGTTGGTCCGCAGGTAGTCGAGGATCGGCTTGCTGTCGCCCGCGCCCGACCCGCCGGGGTCGAGGTAGGAGCTCCCGGCGTACCCGGGCATGATGTTGACCGCCCCGGCCTCGATCGCGGCCCGGAACGGGATCATGTGGTACTTGATCGTCACCGCGTCGTAGGTGATCCCGGCCTCGCCGCCCGCGCCCTCGCCCGGCCAGTGCTTGACGGTCGCCAGCACGGACGCGGGGTTGAGCTCGGGGCCGCCCTGGAGTCCGGCCACCAGCGCACGGACCTGGGCGGCCGCGACGTCGGCGTTCTCGCCGTTGCCCTCCTGGATGCGCGGGTAGAGGACCTTGGTGCCGACCTCGGCGAGCGGGCCGAGCACGCCGCGCGCCCCGACCTCCAGCTCCTCACGGCGCTGCATGTCGCCGAGCCTGTAGTCGAGCGCGTAGTCCTTGCCCGCCGCGAGCGTGCTCTGCAGCGGGTAGGTGGTCTGGTATCCGGCGATGGTGTCGCCCGCCGACACGGGCGGGATACCGAGCCGGGTTCCGGACGCGCCCAGCAGCACGGCGTGCAGGTCGTTCGGCAACGCCGGGCCGAAGTGCCAGCCCGAGAGCGGGTAGGTCTGGGCGTTGTAGAACATCTGATACGCCTTCTCCTCGGGGGTCATCCTGCCGAGAAGGTCGTTGACTCGGGTTTCGACGGGCAGCCGCCAGTTCTCGTACGGCTCGACCGTGCCGTTCTTGTCGAGGTCGCGGACGCCGTTGACGATCGGGACGCCGTCGGCGACCTGCTCGATGTCGGGCAGGTAGAGGCTGAAGGTGCGGATGTCCGACGTCGTCCTGGCGCCCGAGCCGCTCACCGCGACGACATACCACTTGTACGTCCACCGGTCGGGGATGTCATAGGTGGGCGTGTAGCTCGTGCCAGTCGGTTCGGCGACCTTGGTGTAGAGGTCGATCAGGTTGCCCGAGGCGGTGAAGTCGTAGTCGGTGCGGCTGACGTTCAGCCAGACCTCGTAGCGCACCGCGCCGGAGACGGCCGCCCAGGAGAACGCGGGCCGCCGGGTGTCGGTGATCATAACCTTGTCGGCGGGGGCGGACAGCGCGAACTGCCCGGTGGTCGCCGGGGCCTTGGTGGGCGGGGACAGCAGGGGCGCGGTCGTGGCCGCCGTGTCCACGGTGCCGAAGACCTGGAACTCCCACAGCGAGTAGCCGTAGCCCGTCGCCCGGGCGGTGCCGACGAAGCGGACGTAGCGGCCGTCGCCGGTGGCGTTCAGGTTCTCGACGCCGCCCCTGCCGCTGGTCGTGGTGTAGATCGGCGTCCATGACGTGCCGTTCGCGGACACCTCGATCCGGTAGCCGGTGGCGTACGCGGACTCCCAGTTGAGTGAGACGCCGGAGATGTGCCCGGCCCCGCCGAGGTCCACCCGCAGCCATTGGTCGTCGGAGTACTGGCTCGACCAGCGGGTCGTCGTCCGCCCGTCGAGCGCCGCCGCCGGAGCGTTGCCGCCCTCCCAGGACGAGGCCGTCACCTGCTTGTACGCCGAGATCGGCGTACCGCTCGGCGGCGGGTCGGTGGTGCCGCCGCCGCTGGTGTGGACGGCGAACTCCCACAGCGAGTAGCCGTAACCGGTGGCGCGGGCGGTGCCGTACAGCCGGACGTAGCGGCCTGAGCCGGTGACGTCGAGGGTCTGCGTGCCGCCGGTGCCGGTGGTGGTGGAGTAGAGGTCGGTCCAGGTGGAGGCGTCGGCCGACACCTGGATCTTGAACGACGTGGCGTAGGCGGCCTCCCAGGTCAGGACGACCTTGCAGATCGACGTGGCCGAGCCGAGGTCGACCTGGAGCCACTGCGGGTCGGCGGCGGCGCTCGACCAGCGGGTGCCGGGGTCGCCGTCCACCGCCGCGGACGCGGGCGTCCCGGCGTTCTCGGTGGACGAGGCCGTCGCGGGCCGGTTCAGCGCGGCGTTGGGGCCGGCGCAACCCGAGGACGTGCCGGTGGTGCCGTAAACCTGGAACTCCCACAGCGAGTAGCCGTAGCCGGTGGCGCGGGCGGTGCCGTACAGCCGGACGTACCGGCCCGAGCCGGTGACGTCGAGGGTCTGCGTGCCGCCGGTGCCGGTGGTGGTGGAGTAGACGTCGGTCCAGGTGGAGGCGTTGTCGGACGTCTGGATCTTGAAGGCCGTGGCGTAGGCGGCCTCCCAGTTGAGGGTGACCTGGCTCAACGTCGCCGTTGTGCCGAGGTCGACCTGGAGCCACTGCGGGTCGCCGAACGCGCTGGACCAGCGCGTTCCGGTGTTCCCGTCGACGGCGGCCGACGCCGGTGTGCCGGCGTTCTCGGTGGACGAGGCCGTCGCGGTCTTGCCCTGCGACAGCAGGACGGGCGCGGCGTGCGCGGGCCCGGCGACGATGCTCGCGAGCAGCGCCAGCGCCATCGCCAGGGTGAGAGCGAGCCCACGCCGGAACGGGGGAAGGGCGTGCTTCATGGCGTCTCCTGCCTGCGTTACCAGCCGACCGCGACCAGCAGCCACTGCGGGTCGCCGTGTGAGATGAACGAGGACCGGCCCGCGTAGTCGTCGTAGGGGAAGCCGTAGGCGAGCTTGCCGATCGCGTGGTCGTGCCAGAACTTCGCGTAGTAGTTCGCCGGCGCGGCCTTGTAGTAGTTCGACGCGTCCGACTGCTGGGCGTCGGACAGCCCGGCGACGTGCCGGTTGAGCGCCGCGCACATCTTCGGGGCCTCGGCGAGCGGCCCGGCGCACCCGGTGACCTGCGAGGTCGTCGCCGTCACGCCCTGCTGGGCGGCGTAGCCCGTGAAGTAGTTCGCGTACGCCCCGCCGGGCTGGAAGACCGACGCGCTGCCCGGGGCCGGGATGCGGTACGGCGCCTGCACCTGGGCCAGTTGCTTGAACTCGGTGGGCACCTCGTCGACGAACCGCTGGAACGTCGCCGCGCGGGACTCGGCGAAGGTGGCGTAGTCCTCGCCGACCGCCACGTCGTAGCCGTCGCGGGCGTGCAGGCGCATCGCGAGCTTCAGGCCGAACGCGTCCACCCGGGTCGTGTTGCCGTTGAAGACCGAAGGCCCGACGGTGAACTCGATGAAGTCGTAGTACTGGCTGTTGGGGGAGCCGAGGTAGAAGTACATCCGGCCCGCCGTGTTGGCCGGCATGTCGAAGTAGGGCTGCTCGGCGATCGAGTGGACCTGGCCGTTGTAGCTCCAGTAGACCTGCGAGTCGGGATACTGCCCGTTGGTCCGGTTGAGGATCTTGACCATGACGACGTTCCTGGCCGCCGGGATGGTCGAGGTGTCGCCCCAGAAGGCGTCGGGTGGCGGGGTTGTCGGATCCGTCGAGCCGCCCGTGGTGTTCACGGTGAAGCTCCACAGCGAGTAGCCGTACGCGGTGGCGCGGGCGGTGCCGTACAGCCGGATGTAGCGGCCTGAGCCGGTGACGTCGAGGGTCTGCGTGCCGCTGGTGCCGGTGGTGGTGGAGTAGAGGTCGGTCCAGGTGGAGGCGTTGTCGGAGACCTGGATCTTGAAGGCCGTGGCGTAGGCGGCCTCCCAGGTCAGGACGACCTTGCAGATCGTCTTGACCGAGCCGAGGTCGACCTGGAGCCACTGCGGGTCGCCGAACGCGCTGGACCAGCGGGTCGCGCTGTCGCCGTCCACGGCCGCCGACGCGGGCGTCCCGGCGTTCTCGGTGGACGAGGCGGTCGCGGGCCTGCCCTGGGCGGCGTCGGCCGTGCCGCAGGCGGTGCCGGACGTCGTGCCGTAGACCTGGAACTCCCACAGCGAGTAGCCGTACGCGGTGGCGCGGGTGGTGCCGTACACGCGGACGTAGCGGCCGGTGCCGCTGACGGCGAGGTTCTGGATGCCGCCGGTCGCGGTGGTGGTGGAGTAGACGTCGGTCCAGGTGGAGGCGTCGGCGGACACCTGGATCGTGAAGGACCTGGCGTAGGCGGCCTCCCAGTTGAGGGTGACCTGGCTCAACGTCGCCGTTGTGCCGAGGTCGACCTGGAGCCATTGGGGGTCGCCGAACGCGCTGGACCAGCGCGTTCCGGTGTTCCCGTCGACGGCGGCCGACGCCGGTGTGCCGGCGTTCTCGGTGGACGAGGCCGTCGCGGTCTTGCCCTGCGACAGCAGCGCGGGCGCGGCCGTGGCCGGCGCGGACACGGCCGCCGCTGCGACGACGCAGGTCACGACCAGGACCAGTGCGCTGAGCACGGCCGTCAGGGCACGGCGCGTGGGATGGATCCTCGAACGCTGTCTCATGATGGCGATTCCTCTTCGGGGGGTGAACGGGGCGAACCCTGACCCAGAGAATGATCGCGTTCGATACTTAGGTCAATACTTGAATTTAGTGCGCAAGGAAAAGATCTTGACGCACGGCGTCCACTGCCGCCGACGATCGGGAGTCACCCGTGGACCGGCACGTTCCGGCCCGCTGCCGGGAGTCGTCCGCAGTGCTCCGGTCTTCGGGCCGGGGGAGCACGTCAAAGCCGGCTGAACACGGAGGCCAGCGTTTCGATCTCCTGTGCGGAGAGCTTGTCGGTGAAGTGGCGGCGCACCGCGGCGTCCAGGCCGGGGTGCGCGGCGGCGATGGCGGCGCGGCCGGTGTCGGTGAGGGTGACGATGACGCCGCCGGTGCGCTCGCGGGCGACGAGCCCGCGGGCGCTCATGCGGGTGAGCTGGTGGGAGACGCGGGTGCGATCCCAGCCGAGCGACGCGGCGAGCTCGCTCTGGCGCAGGGCGCCTCCCGCCTTCTCAAGGTTGACGAGGATCATCAGGTCCGGCTCGGACAGGCCCGCCGCCTCGGCGGTGTCCGTGATCACGAGGGTTCGGACGATCTCGTGTGCGCGCTTGAAGGCGACCCAGAAGTCGACAGGCTCCGGTGCGACCCCGGTCGCGGCCTCGTCCGATGCGGTGATCTCTCCATCCTGTGTTGACATGTCAACATTCCTCTTCCTAGTGTTGAAATATCAACGCTAACAGACGGCTGCGTTCGCAGCGGCCCTGTCGGCGGCGTCCATGCTTCTCGCCCCACAGGAGGCGCCATGCACACCCGACCCCTTGGAGCCGGCGGCCCTCAGGTCGCCCCTCTCGCGCTGGGCTGCGCCGGAATGTCCGACCACACCGCCCCCGCCGACGAGGCCGACGCCGTCGCCACGATCCACACGGCCCTCGACGCCGGCGTCACCCTCCTCGACACCGCCGACTTCTACGGCATGGGCCACAACGAGGACCTCATCCGCCGCGCCCTGCGCGCCGGCGATCGCGACAAGGTGCTCCTCAGCGTCAAGTTCGGCGGTCTGCGCGGCCCCGACGGAGCCTTCGTCGGCATCGAGGGCCGCCCCGCCCACGTCAAGAACGCGCTCGCCTACTCGCTGCGCCGCCTCGGTAGCGACTATGTGGACATCTACCGCCCCGCCCGCCTCGCCCCCGACACCCCGATCGAGGACACGATCGGTGCGATCTCCGAGCTGGTCCAGGCCGGGTACGTGCGCCACGTCGGGCTCTCCGAGGTGGGGCCGGAGACCATCCGCCGTGCCCACGCCGTGCACCCGATCTGCGATGTGCAGATCGAATACTCCCTGTTCAGCCGTGGTCCCGAAACCAACGGCATCCTGGACACCTGCCGCGAGCTGGGGATCGGCGTCACCGCCTACGGGGTCCTCGCGCACGGCCTGCTCACCGGCACCTACCGGCGACCGGCCGGAGGCGACCCGCGCGCCCACTGGCTGCCCCGCTTCCACCCCGGCAATCTCGCCGCGAACCTCACCCTCGTCGACCGGCTGCGGCCGCTGGCCGACGCGCACGGCATCAGCGTCGCGCAACTCGCCACCGCCTGGGTCATCACCCAGAGCCGCGAGCGCGGCGCCATCGTGGCCGTCCTGGGCGCCCGCCGGCCGCACCGCGTCGCGGAGGCCCTGGCCGCGGCCGACGTCGCCCTGACCGACACGGACCTCCGCACTATCGACGAGGCCGTCCCTGCCGGCGCGGTGGCCGGAACCCGCTACGCCGCACCCCTCATGGCTCTCCTGGACAGCGAACGCACCCCTGTGCCGTCTACAGAAAGAACAGGCCGCGAATGATGAACACATCCGCGTCACCGCTCGCCGAGCTGGCCCGGTCCGGGAAGCCGATAGGAGTAGGGATCATCGGACTCGGGGCGAACGGAGGCTGGGCCGGGCGCTCTCACCTGCCGGCCCTGCGCGCCGTCCCGGGTTACGAGCTGAGGGCCCTGAGCACGAGTTCGAAACAGTCGGCGGAGCGCTCCGGGCACAAGCACGGAGTGCCGCGCACCTTCGGGACGGCGGCCGAACTGGCCGCCTGCGACGAGGTGGACCTCGTGGTCGTGGCGGTGAAGGTGCCGCACCATCGGGAACTGGTGCGGACGGCGCTGAGCGCCGGCAAGAGCGTGCTGTGCGAGTGGCCGCTGGGCAACGGGCTCGCGGAGGCCGCCGACATGGCGCGGCAAGCGCGCGGCCGCGCGGTGCCGACCGTCGTCGGACTCCAGGCGCGGTCGCACCCGGCCCTCGCCTACGTACGGGATCTCGTGGCCGACGGCTACGTGGGGGAGGTGCTGTCCACGACGGTCGTCGGCTCCGGCGGCGCCTGGGGCGCCACCGTCGGCCCCGGCGATCACTACGTGCTCGACGCCGCCAACGGCGCGACACTGCTGACCATCCCCTTCGCCCACACCCTCGACGGACTCGCGTCCGTCCTGGGAGAGCCCGAGGATCTGCGGATCGACCTGGCGTCGCGGCGTACGTCGGCCGTGGACACCGGGAGCGGACGGCCCGTGCCCATGACCGCCGCGGACCAGGTGGTGGCCTCGGGACGGCTGCCGGGCGGCGCCGTGGCCACCTTCCACTACCGCGGAGGCGTCTCCCGGGGCACCAACTTCCGCTGGGAGATCAACGGCACCGAGGGCGACCTCGTCCTCACCGCTCCGATCGGCCATCTCCAGCTCAGCCCGATCACCATCGAAGGCGGCCGCGGGACATCCACCGGACTCGCTCCCCTGACGGTGCCGGAATCGTACGTTCGCGTCCCGCGACTGGACGCCCACGCCGACGCGCCGGCGTATGCGGTCGCTCACGCCTACCAGCGGTTCCTGCACGACCTGCGCGAGGGCGGCACGCCGGGCGTACCCGATTTAGCGCACGGCGCCGCCCGGCACCGCAGCATCGAATCCGCCATGTCGACGGCCTGACCGGACGTCAACGGCCGGGTCGTACCAGGCCGCTCTCGTAGGCCAGGATGACGAGCTGGACCCGGTCGCGGACGTCCAGCTTGGCGATGGCCCTGGCGACGTGGGTCTTGGCGGTCAGCGGGCTGATGACCAGGCGCTCGGCGATCTCGCCGTTGGACAGGCCGAGCGCGACGAGCCGCACCACTTCCAACTCGCGGGTGGTGAGGGCGGCCAGGCGCTCCCCGGCGTCGGGCGCGAGGTCCTGCCGCCGGGCGAACCGCTCGATGACGCGGCGGGTGACGCCGGGGGACAGGAGCGCGTCCCCGGCGGCCACGGCGGCCACCGCGCGGCGCAGTTCGGCCGGTTCGACGTCCTTGGTGAGGAAGCCGCTGGCTCCGGCGCGCAGCGCGGCGAAGACGTGCTCGTCGGTGTCGAAGGTCGTGAGGATGACGACCCGGCAGTCCTGGTCGGTGACGATGCTCCGGGTGGCCGTGATGCCGTCCGTCCCCGGCATGCGGATGTCCATGAGGACGACGTCGGGGCGGGTGCCCGCGGCCAGCCGTACGGCCTCGGCGCCGTCGGCGGCCTCCCCGACGACGGCGACGTCCCGCGAGCGGGCCAGCAGGCTGCGGAAGCCCGCCCGTACGAGCGCCTGGTCGTCGGCGAGGAGCACTCTGATCGTCACTCCGCCGAGCCTGCCACAGGGATCTCGGCCTTCACGGCGAAGCCCTGGGGCTCCGGGCCCGCGGTGAGCGTCCCGCCGAGGGCGCGCACCCGCTCGCGCATCCCGGTGAGGCCGTTCCCCTCGGTGACGGCGCCGCCCGAGGAGTCGCCCTTGCCGTTGTCGGCGATCTCGACGGTGACCGAACGCGCGTGGCGGCCCACCGCCACCTCGGCCATGGTCGCCCCCGAGTGCCTGAGGGTGTTGGCGAGTGCCTCCTGCACGATGCGGTGGACCGCGACGGAGGCGGGGGCGGGGATCGTCGAAAGGTCCCCGTGTTCGCGGAGGGTGACGTCGAGCCCGGCCGCGCGGGCGTCGGCGACGAGCGCGCCGAGGGCTGAGACGTCGGACTGGGGCGCGGTGCCGGCGGGGCCCTCCCGCAGGACGGCGATGAGCGAGTTGAGGTCCTTCATCGCCCGGTTCCTGACGTCCTGGGCCAGGCGCAGCGCGGCGGCGGCCTCGGCGGGCTCCTCCCGCAGGGTGTCGGCGGCGACGTTGAGGTGGACGCCGACGACGGCCAGCGTGTGGGCGACGATGTCGTGCACCTCGCGCGCGACGCTCAGGCGTTCCTCCGCGGCGCGGGCGCGATATTCGGCCTCGCGCAGCAGGTCGCCTCGGCGCTGCGACGCGGCGTAGGCGAGGCCCGCGGCGACGACGGCCGCGAGCAGCAGCCCCTCACCGAGGGTGTGGACGAAGTAGCGAACGAGGTTCCTGTCGATGATCCACCGGGCGTCGACGGCGGAGTAGACGAGCTGGGCGACGCCGACGACGACCACCCAGCGCACGCGGGAGGCGCCGGCGGCGGTGAAGTACGCCGCCGCCACGGGCCAGATCCACCCGGCGGGAGAGGGGTGCCCCAGGTGGTAGGCGAAGACGGCGGCGACCGACAGCAGCAGTACGGTCATCGGCCAGCGACGCCGGACGAGCAGGAGCGCGCCGAGGAACAGCGCGAGGGGAATCTGGCCGTCCCAGGGGTTGTGCACGCCCGTGGCGAGGGCGACGGCGACGAAGAGGACCACGGTGAGAACGGCGAACGTGACGTCGGTGATCCAGCCGGCGTGGCGGACGGATGGGCGGGCGGACCGGCCGGCGGGGGCGGTTGCGGACAGTGCGTGCGGTGCGGCCATGCGGGGCCTTTCAGCGGTCTTCATGGGGGAGCGGTGACTGACGACGCAACGCTAGGCCGGGGCGCGTCCGGGGCGCGTCGTCCGGCCACAGGCACCTCGGGCCTGCTCCGTCCGCGGTATGGCTACTCCGCCGGGAGTATTCCGGATCCGCGAAGACCTGAAGCGGACCGGCCTGAAAAGGAAAGCGGGTGCCCCGCGACTCGCGTCACGGGGCACCCCGGGTGAATCAGATCGGCGAACCGAGCCTCAGCAGGGGCTCAGCAGGGCGTCAGCCCTTCGGCGTGCCGCCGTACTGGACGATCAGCGCGTCGGCGTCCCGGAGGAGCGTGGCGCGGACCTGGGCGTCGGTGACGACCTTCTGGTCGCCGGCGACGTCCTTGAACTTCTGCAGCTCCTTGGTGATCTTGTCGGTCTTCTTGTCCTTGTTCTCCGCGTCGCGGACGGTCGCCAGGTTGGTCTGGAGCTTGTGGGCGCTCTTGCCGGTGAGCTTCCCGGCGGCCTCGAAACGGTCGATCAGAGCGGTGATGTCGTCCGTCGAGGTGACGACGGAGAACTTCACCGTCTGAACGGTCTGGTTGCCGGCCTTGTTGACGGCGGTGACGGTGAGCGTGTGCTCGCCCAGGGCCAGCTCGTACAGCGCCTGGACCGTGCCCGCCGTGAACGGCTTGCCGTCCAGCGTGCCGGTGACCGTCTTGATGCCGGAGCCGCTGTCGACGGCCGTCCAGCCGATGGTCAGGTCCAGGCTGTCGCCGTACTTCTGGCCGCCGGCGACGCCGGAGACCGCGACGGTGGGCGCCTTCGTGTCGATCTTGACCGTCACGGCCTTGATCTCCTCGACGTTGCCCGCCTTGTCGGCCGAGCGATAGCGCAGCTCGTGCTGCCCCTCACCGGTGATGCTGACCGTCTGGGCGTACGGCGTCCAGGGGCCGCCGTCCATCGCGTACTCGATCTTGGCCACGCCGGACGTGCCGTCCGCCGCGGCGAGGGTCACCGGGACCGCGCCGTTGTGCCAGCCCTCGTCGTTCGCCGGAGCGAACGACGCGGTGGTCATCGGCGCCGTCGCGTCCACCTTGACCGTCAGGGTCTTGGCGTCCTCGACGTTGCCCGCCTTGTCCGACGAGCGGTAGGCCAGCGTGTGCGAGCCGTCGCCCGAGACCACGACCGGAGCGCTGTAGACGGTCCAGGCCCCGCCGTCGAGCTGGTACTCGGTCTTGTCGACCCCGCTGCCCTTGTCCTCGTCGGCGGCCTTCAGCGTGACCGAGATCGGACCGGTGAACCAGCCGCTCGCCGGCTCCGCCGGGTCGAGGGAGGCCGTGGTCACCGGCGCCTTCGCGTCCTTCGAGTCGCGGACGAGCGTGAAGTCGTCCACGTCGAAGTCGGCCCCGGTGAACACCAGGTAGAGCTTCACGCTCCCGGAGGGGACGTTCGTGAGCGCCGTGGAGACGTCCGCGTACGACTCCCAGCCGCCGGTGTTCGGGACCGTGACGCTGCCGAGCACCGGGCCGGTCGGGGAACCGGTCCGGATCTCGAAGCCGCCGCTCGGGGTGGGCGAGGCCACCCGGGCAGTGAACCGGGTGACGCCGGTGAGGTCCACGCCGTCGTACGCCGCCCAGTCACCCGGGTTGACGTAGCCGAGCACGGTGCCGCCGTGCGCGGGAGCGTGGGGGTAGGTGTCGACGCCCTTCGCCTCGGTCCAGCTCTCGGCCTGGACGGTGACGTCGCCCTCCGCCGGGCCGAGCTCCTTGATGCGGATGTTCCGGAACGCCACCTCGTCGCCGTCGCCGTGGTTCTGGATGCCCACGTAGCCCTGCTGGAGGGACCGCTTCGGGTCGGTGTTGGTGAAGTCGTTGATCTTCACGCCGTTGAGGAAGATCTGCAGGCGCTCACCCTCCACCCGGAGCTCGTAGGTGTTCCACTGCCCCGGCGGGTTGAGCGCGGCGTCCCTGGCCTTGAGGTCCGCCGACTGGAAGCCGTAGACCGACCCGGTCGTCTTCTCCGGAACGTCAGTGGCGTCGATTTGGATCTCGTAGCCGTTGTCGACCGCCGACCACGGGTCGTCGGAGGCGGGGAAGCCCACGAAGACGCCCGCGTTGTCGTCGCCGCGCATCTTCCAGTCCAGCTTGAGCGAGTAGGAGTGGAACTCCTTCGCCTTGTACCAGAACAGCCCCAGGCCGCCGTGCGAGGTCAGGGTGCCGTCGGCGTTGGTGAATCCGCCGGGCCCGGCCTGCTGCCAGCCGGTCGTGCCGCCGTTGTAGAGCGTCGTGTAGCCGGTCTCGGGACGGCAGTCGGCCTTGAGGTCGCCCATGGCGTACCTGATGCCGCCGAGCAGGTGCTGCCGGAACTCCGGCTCGGAGAAGGAGGACGCCGTGTGGCCGCCGCCCGTGTAGAACGACCGGCCGCCCTGATACTCCTTGCACCACGCGATCGGGTGGTCCTCGCCCATCTTGCCGCCGGAGTACGACTTCTCGTCGAGCGAGGCCAGCACGTGGGCGGTGGTGCGGGCGTTGGAGCGGTAGTCGTACCACTCGTCGGTGCGGGTCCACGTCGACCCGAGGTGGGCGGTCGCCGGGTGGGCCCGGTCCTCCACCTTCACGGTCGCCTGCTGGACGGCGGGGTGCGAGGCGAACCACGCCCCGACCAGGCCGCCGTAGAACGGCCAGTCATACTCGGTGTCGGCCGCCGCGTGGATGCCCACGTAGCCGCCGCCCGCCTTGACGTACGACTCGAAGGCCGCCTGCTGGGCGTCGTTCAGCACGTCGCCCGTGGTGCTGAGGAACACCACGGCCTTGTACTTCGCCAGGTTCTGGGCGGTGAAGACGGCGGGGTCCTCGGTCGCGGTGACCTTGAAGCCCAGGTCCTTGACGGCCTGGATGCCCGCCGGGATCGAGTCGTGCCGGAAGCCGGCCGTACGCGAGAAGACCAGGACCTCGCCCTCGGCGCCGCCGCCCGTGGTCGTCGAGGTCGTCCACTTCTGCGCGTTGCCGCCGTCACAGGTCTTGATGACCATCTGCCCGGTGTTCGAGCCGTCGAGGCACTTGCCCGACTGCGGGTTCTTGATCGTGCCGTCGGTGCCGATCGTCCAGACCTGCGCGCCGACATTCGCGACGCAGTCCCAGATCTGCACCCGCGTGCCGTCGGCGGTGCCGCCGTTGGAGACGTCGAGGCACTTGCCGAGCGAGCGGAGCGTGGAGCCGTTGACCGTCCAGACCTGCGCCCCGGTGTCGTTGCACTGGTAGAGCTGCACGTTGGTGCCGTTGGCCGGGTTGGCGCCCGCCACGTCGAGGCACAGGCCGCCGGCGTTGACGATCGGTCCCGGGCTGCCGCCCGCGGGCGGCTCGGCCGTCAGCGTGAAGTCGTCCACGTCGAACAGCGCGCCGTCGTTGCCCTTGAAGAACAGGTAGAGCTCGGTCGTGCCTGCCGGGGCGTTCGACAGCGGCGCGGAGACGTCGGTGAACGTCTCCCAGCCTCCGGTGACGGGCACGCTCACCTTGCCCAGCAGGGTGCCGGTCGGCGACCCCGCGCGGACCTCGATGGTGCCGCCCTTCCCGCCGGAGGAGACGCGGGCGGCGATCCCCTTGGCCTTGCTCAGCTCGTAGGGCTTGAAGGAGATCCAGTCGCCGTTGTTGATGTCGCCCACGGTCTTGCCGCCGTGCGCCTGGCTCTTGCTGATCGGGTTGACGCCGGAGGAGGCCCCGTAGTGCTCGGCCTGGCGGTGCCGCGGCTGCAGGATGTGCTGGGTGTGGGTGGTCAGCCCGCCCTTGTCGGTGTACTCGGCGTCGAACACGGCGAAGATGTTCGCCGCGTCGTCGTGCTCGCCGTCGACGGGGATGGTCAGCTCGCCCGAGCAGCCGTTCTTCGAGCTGATCTGGTGGCCGTGGCTGTCGTGGCCGAGCACGTAGGTCATCTTGACCTTCGCGCAGTCGACGTCGCCGTCCTCAGGGTCGGTGACCTTGATCGTGAAGGGGACCGAGTCGCCCCACTGGAACAGGCTGCCCGCCGTGGGCGTCTCGATGGTCACGGTCGGCGCGGTGTTGCCCGCCGTGACGACCACGCTCGCGCTGCCGCTGTTGCCCGCGGGGTCGCGCACCGTGAGCGTCGCGGTGTACGTGCCGTCCTTGTCGTAGGTCTTGACCGGGTTCGCCTCGGTGGAGGTGGTGCCGTCGCCGAAGTCCCAGGCGTAGGTGAGCGTGGCGCCCTCGGGGTCGGCGGAGCCGGCCGAGGAGAACGTGACCGTGAGAGGCGTCTTGCCCGAGGTCTTGTCGGCCTTGGCCACCGCGATCGGGGAACGGTCACGGCCCTTGATGTACTCGAAGCGATACAGCGCCGAGTTGGCGTCGCCGTTGAAGTAGCCGGTGCCGTAGTCGAGCACGTACAGCGCGCCGTCCGGCCCGAACGCCAGGTCCATCACCTGCGTGCCGGTCCACGGGAAGTCGGCGATGTCACCGCGCGTCCCGTCGGCCTGCACGTCGATCGCCTTGATCCACCTGCGGCCGAACTCACCGACGAAGAGGTGGCCGTCCATGTCCTGCGGGAACTTGACCGCGGAGTCGAGCGCGGCGTCGTAGTGGTAGACCGGCCCGCCCATGGGGGACTCGGAGCCGCCGCCGAACTCGGGCGGCGAGCCGGCGTCGCCGCCGTACCTGATCCACGCGGGCTGGGCGGGCGGCAGCGTGCGCTGGCCGGTGTTGCGCGGGGAGGCGTTGACCGGGCCGCCGGCGCAGTCGTACTTCGCCCCGGAGGGGCCGGAGGGGAAGGTGAACGTGTTGTAGGTCTCGGCCGGCGTGTTGGTGCCCGTGCAGTAGGGCCAGCCGTAGTTGCCGGGGCGGGCGACCCGGTTGAACTCGACCTGGCCGCTCGGCCCGCGGTTGGGGTCGGCGGTGCCGGCGTCGGGGCCGTAGTCGCCCACGTAGACGACGCCGGTGGCCTTGTCGACGCTCAGCCGGAACGGGTTGCGGAAGCCCATCGCGTAGATCTCGGGCCGGGTGTCCGGGGTGCCCGGCGCGAACAGGTTGCCCTCGGGGATCTCGTAGGTCCCGTCCGGCTTGACCTTGATGCGCAGGATCTTGCCGCGCAGGTCGTTGGTGTTGCCGGCGCTGCGCTGGGCGTCGTACGCCGGGTTGCGGTCGGGCCGCTCGTCGATCGGGGAGTAGCCCGACGAGTCGAAGGGGTTGCTGTCGTCGCCGGTCGACAGATAGAGGTTGCCGGCGGCGTCGAAGTCCATGTCGCCGCCCACATGGCAGCAGATGCCGCGGTCGGCCGGCACATCGAGGATCTTGACCTCGCTGGCCTTGTCCAGCGTCCAGTCGGGCTTGACGGTGAACCTCGACAGCCGGTTCACGCCCTTCCAGGCCGAGAAGTCGGACGCGGCGGCCGGGGCGTCTCCGTCGGGGGTGTCGAGGCGGGGAGCGTAGTAGAGGTAGACGAACCGGTTGGTCGCGAAGCCCGGGTCGGCGGCGACTCCCTGGAGCCCTTCCTCGTCGTGGTTGTAGACGTTCAGCGTGCCGACCACGGTCGTGTCGCCGCGCGCGTCGGTGCGCCGCAGGACTCCCTCGCGAGCGGTGTGCAGCACCGACAGGTCGGGCAGCACGGTCATCGTCATCGGCTCGCCCATCTCGGCGACGCCCCTGGCCAGCTCCACGCGCTGGTAGTCGGCGGCGTCGACGGGCGCCGCTTGCGCGGGCGCGGCCGGGGTGAGCACGGTCAGGCCCGTGAAGGCCAGGAGTAAGGCGCAGGTCTGCGCGATCCGTTTTCTGGCGCGATAGGTCGGCCGCCTGGGGGGCATGGCGGGGCTTCCTTTCCGTCGGTGCGGTGCGGGCCCGCTGCACGGTCGTGAGCACGCGTTCGCTTCACAAACCGGCCGCGTAGCGGTGATCCGCCCCGAAGGTAAGCGCCTTTTGGAGAATTGTGAAGATAGTTTGGGCAAAACTGCAGAACTTTTGCTGGGTTGTGACGAAAGTTCGATGGAATGGTGGCATGCGACCGCTCGGGCCCGGCATCACCGCCGTGGCCCGTCACCTGGGGTCTACTCCTCGTCCTCGCCCTCGTTCTCATCGAAGTCGCACGAGTCGAAGCCGTCGTCGAGCATCGCGTCGAGTTGCCGGCGCGTCTCGGCGAGCTCGGCGGCGACCTCCTCCGACGGCTCGGCACCCGCCAGGGACTCCAGCTCGGCGAGCACGGCCCGCATCGCGGTGACACCGGGCGGCTCCGTGTCCCCGTCCTCGTCCTCCGCCGTGTCCCCGCCCGTCCAGTCCATCAGCCACGCGGCGGCGCGCAGGCAGCGTACACGCGGGACGATCATGCCGAGGTCGCCCCACAGCCGCGCGGCCCGCTGGAAGGCGGGCAGCGCCTCGTCCCGCCTCCCGGCGAACTGCAGCGCCTCGGCGGCCGACCAGGCCAGCTCCGCGTGCAGTTCCTTCGCGTCGGGGTCGTCCTGCACCAGTCGCGCGGCCGTGACGAACTGCTCGGCGGCCTCCCGGTGCCGGCCCAGCTCGGCCAGCGACCGGCCGTACTGCGCCCGCGTCCGCGCGACGGCCTCCCCCTCGTACGGGACCTCGACGCGCGGCATGACCTCCTCGAACAGCGCGGCCGCCTCGCCGTGCCGATCGAGAACGTGGTAGGCGCGGGCGGCGGCGAAGGTGTTGTGCAGCGTGTCCGGCTCGGAAAGGCCGTCCCACCGGGCGGCCGCGGCGAGCGCCGCCCCCACCACGTCGAGTTCGCGGCCGGGCTGCCGGGTGAGCGCCTCGACGAGCAGGGAACTCAGCTCCGCCGCCTCGCCGGCGGGCAGCAGGTCTCCGCCGTGCTCCAGGGCCGTCGACACGTGGCCCTCGGCGCTCTTCGGATCCCCTTGATCGAGGGCGATCTGACCGAGCATGCCCGCGGGCCGCGCGGCGAGCCAGGGCATGCCCGCGTCGCTGTAGCAACCCAGCGCGGCCGTCAGATGCGTGCGCGCGGCGTCGAGGTCGCCGAGCAGGAGGGAGATCCGGGCCAGCATGTCGTGGTAGGTGCCGGCCCGGCCGGTCCCGCCCAGCTCCTCCGCCGTGGACAGCTCCGCCTCCACCCGGGCACGCGCCGCCAGGACGTCGGTCTCGACCGGCCCGTCCGGCCCGGCGAGCGTGCTCACCGCGACGTACGCCCCGGCCCTGCGGGCCGCCAGGTACTTTTCGGCGTCGAGCGTCCCCTGGGCGTACGCGGCGGCGGCCTCGGCGGTGACGGTCTCCGCGAGGCTCTCGCCGCCGGCCCGGTCACCCGCGTAGGCCAGGGCGACGGCCGCCCCGGCGCGCGACTCCAGCGCGTCGGCCCGGTCGCCGAGCCGCTCGAACCGGTCGGCGACCGCCAGGAGCCGCGCGTACGCGGCGCCGGGGTCCTGCTCCATCGCCGTCCCCGCCCGCCTGAGCTCGACCCGCGCGGCCACCGGCTCGGGCAGCTCGGTCCCGGCGGCGCCGACCCGTTCCCACGCCTCGTCCGCGTGCGGATGGCGCAGTGCGGACAGTCGCCGCGCCTCCGCCACGAGATCCTCAAGCGACGCCTGTGCCGTGCGGGGCGGGACCGGGACGGCGGCCACCGCCCCCGCCCCCGCCGGCCGAGGCAGCCGCACGGGGGAGCCCACCGGCAGCCGGTCGAGCAGCGGCTCCCGGCTCAGCCGCGCCGCCACCCGCTCGCTCACGACGCGGGTGCCGTTGCGGGCGTCGTAACGGGCGCAGATGTCGCCGATCTCCCGCTCCAGGTCGCCGAGCGCGGCCCCCGCCGT
Source organism: Microbispora sp. NBRC 16548 (assembly GCF_030268985.1). Lineage (NCBI taxonomy): Bacteria > Bacillati > Actinomycetota > Actinomycetes > Streptosporangiales > Streptosporangiaceae > Microbispora > Microbispora sp. NBRC 16548. The sequence continues at coordinate 742,957 of NZ_BSSF01000002.1, forward strand.
ACGGTCGCCCACCGGCAGGTCGTCGTGGCCGAGCGCGGTCAGGCGGCGCAGCAGCACGGCGGCGCCGCAGATGAAGCCGAGCCGCCGCGAGACCTCCTCGCCGTGCGGGGCGAGCCATGCGACATGCTCGGTGAGGATCTCCAGGCCGCGCGCCTCGTTGCCGGTCAGCGCGCAGAACTCGATGTGCTGCCCCACCGTCTCGCGGAGGGAGAGCGTGCGCCGGGCCAGTCGGTAGCCCTTCAGATGCGCGCTGCGCGCGTCCTCGACGCGGCCCGTCCGCAGCAGGGGAAGCAGGGCCTGCCCGAGCACCCGGTGGGGTTCCTCGGCGCAGGTCAGCTCGCCGTCGAGCAGCGGCGCCCAGAACTCCAGCGCGCCCTCGTCGTCGCCCGCGGCATCCCGCCAGGCGCCCCAGCCGTTGTGTTCGCAGGCGTCGCAGTCGGCCATCGCGTCGTCGGGCGCGGCGATGGACGCCTCCATCGCGGCGGCGGCCGTCTCGAAGTCGCCGGTCTCCTGCGCCAGGAGCGAGCGCAGCGCGAGCACCGGGCGTGCGCTGTAGCCACGCTCCCGGTAACGGCTCTGGAGCTCGTCGAGCCAGCGGTGGGTCGTCTCCAGCGGCACGGCGGGGTTGCCGACCAGGCTGTGCGTCATCCACTTGAGCCGCCAGTGGATGGAGTAGGTCAGCGGTCCCAGCTCGGCCGGGAAGTCGTCGAGGAGCCGCAGGAGCCGTCCCGCGGCGACCGGCATGCGGTCGCCCTCGGCGGCGTACAGGTACGCCTCGACGAGGGCGAGCAGGACCTCGCCCTCCAGTGAGCGGTCGTCGGCCGTGCGGGCCTGCGCGGCGAGCACCTCCAGGCGCTCGGCCTTCTGCCGCCCCTCGGGCAGGGCCGCGCACTCCTCCAGGCCCGCGCGGATCGCGGCGGTGCCGCTCACCGCCCCTCTCCTTCCGGCGCGTCGGTCACGCTCGCCGCGGCCCAGCCGAGCAACTGGTCGAAGGCCCGGTTCAGCAGCGAGGTGTCCATCGGCCGCAGCGGCCGATGCGTCATCAGCAACGCCTGGCCGTACAACGCCTCGACGGCGGTGACGAGCAGCGTGTGGTCGCGGATCGTCGCCAGCCTGCGCACCACCGGGCTGCGGTGGTTGAGCACGAGCTGCGCGCGCGGCGCGGACGACTTGAGCGCGCCGAGGATGTCGGCCCACAGCTCGTCGGACTCGGCGGCGGTCTCCGCGCGGGCGCGCTCGCTCCGGGCGGCCCGCGAGTCGAGGTGGAGAGCGGACACCGACGCCGGATAGAAGGCGCGCAGGATCACGTCGCACTCCAGCGGGTCGAGCGCCGCGCGTGCCGCGGTGAGGAAGGCGGCCATCGCCAGCTCCTCGCGGGGGTCCACCGGGTCGAGAGCCGCGGTGACCGCGTCCGCGTCCAGCTCCTCGACCGTCACCCCCGGCAGGACGCCGGGAAGCGCGGCGACCAGCTCGCCGTCGTAGGTGTAGCCGCCGTTGACCACCCCGAGGCCCTGGGCCGCCGCGATGCCGGCGACCTGCCGGAACTCCTCCACCGAGGACGTCACCCGCACGACCGGGTGCTTCCTGGCGAACTCCGCGAGCGTCACCTCGCCGTCGGTGGTCTCGAACCGCAGGTAGGGCAGCATGATCTCGAAGAGCTCGGAGTCGTGCCTGGCCAGCGACTTGACGCCGAGGGCGTGCACGGACAGGAACGCGGCCAGGCGGCCCGGCTCCTGCGCGGCCAGGCCGGTCAGCCAGTCGCGCAGCCGGGCGCCCAGGGCCTCGCGGACCGCGGCCAGCGTCTCGTCCTCGTACAGCCCCTCCCGCGACGCGGTGGGACGCAGGGTGTCGGTGTCGATCACGCAGCGCGCGAAGAAGGCCCAGTCGGGCAGCAGGCCGGTGACCGCGTCGCCCAGCAGCATGCCCTTCAGGTAGACCCGGTGACGGCCCCCGGCGGCCGGGTTGGCCGCGTTCGGCAGGATGTAGGCGGCCCCCCGCACCCCGGCCAGCTCCACGTCGAGCTCGACCACGTCGAGCGCCGCGAAGCCGAGCACCCGCTCGCCGTACGCGAGCAGCGCCGCCCGGCGCTCGGCCGCCGAACGGTAGGGGCGGTCCCACACCGGAGGGCTGTCGGTGGTGCGGACCGTCCGCCCGCCCCCCGTCACCGTCACCGCGTACGGCAGCAGCGCGCCGAAGTCGCGGGCCAGGTCGGCCACGAGGTCGGGGGCGAACCACCGCCGGGCCCCCGGCCTGGCCAGCAGGCGCACCGTCGTCCCGGGGGTGCCGACGAGGGTGGCACGCTCGTCCGGCGGAAGCGTACGCACCGTGTACGTCCCGTCGGAGGTCGCCGACCATTCCACGCCCGGAGCGTCCGGGTCGCGGGCCGACCGGGTGAGCACCTGGATCCGCTCGGCCACGGTGAAGCAGGCCAGCAGACCGATGCCGAACTGTCCGAGGAACTCCTGCCGGGCGCCTTCGAGGTCGTCACGCTTCGACGAGCGGCCGATGGTGGCGAGGAAGCGGTGCACGTCGGCCTCGGTCAGGCCGATCCCCGGGTCGTCGATCCGCAGCCCGTTCTCCTCGACGGTGATCCGGATGTCCGTCGGCGCCGCCGGGTCCACCGCCAGCCGCGCGGTGACGGCGTCCACCGCGTTCTGCAGCAGTTCGCGCAGGTACACCCGCGGGCTGGAGTAGAGGTGGTGGGACAGCAGATCGACCAGTCCGCGCAGGTCGACCTGGAAGGATCGGGCGTTCCCCGCTAAGTCGTCCGACATGCGCATGATCGTAGCGTCGCGCACCGACACGAAAGGGGCGCTCGCGGCGACCGACCTCCAGCGTCGTGGGTAGGGGCCGGGGCATGGTCTTCATGCCGTCGTCGCCGCCGCCGGGACGGGTTGACCGTCCGGTGATGTATCACCGCTGGGCCGACATCACGTTCATCCACTGGAGGTATCCGCCAGAACTCGTGCAGGCGTTCCTGCCGGACGGGCTCACCGTGGACACCTACGAGGGGTCCGCGTACGTCGGGCTCACGCCGTTCCTGATGCGGGATGTGCGGGCGCCCGGCCTGCCGCCGCTGCCGTGGCTGTCACGCTTCCCCGAGACCAACGTGCGCACGTACGCCAGGGACGCCCGGGGGAGGGGCGGCCTGTGGTTCCTGTCGCTGGACGCCGGGAGACTGCCCGCCGTGCTGGGTGCCCGGGCCACGTATCGGCTGCCGTACTACTGGTCGGACATGTCCGTGACCGGCGGGGGGGCACGGCGCCGCTACCGCTGCCGGCGCCGGTGGCCGGGGCCCTCCGGGGCGCGCTGCGACGCGGACGTCGACCTCGGCCCTCCGCTGACCGAGGCCGAGCGGAGCGGGCTCGCGGATTTCCTGGTCGAGCGCTACCGGCTGTTCACGGTCGTCGCGGGCCGCCTGGCGACGGCGGAGGTGGAGCACCCGCGCTGGCCCCTGCACCGTGCCCGGCTCGCCGGGCTGGAACAGGGACTGCTCGAAGCGGCCGGACTTCCCACACCCGGCCACGACCCGCTCGTGCACGCGTCTCGCGGTGTCCCCGTACGGATCGGCATGCCGCGCCCGGTCCGCGGTTAGAGGGCCATGGTCACTCGTCCGGATCGGCGATCTCGATGACGTGCAGCGGGTTGTCCAGGGCACGACTCGATTGCTGCCATCTGCCGGCATGCAAGGTGAGGATCGGGCAGATCGCCACGTCGGCGATGGCGGCGGCGTGGGCATCGTGAACGCCGAGGCCGGTGACGGCCATCATCGAGGCGAGCTTGGCCGCTTGGGAGATGCCGTCCAGTGGGGCGACGACCGCGTGCTCGAACGCGGCCAGGCCGGCGAGCAGCGACTGGGCCTCCGGCGATCCACGGCCGTCGAGGAGCGCACCGGCGGCGGCCAGCGCGGGAATGACGAGTGATTGACCTGCGCGGTCGAAGTCCTGGAGGAGCCCGATCAAATCCGCGTCTCCACGGGCGACATCGGCCAGGACGCTGGTGTCGAGAACGTAGGGCGTCGGCGTGAAGTCACTCACTCGACGCCGCCGGGAAACCGTGCTCAGTGAGTTGGCGGTTCACATGCCGCATCATGCGGGCGACCCGCGCAGGATCAGCCTGCCGGGCGCGCTCACGCAACAGGGCGAGCGCACGCTGGTCGGTGATGCGCTTTTCCGCGATGGCGTCGTTGAAGACTGCGGCCACACTGGTGGCTTTGCCGACGGCGACGAGATGCTCGGCGTATTCGACGACGTCAGGGTCCACCGTGATGGTGATCCGGGTCTTCCTGTCTCCGCTCATACCCGGAATCATACTCCCGCGCTCACTTCTCGAGAGGTATTACGGCAGTGAGAGACGGGGCCCTTGCGGACGGCCGGGCCCGGCGGCATCGGTAGGTCACGCGCCGGGCTCCTCGAAGCGGTCGAGGTAGGCGGCGTACCAGGCGCGCTCCTCCTCCACCAGCGCGTGCCGATCGGCGTAGACGTGGTCGAACATGGCGTTCACCGGCGGGTCCGGCATGGTGATGACCCCGTTGCGCAGTTCGAGCGCCATGCGGTCGCCCTCCTCGTCGACCTCGGCGAAGAACGCCTCGTCGGCCATGCCCTCCCGCAGCAGGTACGACCGCATGCGCGCGATCGGGTCCTTCTTCCGCCACGCGTCCACCTCCTCGGCGGGCCGGTAACGGCCCGGGTCGTCGGAGGTGGTGTGCGGGCCCATCCGGTAGGTGTGCGCCTCGATGAGGAACGGCCCGCCCCCGGAGCGTACGTGCCGCAGCGCGGCCCTCGTCACGGCGAGGCAGGCCAGCACGTCGTTGCCGTCCACCCGTACGCCGGGGAAGCCGAACCCCCGCGCGCGCTGGTAGATCGGCGCCCGGCTCTGCCGCCCGACGGGGTGGGAGATGGCCCACTGGTTGTTCTGGCAGAAGAACACCACCGGCGCGTCGAACACGGCCGCGAAGTTGAACGCCTCGCTGACGTCCCCCTCGCTCGCCGCGCCGTCGCCGAAGTAGGCCACGACGGCCGAGTCGTCGCCGTCCCTGCGGACGCCCATGGCGTACCCCACGGCGTGCAGCGTCTGCGCGCCGAGGACGATCGTGTAGAGGTGGAAGCGGGTCTCCCGGGGGTCCCAGCCGCCGTTCGTCGTGCCCCGCAGCATGCCCATGAGCGTGAGGGGAGCGATGCCCCGGCACCAGGCGACGCCGTGCTCCCGATAGGAGGGGAACACGTGGTCGTCCGGATCCAGCGCCCGGCCCGAGCCGATCTGGGCGGCCTCCTGCCCCAGGCAGGGGATCCACATCCCCAGCTCGCCGAGGCGCTGGAGAGCGAAGGCCTCCCGGTCGATCCGGCGCACCAGCGCCATGTCGCGGTACAGCCCCCGATACTGGCTCTTCGACAGGTCCAGGTCGTACTCGGGGTGCGCGACACGCTCGCCTTCGGGCGTGAGCAACTGGACCAGATCTTCGGCCTCGTCCTGGCGCCGCACGTCGTCTCCTCTCTGACAACGGTGACCGCTGCCCGGCGCGCCGGACCCCTCTGCGTCGACGGGTTCGTCGGCACCGTGCGCAGCCAATCATTGCGGCTGTGGGGAGCTAGGGTTCACACGACGTGCCCGCCACGCCGATGAGCTGCGGTTTTGCGTGACCGCCCAGTGGCGGAGGTCAGCCGGCCGCCGCGGCGGGGCGCAGGCCCGCGAAGACGATCGCGAGCGTACGGGCCCGCAGATCGGGCTCCCACCGGGTGTGCAGGGACGCCTGGCACACGCCGATCAGCAGGGCCATGACCTCCGGCACCCGGACGTCGGGACGTACGGCCCCGGCCTGCTGGGCCTTGCCGACGAGCACCTCGACGGCCTCACGCAGGGCGAGGACGGGCTTGGCGACGGTGACCGGGATGCCGGCCTGCGCGAGCAGGTCGACGACGGTCTTCTTCTCCGCGGCCTGCTCGACGGTGCGGGTGAAGAAGGCGAAGAAGGCGGTGGCGGGGTCGCCCTCGGCCGCGAGCGCCCGGGTCTCCTCGGTCAGCCTGACCGCGACCGCGTGCATGATCGCCTTGAGCAGGGACTCCTTGGTGGGGAAGTGCCGGAAGACGGTCCCGATCCCGACGCCGGCCTTCTGGGCGATCTCCTCGGTCGAGGCGGAGGGGCCCTTGGCCGCGAAGACGGCCTCGGCGGCCTCAAGGATGCGCGTTCGGTTGCGCTGGGCGTCGGCGCGCAGCGTCCTGGCCGGCCCTCCGGCGGTGTCCGGACCGGGAACGCGTTGGTCGTTCGGCATTTCCTCGGCTCTCCCCACGCCTCGATTGACACACGGATTCGCCGCTTCATAGCCTGTAACCGAAGTGGAGACTCCGATTGTAGGTCACGCCGCAGCGAGGAGCGCAGATGTTCGAGAGGTTCACCGACCGTGCGCGGCGGGTTGTCGTCCTGGCCCAGGAAGAGGCTCGGATGCTCAACCACAACTACATCGGCACTGAGCACATTCTTCTTGGTTTGATCCATGAGGGTGAGGGTGTGGCGGCCAAGGCTCTGGAGAGCCTTGGGATCAGTCTCGAGGGGGTGCGCCAGCAGGTCGAGGAGATCATCGGCCAGGGGCAGTCGGCGCCGTCGGGACACATCC